>JBGTIH010000097.1:0-64812 GCA_041745765.1 Pyrinomonadaceae bacterium | reverse complement strand
GCTGGAAACAAATCTTTGATATGATTCCATTGACTATCGGTTAAACAGGTTGGATATTTTTTGTTCACAACTTATTTTACCCAAACTGACAAGCTGGTAGTCAAATCACCTTTTATTTCGAGTTTTCAAACAGCTTCTTAGGAATATAAACTTTTCACCTATCACATTTCACTTATTCCTTATTCCGAGAAAGTATTTTTCACGCCTTCAGACATTTCAAAAATCAGATGGGGAATAACATAAAAAGCAAACAATTTCAGGGTTTTTGAAAATATGTTTTTTAATAGAGCAGATTAAAATTTGAAAATTTGTCTGTTTTGTCTCTTTCAGGGACGCTGGCGAAAATTTAAACGAACTCTTTCAGTCAGTTCTCTACCTAAAATCAAAAAAAGTTCGCAGTCTTGCAAAGATATATAAATTGGATTTTCAAAATTATACTTTATTCTTACTTAAAACCTTTTGAATCATATAAATAACGAATCCAATTGCAACGACAATCAGAATCGTTTTAACTTCTTGAAATTTTACGTTGAACAATAACCAACCCGTTAAGCCCAGCGACAAAATCGCTGCGATAATTCCAAACGGAACTTTGAATTTAGCTTCCGGCGCATCTTCGCGGAAACGAAAAACCGGCAAAGCGGCGCAGGTCGTCGCATAGACGATCAAGCGCGTAATTGTGCTGATCGTTAAAGCGGCGAGAAAGGATGTTTGAATCGTAAAAATTAAAATGACGATGGCTGTTATTATTAGTGAAAAATGCGGTGTTTTGAATTTTTCGTGAGTTTTTCCGAAAATTTTCGGCAGTTCATTTTGTTCCGCCATCGCAAAAGGAATTCTCGAAGTCGTTAAAAATCCGCTGTTTAAGTTGCCGAAGATTGAGATCAATGCGCCGATTGTGATAAACGCCGCGCCGAAAGTTCCGAGAAATTGATTGGCGGCATCTGCCAGAGGTCTTTCCGAACTTGCCAGATCGGGGAGAGTTCCGATGGCGACAATTTGAATTAAAATATATAAAACCGCGACGATTCCGAGTGCCGTGAGTAAAGCAATCGGAACATTTCGCTGTGGATTTTTGATTTCACCCGCCGGAATCGCGGCGACTTCAAAGCCGACAAATGCATAGATTAAAATCAAAACCGCCGCTGAAAATGCGCCCGCTTCCGGCACAGCGTCAAAGACAAAATTTGCCGGTTGGATGAAAAACAAACCGACGGCGATAAAAATAATCAACGGAACGAGTTTGCCGACCGTGAAAATGTTTGTAAAAATCGCCGATTGTCTAACGCCCACAAAATTTACTGAAAACATTATCAAAACGACCAAAGTTACCAATAAAATGCGAATAATTCCTTGATTTGCCGCCGGATAAAAAAACGCTAAATAAGCGATTAAAAGATTGCAATTAGCAGCAAAAGTCGTAACTCTGACGATCCAGTAAAGCCAGCCGACCTCAAATCCGACAACCGAGCCAAATGCTTTGTTCGCATAAAGATACGAACCGCCCGTCGCTTGAAAACGGCTGCTGACTTCGGCAAAACACAGGACGATGAATCCGACAATCAAGGCACACGCGATAAAAGCAAAAATGCTGTAACTGCCGATCAGAGCGTTGACTTTTGACGGCAGACCGAAAATTCCCGCACCGATTATCGTGTTTATCGTAATCGCAATTAAATCAATCCGGCTGATGCCGCGCACTAATTTTTCTTCTTGCATATTTTTTTCAATTTAAAGATTAGGTTAAAAATTGTCTGAAATAATTTGAGGAAGAAAAGTTTAATCAAATCGCAACTTTTGTGTCAAAGTTCTTTGATTTATACTTTTTTCGGCAATTCTAAATTTTCTATTCAAAGGAGTGTAATTGATGAAGACTTTAACTGCAATTATTTTTTGTCTTGTTTTGTGTTTCGGCTTTGCAAATGCCCAAAATTCGACGAAAATCACGATTAAAAAAAATACCGATTTCCAACATTCGCCCGAACTTGAAACGATTTTGAAGAATGCGGTTGACGAAACGATTAAAAAACTTACGGTAGAAAAAATTAAATCCGAAGAAATTGCGGCAACGGTGATTGATTTAAGCGATGCGGAAAATTTCAAAACCGCGAATTTCAACGGCGAAATGAAAGTTTATTCGGCAAGTGTCGTTAAAATATATTATCTTGCGGCGATTCATCAATGGCTGGAAGACGGAAAAACCAAACTTACGCCCGAACTCGAACGCGGAATCAGAGATATGATCGTTGATTCTTCAAATGACGCAACTCATTATATTTTCGATGTTTTGACGGAAACCGGCGGAGGCGCGGAACTGACAACGGAAGAACTCGAAAAATATGCTTTTAAGAGAAACGCCGTCAACCGTTATTTTCAGACGCTCGGTTATTCAAATATCAATATCAATCAAAAAACCTATTGCGAAGACATTTACGGACGCGAACGGCAATTTTGGGAAGGCGGAAAACAGCGGAATATGCTGACGACGAATGCAACGGCGCGTCTACTTGCGGAAATCACGCTCGGCAAAATGGTTTCCGCCGAAAGAAGCCGCAAAATGCTGGATTTAATGAAGCGAAATCCGTTTGCACCTGTTAAAGATGAAGAAGATCAAGCCCACGGTTTTACCGGCATTTCATTTAAGGAATTAAACTTAAAAGACGCAAAACTCTATTCAAAAGCCGGTTGGACAAGCAGCACGCGCCACGATGCCGCATATATCGAAACGCCGGACGGTTTGAAATTAGTAATCGTTGTTTTCACGCAAAATCACTCCAAACAGAGAAATATTATTCCCGGAATTGTAACGGCAGTTTTGAAAGAGCTTAAAAGCAAGCATCAACGGAAAATGTAAAACTGATAACGGAAAATGTAAAAAAATTCTTGTTTATTGCAAAATGTATATTTTACAAGAGTTTTCAAAAATATTCTAATATTATATATTTTCCGCGTTTCAACTATTTATTGGTGCATATCTATTAACTGCATAAGATATTTCAAACTCAAATTTCTTTCTCAATGTTGCGGAAAACAGCGTCCTTTGCAAAAATGATTGGAACAAACAGTCTTTGTTTAGTCGAAACTTTAGGGACAAACATTTATGGGCAAACGTAAAAATCCTTGGACAGCAATCGGTTATTCAACTTATGAAGCTTTTTCCTCGCTG
Source organism: Pyrinomonadaceae bacterium (assembly GCA_041745765.1). Lineage (GTDB taxonomy): Bacteria > Acidobacteriota > Blastocatellia > Pyrinomonadales > Pyrinomonadaceae > JAHCHG01. Next base: position 61,646 of record JBGTIH010000097.1, on the reverse strand, counting down.
CCGTTTGATTTGAGAAAACGCGGAGAACAGCACGAACTAAATCGTCAGCGCGTTGTTTCTTCGGTTTTGCTTGAATTATATGTGATGGCAGCCATCGGAATTATTCCGAAAGATCGAATCATAACGGTCAAACGGGCTGTTTCGCAAAATCTGCGCGGCAGCCAAAAGAATATGACCGAAGCGGCGCATTGCTGTCCGCGTCAAGTAATGATCGGTGATAAAACCCCGACCGAACTTCTGCAAACTGCTTTTCCCAAACGCGCTTTTGTCGTCAACGCATTTTTTGCCGAATCAGATATTTTGCCCGCAAATTTTAACAAAGCCGATACGCGAGCCGAAAGCAACGGTTTGAGCAACGGTTTCCAAAAAGCGTGTCATTTCGTTGTTTCCGACGCGCATTATCACGGAAAACTGATTCATCTGAATGTTTCAACCGCCGTCAGACAAGCATTTTCCATTTATAAAGAATTTGCCGAAGACGCATTTCGCGTTTCGGTCGAACGACTCGAAGATAAACTGCGTTTCAATGTTCACAAAGCCGACGAAATAAAATGGCGTGAGCAAATAAAAATCATAAAAATCTACGCCCGCACGCTGAATATATCTTCGGGAGCTTCGGTTGTTTTAGACATTGAAAAAGTCGGCGGAGTTATTAAAATTTATAAAGAAATGGGCGGCAAAAGCGGAAATATGCAAAGTTGATTTTTGCAGATTTGATTTTCAAATAAAGCCGTCTTTTGAACGGCTTTTTTGATCTGAAACTGAAAAATTTCCGATTAAATATAACCTTTTTCAATCAATAATTCGGCATTAAGAATAGCCGAACCTGCCGCGCCGCGCACCGTATTATGGCTTAAACAAACAAAACGATAATCGAAAATATTGTCCGGAAAAAGTCTGCCGACGGTGATCGTCATCCCGTTGCCGTTGTCGCGGTCGAGACGGGGTTGCGGACGAGAAGGCTCTTCACAAATTTTAATAAATTGTTGCGGCGAGGAATATAAATTAAGCGAAGGGAAGTTTGACATCGCATCCATCACGCCTTCGAGCGTCGAAGTTTGGCGGAGTTTTACTCTGACGGAAGCTGTATGACCGTCGAGAACATTGACGCGGAAACATTGCGCCGAAACGGTAAAATCGGCTTTTTCGATTCCTCCGCCGCTAATCTCGCCCAAAATTTTCTGCGCTTCGGTTTCGACTTTAGGTTCTTCACCGGCAATATACGGCATAACATTATCAGTAATATCAAACGCCGAAACGCCCGGATAACCCGCACCGGAAATTGCCTGTAAAGTCGTGATAATGACCGATTCGATGCTGTATTTCTGATGCAGAGCGGCAAGCGGCGGCGCAAAGCTGACGACCGAGCAATTCGGATTCGTTACGATAAAACCGCGATCAAACCCGCGTTTTTCGCGCTGAAATTCGATCAACTTTAAATGTTTGTGATTGATTTCGGGAATCAGCAGCGGAACATCTTCTTCCATTCGAAACGCCGAAGAATTACTGATTACCGGATAACCGGCGCGCGCAAAATTTTCTTCCGTTTCGCGTGCGACGTTCGATGGTAAACTCGAAAAAACAAAATCGCAATCGAGAGGCGGCTGAATCGGCTGAACGTCAATGGATTTCACATTTTCTGGCATTTCTCCGGAAAGTTTCCAGGCGCATGCTTCGGCAAACGGTTTCCCGACCGAACGATCCGAAGCCGCCAAAGCCGTAATCTCAAATTGCGGATGATTTTCAAGAAGCTGAACAAATCTCTGCCCGACCGTTCCGGTCGCCCCCAAAATTCCCACACGATATTTTTTCATAATTGTAAAAAACCAAATCTTTTTTCAAAATATAAGATATAACAAACCTCTGATTTTACGTTTTGAATTATTATTTGGCTAACTTTTCTCTTCTGATTTTAAAACGCCTACTATTTTTAAATTTATCTTTATCAATTGATTAAAAAAGAAACAATGCTCAGTATCGTATCACGCACGGCTTAAACTGAAAAATCGAATAAATCTTCATTTTGCAGTTTAAAAATACTGCATTTATTATCAACTGGTGTAGATTTAAAATAAGTAAGTGGATTTAAAATTTTTATTTTCTAATTTTTTTTGACCGGTGCGCGACACATATTATGAAATTAGCATTAATCGGCTACGGAGCGATGGGAAAACTGATCAAAAACCTCGCCGAAAACAAAGATCACGAGATAGTTTTGATTATAAACGAAACAGAATCGGCTTTAACTTCCGAAATGTTGGCTGAAAAATTATCCGGAACGGATGCCGCAATTGATTTTTCGGTCGCCGGAGCAGTTAAAAGAAATGTCGAAGCGTGTCTGCACGCCAATGTTCCGCTCGTTGAAGGCACGACGGGCTGGAATGCGCAAATGGAAGAAATTAAACGACTTGTCAAAGAAAAAAACGGGGCATTTGTTTTCGGCGCAAATTTTTCAATCGGCGTGAATTTGTTTTATAAAATCACGGATTTCGCCGCCGAACTTTTCAGTAAATTTCCCGATTACGAATCCTTTATTGAAGAACAGCATCATTCGCGCAAACTCGACGCGCCGAGCGGTACGGCTTTGAAATTAAAGGATTTAGTCGCTAAACATATCGAAAAAGATTTTTCGGTTTCTTCGACTCGCGCGGGCAGAATTCCCGGAACGCACCGCGTCGGTTTCGACGGCGTTGCCGATCAAATTCTGCTCGAACATTTCGCCCGTTCACGCGAAGGCTTCGCTTCCGGTGCGATTTTAGCGGCGGAATGGATTGTCGGGAAAAAAGGTTTCTGGGAATTTACAGAAGTAATGGACGAGATTTCGTCAGAACCGCCTGCGTAAGCGGGTGGTTGAGAGTTTCCTCATAAACCCGCCCGCTTACGCAGGCGGTTCTGACAGATCGCACTAATGCAGCCGTTTATCAATAAAATCCGAAGGATCGAGCCAACCGCTGTTTATCGGGCTGTAGCCGATATAAACTTTATCCCACGAAAGACAACTTTCATCGCGAAGTTCGAAATGCAGATGACATAAATATCTGCCGTGGGCATTGCCGATTGTGCCGATTTGCTCGCGTTTTTTGACTTCGCCGCTCGATTTTAAGATTTTGTCGAGATGCCCGTAAAGCGTCTGAACTTTTTTGCCGTCGGGCAGTTTGTGTTCGATAATGACAACGTTTCCCCAACCGAATCCGGCATCTTCAGCATAAGTTATCGTGCCGTTTGCCGCCGCGAAAACAGGTTCGCCGCAATCGGTGTTGCCGCCCGAATTTTTGTTCCAGTCTTCGCCGAGATGATTGTTTTCGCCGAAATCCTGCGCGTTATACCAATCGTCTTTTTTGTCTCTTGCCTGCGTTACATATTCGGTTTTGCCAACCGGATACGCAAAACTGTCGGCAATAATTTTCGGTTTTTCGGGAGTTTGCGGGTTTTGAGTCTGCGCCGATTCTTTGATCGCGCAATTTAATTGGGGAATTATTAGAAAAATAAAAAAAATAAATCGTATATGCTTCATAAACTCCAATAAAGATAGCTTTTAGTTTGAGAAAATACAATAAAATTTGAGAAAAACACAGTTTCGTGAAGATTAGAAATCTTAAAAATCTGTGATAATCTTTGTATAATTATTATGTAGGATTGAAAAATTATGACGATAAAACTTGATTGGTTAAAAGGCTGTGCAACGGCTCTGGTTACGCCGTTTAAGAAAAACGGTGCAATTGATGACGAATGTTTTAAGAATTTATGCGAACGCCAGATAAAAAACGGCGTGAAAATCCTGATTCCGTGCGGCACGACGGGCGAAGCGATGACGATGAGCGATGATGAAAAACTGCACGTCATTGATCTGGCGATTGGAGTTGCGCGAGAACTGAAAGCGCACGTTTTTGCCGGAACTGGAACGAACTGCACGTCGGAAACAATTGATTTTACAAGGAAAGTGCGAGAACTCGGCACGGACGGCGCACTCATCGTCGCGCCGTATTACAACAAACCGACGCAGGAAGGAATGCTCGCACATTTTACGGAAATCGCCAAATCGGTCAAGAAATTTCCGATAATGCTCTACAACGTGCCTTCGCGCACCGCTTCGAATATGTCCGCCGAAACTTGTCTGAAACTCGCCGAATCTTGCGAAAACATCGTTGCGACAAAAGAGGCTTCGGGCAATTTTTCGCAAATAATGCAGATCATCGCCAAAAAACCGAAAAACTTCCGCGTCTTTTCCGGCGACGATATGACGACTTTGTCTTTAATCAGCATCGGCGCGGACGGTTTGGTTTCCGTCATTTCCAACGAATTGCCGAAAGAAACTTCTCAAATGGTTGAATCTGCTCTTGACGGCGGTTATTCCAAAGCGCGGCGGATTCATTACAAAATTTTAGATTTAATGGAAGCCAATTTCATCGAAGCTTCGCCCGCGCCTTGCAAATTCGTGATGAAGGAAATGGGATTATTGGAAGAAAATTTGAGACTTCCGCTTGTGCCTGTTACGGATGCGACACGGAAGAAATTGAGAGAGATTTTAAAAGATTTAAAATGAATGGAATGAAAATAAGAGATGTATTTTCGGTAATTACATCAATTATTCCGGGTTTAACCGTTCAGCGAGTTCTTCGTACAAAATTGGGTTTAGATAAGGATGATGTGCCTTATTATCTTCATCTTCTGAATCTCAATTTCGGAGATAATAAAGACGAACAGGAAATTTCCTTAAACAAATTCGGACTACTTGCATTATTTTTAAAGAGAAAACCAAGAACTGTAAGAAAACTGATAAAATGTTTCAATTGGCGAGCGGTTTTGGTTGGAAATGCTGTTGTTATCCTTTTACGTGCAAAGGAATTTCAGAAGGACCTAATTTGGAGGTTGGAAAATGAAACTTGGGTTTCACCGCAAATCGCAGCTGGAATTGCACTACTTGATGATGGATTAGCGGAAAAAGAATTACAAAGAATTATTGAAACGGCAACAGAAGAATCAAATCCGAAAACAATAATGTCGGCATATATATCATTGAAATTTTTGGGAAGCCGATTTGCGAATGACTTTGAAAAAACGGAATTGTTTAAAATATTGAAAGCAAAGGATTATGATAATTCAATCGGAATTGCCGAACATCATTGGAATTTTTGGAAAACAATTGAGCCATCGTAGATGGCAAAAGCGTGTAGCCCGTAGCGTAAGCTACGGGAAATCGCTAAATAAAACAATCCGGCTTCGGAAAATTCTTTTACGGAACGGTTACGCTCGAAGATGTCGTCAAGGTTTTGGACGCAAAGTTAAATCAGGAGCTTTAAGGTTAAAATAAAACTTTTAGATTTATTTTAACCTTAAAGCAATGTTTAGAGATTTATTAAATGAACAATGTTTGGAATCAAATTGCAATTCACGCCGTTGGTGGACTTATTCAGGTCGGGTATGCAAATAATTCTGATTTGTTATTGGTTTTATCTCATAATGGATTTGGAATTTTTAATTGCTTAACAGGACAAAAAGTTGCCCGCAACAAAGACGATTTAAATGAATCCTTTAATGAATCAACATTAAAAGCAAAGGGATTCGATATACTTGATGGACAGGAAATCAAAACGGCGGGTTTGTTCGGCGGAAATCTTAAAACAAAAACTCTTGACGGCTGGAGTTTATCAATTCGTAAATTAAATTACACAACAAATGGTATTTGTCTGATTTATAAAAGCAGTAATAAGGAAGTTTTTATTGAAGATGATAAGGTTTCAGAATTTAGAGCTTTTGGTTTTTCGGAAACTGAAAAAAGCTTTGTGGTTGCAACGACAAGCGATTTAACTATTTATACAAGGTAAAATATTAAAAAATGAACTTACAAGAACAAATCGAACAATTAATAACAAAATCCGAATTTACAGCCGACGACCGCAAGGTTTTCGAGGAATTCAAAGCCGCTTTAAGACGCGGCGAGATTCGTGCGGCGGAAAAAGATTCCGAAAGTAATTGGCAAACAAATGCCTGGGTGAAGCAAGGAATTCTGCTCGGTTTTAAAATGGGCGCGATGGTCGAAATGTCAAAAGAGTGTGAGAGTTTTCAGTTTTTTGATAAGGAAACATATCCGCTCAGACCGATGACTCTGGAAGATAAGATTCGCATCGTTCCAGGCGGTTCGACGATTCGGGACGGCTCTTTTATTGCGCCGGGCGTGGTTTGTATGCCGCCGATGTATGTCAATGTCGGAGCCTACGTTGACGAAGGAACGATGATTGATTCGCACGCGCTCGTCGGTTCTTGCGCGCAGATCGGCAAACGCGTGCATATTTCCGCCGCCGCGCAGATCGGCGGCGTGCTTGAGCCGATCAACGCAAATCCGGTCGTCATTGAAGACGATTGTTTGATCGGCGGCAATACGGGCGTTTACGAAGGCGTGATCGTCCGCGAAAAATGCGTTTTGGCTTCGGGCGTGATATTGACGCGTTCGACTCCGGTTTTCGATCTGACGAAGGAGAAAATCTACAAATCCGATGGTACAAAACCACTCGAAATTCCGGCTGGCGCGGTCGTCGTGCAAGGTTCACGGGCGATCACAAGCGGTTTCGGCAAGGACAACGGACTTTCACTTTACGCGCCGATTATCGTCAAATACCGTGATGAAAGAACGGACGCGGCGACGAAATTGGAAGATTATTTACGGTAAATTAAGATAGGTGCGCACGACATTTGCCCGCTTGCATTAAAATTCAAAATTTCCAACAAATTATTTTATGAAACCAATACAAAAAAACGAAAATTATGTTTTGCCGCAACGTCTGCAAAATGTTCAGCCGACTTTGATCCGGCGGATTTTTGAACGCGCTCTGCCGGATTCGATTAATTTCGGTTTGGGCGAACCGGATTTGCCGACTCCGCAGTTTTTACGCGAAGAAGCCGCCCGCGTAACTCTTGAAGAACAAAACGGTTACACGTCTCACGCCGGACTTCCCGCGCTTCGCCAGATTGTTGCCGAGCAATACCCGCATCTCGGATTAAATACGAATCAGATTTGCATTACGGTCGGTTCGCAAGAGGCGATGACCGCCGCGTTTATGGCGATTTTAGACGCGGGCGACGAGGTTTTGATTCCAAATCCGGCGTTTCCGGCGTATGAAAATTGTGTCAATATCTGCGAAGGCGTGTCTGTTTTTTACCGTCTTCCGGCGGAAAAAGATTTTGCGTTCGACATCGAAGAATTTAAATCAAAGATTACGCCGAAAACCAAAGCGGCGGTCGTCATTTCGCCGTCAAATCCAACGGGTAAAATTTTTACCGAGAATGATCTAAAGCAAATTGCCGAAGCTCTAGAAGGCACGGGAATTTATCTGATTTCCGACGAGATTTATTCCGAATTATATTTTACCGAAAAACCGCGTTCGGCTTCGGAATTTTACGAGCGGACGATAATCGTTTCGGGTTTGTCGAAATCTTTGAGTATGACGGGCTGGCGCGTCGGTTGGGCGGCAAGTACAAATGCGGATGTGATTAAAGCAATTTTGACGGTTCACGGATTTTTAACTGTTTGCACCTCGACTATTTCGCAGAAAGCATCGCTGCTCGGTTGGACAAAAGAAGCCGAACGCGCCAAAGTCGAAGCGCGTGAAATTTACAAAAAGCGCGGCGATTATCTGATTTATTTATTGAATAAAGAATTAGGTTTGCGCGGCACTTCGCCCGAAGGCGCGTTTTATACGATGGTTGACGTGCGTGATTTAGGCGATGATTTGGACGTTGCCGAAAAATTTCTGCAAAACCGCGTAATTACCGTGCCGGGAATCGCTTTCGGTTCGGAAGCGAAAGGTTTTCTGCGTGTTTCTTTCTGCAACAACGAAGAAAAAATTGCCGAAGGTGTGGAAAGGATGAAAGCAGCTTTAGCCAAATAAAGCTTCAATAATCTAAAGTATTAAAACAGGTTTTTCAATATTTATTCTCAATTTTTAAACTGAAATTGATTGAGGGAATTACTGTGGACTCCAGCGCGTTACTTTAGAATGATCGTTCAACGAATTCAGAATCTCCTGAATTGATTGATTCAAAACCGGATGAACAATATGCGGATCAAGTTCGGCTAAGGGAACAAGGACAAAGCGGCGTTCGTGCATTTGCGGATGCGGCAGCGTCAGAAAATCTGTCTGTTTTTGAATATCGCCGTAGAGTAACAAATCTAAATCAACCGTGCGCGGCTTTTTTAGATTTTTTTCCTTGCGTCCGAGCAAATATTCGATACGAAGCATTCGCGCCAACATTTGCGACGGTGAAATATTTTTAACGCAAATCTCGGCGACCATATTTAAAAACGGCGCGTGTCCTTCGACATCAAAAGGATCGGTTTCATAAATCGCGGAAAGTTTATTGACGACAAAACTCGCCTCCATCAAACCGCGCACGGCAAGCAAGAGATTTCCTGCTCTGTCGCCTAAATTTGAGCCGAGACCGATGTAAGCTGTGATGACTTCCGATTCCACAATTTATTTCTTATTTTTTCAGTATTTGATTATTTCACTAAAATCTAATCAGTATTTTTATTTATTTGCTGTTCCAAATCTTCAATCGCTTCCAGAACATTGATAAATTTTTTGCCGAATTGGGTCAGATTATATTCGACGCGCGGCGGAATTTCAGCAAATATCTCTTTTTCTAAAATACCGAATCGAACGAGTTTTCTTAATCTTTCGTTTAAAACCTTGGTTGTCAATCCTTCGATGCTGCGTTCGATTGCTCCCGGACGGTTTATGCCATTTTGAATTTGTGCAAGGACCGACAGAGACCATTTACACCGAATTATATTTTCAACCATTCGTTTGGCATTTTGTTTTTCAGACATTTTTTAATTTTTTTTCAGCCTTTTGTCATTTAAATTTATACCGAAAAGTAAGCATACTTACCGAAAAGTGCCTACTTACAAAGAGGTTTTAAATTTGTTATGTTTTCCTTGAAAAGCTAAAAGAAACTTAGCAACACAATAACTTAAAGAGAGAGGAAAAAACAAATGAAAACAAGAACTATTTTTTATCATGCCGGCTGTCCGGTTTGTCTCGATGCGGAACAAATGGTCGCGGATATGATTGACCCGGAACGATTTGAAGTAGAAAACGTTCATCTCGGAGAACAAAAGCGACGAATAGAGGAAGCCGAAAATTCCGGTGTGAAATCCGTTCCGGCACTCGTTGTCGGAGATCAATCGTTTCATATAAATTTCGGTGCTTCAATTGAAGATTTAAAGTAATCGAATAATCAAAGTAAAAGAGCTGGAAATCTTTTGCAACATTGCGTTGCAGATTTTCGGCTCTTTTACTTTTTGAGCCTGAAATGATTCAATAGAAGTAGTTTGTAATTCCAGTAGTACTTCTTAAAAAAAGTATTCGGGCGGCAGGCGATGAGCCGTCTTGACAAAAATAAGTCGCCGAAATTGATGTCACGAAAAAAATTCCGACGAAGCCAGAGATTTGAACCCGCCGGTGAACGCCCTTTTCAAGAATACATTTTAAATACGCCCGCACCGCCGACCACGCGGTCAGAACTTCTGCGCCTGATTCGCGGCGGTGAAGACACATATCTCGAATTAAAAGTAAAACTTTCCAATCCTGAACGAATCGCACAGGAAATCATCGCGCTTGCCAATACGGACGGCGGCGTGTTGATTTTTGGTGTTTCCGATCAACTGCGCGTAGAAGGTGTGACTAATCCTGAAGGCGTGCAGGAAGAGATTGTCCGAATTTGCCGCGAAGAGATTTATCCGCCTCTTGTTCCGTTGCTTGATTGCATTTCATTCGATAACGGACGGCGGCTCGTTGTTCTCGAAATAGAAGCGAAAAAGCGACCATATCGCACCAAAGACGGTAGATTTTATATTCGCATCGGCGCGGAAAAACGCGAAACAACGCGTGAGGAATTGTCCGATATGCTGGACGAAATACGTCCAACCAGATTTGAGAATATTCCGGTTCAAACGGCGACCGAAGAAGATTTCGACGATGGTATTTTATGGAGTTTCGCCGATGCTTTTGAAGATGAGATTTTAGGCAGAAACCTCTATCAAACCGCCGATTTCCTGAAAAACGATCTGTTGATGGCGGTCGGGAGCGGCGATGAGTTTTCGCCGACGGTTGCCGCTGTTCTGCTTTTCGGCAAAAATGAGCGTGTCGGTGAAATTATCAAGCGTTCGGGCATCAAAGCAACCCGTTTTTCGGGCGAGAATACTGATGCGGAGATTATTGAAGAAATTGAGTTAAACGGAAATCTCCTGACACTTTATGAATCTTCGATGCGATTTATCAAACGCTATTGCGATTTGGAAAAATATAAGCCGAAAAAGCAAATTTCGGAGGAAAATTCACCGGTTCAGGCGAGAAAAAATTACCATCTTTATTCAATCCGGGAAGGAATTATAAATGCGCTTATTCACCGCGATTTAGCTTTGCGTGATGGAATTACGCAGATAAACATTTTTGATAATGCGCTGGAAATCATTAATCCGCGCCGCACAAGCGGTTTTGTGCCGCCGGCTTCAAAAGCGATTCGCTACGGAATTACGCAAAGAATAAATCCGCAGATTGCCGCAATCTTTAAGCGGCGCGAATATGGAACAAATGTTCCCCGCGGCGGTTTGCCGATGATCTTGCGGCAATCAAAACTTTTTTCCGGAAACCGCGCCGAAATTTATACGACGGGCGATGAATTTAGATTAAAGATTTACGGGATTTGATATGTAAATAGAGTAATGGTTAAGAAATATTAAACCGCAGAGACGCAAAGAGTAAAAACTAAATACTGAGCAAATCAGCTAAAAAAAACTCTGCGTCTCTGCGTCTCTACGGTGAAAAATCACTATCAAATACTCACGGTAATAAATAAAAATCAAACCAAAATTATTTTTTACCTTTGTTGTCTTCTTTGGGCGTAAAATAGAACGGACGATGCTGAACAACAAACTGTTTATCGTCATAAACTCCGTCGCCGTTGACATCAACTTTTACCTCGATTTTATTTCTTGCGCCGGGTTTGTTGTTTTCATTGACATTGTAGGCAAGACTGTATTGATTTCTGAGCAAAGTGTTGATGCTGTCTAAATAATTCGGAATTTCGCCTTCAAATGTCATTTGAAAGTGAATTCCGCCGGATTCTTTAGCAAATGTGTTCATCGTGTTGGTCGCTTGCAGAAATGTTAATCTGCCCGGAAAACCCGAAATCGAATCTGTTGCGGGAAGATTGTCGCCGTAAAGTTTGAAAAAGAAATTGCCGGTGCTGATGATATAAATCGGGATTCCGGCTTCCTGAATAATTTTGCGGGCTTCGCTGTAATTAGTTTTGCTGAATGTGTCAATGCCGGAAGCAACCAGAATAATGGCGCGGCGTTTAGCTTTTATATCAACCATTCCGCCGTATTCCTGGTATCTTTCCGGTGAATTTTCCAGAACAACCGAATCACCTTTACCGCCGACGAGCGCAAATTTAAGCGCATCAAAAAGATTATTTTCCCGAAAAGCCGGACTATTTCTTAAAAGCAAATCAATTGAACGGCGAATCCGTTCGGGATCATTGGTAAAATCCGTAATCGGTGTCGGGCGCATATCAAAAGCGATTAAAGAAGCGAAATCATCGGGCGGTTTGATAAAACGCGAAAGAAAATGAGCGACCGGACGAACAACTTCGAGCTTGCCCGAATCTCTGCCCATCCCGCGCTGATAACCGAAGATTTCCGACCATTTGCTGTATTCCATAACAAGCGTAACGGTGATCGGAGCTTCCGGCGTGGCAAAACTCGTGATTTCTTGCTTGACACCGTTTTCAAAAATCCCGAAATTTTCCTGTTTTAAGCCGGTCACAATCTGACCAGTTTTTTTGTTATAAACGACCGCATCAACATTGACGATATTAGTTTTAATATCAATAATATCTTCAATAATTTCGGCACTTCTTTGCAGTTCTTCAAGTTTTCGCTGTTCTTCTTCCTGGCGGAGTTCCTCTTCGGTTTTCGGAGTCGGGCGTTTGTTGACTTTTTCATTTCCTTTCGGATCAGGTCTTTGCGGACGCGATTGGGCAAAAGCAAGTGAATTGAATGTAAATAAAATCACTAAAGCCAAAACGAAAAATTTAGAAATACTGCCATTTAAAACGGATTTCATAAGGTTGCCTCTTTAAGTTTTCACTGTTAGATACCTATCTTCGGCTTTTGGTTGGAAATAATCAAGTAATAAAATTCGGCTTGAATTTGGTTTCAGATATTCGGATCAATTTCGATTGTTACTTCAAAAGAACCGGAATTATCATTCAAATTTCCCTCATTTACACCGAGAAATAAATCGCCATCGCGCGTTGCCGTAAATTCGTGGGAATTTCCGATAAAGATAAAATCATTATTATCCGCACCGATCACGGCAATCAAACCGCCGGTCGGTTTATTCTGCATCAACTTATCAGTATCCGGAAGCGACGAAATACCGCCCGGATTTGACATCCGTCCGTTTCCGAGCGAAACTCGTCCGCTGCCCTTGATTCTGATTTTTTGACCTTTTCGCACAACCCAGCCCGAATTTGTCCAGCCGTTTGACGTGTTGTCAGCCATCACAGAAATTTTAATCGTGATCGGTTGGGCGGTAATAACAGTTCTTTCCGCCGGTTGATTTATGGTCGGAGTGGTTGGTCTTGGATTGTTTGAAGGTGGATTATTATTGGTGTTTCGATTGTTTTGACCGACGGTGATAATTGTGGAGTTTCCATCGGTTTGAACAGTTGGCGGAGAAGGTTCTGTCGAAATTGTCGAATTCGTATTTGAAGCCGGAAGCGAACTTGAATCAAAAACTATTGATTCGACTTCATCGGCAGAAAAGTTGAGCGTTCGCCGGCGCGTGCCGTCATCAATCAAAACGACAAATTTTCCGCCGTCAAAACTGACAATTTTGCCTTTAATGATGCTGCCGTCCTTTAAACGAATCGTATCGGCAAAAGCGAAGACCGCTAACGAAAAAACTATACAAAATATCGAAATTAGCCGGAAAAATTTGGATTTTATAAACATATTTCCTCCACAAAAAATGAACTTTCAGAATGATTTATCGGAATGATTTTTTTATGATACAAAGTTTGCAAAACTATTTTGAAATAGAGAACTGCAACCGTAGATAAACAGCTTCTATCCTAAAAATGTAGATGCAGAACTACTGTAAAAAGATTGCAGAAATTTGAAAGTTTCAAATACTAAATCGGATTATACACAAATTTCCCGAAGTTGTGAATAATATTAAAATTGATGACACGCAGATTATGTTTTAATCATATTGTTTTGAAAGATTTTGACTAATGCGCTATATTTCCGCTTTCGGTAAAGTGCAAACAAAAATATGGAAATTGATACGAAAAATCGAGATTTTATCAAACGTCTTTTGATAATTTGCGGCGTAATAACGCTGATAGTTGTGGCTGTGTTAGTTTTCGGCTATGTCATTGATATTCTGATGCTTGCTTTTGCCGCCGTTTTATTGGCGGTTTTTTTGCGCGGTCTGGCAGATATTCTTAATGATTACGTCAAGATCAGCGAAGCTAAAGCAGTTGTCATTATTTTCATTTTATTACTCGTCTTTTTAGCCGGAGGCATCTCGCTGCTTGCTCCAAGCGTTGCCGAACAGGGAAGACTTTTGCGCGTAGAAATACCGCGTTCTCTGGAGAATCTCGGAGAATATCTTTCAGAGTTTGGGTGGGGCAGAGCAGTTCTTGATCAGTTGCCAAGCACACAGGAAATTATTGATAAAATCAATGACGCGAGCTTTTTGTCCGGTGTCGGCGGTTTATTTTCAACAACTGCCGGAATGATTGCAAATTTCTTTATAACAATTCTTTTAGCCGTTTATCTGGCAATCGAGCCGAAAACTTACATTACCGGTTTCACCAAACTTTTTCCAAAAAACAAACGTCTGCGAGTTGAAGAAGTTGTTGGGGAAGTCGGTGAAACTTTGCGTTGGTGGCTGATCGGTAAATTCGGTTCGATGTTATTTATCGGCATTCTAACCTGGATCGGGCTTTCGATTATCGGTGTTCCGCTGGCTTTGACGCTCGGTTTGATTGCCGGATTATTATCGTTTATCCCAAATTTCGGTCCGATTCTTTCAGCAATTCCGGCAATTTTGCTGGCATTTATCCAAAGTCCGATGACGGCTGTTTATGTCATCGGTTTATTTAGCGGCATTCAACTTGTGGAGTCAAATCTGGTAACGCCCTGGATCGAACGCCAAACAGTTGAACTTCCGCCCGCTTTGACCATTTTCTTTCAATTGAGTTTAGCAGTTTTAGTCGGTGGTCTGGGTTTGGTTTTAGCAACTCCGATTCTTGCGGGTTTGTTAATTGTGATTCAAATGCTTTATATTCAGGATGTTCTAGGTGATAAAGATGATAAAAAAAAGGAAGTAAACATTCAACGCGAAGACGCAGAGACGCAAATCCGCGAAGAATCGGAAAGTGAATTAACAGATTGATTCTGATGAATTGAAAAAAAATACTTTGTGTCTCTGCAACTCCTTGCATCTTTGCGTTAAAATTAAATAATGATTGAAAGATACACCTTGCCCGAAATGGGCGCGATTTGGACGCTTCAAAACAAGTTTCAAAAATGGCTCGATGTAGAAATTGCCGTTTGCGAAGTTCATAACGAAGACGGAATTATTCCCGACGAAGATTTAGAAAATATCAAGACGAAAGCCGCTTTTACGGTTGAACGCATTAACGAAATCGAAAAAACGACCGATCACGATGTCATCGCTTTTACGACAAATTTGGCGGAAAACATTGGCGAATCGGCGCGTTTTGTTCATTTCGGTCTGACTTCATCGGACGTGGTTGATACGGCGAACGCGCTGCTTTTGAAAGAATCGTGCGAAGTTTTATTGCCGAAAATTGACGCGCTCTTGGAAGTTTTAAAGAAGCGCGCTTTTGAATTCAAAGATACGCCGCAGATCGGCAGAACGCACGGAATTCACGCCGAACCGACGAGCTTCGGGATGACCTTCGCGCTCTGGTTTTCAGAAATGAAACGCAATCGGGAGCGGCTCGAACGCGCGAAGGAAACGATTTCGGTCGGCAAAATTTCCGGCGCAGTCGGCGCGTTTGCGCATCTCGCGCCGGATGTCGAAGAGCGGGTTTGCGTGAAACTCGGAATCAAAGCGGCGGACATTTCGACGCAGGTCATTCAGCGCGACCGTTATGCCGAATATCTCTGCACATTGGGAATTATTGCCGGAACGCTCGAAAAAATGGCTTTGCAGGTTCGTCATTGGCAGCGCACGGAAGTCAGAGAAGCGCAGGAAAAATTCAAAACAGGACAGAAAGGCTCAAGTGCGATGCCGCACAAACGCAATCCGATTCTTTCGGAAAGAATCTGCGGAATGGCGCGCACCATACGCGCCAATACGATTGTCGGACTGGAAAACATCGCGCTTTGGCACGAACGCGATATTTCGCATTCGTCCGCCGAAAGAATCGTTTTGCCGGATTCGAGTGCCGCACTCGATTATATTCTTGCAAAAGCAACTTCGCTGCTCGATAATCTGGTCGTTTATCCCGAAAATATGCTGAAAAATCTGAATTTAACGCGCGGTTTGGTCTTCAGCGGACAATTGATGCTGGCTTTGACGCAAAAGGGAATTTCGCGCGAAGACGCTTACGTTTTCACGCAGAGAAATGCGATGAAGGTTTGGGACGAAGGCGGCGAATATAAAGAATTAATAATGAAAGACGCGGATATTTCTTCTCATTTGTCGAGCGAAGAGATCAGCCGCGTCTTTGATCTGAAACACTATTTGCGAAATGTGGAAAAAGTTTTCAATCGTGTGTTTGGAATTGAAAGCGATTAACCGTTGGCATATTTTTCGGCAAAGTTTCCGATAACCGGAATTTTGTAAATTGCGCCGCCGAAGCCTTTGATTGCTGCCATAATGACAAAGTATAATAATGCTAAGCTAAGAATAGTTACAACAAGTCCAATCACGCCTGTGAAAAGCGGATAACCTGTGGTCGCCGCGTCAATAGCCATTCCAACAAAAACTAAAATAATAATCGGTATGGTCAATATAACAGTAGCTATCATCCAAAATAAAGCTTGAAAAGCATGAAAACGGGCGACTTTATTCGTTTTATCCTGAACAACAACCAGAATACTATAAATTAATCCGAGCGGAAGTCCGCAAGCCAGGTTTCCGAAATAACAAATTAAAACACCTATACCTGTATCTAAGCCAAGCGCAGTTTTGCCGGCATTATTTTGCATAATTAAATTTATCTCCTTTTTATTCGAAATTTGAATTTGGTTACAATGTAAAACAATTTACGTGAATTTATCATAAAGACGTTGCATCTTACAAGAAATTGCGTAAGAATTTATATTTTATTTCGAGGAAATTATAATGAAAGCAAAAGTTTACGTAACATTAAAGCCGAGCGTATTAGACCCGCAAGGCAAGGCAATTCATCATTCGGTTGAATTATTGGGCTTTGAACGCGTTGCAGACATCCGGCAGGGCAAATATTTCGAGATCGAACTCGATTCAAATCTGTCGGAAGAAGAAGCAAAAACTTCGGCGGAAAAAATTGCCAAAGACGTTTTGGCAAATCCTGTAATTGAAGATTATAAAGTAGAAATAGTTTTTTAAATGGTGAAAGGTGAGTGGTGAATGGTTAATTAAATCTTTCATTTATCATTCATCATTCACCATTCACCATTAAATTTATGAAATTTGGAGTAATAGTTTTTCCCGGTTCAAATTGTGATCACGATGCTTATCACGTTATTTCTAAGCACGTCGGTCAGCCGGTTGATTTTGTTTGGCATAAAGAAACCGATCTGAGCGGTTATGATGCCGTCATCGTTCCTGGCGGATTTTCCTACGGCGATTATCTGCGTGCCGGTGCGCTGGCGCGTTTTTCGCCGGTGATGAAGGCGGTTAAAGAATTTGCCGCGCAAGGGAAATTCGTGTTCGGCATCTGCAACGGCTTCCAGATTCTGTGCGAAGCCGGACTTCTTCCCGGCGCACTGATGCGGAATAAAAATCTGCATTTTATCTGCAAGCACGTGAATATCAAGGTCGAAAATGAAAATACGCCTTTTACGAGCGAAGTGATGAGCGGAAAAGTTTTGTCAATTCCGGTCGCCCACGCCGAAGGCAATTATGTCTGCGACGACAAGACTTTTCATGAGCTTGAAGAAAACAATCAGATCGTTTTCCGCTATTGCGACGAAAACGGCGAGGTTACGGAAGAAGCTAATCCGAACGGTTCGCGCTCGAATATTGCGGGAATTTGCAATCTCGATCGAAACGTCATCGGAATGATGCCGCACCCGGAACGCGCCTGCGAAAATCTGCTCGGTTCGGAAGACGGACGCGACATTTTTCGTTCGCTAACGAATGCGATTTCGCAGATTGACTCGTAATTCAAACCAGTATAGTGAGCACTATCAAGTATTTTTATTATTGTTCAACTTGGAGTTAGTCAAAGTTTCTCACTACCGTTCGCATTACTGGTTAATTTACAAAATCTATGAATAAAGAACTTAACAAAATAGTTGTCGAACTCAATGAAAGACTTTTGGAAAATTATAAAGACGATACAGAGCTTTTTGCGAGATTAACCGAAATCCAAAGCGAAATCGGTTTGCTGTACGACGACCGACCGACCTGTCCGTTTCTGCGACCGCATTTTATGTCGCGCTCCCGTTATGATGAAGTTGCCAAAGCCGCCAAACATATCGCCGAAGCCGCCCAAAGTCTGACCGATGCCGCACTTGAAAATGCGGAACTCTTTGCAAAATTGGATTTAACCGAAAAAGAAGCGAAAATGGCGCGGACTGATCCGGGTTATGAAAAGCTGTGCGTTACCAGCCGACTTGATACATTTATCGGCGATGAAAGTTTTAAGTTTTTGGAATACAATGCCGAAACTCCCGCTGGTGTCGGTGATCAGATGCAGCTCGAAATCGTTCTCGAACAAATTCCCGAAATCAGGAAATTCTTAACCGAAAACGCGCATTGGCGACCGAAACCGCAACAAAAATTGCTGCAATCGCTCTTTACTGTCTATCGTGAATTCGGCGGCAAAAAAGGGAAACCAAATATTGCAATTGTTGATTGGGAAGGAGTTTCGACCGAAGCCGAGTTTTATACGCTGAAAGATTATTTTGAATCAAAAGGCTTTCGCACATTGATCGTTGATCCGCACGAACTCGAATACGACGGCGAAAAACTGCGTGCCGGAAGTTTTGAGATTGATATTTTTTACAAACGCGTATTGATTCACGAATTTCTCGAAAAATTCGACGAAACTCATCCTTTTATCCGCGCTTACACGGACGGTAAAATTTGTATGGCAAATTCCTTCCGCGTCAAATTAGCGCATAAAAAAGCGAGTTTTGCGATTATGACCGACGAAAAATACGCAAAACTTTTCACGCCGGAACAGCTCGAAACGATCAATAATCACGTTCCCTGGACGCGCAAAGTCGAAGAAGGCAAAACAACTTTTGAAAATCAAAAAATTGATCTGATCGAGTATTTGCGGAAAAACCGCGAAAAATTCTTATTAAAACCGAACGACGATTACGGCGGCAAGGGCATTTCGGTCGGATGGGAAACGTCGGAAAGCGAATGGGATTCGGCTTTGGATGAGGCTTTAACAGATTCTTTTATCGTGCAGGAACGCGCCGAAATTGAGAAAAGAACATTTCCGGTTTTCGCGCAAAGGGTTGAACTTGAAGAACTTTTGATTGATTTCGATCCGTTTCTTTTCCTCAACGAAGTCGAAGGCGGACTCGTCCGTCTTTCCGCATCTTCGCTCGTCAATGTTACGCAGGGCGGCGGACAATCGGCTCTGATCGTGCTTGAAGATTTTTAGAAAAACGGATTTTCCGTCAAAAAGTCTAATAAATTCATCGTTTAAAAGAATTTAAAGTTCGGTTTTCTGCGGAATATTCTCGCCTTCAATGAAAAAATCGAGTGAAGCCGAATTCAGGCAATATCTTTGTCCGGTCGGCGGCGGACCGTCGGGGAAAACGTGTCCTTGATGCCCGTCGCAGCGCGCACAGCGGATTTCGATGCGAACCATTCCGAAACTCATATCACGAATTTCCGTCAAATGTTCCGGATCGAACGGCTTATAAAACGAAGCCCAACCCGTTCCCGAATTAAATTTTGAATCCGAGGAAAAAAGCGGCAAACCGCACAATTTGCAGGCGTAATTTCCGTTTTCATTATTGTCCGTCAGATTTCCGCAAAACGGTGCTTCCGTTCCGTGATCTATTAAAACACGATAACTTTCTGCGTCTAAATCCTGTGCAAAGTGGTCGCGTGTTGCCTCGTCGAGCGGCGTTATGTCATAACCCGATTCTGAAATTATTCGATCGGTTTTTGTTTCCGGTGTCATAAAAATTTCTCCTTAAAAATAATGATCGCAAAATCAAACTTAAATAACAAATCAATTTTCATTCTGATTTTATTCCATAAATTGTTTGTTTTTAGATAAATAAAAACGGTAAAATCTACTGCATTTCAAATTCTCTCTGATAGATTATTATTTAGTGCAAAAGGTTGAACAAAAAAAAGATTGGACGCTGAATCCGAATGCTTTTCGTAAGTTTCTCGAATGGCTCGATGAAGGTGCGGATTCCGGCGGACAGAAATATCTGGAAATGCGCGATCGTTTGGTGGCGTATTTCGACCGCAAAAATTGTCTAACGCCCGATGAATTGGCGGATGAAACCTTAAATCGCGCGGCGCGACGACTTGAAGAAGAAGGAAAGATCGAGAGCGAAACTCCGGCAAAATTCTGTTATATTACGGCGCGTTTTGTTTTTATGGAATATCTTCGAAATGCCAAAAGGGAAAGCGTTCCGCTCGATGATGTTTTGCAAACCGAAAAAAGCCGGGAATTTTCGGTTGAAGCTAATGAGGAAAAGCAATTAAAGGAGAAAATGCTCGTTTGTCTGGAAAAATGCACGGAAGAATTAGAGCCGGAGAACCGCGATATTATTATTTGTTATTATTTTGGCAAGGAGCGCGTGAAAATTGAAAATCGCAATCGTTTGGCGGAAAAATTCGGAATTACAAAAAACGCTTTGACGGTGCGCGCTTGCCGCATCAGGGAAAAATTAGAAAAATGCGTCGGAAAATGCGTGGAAAAATAGTAAAAAAAATGTTGACGAAATATTTTAGGGATTTTGTCTTATCTGAATTAGAGAGAAATAAAATCTCGATTCCCAAAATATGAAAACGAAGACTTACAAAAAGGAAGAAATAATAGCGTTTTTGCTCGGCGCGTTAAACGAAGATGATACAGAACGCCTCGATGAACTCAGCTTCACCGACGATGAATTTGCCGACGAATTAAAGGCGGCGGAAAAAGATTTGATTGACCTTTATGTTAATGGCGAACTCGCAGGCGAAAACCTGAAAAAATTTGAATCTCATTATTTCGCTTCGCCTCTGCGCCGCGAAAAGGTCGAATTTGCCAGAGGATTTCAAGTTTTTGCGCAAGATAAAGCGGAAGATTTTCAAACTCAAAACAGGGAAACGATCAATGAAAATTCAGAAGCTCGAAGTGACGGGTTTTTCTCGAAATTTTTCACATTTCCGCGTTTTTCGCTGCAATGGAGATTTGCGCTGGTGGCAGTTTTGTTTTTGATTTTCGGCGGTTTCGTTTTTTGGGAAAATGCGCGTTTGCGCGATGAAATCAGCCGCACACAAACAAGTGGCGATGAACAATTAAAGCGCGAAGCCGAACTCGCACTGCGCGAAAAACAATTGAATGACGAAATCTCAAATCATCCCATTCAAAATTCCGAAAACGAAAAAGAACTCACTCGAATCGGCGAAGAACGCGCAAAGCTCGCAGAAGAATTGAAAACCAAACAAGAATCTCGAAATGAAAAACGCGACGACGCGC
Source organism: Pyrinomonadaceae bacterium (assembly GCA_041745765.1). Classification (GTDB taxonomy): domain Bacteria; phylum Acidobacteriota; class Blastocatellia; order Pyrinomonadales; family Pyrinomonadaceae; genus JAHCHG01. The sequence goes on along the minus strand of JBGTIH010000097.1, from coordinate 40,724 downwards.
CGAAACAAACGCCGACTCAGCAAAAACGCCAGCCGAATGTTTTTTCTTTTGTTCTCTCGCCGACCTTGCGCGGCAATAATCAATTGCCGACACTAAAAATTTCGCCGAAGACCGATTCGGTCGCCGTTCGGCTGGAACTCGAATCAAACGATTATGAACTTTACCGCGTCGCTCTGCGCAATCCGTCAAACGGTCAAATTCTCTGGCAAAGCGGCAAAATCAACTCAAATAAAGCGAAAAATTCTCTGAATATAACTTTTCCGGCAAAAATGCTGAAATCACAAGTCTATTCTCTGGAAATAAACGGATTATTAAAAGACGGCACGACGGAAATTATTAGTGATTATTACTTCCGAACTGTGCGATAATAATCTCTGTTCCACATACAAAAAATCAGCGAGGCGAAAATTTATGTGTCGGCAAAGCTCTCGTTCTTTAGATTTACAGAACTTTAAATGGAGAAATTATTTTCTCTATTCGGCGCTTTTTATCTTTCTGCACTTTTCTGTTTTTGCTCAAAATTCACCCGAATTTACACAAATTGAAATTGAAAAATTCTTAGAACGCGAAATCAAAGGCGGAGAAAAACAATTTTTTAAAATACCGCTTGCCGAAAATCAATTTGCCAAAATAATCGTCAAGCAGCGCGGAGTTGATATTGTCGTGCGCCGGATTGATGCAGACGGAAAAATTTCCGTTGAATACGATTTCGATCCGCGAAATACGGGCGAAGAACCCGTCGAAATGGCGGCAGAATCGGCGGGAGAATATCAATTAACGATTGAGCCGCGCCAAAGAAATGCGGCGCAGGGAAATTTTGAAATCCGCGTTATTGAAGTTCGTGCGGCGGATGAAAAAGATTTTCAGCTTGATGCCGCACGGCGAAAAATTACCGAAGCGCAGCGATTTTGGCGAACCGGCGAATTAGATAAAGCCTTGCCGCTTGCCGAAGCGGCTCTGGCGATTCGGGAAAAAGAATTAGGAGCGGTTAATTTTGATGTCAGTCAGGCATTATTTGTTCTCGGTAATATACTTGCCGATCAAGGCGATTATCAGCGAGCCGAAGATTTTTACAAACGAACGCTTGAAACAAGAGAAAAGGTTTTAGGGGAAGATCATATTTCCGTCAGCGCGATTCTTAATAATTTTGCGACTCTTTACAAAGACAGAGGCGAATACAATGAAGCCGAAATTTTTTTAGAACGTGCGCTGAAAATCCGGGAAAAAGAACTCGAACCGAATCATCTTTTAATTGCCAGCGTTTTGATGAATCTCGGCAATGTCAACAAAGATAAAGGAAATATTCAAAAAGCTGAAGCGTTTTATAAAAGAGTTTTAGAAATTCGTGAAAAGGCTTTGGGAACGGAAAGCGCAGAAGTCGCCGTCGCGCTCAATAATATCGCCAATCTTTACGAAGATTTTGCCAAAGCCGAGCCTTTATATTTGCGCGCGCTGGCAATTCGTGAGAAAGTTTTCGGCGCGGAACATCAGGAAGTCGGGCAGACGCTCTATAATTTGGCAATTCTTTATTCGTCTGCCGGAAATTATGAAAAAGCCTTGAATTTCGGCGAGCGTTCATTAAATATCTTTGAAAAAACGCTCGGCGCGGAACATCCATTTACTTCTTATCCGCTCAATTTTCTTGCCATAATTTATAAAGTCAAAGAGAATTTTGAAAAAGCGGAAGCGTTTTATCTGCGTTCGATTGCGATCAAGGAAAAAACTCAGGGTGCGTTTCATCCGTCGCTCGGCGGTTCGTTTTCAAATCTGGCAAATCTATTTGCCGTCAAGGGCGAGATCGAAAAGGCAATCGCCGCGCAAACCCGCGCCAACGAAATTTTCGAATATAACGTCGCGCTTAATTTAACAATCGGTTCGGAACGCGAAAAAATAAATTTTATCCAAACGGTTTCCGATTCCGAAAACCGCACATTTTCGTTAAATGCGCTGACCGCGCCGGATTCGCCGGAAGCCGCCGCGCTTGCCGCGACGCTGGTTTTACGCCGCAAGGGACGCGTTCTCGATGCTTTGTCGGATAATTTGTCGGCATTGCGGCGGCGTTTTAACAAACAGGATCAGATGCTTCTCGATCAGTTGAATGAAACGAATACGAATTTATCAAAATTAATTTCGGCTGGCTTGCAGAATGTTTCAGCCGCAGATTTTCAGAAAAAAATCAAGGAAACGGAAAACCAAAGAGAAAAGCTCGAAAACGAGATCAGCCGCCGCAGCGCAGGTTTTTATGAGCGAAAACAAACCGTTTCGCTCAAATCAGTGCAGGAATCTATTCCCGCCGATGCCGCTTTGCTGGAAATTTCGCTCTATCAACCGATTTCGCCTCAAAAACCGGAGATTGAATCGAAGAAAACAACGGATGCCAATTTTCGATATAAAGTCTATATTATCCGCAAAAACGGCTCGGTAAAATCGAAGGATTTAGGCGAAGCCGCGCAGATTGATGCGGCGATCTCAGCTTTTCGACAAGCCTTGCGTGATCCGAAAAGCCTTGATGTTAAAACGCTATCACGAGCTTTGTATGAAAAAGTGATTCAGCCGATCAGAGCAAATTTCGCCGATGCCGGACAATTGCTTATTTCGCCCGACGGCAATTTGAATTTGATTCCGTTTGAAGCATTAGTTGATGAAAATAATCGTTATTTGGTAGAAAACTATCAGATTTCATATCTGACCGGCGGGCGCGATTTGCTGCGGCTTCAAACTGCGCGTGAAAGTAAAAATAAACCTTTTATTATCGCTAATCCGTTGTTCGGCGAAATAAATACGGCGGAAAAAACGGATTTCCGAAGGATGAATTCGTCAAAATATTTTACACCTCTCGGCGGCACGATGCAGGAAGCGCGTTCGATTCAGACAATTTTTCCCGAAGCCGAATTTTTGACCGGAAACGCCGCCGGAGAATCTGCACTCAAACAAATCACCGCGCCGCAGATTTTGCACATTGCGACACACGGTTTTTTTCTAGAAGACAAAGAAATTTCCGGAAACGGCGACGCGAAAATTGAAAATCCGCTCTTGCGTTCGGGACTAGCTTTTGCCGGTGCAAACCGGCGCAAAGACGGAAACGACGACGGCATTTTAACCGCGCTCGAAGCTTCGGGCTTAAATCTCTGGGGAACAAAATTAGTCGTTTTGTCGGCGTGCGATACGGGTTTGGGCGAAGTCAGAAACGGCGAAGGCGTGTACGGCTTGCGCCGCGCCTTTGTTTTAGCCGGAACCGAATCGCTGATGATGAGTCTGTGGGCGGTCAGCGATTTTGTAACGCGGGAATTGATGACCGATTATTATAAAAATCTCAAACAGGGAACCGGGCGCGGCGCATCGCTCCGCCAAGTTCAACTCGAAATGCTCAAACGCGAAAATCGAAAACATCCGTTTTACTGGGCGAGTTTTATTCAATCCGGCGAATGGGCGAATCTCGACGGTAAACGCTAGAAAATACAAGATATTATGTGAAATTCAAGCAGCCTAAAGGGGCTGCTTTTTTTGTGTGAAACAAGTTTTTTGAAAAAATCTGAAATGTTTTTCCTGCAATGTCTTATCAAGGCAGAAGTCGAAATAAGATGAAAAAATGCAAAAAAAATCAGTAAAAAATATTTTGAAATAGAGGAGAAAATCAAATGAGTAATAGGCTTGAAATAGAAATTTCGCTAAGTTCCGATAATCATTTTATAAATGTCCGGACACCGATAAAGGCGATTAAAAACGGCTCGGACATCATTGTTAACGACATCGCTCCGAGCAGTAACGCGTTAAAAGAACGACTTAAAACCATAGAGGAAGAAAAACCGCCGAGATTTAACTTTGAGTGGACACCTCCAGAAAAACACAAAACTTTGTTTTCGACCTTGAAGAAAAAAGGCAAAAGAGAACCTTCCAGGATTTTCTTTCACTTTTTTATTATGGACGGAAGTCAAATTCTTTGGAATGGAAGCGCAAAAGCCGATAATTGCGAAGTTCTAAAGGCTATCACAAAGGGTAGAGGCTCAACCGTAGTCGAAAATGTTGAAGTCAAATGCGTGTCTTTTAAGGAAGTTACCAAATAAAAGTCGATGGACTTTTGGAAAAAAAGGAGTTGAAAATTATGAAAATAAATTTAGTAGCATTCATATTATTAGCGGGTTTCATTTTTGGAGTTGAAACATCTTCGGCGCAAATTACGATAAATATTCCCAACATTCCTAGAATAAAAAAGCCCAAAGTAAAAACACCTGAAACGGAACCACCGACCACGACGGCGACAGACGGAAATACAAACGCAAATGATTCACCTGCAAAAACAGAATCCAGGAATGATGAGATGGATTTTCGCCTGACATTTTTTCTCGAAGAAATTGCCAAAACTCAGAAATCCGTTGATAGATACAATCCTGACGATTATTTGTATTTGGTCAGCGGCGGAAGTGAGTCGGAATGGCTGCTTCGGGCGATTTCGATGCGCGAGCGGGAAAAATGGGCAAAAGATTGGCTGAAGAAACCATTCGAACAAAAGAAATTTACCGAAGCCCTTGACGCGCTTTCCGCGTCAGCTGCCAAGAAAATGCCGATTTATACGCCGGGAGCGCAAAATTTTGCCTTTCGCAATGCGGAGGAAGAAAAAATGATGAAGGCGACTCTGAAAAATGCGGCAACGCTCGAAATAATTAAAATCGGACTTTTTCACGGCAACTGGCAGATCAGCAAAAACGATTTCGGTTTACCGAATGCGCGTTATAAGCAAGGTTTTATCTGGGTGCGAAACACGGCGGACGATCATCCCTACTGCCATCTTTATCAAGTCAATATCATACAGGATTACGCTGGCGGCGGAACTTACGCGGCAAGTTACGCCAGATTTCTCGGCGACACGATTTTTGCCTGTCCGGCAAAATAGTCTGAAATTTGAATTGAGAAAAAAACGCGCCGACGAAATATTTTTCTCGAATTGTCTAATCAAAACAAGAGCAGTGAACAAAGTCTGAAAAAGATATTTAAGCAAAATTTGGAGGCGAAATATGAAAAGAACAATATTGTTATTTAGTGTGTTGGTATTAGCGACGGCTTTTAGTGTGTCCGCGCAAACGGCGGTTTCTTATAAACAGCAAGCGTGGGATTTAGGTAATAAATTAAGTCAGGCGGCTTTGTCTAATTCAATGCTCAATGATCCGGCTTTGACCGGACGCACTTTTACAGAAGCAAAAACAAACGCAAAAACTTTGGGAATCGTCCTGCCTGATTTGCCTTCTAAAACAACGGATAAAACCAAGAATAATGCGGAAGCTCTGTACTATTTGCTAAATACGACCGGAAAGCCGATTATCGGCATTCTGACCGAAGATTTCGGTGCGGAACACGCTGCGTTATTTGAGATTTCTTTTAAGACAAATATCTTATTGCTGCTGTATGAACCCAATTCAAAAGAAACGGCGGCAATCGTTAATGTCATAAATAAGCGGCGTACAACGGCGAAACTGCCGGAAAACGCGTTTTCAGAATTGATTACGCTGATTGGGCATAGATCAGATTTCAATAAGGTAAAAGATGAAATTTTTCTCCTTCAAAATATAATTTCAAAACTTGTCGGTTCTGAAGAATTTCGCGATAATGGCACGATTTTGTATGAGAAAAAAGAATATGCCAAATCGGTCGCGGAATTTACCAGAGCATTGCAATTAATTCCGAACGAACCCGAATTTCTTTTTCTCCGCGCCAGATCGTATATGGGACTCAAGAAATATCTGGAAGCGATTGCCGATTATACGAATGTCGTTAAATATGCCGAATCCGAGATCGAAATCAATAATCTGCCGACCGTTTATCATAATCGGGGACTCAGTTACGGGCTTTTGAAAAAGTATTCGCAAGCTATTGCCGATTTAAATAAAGCCGCCGAATTAAAACCCGATTATGCTTCGGTTTATAGAATCCGCAGTCTGCTTTACAGAGAAATGGGAAATAAGAAACTTGCCGATGCCGATTTTCAAACGGCGGAAAGCCTTCAACCCGGAATTATGAAGTAGTTACCGGAAGCAAAATAAAGTTTTTTTTGAAATGTTTTTTCCTATTAGTCTTATCAAGATGAATTACGAAAATTGATTTGAAATTTTGAAAAAAAACAAAAGACTTTCAAAGTATCAGAAACAGGAAAAAATAATAACTGCAAAACTGCTCGACAAGGAGAAAAAAAATGAACTTTTACATTTACAAAAACAATCAACAGTTAGGACCTTTTGAAGAAGCAACGATTTTGGAAATGCTTAGAAATAAACAACTTTCGCCGGATGATGCGGGAATCGCAGAAGGACAGAAAGATTGGCAGCCGCTTCGGGTTTTGTTTCCGAATTTTTCAGAAAACCGACAAAATTCGCCCGATTTGCCGAATTACAATCAAATTCAAACACCGCCGCCGCAAAAAACCGGCAGCTCGAAAGGTTTGCTGTTAGGTTTGCTCGGCGTTGGGGCACTCGTTTTTTTCACAATTGTCGGTGTGGGAGGATTTTTTGCGTGGTCGAGCCTTACAGCGTCAAGCTCAAAAAATTTGACGACGGATAAAACTTCATCGAATTCAAAATCCGAATCCGCGCCGCCGCCCGTCTTAAACGAAGCTAATCTGAAGGCTTTACAAAATAAAGCCGAAGAATTTGCCAAATTGTCGCCGGCGCAAAAGTTAGAAACGAATCCGATAATCAAAGGCAAAGTTTTGCTCGTTGAAAAAGATCAATATGATGCCAAAATTAAAGGCATTGATTATACCGGAACGAAATTCTACGGCTCTGACATCGAAAAATACGGGATATCGAAAACCCGCCTGGCGACGAGCGTCGAAGAAATCGAAACGCTGATTCAAGTATTGTGCAGTAAAGGAAATTATGTCGGGCGTTATGAGGGCAACGTTTCCGGTTATGCCAATACTTGTAAGGTCTCGGTTATTGATTACAAAAATAATGCGGTTATCGCGCAAAAATCATTTACTAACTCGGTTCCGCCGAAAGAGATTTCAACTCTTTATGAAAATGAATTTATTCTTCCGGTGCCGGTCGAGATTGATGATTACATCGCAGGTTTTCCGCTTGAAAAACTTGCCGGACCGGTTATTGCTTTTCCACCGGACGATGAATCGGGAACTTACGGTAAATATAAGCCTTTTATGGAATTAGCCGGAGAATTATCGAGAATTCTGTTTCCGGTTAATATTGATCAGAGCGCAAATCTGAAAGGAAAGATCGCGGTCGCTCTGAAAACCGCGCAGGGCAGAGCGGAACTCAAAGGCTTTAACCCTTTCGGTAAAGAAATTTATTCATACGATTATGAAAAATGGGGCGTAAGCAAGGAAAAGATAGCAGAAAACCCCGGAGAAATTGAAACTCTCGTTCAAATAAACTGCAATAAAGGAGATAAAATCGGCGCAGTTCAAAGAACTGCTGTTTTCTCCAATAAATGCGAAGTTTCCGTAGTTGATTACAAAACTTCAACGACGATTTTTCAAAAATCATTTGAAAACAAAGAAATGGAAAAAGATGTAAATACAGACATTTATCCGAGTCAATACATTGTTTTGCCACCGATGAACGAAATTGAAGAATTTATCAAAGGTTTTCCGAAGTCTTAGAAAGAATTTATGAAGCAAACTGTATCAGATTTGTCGGAAGCCGCTTATAGGGAAATCCAGCCTCTTACAGTACTTTCGATGAAAGGGAAACTGCCGAGGTTTGATTGCGGTGGTTTCCCGAAAAACTTCAATTAATTAAAAAGGGTTTTATATGAAAAGTTCAGCTTTAATTTTTGTTTTAATTTTGAGCGTTGCCAATGGTGTTTCGGCGCAAAAACAGATAAATCAAGTTGAATCGCTTTTTAGATCTGGAATCGAAAATGTAAGTCGGGCGAATTCAACCGACGACATTGATAAAAATCGCGGCTTTCTGGAAACGGCGATCAAGCATTTTACCGAAGCACTTAAAATCGAGCAGCGCAATGTAAAGATTCTTTTAGAGCGGGCTGAAACTTATAAAACTCTTTTTGAATACGAAAAAGCACTTGCCGATTGCGAAGCGGCTTTGAAAATCATTCAATCCGGCAAACGCCAATCTCCGGCGAAACTTGCCGAGATTTATGCTTTATTCGGCGAAATATACGAAGAAGGCTTTTATCTTTCCAAAGCGATTGAATCTTACACGACCGCGCTAAAATTTGACCCGAAAAATCAAGGTGTTTTAATGAATCGAGGGTTTATTTATCAATATATCGGCGAAACCGCAAAAGCGAATGCTGATTTTTCAAAAGCTGAATCTTTAAGTAAATCAAATCAATCGAATGAAATCCCGGAATTAACCGGCGGATTTGGTCCAGCAATTGGTCACGGAGACGGCATTAAAAAAACTAAGATCGAGTATCCTGAAGTCTTTCAAGTTTTTTATTTTCAGGAAGTCGGCGGTTTTTTTGACGGATTTTTTGACGATACGGACTCAACACAGGAAGAAAAACAAAAAATCTTACAATCCAAGATAGATCAAGCAAAAAAGATTGTCGCATTCAATCCGAAAAGCGAAGCGGCACACTGGAAACTTGCCAATTTATATCTGCGGGCGGAACGCTTCGACGAAGCGATTATGGAATTTATGATCCTTGTCGTGATGAATAAACGCTACGAACATTTAAACAATATGGGCGTTGCATTAGCGGAAAAAGGCAGATTGCAGAACGCCGTCATTCAATTTGAAATTGCCGTCAGAAACGGAAACACCAGAATCGAAGCTCTTTATAATCGCGGTTTATGCTACTTGAAGCTAAACGAAAATGAAAACGCCATTGCCGATTTTACCGAGGTCATCAAATTGAACCCCGACTTTATTTTAGCCTATCAATCACGGGCGAAAGCCTTTCGCGCAACCGGCAAAATCGTCGAAGCCGAAGCCGACGAACAAAAATTGAACTATTGAGATATTACGAAAAAAATAACTGATTTATCTGAAGTTAATTATTCATTTTCCAGATTTTTGAGACGCTTTTCCAAATCACGAATAGTTCTTGCCATGTCGCCCAGACGACGAAAAGCGGCGGTCGAGCGCAGCCAATCGCGGTTTTCGAAACCCGGAACGCCGGAGATTATTTTTCCGGCTTCGACATCGTGGGAAGTTGCCGATTTTGCCGTTAAAACCGCGTCGTCACCTACTCTTAAATGTCCGGCGATGCCGACTTGTCCGGCTAAGATCACGCGTTTTCCGATAACCGAACTTCCCGCCAAACCGGTTTGCGAACAGATCAGCGCGTCTTCTTCGACCGTGCAGGAATGTCCGATCTGCACGAGATTATCAATTTTCGCGCCGCGCATTATTCTCGTTTCGCCGACCGAAGCGCAGTCAATCGCCGCGCATGCTCCGATTTCAACATCATTTTCCAAAACGACGCGCCCGACCTGCGGTATTTTCAGCCAGCTTTTTTCTTCCGTTTTGGCATAACCGAAACCGTCCGAACCGATTACTGCGTTGTTGTGAATGATACAGTTTTCGCCGATCTCGCAGTTTTCTCTGACCGAAACCCCCGAATGAATCACCGAATTTTTCCCGATTTTTACGTTGTCGTAAATCGTTACGTTCGGAAAAATCCTGACATTTTCGCCTATTTCGCAATTTTTTCCGATGACCGCATTTGCTCCAATTTCGACCGCTTCGGCAATTTTCGCGCTTTCGTCAATAATTGCCGAAGGATGAATAAATCTCAGGACTTCGGGTTCAGGGTGAAAAAATCGTAAAGCGCGCGTAAAAGCCAAATACGGGTCTTTGGCGCGTAGAATGGCGATGTCCGTGCGTTCACAAATTTCTTTTTCATTAAGAAAAATCGCGCTCGCTTTCGTTAATTTTATCTGCGGCGTATATTTCGGATTGGCAAGAAATGTGATTTGACCGCTTTCCGCCATATCGAGACCTGCCGCGCCTGTAATTACTGCATTTTCATCGCCTTGTTCAATAATTGTTAATGTTTTTTTAGCTAATTCTGCAAGTTTCATATAAGATTTTAATAATGACTGAATAAAAAGTAAAAATTATTTTAAATCTTTTGCAACATTTCAGCCAGACGGTAGTGTAAATATTGCACCATTGAAATCTCCCAAATCCAATAAATAACAAACAAAAAGGGGTAATTATATGAACGATAAGGTTTTATCTAAATCGGAAAAGATTTATACAGTTGAAGAATATTTAAGTTTTGAACAACGCGGTTCAAACAGACACGAGTTTCACGACGGAAAAATTCTGGCGGCATCGAGCGGCAGTCGGAGACATAATTTAATCGGAAGCAATACGATAATCGCGCTCGGAAGTCGTCTGCGCGGACATAAATGCGAAATTTACATAAATGGAATGCGCGTTAAAATGGGCGATTTCGATTATTGCTATCCGGACGTAATAATCGTCAAAGGAGAGCCGAAATTTGAGGGGAACGAGTTGGACATTCTTTTGAATCCGACCATAATTGTCGAGATTTTATCGAGAAAAACGCTTTATTACGATAAAACCGAAAAGCTCGAAGCCTATTTGAAAATGGACAGTGTGCGCGAATATCTTTTGATTAAAGAAGAAGAAATGCGCGTCGAGCATTATGCGAAACAAAATTCCAAACAATATATGTTCAGGATTTACAGCGAACCGGAAGAAATGATCGCGCTCGAAACAATCGGCTGTAAGGCTTCGCTTTCGGAAATTTACGCACAAATTCAATTTTGATAGACATTTGCAAAAAAAATCAAAATGACATTTGCCAAAAAATACTAGGTAAGTTATAAATGGTGCAGATAAAATTTTTCAATTTATTTATGAATACCGCAGACAAACAATTTAACCGAAAATTTTCACGGCAAAACGGCTGGCATTGGTGCGTTTCGGTTTATCTGGAAAATTAAAAGTCTGTCCGAATCAAACAAATTTTTTAGAAAACCCGTTGCTTAAATTTAGAAAAGCGGCGGGTTTTTTCATTTTTATGCAGGAAAAATACAACACGACACGCCCGAATTGGTTATTGCCGACACCGCAACGCGAAGACGAACCGCAATCCGAGGGCTTGCGCGGACTTCTTCTAAACTTGATGCAGGGCAAAAATCTTTCACGAGGTGAAGCCGCGCAGCTTTTAGATCAGCTATTAAGCGGGGAAGCGACTGACGCGCAGATTTCCGCCGCTCTGGTCGCGCTCGCCGTCAAAGGCGAAACGACCGAGGAACTCGCCGGAATGGCGCAGGCGATGCGCGCTCATTCGGTAAAAATCAATTCGGTTCACACAGATTTCATTGACACCGCCGGAACGGGTTCGAGCCGCGCGAAGACCTTTAATGTTTCGACCGCCGCCGCGTTTGTCATCGCCGGCGCTGGATTGCCGGTCGCCAAACACGGCAGCCGCGCAGCGACTTCCAAATCGGGGAGCGCGGATGTTTTGGAAGCGTTGGGCGTAAATGTTTCCATCGGAAGGGAAGTTTCGGAAAAATGTCTCAACGAGATCGGCATCTGCTTTATGTTTGCGCCGCTCTATCACGCTTCGACGGCGCGGGTGGCAAAAATTCGGCGTGAATTAGGTGTTCACACGACGTTTAATCTGCTCGGTCCGATGACCAATCCGGCAAACGCACCTTTTCAAATTATGGGCGTTTGGCACGCCGGATTAGTCGAACAAATTGCCCGCACACACGCCGCGCTTTTAACGAAAAAAGCCTGGATCGTTCACGGCGCGGACGGTTTGGACGAGATTACTCTGAGCGGCAAAACGTCGGTCGCCGAAGTCGAAAACGGCGAAGTCAGATTATTTGAAATCACGCCGGAAGACTTTGGTTTTGAAAGAGTTTCGGAAAAAGATTTGCAAAATTTGCGAGGCGGAAATGCAAAAGAAAACGCCGAAATTATCAAGCAGATATTAAATAATGAACGGACGGACGCGGCGCGTGATCTGGTTTTAATAAACGTGGCGGCGGCTCTTTTCGTCGGCGGAAAAGCCGAAGATTTAGAAAAAGCTGTTGGACTTGCAAAAGATAGCTTGGAAAGCGGAAACGCTTGGCGGAAATTGGAAAGTTTGATTGAAATGACAATAGAAAAATAAATATGGGAACGAATTACAGTGTTTTTATAAAAACTGAAAAATCTCTCACAGAAGTTAAATCTTGTTTAGAAAATTTTTTGAATTCTACACTTGAACGATCTGAAAGCGATCTTTGGGAAATTTATGGAACGATTTTATTCGGTTTGAATATTGGATTGGTCGTCGGAGTTGATTATGAAGATGACTTTATACCGCTTTCTCAATACGATTATGAAATAACAATTGATTATATTCGCCCTGACTTTACAGGATATTATAATGGTGAATGGGATAAATCTGCGGCAGTAATTATCGCAGATGGACTTTCTAAAAAATTATATTGTGAATGTATTGTTGTCAGAGATTTAGTTGAAATTATAGATAAATTTATTTCTGAAGGTGTTTTAAGCGAAATTTTTGAATTAAAAAAGCATCGGGTGTATTTGGCGAAATGGAAACGCGATTTTCAAGAGTTGAAAAAATCTGCAACTGAAATTAGAAAAAATGCCGAAAAATATCGTCTTCGCACGGCTTTGCAAAAGAAACAAATAAATATCATCGCCGAAATCAAACGCGCTTCGCCGTCGAAAGGCGTGATAAATGACAAAATTGATGTTGCCGAAACTGCCCGAAGTTATGAAAACGGCGGCGCGTGTGCGATTTCGGTTTTGACGGAAGAAGACAAATTTTGCGGGAGTTTGGAAGATTTGAAAATCGCCCGCAAAGCCGTAAATCTGCCGATCTTGCGAAAGGATTTTATTTTCGATGAATTTCAAATTTACGAAGCCGCCGAATCCGGCGCGGATGTGATTTTGCTGATCGCGGCAATGCTAGATGATGAAGTTTTGCAAAAACTTCATCATCTAGCGGAAATTGAACTTGGATTAGACGCGCTCGTCGAAGTTCACACTTTAGAAGAATTGCAACGCGTTAAGAAAATAAATGCGAAAATCATCGGGGTTAATAATCGTGATTTGCACAGTTTCAAAGTTTCGCTCGATGTTTCAAAAGAATTAATCAAACACGCCCCTGATGATGCTCTCATGATTACCGAAAGCGGAATTCGGACGAAGGAAGAAATTTTAGAATTGAAAAATTTGGGGTTTTCAGGTTTTCTGATCGGCGAAACTCTGATGCGAAGCGGAAATGCGGCGGAAGCCTTGAGAGAATTAGCCACGAACGAACACGAAAAGCCACGAAAATAAATAAATAAAATTTTGTGTAATTTCGTGTTTGTTCGTGGGAAATAAAGTTATGACAAAGGTTAAAATTTGCGGTATTACGAATTTGGAAGACGCGCTGCTGTCAGCGAAATTCGGCGCGGATGCGCTCGGGTTTAATTTTTACGAAAAAAGTCCGCGCTATATCGCGCCAGAAAAAGCGCGTGAGATTATCAAGGAATTGCCGGAAAAAGTGTTAAAGGTCGGAGTTTTTGTTAATGAAAGTTTGGAGAAAATTTTCGAGATCGCTTTGATTGCCAAACTTGGCGCAGTTCAGCTTCACGGCGAAGAAACGCCCGAATTTGCGCGGGAATTGAAACAAAAAACAAATCTCGAAATTATCAAAGCGTTCAGAGTTTCGCCCGAATTTAAGCCGGAAGATGTACTGAAATATGAAACGGACGCAATTTTGCTCGACGCTTATAATCCGAAAGAACATGGTGGAACGGGCGAAACTTTCGATTGGAAAATTGCAAGACGCGTGCATGAGATTTTTCCTAAAATGTATCTCGCGGGTGGCGTTACAAATTCCAATGTAAGGGCAGTTTTTCACAATTATCATCCTTTTGGAATTGATACCTGTAGCGGCGTAGAGAGTTCAAAAGGAAAGAAAGATAAAATTCAATTGATTAATTTTATTAAACGCGCAAAAGTTGAGAGTAAAAGAAAAACTGGATTTCAAATTAAAAATATTTATGATTTGCTAGATGTCATACAACCTTGTCCTGCAATGTATTTAGGAAAATACTCAATTACATATCTTTGGGTGTATTTGCAAGGCATAAGAATGGCATCGGAGTTATTAGAAAAGCCATTTGAATGGAAAAACTTTTTAAATTTTGATTATCCAAATGAGATTTATGATTTCCGCGCTTTTCTGGAAGAATATTTCAAGGAAAACTTAGGCGGACATGGTTGGGACAGTTTTATTTTAAATAAAGTTGATGGTAATGAGATTGAAGCATTTGACCTTTTCTTCGCGCTTTTAGAAGAATTTAAGTTAGAAAAAGAAGATTTAAGAAATGAATAATTTTGAGCCAAACGAACGCGGCTACTGGGGAACATTCGGCGGGCGGTTTGTTCCCGAAACTTTGATGTCGCCGCTCGAAGAATTGACGGACGCTTATTTTGCCGTGCGCGATGATGCGGATTTTCAAACCGAGTTTTTGCGGCTTTTGCAGGATTTTTCCGGTCGTCCGACGCCGCTCTTTTTTGCGAAGCGTTTGAGTGAAACTCTAGGCGGCGCGCGCATTTATCTGAAACGCGAAGATTTGGGACATACCGGCTCGCATAAGATAAATAACGCACTCGGGCAGATTTTACTGGCGCGAAGAATGGGGAAAAAACGCATAATTGCCGAAACCGGCGCGGGACAGCACGGCGTGGCGACGGCGACGGTTTGTGCGCTGTTCGGGCTGGAATGCGTCGTTTATATGGGAACGGAAGATATGCGGCGGCAGGCATTAAACGTCTTTCGGATGCAGCTTTTAGGCGCGGAAGTGCGGGGCGTTGACGCCGGCGCGAAAACCTTAAAAGATGCGATCAATGAGGCTTTGAGAGATTGGGTAACGAATGTGGATTCGACTTATTATTTGCTCGGTTCGGCTTTAGGTCCGCATCCTTATCCATTGATGGTCAGAGATTTTCAGACGGTGATCGGTCGTGAAGCGCGTGAGCAGATTTTGGAAAAAGAAGGTCGTCTGCCGGATTTATTGGTCGCGTGCGTCGGCGGCGGTTCGAATTCTATCGGGCTTTTTCATCCGTTTTTGCAGGACGAATCCGTAAAAATGATCGGCGTTGAAGCGGGCGGAAAAGGCGCGAAACTTGGCGAACACGCGGCGCGGCTGATGGAAGGCGCGCGCATCGGCGTTTTGCAGGGAACGAAAAGTTATCTGCTTCAAGATGAAAACGGACAAATCGCTTTGACGCATTCGATTTCGGCGGGACTCGATTATGCTTCGATCGGACCGGAACACGCGTATTTGCACGACATCGGGCGCGTCGAATATGATTTTGCTTCTGACGAAGAAGCGTTGAAAGCGTTTCAAACTCTGTCCGAAACCGAGGGAATTATTCCCGCGCTCGAATCATCGCACGGCATCGCCCACGCCATAAAAATCGCGCCGGAAATGTCGGCAGATGAAATTATGATCGTCAATCTTTCCGGGCGCGGCGATAAAGATGTCAATCAAGTGCAGGAAATGCTCGAAAATAAATAATGGCAAATCGAATTAAAGAAAAATTTAATCAATTAAAAAAAGAAAAGCGCAGCGGATTTATTCCGTTTATCGTCGCGGGCGATCCTGATTTGGCAACTACAAAAGAGTTGATATTTGAACTTTCTAAACAAGATGCGAGTGTGATCGAACTCGGAGTTCCGTTTTCCGATCCGGTTGCCGACGGCTTAACGATTCAGGCTTCCGCCGAACGCGCTTTGCGCCAAGAAATTTCAGTCAAAGCGATTCTGGAAGTTATCACCGAAGTCAGAGCGGAAAAATGCGAAACGCCGATTATTTTATTCAGTTATTTTAATCCGATCTTGCAGTTCGGTTTGGAAAAGTTTGCCGACGAAGCAAGCAAATCAGGCGCGGACGGCGTTTTAATTACCGATCTGATTCCCGAAGAAGCCGGAGAATTTTACGAAATTTTATCGAAAAAAGAGCTTTGTCTAATAATGCTTGCCGCGCCGACTTCGAGCGATAAACGCTTGAAAAAAATATGTGAAAAAGCAAGCGGTTTTGTCTACGCGGTTTCACGCGCCGGAGTTACAGGCGCAAGAAATCAGACGAGTTCGGAAGCGGAGAATCTGGTTTCGCGGTTGAGAAAATTCACAGATTTGCCGATTGCCGTCGGTTTCGGAATTTCAAATGCGGATCAGGTTTTGGAAACCTGGAAATATGCGGATGCGGCGGTCGTCGGTTCGGCAATTGTTGCGGAAATGATGAAATTAACGCCGAACGCGGACGAAGTTCTGGATGAATTTGTCGAAAAGATCGGTGAATTCGCCGGAAATCTTTTGCCGCGAGATTGATTATTTTAAGCAAGAAAATTAGACGCGGATAAACGCAGATGAAGCGGATTTACGCTGATAATTCTCAATAATGAACGGCATGATGTTTGCGCTCCTTGAATTTATACGGTTTTATATGAATTGTTACCGTGAAAGGACGTGAATGGACGCTAAAGAAAAAATCCGTGCGCTGTCTTTTTTTTGGAAATTTCGCGCTTTTTCGCGGGCAACTTTTCTTTTCTAACTCAAGCAATTCCAATGTTGCTCAGCAAAAGAGAATCTTAAAACTATTTCAAAAAAGGAAATCAGCGAAAATCAGTAAAATCAGCGTTTATCTGCTTCTAATAAATTCTCAAAAGTTTCTTTTTCAACTTTTACCTCGTCGAAAATCAGGTATTTAGTTACTCTAAATAATTCGTGCAAAATTGATTTTATGAATTGCCTCTGCTTTAGCGGACGGATTTTAATTAAAAGAAATAACAGGCTTGAGGCAAAATTTTTAAATAAACACAAATCATCGATTGTGCTTTAGCGGCAATCAAAGGAAACACGCACGAATAATTTACAGTAACAATTAAAGTAAATAGTCAGATGCTTTATGGTTTTTTCGGATTTAAATGGAGCCGGTGAACGGATTTGAACCGCCGACCTGATGATTACAAAAGTTCACGGGCATTTCTTTTGATTTCAGAATTCTTCATTTTCCTTCGTTTCTTTAGGCATTTCTCACATTTTTGTTTATACTTCTTCAATTGTATTCTGCTGTTTTCGGCACACTTGGCACACTATTGGCACACAAACTATTTTAGATAAATTTGAAATGAAAATAATTTCTCAAACCCCGAAAATCGTTCTTAACAAAGCCTTTTTGAAACAACGTCCTTTGCGAAGTGAGATTGAAACTTTCAAGGCGAATCTCAAAACTTTACTGGCAAAGGTTGAAGCAAAGGAATCCGAAGAAAATAAAAAAAATCACGTCCGGGATTTTTTGCTTGATACTTATTACAAAGGCAGAAACGAAGTAAATACCAAAGACCGCAAAGACCTTGTAATTCATCTTGATAAAACGAATGAATCAAAGGTTGGCGTAATTATTGAAGCCAAAACGCCGGAAAGCCCGGATATGATGCGGAAAAATCGGCTTAATACAAAAGCCTTTCACGAACTTGTTTTGTATTACTTTGACGAACGGCACACGAAAAACAATGCGGAACTCAAAAATTTAGTTGTTACGAACATTTACGAATGGTTTATTTTTGACGCGAATGTTTTTGATAAACAGATTTATCGAAACACGCAGATCAAAAAACTTTACGAAACAAAAATAAACGACAAAAAAGACAATCCTTTCTTTTATGAAGAACTTCGCAAAATTTTGGAAATTCTTGATGAAGAAATCCTTTGCTCACATTTTGACCTCAAAGATTACAGAACCTTTCTCGAAAATGAAGATTTAGAAGATGATAAAAATTTGATCGAACTTTACAAGATTCTTTCGTCTTTTCATTTATTAAAAGAACCGTTTGCCGAAGATAGCAACGCCTTAAATAAGCCTTTTTATGATGAACTCTTGCACATCATCGGACTTGAAGAAGTAAAGGTAAAGTCAAAGTCAATCATTCGCCGGAAAGAGCCGGGAAACCGCAATCAAGGCTCTTTGCTTGAAAATACGATTACAATTCTTGAAACCGAAGATATTTTATACAAAGTTAAAGACGTTTCTAATTACGGCGAAACAAGCGAAGACAGATATTTTAATGTTGCCTTAGAACTTTGTTTGACCTGGATAAACAGAATTTTGTTTCTCAAACTTCTCGAATCGCAGCTTGTCAATTATCACAAAGGAAATAGAGAATTTCGTTTCTTAAATATCAAAACAATTCCTGATTTTGATGAATTATATCGGCTTTTTCATCAAGTTTTAGCCAAACAAAATAATGAAAGAATCTCGACGATCAAAGAAAAATATAAAAATGTTCCTTATTTGAACAGCTCACTTTTTGAGTTTAGCGAACTTGAAGAACAAACGATAAAAATCAATTCCTTGAATGACCGGGAAACTTTGCCTTATATCAATTCGACAATTCTCAAAAGACAAAGGGCGGAAAACAAGATTTTCGGAACGCTTGAATATATCTTTAAGTTTCTGGACGCTTACGATTTTGCAAGCGAAGGCTTTGAAGATGTTCAAGAAGATAATCGGTCTTTAATCAATGCGTCTGTTTTAGGAAAGGTTTTCGAGAAGATCAACGGCTATAAAGACGGCTCGATATTTACGCCCGGATTTATCACGATGTATATGTGTCGTCAGGCAATCCGCTTGGCGGTTGTTCAAAAGTTCAAAGATAAATACGGTTGGAACATTGAAGAATTTGAAGACATTAAAAACTATCTTGCAGATAGACGAAGCGCAAAAGATATTCTTGAATTTAACACGCTGATAAATTCGCTTCATCTTTGCGATCCGGCGGTCGGCAGCGGACATTTTCTTGTTTCTTCGCTGAATGAAATCATTGCGATAAAAAGCGAACTCGGAATTTTGGCTGATGCAAAAGGAATTCGGCTTTCCGATTATGAAATCACGATTGTAAATGATGAATTGATTATTACGGACGAAAAAGGCGATATTTTCGAGTATCAAATAAATGAAAACGGCAAGCCGACCGATAAAGCGCAAAGACTTCAAAAAACGCTTTTTCACGAAAAGCAGACGCTTATCGAAGATTGTCTTTTCGGCGTGGATATAAACCCGAATTCGGTTAAAATCTGCCGTCTTCGTCTGTGGATTGAACTTCTCAAAAATGCCTATTACAAAGAATCAAGCGGTTTTGCCGAACTCGAAACTTTGCCGAACATTGACATCAATATCAAAGAAGGCAATTCGCTTTTGAGCCGTTTTGCGCTTGATGAAGATTTGAAAAAGGTTTTGAAAACGCTTCAATACAACATTGAAGATTATCGAAACTTTGTTCTCGGATATAAAGAAACCCGCGACCGGGAAGCAAAGCGCGAATTTGAAACGAAAATCAAGCAAATTAAAAATGATTTCAAAACGCAATTGTTTTTCTTCTCGCCGGAAAGAATCAAACTTGCCGATCTCGAAAACAAACTAAAAGCGAGTGAAAGCAAACAATATCTTTTCGGCGAAGCGGAAGACGAAAAAGCCAAACGATTAAAAGATGAAGAAGCCTTGAAAATCAAGATTGCAAAGGCAAAAGACGCGATCAAACAAATCGAAGAAAACGCGATCTACAAAAATGCCTTTGAATGGCGTTTTGAATTTCCCGAAGTTTTAGATAATGACGGAAATTTTTTAGGCTTTGATATTGTCATCGGAAATCCGCCGTATATCAGACAAGAAGAACTCGGAACGCTTAAAGAGTATTTAAAAAGAGATTATCAAGTTTATTCGGGAATGGCTGATATTTTGGTTTATTTCTACGAATTAGGAATAAATATTTTGAATGAAAACGGCAAGTTTTCTTTTATTACTTCAAATAAATTTATGCGAGCCAATTACGGAAAGGCTTTGCGCGAACATCTCGGAAAATACAATCTTGATGAAATTATAGATTTTGGCGACGCTCCCGTTTTCGGCGGAATTGCGGCTTATGCAAGTATTGTTAATCTGCAAAAAATTGACGCTGGAAAAGAAAATCAAACACAAGTTTATACTTTTCCAACAGTCGGCGACGTTCCCGATTTTGAAAAGACATACAAAACCGACAGTTTCATAATCGCGCAAAACAGATTAACGCTGAATGGTTGGCGGCTTGAGCAAACGGAAGTTTTAGATTTACTTGCCAAACTTCGTAGCAAAGGCAAACTGCTCGGTGAATATGTCAACGGCAGATTTTATCGCGGCGTTGTAACAGGATTGAATGAAGCATTTGTTATTGACCAAGAAACGAAAGAAAAATTGATCGCCGAAGATGCAAATTCTGCCGAATTGATAAAACCTTATGTTCGAGGACGCGATGTAAAACGCTGGCAAATTGAATCTCAAGATTTATGGCTTTGCTTTGTTGGTTGGCATTTTGAACCTGAAAAATATCCGGCAATCTTTAATCATTTGAAGAAATATGAAGATAAATTGAAATCACGCCCAGAAGTAAAAGACGGAAGGTATTCTTGGTATGCAATGAGTCGCTATGCTTCGGATTATTGGCAAGAATTTGAAAAGCCTAAAATCATTCTTGGACGTTTTATGAATAAAGCTACTTTTGCTTTTGATAAAGAAGGCTTTTTTAACAATGACGCACTTTATATGATTCCAGATGCAAATGAGTTCGTTGTAGCTATTCTCAATTCATCAGTTTCCTGGTGGTTTCTTACTCAAATTTGCACAGACTTACAAAATGGATATATTCAAGCATTTAGAGAAAACCTTTTTGAAATTCCAATTCCCGAAATCACGCCCGAAGATCAACAACCATTTATCAAGTTAGTTGATGAAATACTCAAAAAAAAGAAACTCGGAGAGGAAACCGCCGATTTAGAAAATAAAATTGATGCAATGGTTTATCGGCTCTACGATTTGACCGATGAAGAAATTGCGATTGTCGAAGGCAGAGAAAAATAGTAAAATTTTTCTTTAAGCTGCTAAAGAATTAGAAAAAAAGCGAGAGGTAAAGATAAATTATGATGCAAACTTTTGAAGCCGTAATTGATGAAAAAGGTAAAATTCATCTGCTCGAATCCGTGAATTTAAAAAATATCCGGCGAGCATTCGTGACGATTCTGCCCGATGAATCGAACGCTGAGGAAAATCAAGTTGATATAACGCGATTGGGAGAAATTCTCGATGATGATTTGGAAAATGCTCGCAAAGAAATTTCACGATCATTTCTAAATGCTATTGAAAATTCAAGTAAAGAATTGGAAAGTAACTAAAATGTCTGTTTATATTACCGACACACATCCGCTAATTTGGTTCACATTAAATAAACATACTTCACTTTCAAAAAAAGCTTTGGCAGTTTTTGAATCTGCGGTAAAAGGAGAATCTTTTATATATATTCCCGCGATTGTTTTGTGGGAAGTGGCAATTTTAGAGCAAAAACAAAGAATTAAGTTAAACAATGGATTTTTGAATTGGTCTGAACAACTGCTAAAAACCAAAGCCTTTGCCATTGCCCCGCTTGAACCCGAAATTATCGCACTCGGCACAGGATTTAATTTCAACAACGATCCCTTTGATGAAATGATTACAGCATTCGCCTCGCAATTAGAACTACCGTTAATTACAAAAGACAACGCAATTACAAATTCAGGTTTAATAGAAGTTTGTTGGTAAAAATTATCAAAAAAGAACTCGAAGAAGAAACTCGGACAGATAACCGCCAATTTAGAAAATAAAATTGATGCAATGGTTTATCGGCTCTACGATCTGACCGATGAAGAAATTGCAATTGTTGAAGGTAAAGAACAATAATTTATGGTTTTAGACAATAAATTAACAAATCAAATATGGATATAAATGCTACAAAGACACCAAAATACGAAATAAATTATTTAAGATTTCTAAATAATACTCTGCAAGTCAAAAAAATGAGAGAAGAAATTTGTGATGAATTTACCCGGAAGATTTTTTATTATTTAAATGACGAGCCGCGTTTTGATTCACAAGTTTTTTGCGCTTTTCTATACTATTTTATTTTCAAATGCAAACTTTATAAAAATCTTGTGATGACGGCGGAAACAAACATTTATGACAAAATCAGATTAGACGCTGGCAAAATCGTAGATGAATTATATCTCTTTCTTGATTTGCCCTTAGTGAAATTTGTCCTTACGTCTGTTAATGCGTATCAATTTCAGAATGTTTCAATCGAAGAAAAATTAAAGCACCTTTTAGCTAATAACGAACAATCTGTAAAAGCAAAATACGAATCTGAATCTTTAGCCGCAAAACTTAACAGAAAGAATAATCCATCTTGGAAAGCGGCGCGTGTAGAAATCATTGCGCCGGAAATAGGCGGAAACGCAGACATTATTCCTTATTATGATTTAGAATTTACGTTGCAGCGTCTAAGCATAGAGCAGAAATTAGACATAATTCATTTTACTATTTGTGCATTAAATTATTCATCTCAAAAAGATGAACCGATTGAAACTTATTCAAATCCGGAAATTTCTACAACCGTATGGGTTTCTAAACCCGAACAATTGAAAATTATTTCAGACACTTTAAACAATCTTAGGGATTCTATAATTCTTAATGCAATCCGAGATAAAGAAAGTGATGATGAAGAACA
Source organism: Pyrinomonadaceae bacterium (assembly GCA_041745765.1). Classification (GTDB taxonomy): domain Bacteria; phylum Acidobacteriota; class Blastocatellia; order Pyrinomonadales; family Pyrinomonadaceae; genus JAHCHG01. Next base: position 18,183 of record JBGTIH010000097.1, on the reverse strand, counting down.
AAATAATTTAGAATTTGATACAAATATGCCGGATGTAGCCAGAATTCTACAAGCACAAAAACGAGATCAGAAAATAGAAGAAAATTGGACTGATAAAGATTCGCTAACCACTCCTGAGCCAGAATCTGAATTTAGTCGTGAGTGGAGATTAAAAAAAATAGGAGAGCCATTTGAGTTTTCTAAGAACAAAAATTATAAACCAATTAAACTAATTTTTGATAATGACAATTCAGAATCTTTACAAATAGACAAAAGTTTAGTGGAAAAGAAGAAAACTCAAGACTTTCCGAAACACTACAAAAAACAAATCATAGACACAGCCGTCCGATTATATAAATCAAAAGATAAAGTGACGGCAATTGATATTTATAGTGCTTTAGATATTTCAAAAAATACATACAACAAACGAATTAAATTTTTTGGCTATGATACGTCAAAAATACTCTATGAAGCGCAAGAATTATTGCGAGAAAGCGAAACATAAAAAAACGTAGCAAAGTGTAGCAAAAGGTCATCGGATGACTTTTTGCGTCGCAAATAATTATTGAACTATTTAAATTAACCTTATCGTTTGAGTTTATCTCATTCGGTAAGGATTTTTTTATTTAGGGAGAATTTAGATTATGACAAATAAATTATTAACAGTTAAAGAAGTCGGCGAAATCTTGGATTTGAAACCGGCACGGATTTATGAATTAACACGTGAAAAGAAAATTCCTTTTGTCCAGATCGGCGAAAGACAATACCGATACAGCAAACAGGCTTTAATAAATTGGATTGATAACGGCGGAAACCAAGAAAACGAGGTAAAAGCTAATGCGTAAAGCTGAATTAGGCAGAGAATTTATTTAAGTGGCTTGAAACTTAAAATGACTGACACGCTCGGAATAAAACATTTTTATCCATCATTGATTTGCGATGATTTCCTAACAAATTGGAAACGATTGCCAAACCGAAGAAATTTCACTTGGGTTTTTAATTCTCAAGGCTCGGAAACCTTGCCAAATTTAACAATGATTCAAACGCCGAACGGCATCTGGCATCTGTCAGCACAGGTTTCTTTGCCGAAAATGCTTTTCGGGCATAATGCGCGGCTTCCGAATCAAGCCGAACAATTAGAAGGATTAAAAATGATTTCCGAATATGTTGAAAATAACACCCGTTTGCCTTTTGATTATGTTAAGGCTTCAGTTTATTTGATTCATTATGCAAAAGATATTTGTTTTGATACTGAATCGGAAGTTTGGAAAATGGTTGAACGGCTATCAAAAAGACGCATTAAACCGCTTAGAAAGAACTTTTACGAAGATTCGACCATTTACTTTACTTCCAAAGCCAAAACAAAGCAGATACGAATTTATCCGAAGTTGCAAGAGGTTTTAAGCCGAAAATATCGAAAAGCGGAAGCTGTAAAAATGGCAAAAGGCGTTCTTCGGATTGAAGATTGTTTTTTGAAAAAATCTGCTATTGATTCGCTTGTTAAAAAATACCAGTTGCCGGATAACACGCCGGGAAGTTTATTAAATGAAGCTGTTTCAGATTATGAAATATCCGAAGTTCTCGAAAAGCTGAATTTTTTTGAATTGTTAGCGAACGGCAAAACGACATTGGATATTTTGAAAGAACATTTTCCAGCGCGAAAAGCGATGAATCTTTGCGGATTTCTACAAATGGTTTATGAAAACGGCGAAGATTTTTATAAAGACGAATCACACGGATTTTCAAAACATTCATATTTGCTTGATGTCAAAAATTGCCGGAAGGCAAAACTTTGGTAAAGGCAAAAATCCCTTGAATAACAATGGAAGATTTACACGCAAAAAATGCAACGCGAATGAAGCAAAGACACGATTACAAACGCTGAATTTGATAACGAAAAAGAGAAGGAAAGTATGAATAACCAATTAACGGAAAATGAAAGGATTCTTTTAAGAATACTTGAAGAAGGCACGAAGAACGGGCGATTGATGACCGAAGAGGAACTTATCGAAAAACTCGAACGCATTCCCGGCTTTTATGATCGGTTGTTAGCCGAAGAAAGAAGAGAGGGTAACAGTAAGCAAACCTTAGATAACTAACGCTTATGTCAGATAAGAATTGTAAATCACACACGCGCAGCGGCGAAAAGTGCAAAGCGTTCGCAAACGCAAGCGGTTTCTGCTTTATGCACGATGCGACAAAAGGCAAAGAACGTGCGATTGCGCGGCGTTCCGGTGGTTTTGCCACAAAGACACCGCATTTTGCCGATGCAGACGATTTGCCGTCTGAAATCAGAAGTGTAAAGAGTGTTTTGATCGTTCTCGATTACGCTTTGAAGGAAACGGTCGGTTTAGACAATTCGATAAATCGCGGTCGGTTGCTTGTTTCAATCGCGCACGGTTATATCGAAGCCTTGAAGGTCGGCGAACTTGAAACACGGCTTGAAGCAATCGAAAGCGCGATGAATTTACGGAAGAAAGAGAAATGAACATTAAAAGTTTGCGAAAAAATTACAAACAACTTTCAAAGCGTGAAAGGTTGATTCTCTATGATTCAGCCGAAAACCGCGATGATTCAAGCGAGATGGACGCGATTATGCTTGCCACGCCGAACGAAGATTGGATAAAGCCGGATTTTGCGTTACAGGCGGAACAAATTCTAAAGATCAGACTCGTATTTCTTGTTCAAAGATTGAAGCATTGTCGGGAATCAATGTTTTGGTTCGCGCTTGCTGAAGTCGAAGAACTTTCAAAAAAATATAGTGAGCAAGACAGATTTTTTTATAATTCAGCAAGATTGAATGCTTATTTTTATTGTGTCAGCGTAGATTCGGCAAACGCTATCTTTACACAGATCGGCTTGGATTTGGACGCTTGGAAAGCAAAGGAAAATGAACTTTTTAACTTTGATTTTGTTGATGAATATACTGACCGCATTATGCGAAAAATTGCCTTCGACGAAAAAGAAGCCGAAGCATTTATCAATGAAGTCGGCAATCCAAGCGGCTATATGAATATAGTTCTAGGATTCACACTCGAAAATGAAATTAAAAATTTAAGCGACATTCTCAGGAAGCAAGGCTTTGAAGAATATTTCAAAGATTAATCTTGCTTTTTCGGTCTGCCTGTTTTTCGCTCTTTGACAAGTTCTAAATCCGATTCTTTGACAACGTAGGAATTGCCGATTTTTTGCGCCGGAAGTCTGCCTTCTGTGATTAAGACTTGAACTCTTTGACGATTTACACCTAACAATTCGGCGGATTCTTTAACGCTTAAAAGTTTGTCGTTATCCATAACAATTTAAGAATAATTTTTTTTGAAAATATAGTCAATTTGCTACGATTTGACTTGTAAAATATAGCAAAACTGCTATATTTTAATTAGTCAGAAATGACGAGATCAAAACAAAAAGGAAGGACAAAAAATGTATATCTTAAAAAGCGAAAGTCAGATTCAAAACGCGATCAAACGCGCAAAGAAACTTAAACCGAAGGTTAAAATTATCAAGTTTGGAAAATACTTGGTAACAGGCTCAAAAGGCAATCTTTACACGGTTGTTTGCCGCAAAGACGAACGAACGAATATGAAAGTTATTTGCTGTTCGTGTAAAGCCGCAGAACAAAACTTGCCGTGCTTTCATTCGGCGGTTGCCATTGCACAGCACATTTATTTGGCTCAAAACCAACAAACTGCAAAGGCTTAGGAAATTGCGAGTTTCCTAAGCCTTCTATTATCCGAAAGGAATATTCCACTAAACCAACGGACACGCCGATTTTAACAAAAAAAGCGTGTCCTTACCAAAAAAATAAAAAATATGGCAGGACAAATAAAAAAAAGAAATGAAAATACTTGGCTCGTAAGAATCTTTCTCGGACGCGATGCCACAGGAAAACGAAAGTATTTCAACAAAACTATTCACGGCACAAAAAAGGACGCGCAAAAATACTTGACGGCAAAACTGCGTGAAAAAGATTTAGGCGTTTTTATTGAGCCGTCTTCAATTTCCTTAAGTGATTATTTAGATAAATGGCTTGAAGAAATAGCAAAACCACGTATTAGAGAAAGCACATTTTCGAGTTACAAGGCGGTTATAGAGAATTATGTTAAAAAAACATTAGGCTCAAAGCGGCTCTGTGATATTCAAGCATACGAAGTTCAAAAACTTTACAATGATTTGAGCAATCGCGGTTTATCTTCCCGAACCGTGCGATATGCTCACGTTGTCTTTTCGTCTGCTATGAAACAAGCGATCAAATGGAAAATGTTAATGCAAAACCCTTGCGAACTTTGTGAACTTCCAAGACTTGAGAAAACGGAAATAAAGCATCTTTCAACCGAAGAAACCGCCAAGTTTTTGAAAGTGGCAAAGGAAACAAAACATTATGCCGTTTTTCTTCTGGCAATCGAAAGCGGTATGCGCCCGGAAGAATATCTTTCTTTGCAATGGAAAGATATTAGTTTTGAGCAACAAACTTTAAGCGTTCGCCGGGCAATCGTCTGGAAAAGAAAAGGCGGCGGTTTTAATTTTACCGAACCGAAAACAAAGAAAAGCCGTCGAAGCATTCCAATTTCCGATTCTGTGATTAAAGTCTTAAAAATTCATAAGCGAAAACAGCTTGAAGAAAAAATGAAACTTGGTGCGGATTATCAAAAACTTGATTTGGTCTTTGCTTCGGAAGTTGGAACGCCGATTCAACCTAAAAATCTAATTGAGCGATATTTTAAGCCATTGCTCAAAACGGCAAAAGTGCCGGACATTCGTCTTTACGATCTAAGGCACACAACGGCAACTTTGCTTTTGTCGGCAGGTGATAACCCAAAAGTTGTTTCTGAAAGGCTAGGACACGCAAGCATTGTTTTAACACTTGATACATACAGCCACGTCTTACCGACAATGCAGGAAAGTGCAACAAATAAACTTGAAAAACTGATGTTTGGTTAATAATTTTTATAGTTGGCACACCATAGGCACACAAAAGCAAAAAGGCAGGTTTTCATAACCTGCCTTTACTACTTCTAAACTACTGTATTTATTAAACTTAAAATGGAGCCGGTGAACGGATTTGAACCGCCGACCTGATGATTACAAATCAACTGCTCTACCAACTGAGCTACACCGGCTTAACTTTTTTGAAACATCTTTCAATGTCGCAAACCAAAATACTACAAAATCATTTTAATTTCTGCAAGCCTGAAATAAAATTTATTCTCGATTAAACATAAAAAATAATTGTTGACGATTGTTTAACAAAAAGGGTAGGATAGAAAGTGCCACCGTTGGGCGATAAGTTTGCCTGTATTTATTTCACGTAAAGTTATTAAATTTCAATTCAAACAGTTCAAAAAAGGAGTCAGATAAGTGAATTTTCAACATTTTAGCGTAAAGAGTTTTTCAGCTCTTTTAATAATGATTTTTAGTTTTAGCGTAATTACTTCGGCGCAACAGGAAAAAATGCCGATTGCCGGAAGTAATAATTTGCTTTGCGCCGGATTTATTCAGAGAGCAAAGGTTGACACAAGCAGCCAAATTGTCGGTGCAGACCTTGAAAAAGAACGAAATATATATGTTCAAGGCGATTATATCTATTTCAGTTTAGGATCGAATCGCGGTGTCAGAGTAGGCGATATGCTTTCGGTGATTCGTCCTCGCGGAAAGTTTAATTCGCGGTGGTCTAAAAAGGGAAATCTCGGATTTTATGTTGAGGAAGTCGGTGCGGTCGAGGTTGTCAGAGTCAGAAATGAGGTTGCCATTGCAATAATTAAAACATCTTGCGACAATTTGCTTTTGGGCGACTTAATTCAACCGATGCCGCAACGCGTGAGTCCGGTTTTTCAGCAGCGACCGCCGCTTGATATTTTTGCAAGTCCGACGGGCAAAAGCCGCGGAAGAATCATAATGGCGCGCGACGGGCAAGAACTTTTAGGTCCCGAACAGATTGTTTATATTGATTTGGGCGCAGAAGATAATGTTCGAGTCGGAGATTTTTTAACGATTTTTCGTCCGCTCGGAACGGGAAGCATTCTTGATAATCTGCCGCCGGAATCGGTCAGCGCAAGAGATGAAGGTTTTCAAAGCGATGAATATCGCGGGGGAAAATTTTCAATTCAAGCGGCGCGAAAATCCGGTGATGAAGCGCAAGGACGCGTCGTTACGTCAAAAGCCGCTAAAAGAGGTCGCCCAAATGATTTACGAAAAATTGTCGGTGAAATGGTGATCTTAAACGTTAAAGAACGAACCGCAACAGCCGTCATTGTCAGAACTGCCGGAGAAATCCATACGGGCGATAACGTCGAAATTCAATAAGTTTTTTACAAAAAATTGCGGTTTCAATTAAAAAAAGTGCGATTAAAAACCGCACTTTTTTTTGCTAATGAATTAACTCTACACGTGTCAAATAAAAAAATCAGCCGCGGATACATCAGTTAAAATCGTTAAAATGAAAGAAAAAAATCAGCGTTTATCTGCGTTCGTCGGCGTTCATCCGCGGCTAATTTTCTTGAGCCTCAACTTTCAAAGTTAGTCTAACAAAGTAGAATTAAAAAACCGGTCATTCACCCAAATCTTTTTTAATTTGTAGCGGAATTTCAATATTCGGGTTTGATTTAAAGATGTCATACTGCAATTCGTATGATGTATCGGGTTTTATATTTTTGTCTTGAACAGAAACAACACGATTGCGTCCGGTTTGTTTGGCTTTATAAAGTCCTAAATCGGCACGTCGGAAAAGTTCTTGAAAATCATCCGATTCTTGATTTAATGTAGCAATTCCGATGCTTATTGTAATATTAAAGGTTTTTGTTCCGGTTTCAATCGGTGATTTCTCAACTATTTCACGCACCCGTTCGGCGACGACGCTAGCTTTTACTAAATCGGTTTCGGGCAGTAAAATCAAAAACTCCTCGCCGCCGAATCTGCCTAAACTGTCAGGATCGCGAAGAACTTTAGTAATTGTTTGAACAAGTTTTTGAAGTGCAAAATCTCCGACCTGATGTCCGTAAGTATCATTTACAACTTTGAATAAGTCTAAATCCAGCAAAAGTAACGACATAGGTAATTCGTATCTTTTCGATCTGTCAATTTCCTTTACAATTATTTTTTCCATCGCTGCCCGATTATAAACTTCAGTTAAAGAATCCATCGTCGCCAGTCTTAGAATTTCACTCATAAATTTGTCGTTGATCATCAACATAAAGCTTGAGGTCAAGATTAAAAGAGCGACAAAAATAAACGCAAAAGTTAAATTCTGAATAATTGTCTGCGGTAAAATATCTATTACCTGAAACAAATTTAAAGTTATGGAAAATAATGTAATAATCGGACTTAAACCGATGACAAAAAATCCGATCGCCATTATTCTTTCGCTGTTTTTCGGAACGTCTTCACTATTAACTATCAGCAAATGCGAACATAAAAAAGCTAAAATTGAACCGATTACCGCAATTATTACCGTACGGATTAACGAACTCGGATAAATGTATGTAAAGACATTAAATAAAACAAAAACAACTCCAATCAAAGAATAAAATAGTTTTTTTGAGAAAGTTTTTTCTTTAAAATAAGATAGGGCTTGATAAAAAAGCACCATTGACAATAAAAGCAATGAATACGCGACGGTCGAAAAAAATTGCGGAATAGTTCCGCCCAAAAAAATTAAAAGCCACGCCACGCTTTGCGCTCCGCAGCCCCAAGCCCAATTCGTTACGCCTTTAATATGTGGATATGTTTGAGCAGTCACCAAAATAATAATGCCCATCACGATTGCCGCAATGGAGCTTAGAAATATTATGGTTTTCACATCCAAGGTCATATTTTCAAAATTTTCGACGGCGGCTTCTTCCTAAATTTTCTGTCTATTTGAGTTATCCTCGAAATATCTGCTATTTTTAGAGATAAGATGCTTTTCTTTACAAGTCAAGTTTCCTGCTGTGTTTTATTTAAATAATTAAATTGTTTCAAAAAAGGAGTTTTAGCGTGGCAAGAGAATTTCAACCCGGCGATGATCTGTTATTTCAACTCGAAAGCGGTTTCGGGCTTTTGCGTGTTCTGGCAATTGACGAAAAGGAATCGGGCGATCCGGTCTGGCATCTGCTCGCCTATGAAGATTTGTTTTTAGACGGCGAAATGGCGGAGCAAGCATTGCAAAAACCAGAGAATCTGAAAGTTTCAATTCCGCATCTGCCGCTGACAAATCGTGCATTTGAAAGAACTCCGACTGCCAAACTGCTCAATCGTCCGATTTCCGAAGAAGAGATTAAACCTTATATTAACTGGAAACATAATCCAGCGAGAGAGATTTATGACCGTTCGGTGCTTTTAATGCTCGGTCTGCGTTGATTTTACCTTAACTTTTTCTTTTAGATTCAAAGTTGTTTTTTCCGTAACACTTGCCGGAACAATGTTTGAAAAATCCGCTTCATTTAAAAGCTCGGCGGTTTTCCCTGAACGTACCGAAGACGTTAAATTTTCTTCTGTTTGCGAACTTTCCCGGCGTTTTTTGAATTGTTTTTTCAGACTCAAAGCGGTCGAAACATTGACGATCTGCCAGACACCGATCACAATAAAAAACGCCGACGCAAGATAAATAATCGGGTGCGTATTATCTTTGCCGAGATGCGTAATAATAAGCAAAATCGCCATTACAAAGCTGATGATCGAACTCAAAAGGCTGAAAAACAGCGAATTTTTGATATTTTCTTCGGGAGTTTTCGCCGCAAAACCGCGATTTTTGATCTTCTCGAAATCCGGCAAAAACTCGCCGCATTTCCGGCAATATGTATCTTTTTTCTGCTTGTCTTTTCCGCAATTCGGGCAAAACATAAATATTTTTAAGACTAAATCGTTTAGTTTGATGGTTTTGTGAGTATTATTTTCAAAGGCTCATTTGATTTTCCGACCTTTATCTTTATTGGTTTGGATTCTGCTTTAACTGTCCTATCCATTATTTTCCACCAACTTGAAGTATGAAGCCAATATTCGGCATTTTCAAATCCCTGTAAAACAAAATTCCCTTGATCGTCAGTAAAAGTAAAGTCATAGCCTTTATCTTCGATTAAATTGCTTTCATTGTTTTCTTTGTATGTTTCCGATTTACGCAATGCAACGTGCGTCTGATCTACCGGTTGTCCGTCCGACCAAAAGATTTGTCCTTTAATTTCTCGGATTACATATTTCGACGGAAGAATTATATTAAAATCTAACTCACTTGTTTCTTTTATGGCAATCGGAGTAGATTTTTCGGGCGTTTCAGATTGAGGATAAAAAATTCTGATTTTATCGGAGTTTTCAAACGGTGCATAAATTTCAGCCGTTAGATAATAATTTCCCGGAGTTTTTCCAGAATGTGAAAAGCCTCTTTCATTTTGTTTATCTGAGAAATAAGAACTATAAATAGGCATTAACGGCTGTGAAATCGGTAACAATCTGACAGCAACAAATTTGACGAGTTTACCTTCCGAATCAAATACTTTTACGTTGACATTATTATTCCAAACAAGAGTAAATTCAGCAAAAGCCGCACCTTCAGACAATTCATAACCAAGTCCCAGGTTAAATTCGATTTTACCATCAGATAATACGGTCACTTGTCCTGATTGCAGATAGTATGGTTGGTAATGAGCGGGCAGATCGGGTTTTAATTGATATTTTCCTTCGGGAATATTGTTAAAAGTAAAAAGACCTTTTTTATCGGTTAATGTTTCTATCTTTCTTTCGCTGTTTTCAAGCAGAATTTTAATTCCCTGCATTTCGGTTATTCTGCGTTTATTAGAATTTGGAAAGGTATCGCTTCTCACAACAGAACCGTAAACCTGCGGTTCTGGTTTTCCATTTAACATTTCACGAATAAAATGTATCTGACCTTGAGCATCTTCCAGATTTTTGCTGGTTGAGCAAAAGCCGTGTGAAAGTGAAGTTTCGTCTTTGCCTTGAGCGTAAATGAGATATTCTTCGTTTATGGAAAAGCCGCTGTAACAACTGTTGTCCGTTTCACCGGCATTTATATCAACTTCTTTACCCTTTATGCCCTTGAACGCTTCAAAAACTTGAAATCGAAAAATCCTTTCTTTATCTATATATTCTATTTTTTCGCCATTTTTATTGGTGAAAAATCTTTTTATATCAACATCTCTTGAAGAAATCACTTTTCCGGTAAATACGGCTCCGGCTGTATTGAAACTCTCATATACAGCCGGATTGGCATCGCACGAACAAGCAAAGACATTTTCAATAAAAAAGGGATAGATTATTAAAAATAAAACTGCCAGAATTTTCATTTTATTCCTCGTTTTTGACTTTATAAACCGAACGGATTCTGCCCGAATTGTTTTCCGTCGTTTTGCTTTCGGCGATCACGCGGTTTTCGCGCATAAAAACGGTCATTTGCGCCGCTTGCGACGAACCGCTTTCGCGGTCGTCAACTCTTGCCGGATTTCCGCGCAAAATCACCGATTCATCGGAAGCGTCATATCTGGCATATTCGCCCGAAGCCTTGCGGTTCGGTTGGGTTATTATGACATTATTTTCGGCGATTGTCTGAGAAACTTCATTTTTTTGATTCAGATAAATATTGGCAACGCCCGCCGTGATGCGGTCGGTTTGCTGGCGTATGTCAACATTTCCTTCATATCTCAAAAAATTATCTTTTTGCGTATAAAACAATTTGTCGGACGAAGCATAAACCGGAACATTGATTTCTCTGCCGTTTTCCTTGCGTTTCGCGTCGTAGAGCAGACTCTGCACCGAACCTTCGCCGAAAAGTCTGCCTTCTTTTTGATTTAAGACAAGGCGGTCGGCGCGTACGTAATTATTATCCTGCCACGCCCGCGCGTTTCCCGCATAAACGGCGGTTTCCGCCGCGTGATCGAGATTCGCTTCGTTTGCCGTAATAAAAACGGGCGAATTCGTTGCCGCAAAAGGAGTTGCGCCGCCGGTTTGTTTCTGGCTGTAATATGTCGTGCTGACTTTATTGCGAAAAAAGGATTTATTATTTTTCGTATCCCAATCAATTTCGCCGCCTTTTGCTCTTGCTTGCGCGTCCCAGACGGTCGGCTCGCCGCCGCGCAGCCGGACGATTTCGTCCGCTTGCGTAAATGTGATCTGTTCGGCGATTCCGTTGCGGGCGAGTTCGTTGAATTTCGCGTCTCCGGCGGCTTCGAATCTGTCCAAATCTTTTGTTTGCTCACTAAAAGCGACGTTCATCCGATTTGCCGTCAGGGTTTGAGTACCGCGATTCTGCCGCGCGACGGTCGGAACGCGCACGGTTTTGACATTGGTCGCCGCCGAGCAGTTTCGCGCATTATTTCCGGCAAAAAAATCGCAATCGAAACGCGGCGCGTAAACGGTCGTTTTATAATTTTCCGGCGCATTGCGTAAAGGTTCGATAAAAAGCTCGGCATTCCCGACCGCTTCGGCTTTCGCCAGATCTCTGCCGCCGGCGTTCCAGACGGTTTTAACCGAATCGGCGGTAAGTTTTTTATTGGAAGCGGTTGCGTTATTGTTCGGCGAATCGAGCGAAATTGTCGTACGACCTTCGGTTTGCATTTCATTGAGCAAGCCTGTTTTGAAATTCAATCTGATAGCTTTCGGCGCGGAAAGCGAGACTTTTGTGTAATTTTCGGCTTTAACGGGCAGCAAAACCGCCGTGCTTTGCCCCAGAGTATTTGCCGATTCCATTTTTTGATCGTCGCCGAAAATCGCGTTCAATTCGGCTGCCGAAATTTCCGTCGTGCGTTCCGCATTTGTCTGACGCAGAAATGCGTTTCCTTTGACATTCGCGCTTTTTACCTGTTTTTTCGCAGTCAGATAGGCGATCATATTGTCGCCTTTGATATAATCTGCGGGCTGGATGATTTCGGCGTTGCCGTTTAAGAAAATTTTTCCGCCCTTTTGCTCATAAATCGCGTTGTTTGCACGAATAGTCGTGTCTTTATTATCTTCCGAAGTTAAAATTTCAACGCCGTTTTTGAGTTCAAAACGGTCTGCGTCTTTTTCATAAAGCGCGTAATTCGTCTTGATTTTTGTCGGTTTTTGGCTGTTTGCAGTCGTTTCAATATCAACATTTTCAAATAATTCTAGTTGCTTTAATTCTTTTTTCAGTTTTGCCGTTGCGCTATTTGCTCTTGTTTTCGTCCATTTCGGATTTTTTGCAGTCGATTTTTGATAAACGAAAACATTTCCTTTGAGGTCAATTTGGTTTAGTTCCTTATCCTTAAATAAAGCAATCGCTTGATTTGCCTGAATATCGGTCGGTTGCGACATCGGATCGGAAGTTAAATCCGGCGTTACGTTGATTTTGACATTTTCATTAAATTCAATCTTTTCCGCCGTTTGATTAAAAAACGCTCTACCGGCAGTGATTTTAGCCGTTTCGATTTTTTTGAGTTCGCCGCCTTCTTCGCCGTGCGCCGTAATCTCAACATTTTTCAGCAATTCGAGCGTTTTATCTTTGGTGTTGACAATCGCGCCGATGGAATTTCCCGAAACATTTTCGCGCGTAAATTCGATATATTCTTCCGCATCGGCAATCTCGGTTTCTTTTTTGTAAGTTAACTGGTCGGTTTTTACTTGCAGTCCGTCGCGGGAGTTAATATTAACTTTTCCTGAAAAAAATACTTTGAACATTTTCGGATTTTCTTTATCGGGAACATAAATCGCTTTGTTTGCCGTAATTTGGTCAGATGTTTCGCTCGCTGAATCAAAAACCTGCAAGAAAATATTTTCGAGTTCCTGATGATTGTCTGTAAAAGTCCTGACTTTATCGGCTTTGATGTAATAATTGAGTTTATCGCCATCATTTTCGCGGCGTTCGTACCCGCTGATCTCAGCTATCACATCTTTGGAAAGCTGCAAATCTTTCAAACCACGCATCCGAAAATCTTCTTTGCCGTAATTCAAATAAAAACCGATTCCGATAGCCAGCAAAACGACTGCCAGACCGCCAATCGCCGCAAAACGAATGATTTGCGGCAGACAGGCGCGAAATTCGAAATTTTTGATATTTTTTTTCGGTTGATTTTCGGACATTATAATTTGAAATTTTCTACCTGATTCGACTTTTTGATTTTTCCCGTGTGCGAATAAAAACTCACCTTTCCGCTTAAATCTACGATCCAGACTTCCAACGCGCCTTTTTCCAGATAAAGCCGGATTTTTTCTTCCATTTCCGCTTTGGAATTTGCCGGAGATTTTACTTCAACACATATTTCCGGTGCTTTCGGATACGGCGTGGTTTCGCCGAATTCCGCCATAAATTCATCGGAAGCCCAGGCAACATCGGCAACTTTTACGCCTTCGCTCGTTAAAATCGAACATTCGATAATAATCTCACCGCTTTTTTTGAATAATTCAATTTCACGCGCGGTTCTATTTCGCAGAATCCCGTGGCGATTAGATGCCGGACTCATCAAAATTTGCCCGTATTTATTTAGTTCGACTTTATACGGAATGTCGCGAAAAAACGGATTATCAATTAATTCCCTCCATTTTACGGCTAAATTCATCGTTTTTTCTCCAAGTGGTAAATCAAAAAATCAGCTAATCTATTTTCAAATCTTTTACAACTAATTGCAATCGCGTGTTTCCATTCCAGGTATTTGCTTCCGGGGTGTAAGCCAATTCGATGCGGGAATGCGGTTTGAGAGTTTGCTCCCGTGATTTGTCAACGCCGTCCCACCAGACCGCCTCAAGCAGTTTTCCGTTTTCATCGCGGAGTTTCAGACGCAGATGTTTTTCCTTCATTACAAAAGGTTCATCGGACAAAACCAGATTTTTCGTCGTAAAAACGGGTTTCGGATTTCCCATTCCGAAGGGTTCGAGTTTTTTTAAATCTTCGACCAGTTCGAGATTCAAAGTTTTTGAAGTGATGAGCGCGTCGATTTTGATTTCGGGAATCAAATCTTCCGGCGAAAGATTTTCGGAAGCGTGTTGGTCTAATTTTTCCTGCAATTTCTCGATATTTTCAGCTTTTATCTTCATTCCGGCGGCGGCGGCGTGTCCGCCGTATTGCTCGAAAAGTTCGGCGCAGGAATCAAGACTGTTTAACAAATGATAATTTGAAATGCTCCGCGCACTTCCGTGTCCGATGCCGTTTTCAAGCGTAATAACGATTGTCGGGCGATAAAGTTTTTCGGCAATGCGTGAAGCCGCCAAGCCGATTACACCCTTGTGCCAACCTTCGCCCGCAACGACGATAAAGTTTTTTTCCGTAATTCCCTCGGTTTCAAAAAAAGCGAGTTTGGTAATTTCCTGCTGAACTTTCTGCCGTTCGCGGTTGCGGCTGTCAAGCATTTCCGCCAAGCTTCGAGCGGTTTCAAATGTATCGGCTTCCAATAATTCGACGACGTGCCGCGCCGCGTCCATTCGTCCGGCGGCATTGATGCGCGGCGCGATGCGAAAACCGATGTCGTAACTCGTCATCTCGCTGTTGCAGTCGGCGACTTCCATCAGGGCTTTCAGCCCGAAATTATGCGCTTTCGGCAAATCTTCCAAACCGATTTTGACAATCGTGCGGTTTTCGCCCGTCAGTTTCATCACATCGGCAATCGTTCCAATAGCGACGACTTTCAAAAAACCTTTCGCCAGTTTTTCTCTGCCTTTTTCCTTCAAAAGCGCGTGAATCAATTTAAACGCCACACCGACTCCGGCAAGGTTTTTGTCAGGGTATTCGCAATCGGTTTGATTCGGATTAACAACTGCGACCGACGGCGGATTTCCTCTGATTTCATCCGATAAATGATGATCGGTAACGATTACGTCCAGACCGTTTTCCTTTGCCCAAATCAAAGGCTCAAAGCTGCGAATTCCGCAATCAACCGTAATAACGAGCGAAAAACCATTTTCCTTGGCTTTTTCAAGCGCGGGAATATTCAAACCGTAACCTTCTGTAAAACGATGCGGAACGTGAAAACCCGTTTCCGCGCCCATAATTTCCAAGCCTTTCCGCAAAACGACGGTTCCGGTCGTGCCGTCAACATCGTAATCGCCCCAGATCAGGATTTTTTCCTTTTGCTCAATCGCCTTCAAAATCCGCGCGACCGCCTCTTTCATCCCCTTTAAGAGATACGGATCGTGCAGATTTTCATAATTCGGATTTAAGAATTCTGTCGCTTTTTCTTCCGTTTCAAATCCGCGTGAAATCAAAAGCGCAGCAACGATCGGCTTTACTTTTAAAGCGTTTGCCAATTGTCTGACTTCATCGAAATTATGTTTTTGGATTGTCCAGCGGTTCATAAAATGAGTTTTGGATTAGAATAAACTTAACCATTATAAAGTGTGAGTAACTTTATTGTAATTTACACTTAATTGTTCTTTCACTCCGCTCCCCATCGTTCGCTCTTAACTTAACTTTAAATTTATACTTGCGGACTCAAAATCCCTTGCCAGAGTAATATCAAAATTATAACACCAAGCGCGATGCGGTAGATAATAAAAATCGCGGTCGAATGTTTTTTGAGAAAAGCGAGCAGTAACCAGATCGAGAGATAACCGACGATTCCGGCAACGATTGTGCCGACGAAAAGCGGCAGAAAGCTGTCGTCTGGCAGAATTTCCCACGCTTTATAAAGCTGAAGAAGACCGCTTGCCGTAATTGCCGGAATCATTAAGAGAAATGAAAATCTGGCAGCCGTTTCGCGTTTCAGACCGGCGAAAAGTCCGCCCATAATGGTCGAACCGGAACGGCTCGCGCCCGGAATCAACGCCAAAGCCTGCGTAAAGCCGACAATGATCGCGTCCAAAAGTCCTAAATCCTTCATTTCCTTACGCTGACTTCCGACTAATTCCGCTAACAACAAAAGCAAAGCGACGGCGATCAGCATAATCGCAATCACCCAGAGATTTTTGGTGAATGCGCCTTCGATTTCGTCTTTAAATAACAAACCGATCACCGCGACCGGAATCGAACCGATGATAATCAGCCAGCCGAGCCACGATTCTTCCGAAAGCCACATCGGGCGACTGCCCTGCGTACCGGAAAAAGTAAGCCCGCGTTTATTGGTCAATAAAGCCCAATGATCGCGGGCAAAAGCGGCAATGATATTTAAAATATCGGATGCAAAATAGACGAATACCGCCGCCAGAGTTCCGAGTTGAATTACCGCCATTGTCGCCGTAATCTGCTGCGGATCGCCGTTGAAAACATTCGTATAACGGCTGGCAAAAACGAGATGTGCTGTTGAACTAATAGGAATAAATTCGGTTAAACCCTGAACGATGCCAAGAATAATTGCTTGTAATAGATTCATAAATCAGGATGCTTGCAGATATATATTAGAATTTACAAAAGAAGAATGTCAGATGTTAGAAAATATTTTATCCGACAGCTGACATCTCTAATCCGCATTTTACTATTTGCCGGTAAGAATCCCTATCTTAAAACACTCGCTTACCTGCTTAGTTGTCAAAAGAAATAAAAATCTCCGATATTTTAATGGGCAGCATGTTGCCCATTAAAATATTTTATTTTGTTTTCTTTTTTAAATTTTTAATTTTAAGCGTGTAAATTTCTCTTTTTTGAGCAAACGCCTAAATTTTCTTATTTTTTTCCTGATTCGTCAAAACACGAAATAAAAGAATAAATTTCTGCCGCATTAAAAATAGATGTCCAGACTGGCGCAATTTACATTTAAAACTTGTTCAAGGAGAGAGAGCAGAGGCGATTAGATTTCTCTAAATTCTCTGCTCTCAACTTGCTTTCTATTCAACTCTGACAAAATCCGTTCCCGATCTGCCGAAGGTTTCGGGATGATACATTTCTTCGGCTTTAGCGGGCGGAACGACGAATTCGCCGGGTGTTGTGGCGCGGGTTACGTATGTGTAGTTGTAAACTCCGCCCCAGACGAGTGCGCTGAAGGCTTCGGCGCGTTCGTCGCGGAAATTTTGGTGTTCAAACCAGTATTGCCGCCAGTAATACGAACCGCGTCCGAAACTCTGAGAGCCGTATTCGATGACCGAAGTATTTCCCGTATCTTTCGGAATATCTTCAGTTACAGCAAGTCCCGGATTTAAAATTTCCAAACCTGCAGGAAGCGGATCAACAAGTGCGACGTGATACCGCTGCGCCTGTGCGACCATTGTTAAACGAACGCGAACTCTTGAACCGGCTTTGAACACCCATTTGCCATTTTCAACCTGTTTTACGTCGTCCGCATTATCAACTGCTTCATAAGTTCGCAAAACCGTGAAACCGTAATCGGCGGGCTGCAAGTTTAGATTTTTCGGCGCGTAGTTCATACCGATTCGGTAATAGAGCCGTCCCGCGCCCTGTTTATCGAAGATCAGATTCGACGCGCCGCCTTGCTCGATCAAATAGTTCATCGGAATCGTCAGTTGATTCGAATCAACCGAACGACCTTTGAAAATTTGTTCGCCCGCGTAAGCCGAGCCGAGCCAGATTCTTGCGACAAAATCGGGCGTAACTTTTTCATAAGCCTGAAAATATTTGTCCAGAGCCAGCAGAATAAAGACGTTTTCCTGCGTATTGCCCCAGCGACCTTTCGTTCGATGCGCGAGAAGTCCGCGCACGAGTTTCGGAATCAGATCGTTATTCGGTTCGGCTTTCAAGAACGCTTCGAGAAGAACGCCGTCGGCGCGGCGGTTGGAATACATAATCAGCCACGCGCCGTCGCCGTAATCGGTGTTAAACTGCGCGGTTGCAGCGGTTTCCGCCGTGCGGTTCATTACAAAACGCTTGATCTGTTCGACTTCCGCGATTGAATTTTTGCTGTCAACGAGAACCGTCATAATCCAGCCAAGAGCTTCAAAAGGCATTTTCTCGATGGTTGCTTCCGCCAATAATTTCTTGGCTTTTGCCGAATCGTTGTCGCCCATCAAGTTTCGGACGTAAAGCGCGTAAGCCGAAATCGTCCAACGCACCTTTGGCGAATTTCGATACCATTCATCGTTGAGATGACTTTCGATATTTTTCAAATACGGCTTGACGCGTTCGATCATATCGTTCGGCACGTCATAACCTTTTTGTTTCGCTAAAATAAGCGCGTGCGCGGCGTGAACCGTTACGAACGGGTATTTATAGCGTTCGCCGTCGCGCCGCCAGAGACCGAAATAACCGTTGGAATTCTGTCTTGATTTCAGGATTTCCAAATCTTTGGCAAAACGCGCCTTTAATTCGGCATCCGAAGGAACTTCTTTTGCCTTGAACGCTTTCAAAACGTCCTGCAAAGCGGCGACCGAGATCATCCGCGACGTGAT
>JBGTIH010000096.1:0-10839 GCA_041745765.1 Pyrinomonadaceae bacterium | reverse complement strand
TTCGGTCAACGATGTGATAATCAAAGTCGCGGCGATGGCTTCAATGAGGCATCCGTTTGTAAATTCGTCTTACCGCGATGACAAAATTCGTTTTTACGAAGATGCCGATGTCGGCGTGGCGGTGGCGATTGACGAAGGTTTAATAACGCCCGTCATTCGCGGCGCGAACAAAAAAGGCATCGCGGAAATTTCCAGAGAAGTAAAAGAATTAGCCGAAAAAGCGCGTGATAAAAAACTCCAACCCGAAGAATACACGGGCGCGACGTTTTCGATTTCAAACTTGGGAATGTTCGGCATCAAAGAATTTACCGCGATCATCAATCCGCCCGAAGCCGCGATTTTTGCCATCGGTGCGGCAAAACCGACGGCTGTCGTCGTGGGCGGCGAAATCGTTGTGCGAAATATAATGAGCGTAACAATGAGCTGCGATCACCGAGTGATTGACGGCGCGACGGGAGCGAAATTCTTGCAAACATTTAAACAAATGCTCGAAAATCCAGTGCTGATGCTGATGTAGTTTGAAATTAAACTCGAATTAAAAAGCGAAGGACAGCGTTTGAAAAACGTGTTCCTTCGCTTTTTTTGCTTGCAGAATAAATTTTCAGACTCCTAAGGTTTTGCCGATAATTCTTCAAATTTCCTTTGGTCAGCCGCTGCTTTTTGAATTTCGCCCATTTCGTTATAGACCAAAGCCCGATTGTAGTAAGCGATGGCATCTTTCGGGTCGAGTTTGATCGCTTTTGTAAAATCCGCCAATGCCGGCTTGAATTGGCTGGAGCGCAGATAAGCCAATCCGCGATTGTTGTAGGCTCCCGAATTTTGCGGCTCCAGTTCGATTACTTTGTTGAAATCTTTGATTGATTGAGCGTAATCCTCTATTTCAAGATATATTTCCCCGCGACTGTAATATGCGTTCGCATATTTAGAATCCAATTTGATCGCATTCGTGAAATCTAAAATTGCATTTTCGTAATCTTCGCTATTTTGGTAAATAAACCCTCGATTGTAATAAGCAATCGCTTGCTGCGGATTTAGTTCGATTGATTTGCCGTAATCTTTAAGGGCTTTTTCATATTCCTTTTTGATTTCAAAAGCCACACCGCGATTTAAATAACTGTCGGCATCCAGAGGTTCGAGTTCAATCGCTTTACTATAATCTTTGATCGCGCTGTCATATTCTTCTTTATTACTAAACATAAGCCCGCGATTATAATAAAAGGTGAAATCATCAGGATTAATTTCTATAGCTTTGTCGTAATCCTTTATCGCCCGGTCGTATTCTTTCTTGTTGTAATAGATAGCGCCGCGCTCGGAGTAATAATCGGCGCTTTTCGGATTTAATGAGATTGCGCGGTTTATATCTTTGAGCGCAGTTTCCGGATTGTTCTTCATTCTGTAAGATACTGACCGCTCGAAAAAAGCGTCGGCATCGGTCGAATCCAGTTTTATTGCACGATTAAAATCTTCGATTGAACGATCATAATCCTTTTTGTTTCGATATGTTACGCCGCGATTGTAATAGGCGTTAAAGTATTTCGGGTCAATCGTTATTGCCTTAGTATAGTCTTTGACTGCCTGTTCATAATCGCCTTTTTCATTATAGACAATCCCGCGATTATAATAAGCAACCGGTTCATCGGGCAGTAATTCGATGGATTTATTGTAATTGCTAATTTGGCAGTCGTAGTCTTCTTTAGCACATTTTAAGGCATCTTCAAAATGGTTTTCGACGACTTTCGATTTGATTTCATAAATCAAATCCTTGGTTGCGCCGCCTGAAGTCAAACTCTTTTCGATCTCGCCGCTAAAGCCGAAATTAATCCCGCGCGTTTTTATTTTTTGGATAAGAATGCGGTTAGTAGTCGGCAAACCCGTTTTACTTTCGCTTAGGGAAATCAAAATTTCTTCCAGATCAAAAGGATTTTCCGCTTGCGCAGGATTCTGCCCGAAATAAGGTTGTGCGATAAAACTCAGTGCAATTATCAAAAACAAAGGTCGAAGCAACCGTGTTGCTCGAAAAAACAAAAGTGAAACATTCATATATAAAATCGAAATCAAATCTTTATAAAGATAATCAAGGCTTTTTTATTTTTTACTCAATTCCTCAAATTTATTCAAATCATCGCGGGCTTTGTTCAGTTCGCCGATTTTGACAAATAAAATTGCCCGCTTTTTATAAGCTGCGGCAAATTGCGATTCTAATTCAATTGATTTATTAAAATCTTCTAGGGCGAGTGAATAATTGCTTTGATTCAGATAAAGAATTCCTCGTTGAAAATAATTCTCAAAATAGGTCGGATTCAGTTGAATCGCCTGATAAAAATCAGCGATAGATTTGTCAATTTCCCCTAAACTGCGAAAGGCTGATGCCCGAAAAGCGTATCTTTGCGAATCATAAGAATATAAAGGAATCTCTTGATCTAAAATTTCTATCGCTTTATCGAAATCCTGTTTCGATTTCGTTTCATCATTGATGTTTTGGTAGCTAATGCCTCTATTAACAAAGGCTGTTGAATCCGTTGGATTGAGTTTAATTATCTCCGTATAATCATTTACGGAAAGTTTATACTGGCTGTCATACTCATATGCTAATCCGCGCATAAATAAAGCATTTTGGTAATCAGATTTTAGTTCGATGGCTTTGCTGAAATCAGAAATTGATTTTTTATAATTTCCTCTCAGCCAATAAATTTTCCCGCGATTGTAATACAATTCGGGATTTTCAGGATTTTCTTTGATTTGAGCATTATAGCTTTTCAGATAACAATCATAATCTTTCAGCTTGCATCTTTCTTCTTTATTATCGGTTTCCTTCCGGCTTTGCTTAACTTCTTCATTTTGAACATTTTCAACGCTTTCTTTCTGACTAAAAACATTGATCGAAAAAGCTAATAAAAGACAAATAAACGCAGCGTAAATTGATTTAGATTTGAGCATAAAAAGTCTGCCTTTTGATGAATTTCAATAATCTTACCCCAGATATTAATTTCTGCAAAGAATTTTATTTTCCGACTGACATTTTTGTTTTTGATTTGGTAGCATCAATTCTTTGATTGACGATGAATAATCCGCCCTCAAAACCGAATGAAAGCCTCGCGCCGCATTTTGCTCTGATCGCCGTGCAGATATTTTTCGGCGCGTCGGCGATTATGGGAAAACTCGCGCTTTTAGGATTTCCGCCGATGGCGATTGTCGGCTGCCGGGTCGGCGGCGGCGCGTTGGCATTTTATATTTTGCAGAGATTTCGAGGGAATCTGCATTTAGATAAAAAGATTCATTATCTGTATTTTGCCGTGTTCGCGTTGTTCGGGATCGTTTTTAATCAACTGCTTTTTTTTACCGGACTTTCGATGACGACCGCGACTAATACTTCGCTGCTTGCGGTTTTAATTCCGGTTTTTACGATTGTTGTCAGCTCATTTGTCGGGAATGATGTTTTGACGTGGCGCAAGATTTCGGGAATTGTGATTGCGGCTCTCGGCGTGATTTATCTGATTGATCCGCGTCAAGCGAGTTTTTCCTCGACGACGACGCAGGGCGATATGTTGATTATTCTCAACAGTTTGTCGTATGCAGTTTATCTGGCGATTTCAAAGAAATTAATCACACGTTACGGAGCTTTGAAATCAATCGCGTGGCTTTTTATTTTCGGAAGTTTGATCAATGTGCCGATCGGTATGTATTCGTTTCAATCGGTCGAGTTGGCGCAAGTTACATTTATTCCGTGGCTCGCGCTCGGCGGAATCGTGATTATTTCGACGATTCTGGCTTATTATTTTAATGCGTGGGCTTTAGTTCGCGTCGAACCTTCGGTCGTTGCGGTTTATATTTATTTACAGCCCCTAATCGGAACTTTTCTTGCCATTACTGTTTTGGGCGAACCCTGGAAACCGAAGATCATCGGCGCGATGCTCCTGATTTTTACGGGCGTTTATTTAGTAACAAAAAAGCGAAAACAAAGTAATTCTGCTCTTTCAGATTTAGAATGAAATATGAAAAAGGAATTGTGATTATGTTTTGACATTAATCAAAAGTTTTTGTTTGATCCGAAGTTTAAATGTTGAAAAGCCTGTTTTTACAAACTTTGACCTATTCGATATAAAATTTTAAACTTAATAATCGGAGAAAAAAGTTTTACCTTTCATTTTAGTTTGGAAAACTTTAAATATTTATAAATTGTGACACATACACCAACACCAAATGCCAGTTACAGCGTAACTTTGCGCGTAAAAATTCAGAATTCGCCCGGAAAATTAGGCGAGATCACAACCGCTATCGGAAAGGAGGGCGGAAGCATCGAAGCGATTGATATTGTCAGCGTCGGGAAGGATTTTCTGGTGCGCGATATTACGGTCAATGCTTCTTCGGAACAGCACGATAAAGAAATCATCGAAGCGATCAAACATATTGACGGCGTTGAACTTATCAATTATTCCGACCGCACTTTTTTGATGCATCTGGGCGGAAAAATCGAAACCGTATCAAAAATGCCTCTGAAAACGCGCGACGATCTTTCGATGGCTTACACGCCGGGCGTAGCGCGTGTCTGCGAGGCGATTCACAAAGACCCGGAAAAGGCTTTTACCTTGACGATCAAGAAAAACACGGTTGCCGTCGTTTCCGACGGAACTGCTGTTTTAGGTTTGGGCGACATCGGACCTGCCGCGGCGATGCCCGTGATGGAAGGGAAATGCCAGCTTTTTAAAGAATTCGGCGGCGTTGATGCGTTTCCGATTTGTTTGAATACCAAAGATCCGCACGAGATTATTCAAACAATCAAAAATATTTCAGTCGCTTTCGGCGGCATAAATCTGGAAGATATTTCCGCGCCGCGCTGTTTCGAAATTGAAGAAAGATTAAAGGAGGAACTCGATATTCCGGTTTTTCACGACGATCAGCACGGAACAGCCGTCGTCGTTCTCGCGGCGTTGATAAATGCGCTGAAAATCGTCGGCAAACGGATGGAAGATATCAAACTCGTCGTCAACGGAGTCGGCGCGGCGGGCGTTGCGTGTACAAAAATCGTTCAAGCGGCGGGCGTGAAAAACATCGTCGGCTGCGATCAATCCGGCGCACTTTACAAAGGGCGTGTCGAACATATGAACTGGGTAAAAGATTGGTACGCACAAAATACAAATCCGAATAATGAAAAAGGCACGATTCACGAAGTAATCAGAGGCGCGGACGTTTTCATTGGATTAAGCGTGCCGGGCGTAATTGACCAAACCGATCTGAAAAATATGGCAAAAGACCCGATAATTTTTGCGATGGCAAATCCCGTTCCCGAAATTATGCCCGAAGTAGCCGCCGGACACGTCGCCGTAATGGCTACGGGCAGAAGCGATTATCCGAATCAAATCAATAATGTTCTGTGTTTTCCGGGAATTTTTCGCGGCGCATTAAATTGCCGCGCATCACGCATTAACGAAGAAATGAAACTCGCCGCCGCCATCGCCATCGCCTCAATTATCGGCGAAAACGAACTTCATCCCGATTATATAATTCCGTCAGTTTTCGATAAACGAGTCGGCGAGGCGGTCGCTGTCGGAGTCGAAGCCGCCGCTTACAGAACAGGCGTTGCCCGACGCTCCAAAGCGACAACCGATTCGGAATTTTAAGAGCTTACAGAAAAGCAATAGAACGTCAATAATTTAGTTTTATTTGATAGGTTTTGGCTAAAGCCTCTTATTTTTTATTATTTTAATCCGTCAGCTAAAGCAGACGGCAAATCATAAGATAAATTTTGCACACGCTTAGCAAGAACTAATTAACTTATAACTTCAGTTATTAAGCAAGTTAGGAAAAAATGAACGTATTTTCTATCACGTAAGAGATTTTAGTTCGGTTTCGACACTCTTCTTGCTTTTAGGAAGCTTTTGCGTTTAATATCTTTTACATAGCTTTTCAAAATTTAACAGAAGTGTGTTTCTTAAATACACTTGAGTCTGTTTTTTTAATCATAAAACAGCCTAATTTAACCCCTTAATTCCAATCTTTACAGGAGAAAATATATGGACAGAATTGTAAAAACTATTATGACCTTAGCGTTTGTTTTTTTAACGGCGCAGATTTCTTTCGCGGCAACTTATACCGTAACGAAAATCGCTGATACGAATGACGGGGTATGTGATTCGGATTGTTCGCTGCGTGAAGCAATCGGTGCGGCGGTTGCTACGCCGGATGACGACATTATCGTATTTGATCAGAACGTTTTCAATACGGCTCAAACAATAACTTTGTCCGGCACGGATATTCTTATTACGAGCAACGGAACTTTGACAATCAACGGACCGGGAGCGAGTTTATTAACGATTAACGGCAATAATCAAAGCCGTATCTTTACAAACAGCACCGCTGCCGTAACGGTGATCAGCGGTTTAACGCTAACCGGCGGAAACGGCGTTAGCGCGACAGCCACGGGGCGTGCCGGAGCGGTTTATAATAACGGCGGAAACCTGACGCTCAATCAAGTTACTATTACCGGAAACTCGGCGGCTAACGGCGGCGGCACGAATAACGCCGGCAACGGCGTTCTTACAATCAACAGAAGTGTACTTTCAAACAACACAGCCTCCGGTTCTGGCGGCGCGATGCAGAATTTTTCGGGAAGCACCTTAAATATCAACAATACGACCATTATGGGAAATACCAGCAATGGGACAACCGGCGGCGGTGCGGGACAATTAAACGGAACCTCGTATATCACAAATTCAACGATTGCCAACAATACTGCGCCGAGCGCGGGCGGCTTTCAATCAAACGGGATACTTTTGGTTATTACCAATTCGACAATTTCCGGCAACACTTCAACCAATAACGGCGGCGGACTTCACCGGGCGACGACAAATGTCAACGGTTATATTCGCAATTCGATTATTTCCGGAAATAACGGAACATCAGCTTCGCCAGACGTAACGAATTCCACCGGCGGAATTACTTCGGAAGGAAACAATATCATCGGCAATGTCGGAACAAGCACAGGCTGGGTTGCGGCTGATTTGCTCAATATAAATCCGATGCTTAATCCGCTCGCCGATAACGGCGGATTCAATATGACATTTTTACCGATGGCAGGTTCGCCGGCGATTGATGCCGGACAAAATTGTGTTATTGACCAATCTTGCACGAGTAATAATCCGACAATTCCCGTAACGACCGATCAGCGCGGCATTATTCGCCCGCAGGGAACGACTGTTGACATCGGTTCGGTTGAAGTCGCTTTGACGCCATCGAATGCTACGGTTAGCGGACGTGTTTCTGCACCGGGCGGCGTGGCGCGAAGCCGTGTCGTTGTTACGCTCAGCAATGCAAACGGAGTAGTCAGCACCGCTTTAACAAACAGTTTCGGCTATTTCACTTTCTTTGAAGTGGCGACCGGGCAAACCTATTCGCTTAGTGCCGAGTCGAAACAATACAACTTTACGCCGCAAAACATAACGGTCAACGGCGACATAAGCGGTTTGACGCTTACTGCAACTTCGGAAAATCTGCATAGATAAGCGGTAAATGTTCTTTTGAAACAGCACGAGCAAACGGTAGTGTGTTCTTCTATGATTTTTATAGAAAATGGCTTACTGTCATTCGCTCGCGCTGTTTTTTCTTTGTAAGCGATTAGGTCTTCGGTCTTTGGACTTTGGACTTCGGACTAATTCAATGACCAAAGTCCTGCATTCTTTTATGGAACAAATTTATAACCGAGACCGTGAATAGTTTGAATAAACTGCGGATATTTCGGGTTTTCTTCGAGTTTTTGCCTGAGCCAAGCGACGTGTACGTCAACCGTGCGCGTCGAAGGCATCGCGTCATAACCCCAAACTTCATCGAGCAATTCGTCGCGTTTTAAGACTTCGCCGCGATGTTCGATTAAGTATTGCAGGAGTTTAAATTCCAGCGCGGAAAGCTCGACCGTTTTGTTTTTCTTTAACACTTCGGCGCGGCGGAAATCTACGGCGATTGCACCGAATTTAAATGTGCCGACGGCGTTTTGATGCGTATTTACTGAACGCCTGAGCAAAGCTTCAACTCTGGCAAGAAGCTCCATCACTTCAAAAGGTTTCGTCAAATAATCATCCGCGCCGAGTTTTAAACCCAGAACTTTATCAATCGTTTCGCCTTTTGCGGTCAGCATCAAAACCGGAGTTTCGACATTTTTCCGGCGCAGATCGCGGCACACGTCAAAGCCGTTTTTCTTCGGCAGCATCACGTCCAAAATTATCAAATCGAAACATTCTTCAAGCGCAAGCAAAAAACCGCTTTCGCCGTCGGTCGCGGTTTTCACTTCAAAACCCTCGCTTTCTAAACGGTCGGTCAGCGTTAAGATCAGACCTTTTTCATCTTCAACCAGAAGTATTTTCATTTGTCATTTACCAAATCGAATAAGATTTTGTTCACAAAGTCATCTGTTAAATGTTCAATGGTAAATGAACAATGAATTTGCTTCCTTTGCCGGGTTCGCTTTCGACTTTGATTTTTCCTTTATGCGCCTCAACGATTTGTTTGACCAGACTCAATCCCAGACCGTTGCCGTGAATTTGTTCATCAATAACCGTTTTAGCGCGGTAAAACGGCTCGAAAATTTGCGCTAAATCTTTTTTGGAAATGCCGATTCCTTTATCTTCAATTAAAATTTTCAAATCTCCGCCGCCGTTTTCCGCCGAAATTTTCAAACTGCGATTGCCGTTCGAGTATTTGATCGAATTGATAATTAAATTCTGAAGCGCGCGGCTCAAGGCATTTGCATCGGCGGAAATTGCGGGCAGTTTTGCGCTAAATTCTTTTTCTACGACAAACTCTTTTTCGCTCAATAAAGACTGACATTCATTAAGCGCGTTTTCGATGATTTCCGTTATCTCGACGGGGCGAAAATCGAATTTCTGCTTCCCCGAACGCGCTCCGGCAAATTCGAGAATCTGCTCGACCATCGCCGTCAATTTTTTACCTTCGCCTTTAATCAAATTGCCGTATTTTTCGATTTGATTCGGCGAATTTACAACGCCGTCGGTCAGATTTTCGCTTGCTGAATAAATTACGGCGAGCGGCGTGCGGAATTCGTGCGAAACCGAAGAAACAAAATCAAGCTGTCTTTGCGCCAATTTCTGAGAACGCCGCGCCGAAACGAAAATCAGAACGACGCTTGCCGCCAGAAGCGACAAAATCCCGAAACTGATTGCCAGATTTCGATAGCGCGTATTGGCGATAAATTGTTCGAGCGATCCGGCGGAATGTTGAACATTCAAAGTCCACGCGCCTTCGGTCAAAGCCGCGTTTTTCTCAAATATATTGATGCGCGGTTTTGATTCGGCTAAAATTTTTACGTCAACCTTGCCTTTTTCAAGCGGTTGCAAAGGCGCACTTGTGGTTTTCGTTTCGATTTGGCTGAAAACGACGCTGTTTGTCCGTGTCAGCGGTTGTCCGGTGATTATCTCCGTATCTTCGCTTGCCGAAAATAAAAAAGTTCCGGCTCTGATGTCAAATAATTTCGCGCTCGCGTCGTTTGAAGAAATCGGCGCGTCATTCGTTTTAAAAATGGTTTTGTCTTTATCGTCAATAATTGCCAGATTGAAATTTGTCGCGTCGGTTTTGGCAAAATACTTTTCCGTTAAGTCTTGCAAAAGTTGCTTTTGCAAGACTGTTTCATCAAGTTTGATAACCAAAAAACCGTATTTTTCAAGCAATTCAAGAGGTGCGGGAAATTTGTTGTTGGTCAGTTCTTTTCCACGATTAACGATGATTTGTCGAAAATCTTCCTTGTCTTTGTAAATGATCGCCATCAAAGCCGAATTTTCCGCATCAACCGTATTGAATTTTTTATCGGATGTTATTTTGGGTTGTATTTTTTGTAACTCTTCCGTCCAAACTCCGTTTTCAAATTTTCCGGTTTCCTTATTAAATTGTAAAACTCCGGAATTTTCACCAATTCCGACAAAATAAAAATCTTTGATAAGTTGTGTTCCGACAAAATAAAAATCTTTGATAAGTTGTGGATATTTCGCTTTTTCACGCCATAAAATATAACGTCGGTTAAATTCATTAAAGTCGTTTTTCTGAAAATTTTCCTCCGTTAGCTGAAATGTAAAATAAACAGTTTGAATTTCGCGGTTAAAATCCTCAGCAAAACGCCGCGTGTCATCTTGCAGACGGCTCTGCATCCGTTCGCGCTCAGCATCGCTGATTTGCCCAAGCCACTTGTATTGCAAACCGGCAAGCAAAACAAGCAATCCGAGCAGAAAAACCACCGACAAAACAGGAAACCAGGATTTTTCCTTCCAAAACTTCATCCGTAAATTTTATCACGCTTTTTTTGATTTTTACCGTCTTTTACGCAGATTTTACATTCTTTACAATTATTTTGCGTTATCTTAATAAACAATGGAAAAATTTTAAAACTTTTGAAACCAAAGACTGAGGAGTATTCGTAATAAAACCAATTACAAAAATCTGCATCTTAACTTTGAGTCAGCAACACTGTTATTAATTTTAAAACCTGTAAAAATCTATGAAAATCGCAAAAATTTATCTGATCGTCTTTTGTCTATTGTTATCCGCGTTTCCCGTTTCCGCTCAAAAAGCGGCGCAAACGCCTTCGTTTAAGGTCGAATATGAAAAATTCACTCTGCCGAACGGTTTGGATGTGATTTTTCACGTTGACCGCTCCGATCCGGTCGTCGCGGTTAATCTGACGGCGCACGTCGGTTCGGCGCGGGAAAAGGAAGGGCGCACGGGATTTGCACATCTTTTCGAGCATCTGCTTTTTTTGGAATCGGAAAACCTGGGCAAAGGCGGACTCGATGCGATGAGCGCGCGGATCGGCGGTTCGGGAGCGAACGGTTCGACTTCGCG
>JBGTIH010000095.1:0-21192 GCA_041745765.1 Pyrinomonadaceae bacterium | reverse complement strand
CGATTTCGGACTCGATAATTCTCGCTTTTCTGATGATTTTCAACCAGTTTGGTATAATCTTCTTCAGACAATATTTTGACAAATTTATTTGGCACATTCATATTGTTATTATATTACAATATTTCTGCTTCACTGCTTAGTCTGTGCGCTGACACGCATACAAGATATTTCTTTATTTATGTCTGTGCGACAGCGCACATAAAGAAGTGTTTTTTTTCTTTTGCTAAACTGCCTGAGATATTGAGCAAAAAATTGTTTTTTATCTTGAACAGCGCATTACCGGACAATGTGTTAGAGTTTAGTTAGGGATTAGCTTATGGAATTTGGTGAAAAATATGGTTTATATTAATATTCCTTATGTTCCTGAAAATAACAGGATAGATAAGGATTCTACGAAAAAAGAAATACAGTCTTTGGATATTAACGATAACGCAAAGCAAAGCGCGTTTGCCGCTATTTACAATCTTAAACCGCGCGGAGTTGATTTTGAATCGGAAAACTCAAAAGAAGCCCTGATGCTTGAATCCGTGCTGCGGCGTTTGGGCATTCCTTACAGACGATCAGAAGACTCGGAATATTAGTTCAGAGGAAACGTTATTAATGGTGAGTGGTGAATGATGAATGGTGAATTTAAAATAATTTTCATTCATCATTCATCATTCACCATTCACCATTAAGACTGTCCACCTTTCGGTTTTACGGTCAGGAGAAAAATTGCCGCGCAAATAGAAATAATTGCACTGGTTAAAAAAGCTGTTGTCGCGCCGAACTGCGTCCATAATGCGCCGAAAATTATCGAAGCCGGAAAAACTGTGATTGAAAAGGCTAAATTATAGAATCCGAACGCCGTTCCGCGTTTTTCGGGTTCGACCAGATCGGCGACGAGGGCTTTTTCCGCGCCGCCCGTCAAACCGAAATAAGCGCCGTAAATTAAAAACAAAACCCAAACATGCCACGCCGATTCAACAAAAGCGAATCCGGCATAAACGACCGCATACAAAATCCAGCCCGCGAAAATCATTTTTTTGCGCCCGATTCTGTCGGATAAATCGCCGCCGATCAGCGAGAAAATAACTTTGCTGAAATGCAGAAACATCCACAAAAGCGGCAAAACGGCGACCGGAATTCCGGCTTGTTCGGCGCGAAGAAGCAAAAAAGCGTCCGTCGAATTCGATAATGTGAAAAGCGCGATGACGATTAGAAAGCGTTTGAAATTTCCGTCAAAGGCTTTTAATGAAAGCGTGATTTTCGGCGGTTCGAAATTTTCGGGAAGTTCTATTTTCTCACTTTCCTTGACGAAAAAAACGATGACGAAAAGCCCGAGGACTACGGGAATCGAAGCAAATAAAAAGACTTGGCGGTAATCCTGCGCGGTCGGCTCATTCGGGTTGCTCGCAAGAAAATATAAAAGCAAAAACGCGGCAACCGGACCGAAAACCGCGCCCAGGTGATCGGCGGCGCGGTTAAAACCGAACGCCATCCCGCGTTTTTCCGCCGGAACGGAATTTGCCAAAATCGCATCGCGCGGCGCACCGCGAATTCCTTTGCCGACGCGATCCGAAACGCGGACGAACAAAACGTGCTGCCACGTCGTCGCAAAGGCAAGCAAAGGGCGCGCCAAGCTCGCCAGCGAATAGCCGAGAAAAACGGGAAGTTTGCGGCGATTGAATTTATCGCTCAGATAACCGGAAAAAAGTTTTAAGAATGACGCGACCGATTCGGCAAAACCTTCGATCAATCCGATAAAAAAAGGCGATGCGCCGAGCGTTAAGGCGAGAAACGTTGGGAGAAGCGGATAGATTATCTCGCTCGAAGTGTCGTTAAGAAGACTCACCAAACTAAGTGCGAGAACATTTCCCGGAAGATTTGTATAACGCGAAAACCAGCGTTTGATTTGGTGAAACATTAGATGTTTAGGTCTTTGGTCTTTGGCTTTCGGTCTTTGGCTTTTTTTCCGATATATCTGATTTTTTGAAACGAAAATCAGAATATCTTAATTAAAAAGATTCTGCCAAAGACCAAAGACCTAATCAATTACAATTTATCGAGATTTTTTCGTTGCCGGAGGTTTTTTTTCCGTTGTCGAATTCGAGCCGAAATACCAGAGCGAAGCTCCGCCGACGACCGCGATCAGAAGGATCGAGGCGACAATCGCCGCCCGAACCGCCATTCTTATTGCTTTTTTAAGCATAAAAAAAGTTACAGCCGCGACCGTTACCAAGAACAATACAAAAATTATCGCTGCAATTGTCATTTTTTTAATCTACCTTATCTTCTTCTTTTTCTTCCAAAGCGCGTTCGATCTCTCTGATGTCGGTTTCCGAAAGCGGCGAACTGTGGTCAGGAAGCCGAAAATTTCCGTCCGCCCAATCGCCGAAATCAATCAATTTACAACGCTCTGAACAAAATGGGCGAAATTCGTTGCCCGTGTATTCGGTTTCTCTTTTGCACGTGGGACATTTTACTTTTGGCATAACTCAAGAAAATACAGGGCTTTCTCATAAAAAATTGAGAGTCTTTAATGTTACAATCAAACTGTCAAAGTCATCACTAAAATTCTCTAATTGAGCTTTTTTATTCTGACAATCGGTTCGATTTAATAAAATTGTTGTCAATGTCCTAATTTCTGCCATTATTCGCTGGATATTCTTTTTTTTGAACGCATTTGATCTTCTCTGAGCGAAACATCACGGATGTGATTATTTGTCTCGACTTGCCAATGTCGGCGAATGGCTCCGACTATTTCTTCATAGCCGCCGACGGCATTGCTCACATAATAGCTGATTTCAACACTCTTTTTCCCGGATTTTAATTCTTCTCTTTCTCTGATAACTTTAATAGCCGTGCGGATTTGGCACGTTTCCCAGCGTTTTGCCTTGTCCATCTCCAAAATATCGTATATTTCATAGCGGCGCGTTTCTATCCGCCCGTGTCCTTTTTCAATTTCTCTGTAGTGATACAAAATGAATGCGTCTTTGATCTGCCGGTTCACCTGTTTGAGCAATTCTTTCTGATTATTTTTCAACCCGACCAGATATTTGCCTCTTGCCCCGGCGATCAGACTGAGTGTCGGTTCATTGCAATGGAGCGCATCAAGCGTTATTTTCTCGCCTGCCAAACCGCTTTTTTTCAACACTTGCCGGACAATCGGCTTTTCCGATTCCTTCTTTCCGCAATAATAATCCTGTGCCGCCGTTTCTCCGGTTTCGTGCGCGACTATTTGCACGATGGCTTCGCCACGTTTGTCGCCCGACTCGATGCTTCCGCGTAATTCTTTGCCGTCACTGGCGAACCACTTCCGCTCTTTTTCGCCCATTCTCACACCAAAATGCGAGAAGATCAAATTATCAAAGACTTCAATCGAAACTCTTTCTAAAATGCGCGGCAACTGGGCGCGTGAAACCGGACGCTTTTTTTCTACTCCTAAGACCGCGACCAACTTCACATAATGATTCCGAATATGCCGATGAATGCTTGATAAATTGCCGTCTCGATTACTCAAAACAGCTAAGGTTACACCGACTAAAACGATGGCTAACTCGTGGCGTTTGCCCCGCGAATCGCGTAAATCTAAGCCTTCCGCTCTTTGAAGTTTCTCGAAAAAACTTCTACTATCAGTTTGACAAGGTTGCATAATTGGTTACTTTTCTGTTTCGCAAAACTATAAAAATAACTGTTTGCATCCTTGTTTTCAATTTTTATGAGAAAGCCCTGCAAGAAAATATAACAAAATTAATAAAAATATAAAAACGTTTGACCGTTTGAGTTTCGGGTGTAATTATACAAAGTAAGATGCTATTTTTGCATCAAACCGAACTAAATATTTAGCAAAAACGTATTTTGAGAGCAAAGAATTCAAGCAGAGGTTACAAAGAAAATGGCAGACTATAAGAAACGCTTTGAAAAATGGCAGAAGGACGCAAAGGAACGCTTCGATGATTTCGACAAACAGATCGGTTTGAAGGAAAAACTCGCGGAAGGTGCTAAGGTTGCGGTCGAAACGGCGCACAAAGGCGCGGAAACCCTGCGCGACGGCGCGGAAAAAATCAAGCACGAAGCCGAGAAAACCGAAGTCGGAAAACAAGCCGTCAAGGTTGCCGAAGGAACCTATAAAGCGGCGGAAAAGGTTGCCGGAGAAACGGTGAAAACCGCCGGAGAAACGGCGAAAAAAGCTTGGGATGCGAGCGAACCCGTGCGCGAAGCGGCGGAAGACGCGGGTGAACGCGCCGGCGATGTGTTTGAATCGGCTTCAAAAAATACGGGCGAAATGCTGCGAACCGTGAGCGAAAAAGCGAGCGAAGCTTTTGCTTATGCGGGCGAAAAAGCGGGTGAGGTTTTCGGCGAAGCGCAAAAATCGGTCGGCGCGACGGCGCGAAGCGTTTCAAATGCTTTTAATTTCGGCGCAAGCTGGACGCGGACGATCAATTCCGCGCTTAAAACCGTGCAAAACACCGCCGATTGGATCACGGAAAAACCTCTGCAAGCCGCGACGACCGGAGCTTCACTCGCCGTCGGCGCAGGTCTCGGCGTTGTTTTTACGGGCATCAGTTCGCACTGGTTTTTCAGCTCGATGATTCCGACGTGGTCGGTTAGAAAAGTGAGCGAAGAATTTAACAAATATCTCAAAAATCAAGAAGAACTTGTAACCAAAGGCGAACTGACGAAGGCGGAAGCCGAGCGCATACAATTCGAACGCGAGATCGTCAAATACGTCGGCGCACCACTTTTGGGAGCGTTTTCATTCGCTTCCGGCGCGGTTTTAATGACAAATGTCGTTAATCCGAAAACCGTTACGGGCGCACCGATTGATTGGATTCTGCGCGGAAATCCGCTGCTCGAAGGCGCGTGGTATTTCGGCAACGGTTTATTCTGCTTCAAAACGGGCTATGACTTTTTTATGATCTCGCTCGAAGACGACGAAGATGTGCAGAAAATCGTTAAAGAATTGAAAGGATTTCTGCCGCAGGCAAGTCAGGAGGGAGCAGTTTAATTAAAAGGGATATACAGGATAAACAAGGATAAGAAATCTCTTTAAATATCCCTGTCTATCTTGTATATCCCTGTTACTTTTTTTTTATAAAACTTGAACGGGAAACGGCACAAAACTCAAAATAAATATCAAAAGTGTTAAAATTGCAACAACTTTGCGTTTTGTATCGAGCGGCGAATCATCGAGCGGTTCGGGATGACGGACGCGCATCATTACGAAAAGCAGTACGGCGAATAAAATTCCGCTCGGACTGTTGAAAAAATAAAATCCCAGAATTGTCAGAAAAACCATCACGATGAAGGCGATTCTGCCTGTCCAGAAATGAAATTTTTCGCCGAAAACCGCATAAATCGCGTGTCCGCCGTCGAGCTGCCCTGACGGAATCAGATTCAAACTCGTAATCAGCAGACCGAGCCAAGCGGCGGCGGAAAAGGCGTTGAAGGGCGTATTTGCCGGATCAATTCCCAGGAAAAAACGTAAAATATGCGTAAAAAGCGGATCGGAAAAATAAATGCCGAGTTCAAATGTCTCGCGGCTGACGGGCAGCGCGGCTTTTGCCGTTAAAAGTCCGATAATGGCGATGGGAATAAGCGCGATAAATCCGGCAATCGGTCCGGCGACTCCGATGTCGAAGACGGCGCGGCGCGAAGGCATCGGCGAAACGATCTTGATAAATGCGCCGAGCGTTCCGGCAGGTCCCAGAAGCGGCGGCAGAGGAATAAAAAACGGCAGAGTCGCGTCAACACCGTAAAGTCGGCACGCGATATAATGCCCGAATTCGTGGCACGTTAAAATAAAAAGCAGGGAAATTGAAAAACTCAAGCCGTACCTTAAGACTTCAGGATCGGCATAAAGCTGATAAACGGTCGAAACGATCAGATTAAAATAATGAACAGGGAATTGCAGCAGAAATTGAAAAAATTCGTTCGCGGTTTGCGGATTAATGCCGGGAAAAATCGGGAGAATGCCGAACGGCTGCAAAGTTCCGGCAATCGTGATGGTAAAAAACGCCAGCAAAAATAAGCCGAAATGTTTGAGCCACGTTCGGAAAGTCGGACGCATCGCCTCGCGGCGGTCGAAAAATTCGTTGGTCAGGGAATCTAAATTCGGCATTAAATTTGAAACTTAAAAATAAAATCGTAAATCGCCTTAAATAATAAACTGCATTATTCTTTGCGATTTACGATTCATAAATTGGCAGCAAAATTTTTTACTTATTTTTTGATGGCTTTTGCCTGCAAGTCTTTGCCCGGCTTAAAGCGGATGGTTTTTCCGGCGGGAATCGGAACTTCCTTTCCGGTGCGCGGATTGCGACCGATGCCGCGTTTTCTCGGTTTGACAACAAAAACCCCGAAACCGCGAAGCTCGATGCGTTTGCCTTTGGCACGCGCATCTTTCATCGCATTGAAAAGCGCATCAACCACCTGTTCGGCTTTTTGTTTGGGAACGCCCGTTTGATCCGCCACTTGATTTACGATGTCTAGTTTAATCATAATTTTTGTCCTCTTTTGAAAAAGTTGAAAACCAAAAAACTTGTGATGTGTTTTTAACGATGTGTTTATGAATGATAATGACCTAAGTCCACTTATGTCAAGATTTTGCGGAAAATATTTTTAGATTCGCCAACAAAGTTTGAAATTTATGTTTGATTTTAACTTATTGACAGCGCGAAAGTTACCGAAAAATAAGGCGTTATCGTTTTTTTAAGATACTTTCACAGATTATGTGTGAAATTCAAAAAAATTTTCCAAAAAAACGTCCGGTGTTTCAAAATGCGGAAAATGTCCGACTGCGTTAAGTTCAATAATATCTTTCTGATGCGGTAAGACTTCACGGAATCTTTTGACCAGATGTGCGCCGGAAACTTTGTCTTCCAAACCGTTGATAAAGCGAAAAGGCTGCTTCATTCTCTCCAACGCGCCAACCCAACGCGGACGGTTTTCGGCGCGTTCCTTCATATATCGAATCAGTTTATGCGCGATTTTGTTGCCGTCGTTATATTTAAAGAGTGCGACAAAATTATTTAATTCTGCTTCGGATGGCTGGTATTGCTTACCGAAAATTGAAGATAAACTTTGTTTAAATTTGCGGTCGGGAATTATGCGGGCAAAGAGAAAACCGAGCGGACTGATGAGAATTTTCTGCGCCAAAATCGGACGATGCGTTTCGGGAAAAAGCGCGCCGTTTAAGAAACAAATCGTCTTAATTTCAAAATTCAGACGGTTTTCTTCATCTCTGGCAAGCAGTTCCTGCGTGATCGTATTGCCGTAATCGTGCGCTAAAATATGGAGTTTTTCGATCTTCAAGTGTTCGATCAAGGCTTGCAGAATATCAACCTGTTGAAAAGTCGTATAATCAAAGTTTTTCGGTTTTGCAGAAAATCCGTAGCCGATCAGATCAAAAGCGACGAGCGAAAATCTCGCGCCGAGAGCCGACCAAACTTTGTAATAATCGTGCGAAGATGTCGGGAAACCGTGCAGACACAGCAAAGTTTCATTTTCGCTTTTATGTGTTTTGTAAAAAATCGGAAAATCTTTGTAATTGAAAAATTTGCCGCTCGCTTTCCATTCTTTTAAGTTCATAATTTTTGCATAAATAAATAAAATCTAAAGATAATATATTCAGCCGCATAAAACATAAATTAAAGTTTTTAATTTTAGTATTTTTCAGTAAAATCTATCGTCAAATATAATTTACAAAATCTTTTAGAAAGAAGGATTGGACAAAGACCTTTTCTATAATCCGAATTACGGTCGCACGATCTCCGTTGATATTCGCTACGTTCTTTTCATAACCGAAAAATTCGGCAATGCCGGCTGGATTTTGAACGAAATGACGATCAAAGGCAAAGCCAAAGCCGTAAAAGCTGAATAATCATTTAAAAACAAAACAAAAAGTGTGTGATGAAATTTCATCACACACTTTTTGTTTTGTCTCAGATTATTTTCAATTACTGATTTGTTGAGTTACAAGATAAACATCCCACGCCCAACGTCCAATTTGTGTGCCTTGCGTGTCTTTGACTTTTGCCCGATATTTGAATCTGTTGCCGTGTTCGTCAGAGCGACGGGACGTTTTGTAATCGAGGTCTATTACAGCTAAACCCAATTGACTCAGCGTTTTTAATTCGCTTGCTTCTGATATTCCGTTGTGATTCGTATCCTGCCACAAACGCAGTTCGCTAAATACAGCATCCCGATAATCTATTTTACCGTCCTGATTTCCGCCGTTTTCCAATTTATCAAAAACAGCCAGAGCCAGAAAACCGTTTTTCTCTTCGCCAGCAGGCGGTGCGGGCTGCGCGGTAGAATTTCCGAATAATTCTGTGCCATTGTCAATCAAGCCGTTGCCGTTTCGGTCGAGAGCGAGCCACGCATCATCGGAATTAGCTGCGCTCCACGCCACTTGCTCTAATATTCCGTCAACATCAATGACAATCGGCGAATGACCGCAGACGCAGAAACTCCAATCATAAACTCCGCCCGATTGCCAGCACATATCAAGTTCATATTGATCCGGATTGCACGGACTGCAAAGATCGCTTGAATCGCCTTCTTTGAATTTTTGTCCTGAAGTTGTAAATCCGCTCTGACAACCGCCGCCACCAGTTATCCTGCAAGTATGATTTACTCCTTTTCTTATTCTGAAATCCTCATCACAATAAGGATTAGGATGATTCTGTACTATTTTCTTATTTATTATTTGTTTAGAAAATCTTCCATAATTTCCAAAGTTTTGGTATTGTTTATCAAAAAAAATCGGTTCACAACGCAAAGCATAGAAAAAAAATACGTGGCATCTTCCAAATCCGCGAAAATCAGAATCTAAGGTGAAAGTGTTTGTATTGTCTGACCAACGTATGGTAAAGAATTCTGTTATCGTTATACCTTGTTCACCATAAGTATATTCGCACAGTGAGTCCTGCACGTGTCTATTAGTTAGTGAATCAAATACAGGAGAACAATATCCAAGCACATTATTTGTAATCATAAATGAACCGATGAAAATAACAATTAGCGTAATTATAAAATTCTTCATGCTTTTCATAATTTTGAGATAACTCCTTCTAATTTGGACTGTAGTTTCATAAGTTCTTGTTCTACATATAATGAACTTTTATTTTCATTGTTTTTTATGTTATCTAGATAGTAAATTAAGTTTGCTTTACCAGAAGATAATCCAGAATTATAGGCAGACGATCTAGTGTCATCCTTTGTTTCAAAAGATGATATGTTTACCCCTAAATTTTCTACCAATAAGGAAGAATTGTTTTTTAGTAAAGCCAGATGGGTTTTAAGTAAATCCAAACCTTTAATCAATTGAGTTTTTTCCCCTAGTCTAATGTCTTTCATTTCTTGCAAAATAGAATATTCGCCTTCTTCTGTTTTATCGGCAAAAATTACAGCTTGTAAAGTTAAACCTTCCGTATATAGTTTTTCTTCAAGTGAAATCTTAAACGTAAATACTTCATTGGGGGAAATTTCGTTTTTAATACCAGAATACAAAAACTCAACATTATAAGTGTTGCCATCTTCTCCAGACCCAACAGTTGCATAAAAACTATTAATACTTTTACCACATTCATTCTTTAACAATATATGCACTTCTTTCCCGACAGTTTTAATCTTTACCAACCGGAAATTACTTACTTTATTAAAAATTTTGATTTCTCTTTCTTTAATTTTATCTTGTTTTATCTGAGCTAGAGAAATATTAGAATTTGATTGAGAAACAACCAAGGAAGCGACAAATGTTAACAGAATCAAGGTAATTAAACTATAAAAATAAGTTTTACTCTTATTTTGGATAAATTTCATTTTCATATCTTTTACTCCTTTCTGCTCTCTGGAAGAGCGTGGCA
Organism: Pyrinomonadaceae bacterium; assembly: GCA_041745765.1. Taxonomy (GTDB): domain Bacteria; phylum Acidobacteriota; class Blastocatellia; order Pyrinomonadales; family Pyrinomonadaceae; genus JAHCHG01. The sequence continues at coordinate 11,341 of JBGTIH010000095.1, read as the reverse complement.
GTTGTTGACAGAAAGGTTGTTGGGTCTTTTCGAGAAGGCGAAACAACCGGTAAAGGTGCGAGTGTTAAAATGCTGAATTTTGAGATCAGTATTTTGGGTTAGGAAAATCATTTAAGAGCATTTGTAATTGCGGGAGCGCGCCGCGAGTTTTGGAAGAACAACTTTTGATTTACAAATGCCTGATGATTTTCCCGATTGTTTGTTCTTGAACAAAATAATTATCACAGAAAAAAAAAAAAGCAAGAATTTTTTTTCGGCATTAAATATAAAATTGCAACAAAAAAACTCTTACTCGAAAATCATTCAAATCTTTTTTTAATATGCTAATTTGATTGAATTAATTCCGCGTAAAATCGCTTTTTGTCTTCTTGTAACTCGTTTCGGATTTTTCTTTGGATTAAAGACATTGAGCGGCGAGGGAATCATTGCCGCGAGATACGCGGCTTCGTTGGCGGTCAGGTTTGAAGCGGATTTATTAAAATAAAAGCGCGAAGCGGCTTCCGCACCGTAAATGCCGTCGCCCCATTCGATGACGTTGAGGTAAATTTCCAGGATTCGTCTTTTCGATAATTCGCGTTCGAGAAAATACGTAATGATCGCTTCGCGTCCCTTTCGCAAAAAGTTGCGGTCTTCGCTCAAATAGAGATTTTTTGCCAGTTGCTGCGTAACGGTTGACGCGCCGCGTTGGAAACTCGGCATCGGCGGAATCCAGCCTTCGGGATCATAATTGCCTTCGGCTTTCGCTTGCTTTTCGCCTTCTCTCTGCGCTTCCTGCCACGCTTTTTCGATTGAATCCCAATCAAATCCGTTATGCTGGAAAAAACGCGCATCTTCGCCCGCTAAAACGGCGCGGTGCAGATGCGGCGAAATTTGTTCGATCGGCATCCAGATTTGATATTTTTTCGGTTCTTTGCCTTCTTCGCGCGCCTGATCAAGACGATGCTCGATCATCGAAGTCGTCGCGGGATTTTCCGCACGGAGTTTGGAAATAGTCGGGAAAGTAAAAAATTCATACGCCAGCCAGACAACGACCGCACCGAAGAAAATGAGAAATAAAACTTTTGTCCAATACCACATAAGAATTTTAGATTTTAGATTTTAGATTTTGGATTGCTGTAAAAAGCATTGAATGCGTTTATTATTATGTTTCAATTAAGCGGATTATCCAAAATCCAAAATCTAAAATCCAAAATCAAGAGATCATATTCGCGACAATTTTTCCCGAACTCATTACGCCCGGAAGACCTGCGCCCGGATGCGTTCCCGCGCCGACTAGATATAGATTCGGAATGTCTTCCGAAACATTATGCGGACGTAGCCACGCCGATTGAAAAAGCGTCGGTTCAACACCGAACGCATTGCCCAGGTAACTATTTAAAGTATCCTGAAAATGAAGCGGATCAATGAATGTTTCGCTAATAATATGTTTCCGCAGATCGGGCATATAATGCTTTTCGAGATATTCGTAAATCTTTTGTTTATAACCTTCTGCCGCCGTTTTCCAATCGGTGTTTCCTTCGAGATTCGGCACGGGCGACAAAACATACCAGCAATCGCAACCTTCCGGCGCAAGGGAAGGATCGGTTGCCGTCGGGCGATGAAGATAGAGCGAAAAATCGTCCGCGAGAGTTTTATCAACGAAAATTTCGTCCAATAAACCTTTATAGCGATTGCCTAAAATTATCTCGTGATGCGCCATATTTTCGTATTTTTTGTCAGTTCCGAAATAGATCACGAACAGAGACATCGAATACGTCATTTTTTTAACTTTTTCATTAGTATATTTTTTGCGATATTTCGCCGGAATCAGATCGAGATATGTCCGCGCGACATCGGAATTTGCGACGACCGCATCGGCTTCGATGATTTCGCCCGAAGTAATTTTTACGCCTTTTGCTTTGCCGTTTTGCGCGTCAATTAAAATCTCGGAAACTTCCGCTTCGAGAAAAACTTCGCCGCCGATGTCCATAAAGCATTCGCCGAAACCTCTGACTAACGCGCCCGTTCCGCCCATCGCAAACCACACGCCGAATTTTTGCTCCAGTTCGTGAATCATCGAATAGATCGAGGTCGAAGTAAAAGGATTGCCGCCGATCAGAAGCGGATGAAACGAAAAAGCCTCGCGCAGTTTTTCGTTTTTGAAATATTTCGACGCAAATTGATAGACCGAACGGTCGGAACGCAGTTTGATCATTTCGGGAACGACCTTGACCATATCCCAAACCTTTGTAAATGGCTGGTCAATCAGTTCAAAACCGACGCGGTAAATTTCGCCTAAATCTTTGGAAAGTCGTTTATAGCCTTCAACGCCGTCCGCGTCAATTTTGCGGATTTCGCTTAAAAGCCGTTCGCGGTCGTCGTTGTAATGAAAAACCGTGCCGTCTTCCCATCGGATATTGTAAAACGGATCGAGTTTTACGAGTTTGACGTAATCGGCGGTTTTCTTGCCCGCCGCTTCAAAGATTTCGTCAATAAGCCACGGCGCGGTGATGATTGTCGGACCGCCGTCAAACTTAAAACCGTCTTGTTCATAGACATACGCTCTGCCGCCGAGTTTGTCGCGCTTTTCGACGATTGTTACGTCGTGTCCTTGCCCTTGCAGACGAATCGCACACGATAAACCGCCGAATCCCGAACCGATTACAACTATTTTCATTTTCTGTTAAACCATTTTTACTTTAAATTATAACTATTCTAACAGATTAAAAATTCGTGAAAAAAAGCGCAAACCGAATTGTGAGAATTAGTTTAAACGCAAAAAAGCAGTTTGATTTTATAAAATCAAACTGCTTTCTAATCTTAAACTGGTCGGGGCGAGATGATTTGAACATCCGACCTCACCGTCCCGAACGGTGCGCTCTACCAGGCTGAGCCACGCCCCGACAAACTAAGTTACTGAGTTTAAGTTAATGATTCATTTAAGTCAAATCTCTTTCTTACGATTAAAGATTTAATAGCTTTCACAAATTCTATTTATTCGGAAAAGTTTTCCAAAAAGAATCAAAAATCTTTACGCCGCCGCCTTTTTCGTCCAAAAACTCGGCACTATTGTCTTTATTTTTACTTGTCTTGCTTTTACGCGCAAAGTATCCGTAGATTAGTTTTAAGCCGTTCCATTCACGTTCATAAATCGTAATTTGAAATGATTGTTCACTATTATCAAAAGTTTTCATCACGGCAGTTTCACCGGAATCGCCCTTATGAGAAGGAACGGTTTTGGTTTCCCAGACAATTTCGTCAACTTTCTTATCATCACGAAAAAACATGGCGGCAACGGATTTTTCTGCCCGAATCTTTAAATCCGCAATCGATTCGCTTTCCTCAGGATAAGAGATAAAAATTCCCGAAGGAAGTTTCTCTGAAAGCATCAGCATTCCCTTAAAATCATTCCACTTCATCGGTATAACTTTATCGGGTATTTTAAAAGTTATGCCGCTTCCGGCAGATTTTTTTGCTTCATCCTCTGTTTTATTCGTTGGGATCGTTTGAGCATTTATATTTAATATTGCCGTAAAAATACAGGCAAATACAAAGACACTTAATAGAGCGTTTTTTTTCATTTTATATTCCTCTCTTAATTTTACGGATGCGTCATTTCTTCGGCTTTCACCAATTCATCGAATTTTTCGCCTTCTAAAATGCCGAGTTCGATTGCCGATTCGCGCAGAGTCGTTCCTTTTTTATGCGCGTTTTTGGCGATTTTCGAAGCGTTGTCATAGCCGATATGCTGATTGAGAGCCGTTACGAGCATCAAGGAATCATTAAGATATTGGTTAATCTGTTCGCGGTTAAGTTCGATTCCGTTGACGCAGAATTCGACGAAGCCTTTTGAAGCGTCTTTTAAAAGACGAACCGAGTGCAGAAAATTATGAATCATCACGGGTTTGAAAACATTTAATTCAAAATTTCCCTGCGAACCGGCAAAACCGATTGCCGCATCATTTCCCAAAACCTGCGCGGCAACCATTGTTAATGCCTCGCTTTGCGTCGGATTTACTTTTCCGGGCATAATCGAACTTCCGGGTTCGTTTTCCGGCAAAATTAATTCGCCGATTCCGCATCTTGGACCGGACGCGAGCCAGCGAATATCGTTGGCAATTTTCATCAAACTCGCGGCAAGCGTTTTCAAAGCTCCGCTGGCAAAAACGATTTCATCGTGCGCCGAAAGCGCGGCGAATTTGTTCGGGTGCGATTTGAACGGCAAACCCGTTAAATCGGCGATATGCGCGGCGGCGCGTTCCGCAAATTCGGGATGCGAATTCAAACCCGTGCCGACCGCCGTTCCGCCGATGGCGAGATCGTAAAGTCCGTTTAAAACTATTTTCAAACGTTCGACATCGCGTTCGACCAGATTCGCCCAACCGCCGAATTCCTGCCCGACCGTCAAAGGCGTTGCGTCTTGCAGATGCGTTCTGCCGATTTTTACAACGTCATTAAATTCTTTTGCTTTCGCATTTATCGCGTCTGCTAAGCGTTGAATTTCGGGAATCAAAGCATTCATTTGTTCTGCCGCGGCAATATACATCGCGGTCGGAAATGTGTCGTTCGAACTTTGCGATTTATTGACGTCGTCATTCGGATGCACCGGTTTTTTGCTGCCCATCTCGCCGCCCGACATTTCGATGGCACGGTTTGAAATCACCTCGTTGGCGTTCATATTCGTCTGCGTTCCCGAACCCGTCTGCCAGACGCGAAGCGGAAAATGCGCGTCCAATGAGCCGTCGATAACTTCGTCCGCCGCTTTCACGATCAAATCTTTTTTGTCTTCGGACAGTTTGCCGAGATCGAAATTCGTGATCGCGCAAGCCTTTTTCAAAATGCCGAGCGCGCGGATCATCTCGCGCGGCATGACATCGAATCCGATGTTAAAATGATGCAGACTTCTTTCCGTCTGCGCTCCCCAGTATTTATCCAATTCAACCGCGATCTCGCCCATCGAATCCGTTTCGATTCTCGTTTCCGAATCTTGTTTCGTAGCTTCTGACATTTTTATAAATATTCCTTTTTGATAAAGTTTTGTGTGAAAATTATTTTAACCGAAAATCTGTAAAAACGGTAAATCGTGTAGTAACATTGAAACTCTCTCCGAAGAATCTTGTTTCGATAAAGTTTAGAACCGCATATCTGATGGATTTACAAATAATAAATGAATGCAGTAAATTACCGCCGCTGGCAATTTGGCATATAAAGAAAAGTCTGCAATGGATTCCGCCTCTTGATTTGGTCGGGATTGATCACATTCGTTTAGTTGATGAAGTAACTGAAATAAATACCGGGTCTCCTAAAAAAGATAAAGAACTTCACGATGAAATGTCTAAGCCAGCCGGCTTTTATTGTAAAGGCGAAAATAGTCCGGCTTTTATTGAGCTGATCATAAAAAATCTATATTACCCAATACCTTTTTTTGCTAACTTTTCCCCTTTGCCAACCTTACGGATTGCGAAAATTTTAGCTCATGAAGTCGGTCATCATTTGATTCGAACCAGAGGTTATGTTTTTCTGCATGATGAGAAATATCCGGCTTATGAAAAAAAACCTGAATTTGAGGAAGAGATGGCTGATCGCTATGCTCTCGAGATTGTCAGAAAAATGAAGAAAAAACTAACCTATAAAATAGGCACATATCTGATGGATTCTCTTTCCGATTATCACTACGGTGTAGCGATGGCAGCGTGGAATGATAAAGACTACAAATCATCAGCGGCTCATTGGGAAAAATCATTGATTCTAAATTCTGAAAGACAAGAAAGTCTTGAATGGTATTGGCATTCAAGAAAAAAAATCGAAGATTCGAAAAAGTCTTTGGATTAAAATGCAGAGCAAACAGCACGAGCGAACGATAGTGAGCAGGTCAGAATCAAATCAAGTTGAATGTTAAACAAGGTACTCGCTACCGCTCGCTTTACCGATTTTTTATTTGAAGTTATTAGAAAAGCAGTCTATTTTATTTTTATATGAAACTGAAACTTTCGATATTCACCGTGCTTTTTACTTTTTTGATGACGAATCAAATTTATTCGCAGATTACAGCTAAAGAATTGGGCGAAATCTGGGAGAAAAACCGTATTTCCGCCGTTCCGCCGGCATCTGTCAAGCATATTCATCTGAAATCCTATCTTGAAAGTTTGAAAAAACTCGGCGTTAAAGTCGAAGAAATCGGGCGCAGTTTTGAAGACCGTGAGATTTACCAGATGGAATTCGGCACGGGCAAGATGAAGGTTTTTATGTGGTCGAAGATGCACGGCAATGAGCCGACGGCGACGACGACGCTGATTGATATGTTTGCATTTCTGCAAAAAAACCGCGATAAAGATTGGGTAAAAAAAATGTCGGAAACGATGACGATCCGCGCCGTGCCGATGCTCAATCCGGACGGTGCGGAAATTTACACGCGGCGCAACGCCCAGCAGATTGACATCAACCGCGATGCGCTTGCCCTTCAAACGCCCGAAGGCAGACTTTTGAAATCCTTGCGCGACCAATGGAAACCCGACATCGGTTTTAATCTGCATAATCAAAACCCCTGGCTGAGCGTCGGCGATACAAAAAAACAGGCGACGATCTCGCTTTTGGCGGTCGTCGGAAATCCGAACGGCAGCACTTCCGAAGGACATATTCGCAACAAACGCCTGTGCAGTCTGATGATTACCGCACTCAATGAATATATCGAAGGACACATCGGACGCTACGACGAAGATTACAATCCGCTCGCTTTCGGCGATCTTTTTTCGGCGGGCGGAACGCCGACAATTCTCGTCGAAACCGGCGGAATGGAAGGCAAAGATCAGATGTTTTTCGTCAAATTAAACTTCGTCGCGTATCTGATCGCGCTAAACGCGCTCGTTGACGGAAGCGAAAAAGATGCCGATCCGGCAATTTACGAAAATATTCCGCTCAATTCATCGGGCAAACTTTTTAACATAATTTTCCGCGACGCGAATATTTTGCATCTCGCCAAAACGGAAACAGAAAATATCGAAGATGTTTCAGGCGATAAGAAACCGGCGGAATTTGCCGCGCCTTTTACGGCGGATGTCGGCATCAATATCGAACGCCGCCGCACGGGCGAACCGGAAACGAGCTTCATCCGCGAAATCGGCGATCTTTCGATCTACGGCGGTTTTCAGGAATTCGACGTTAAAAACTATTACCTGATCCCGAAAACCGGCGAAATCCAACTCGGCTCGCGAAGCGAACTGCTTTTCTACAAAAAAAGCCGCAAAATAAACTGGAAAAACCCGCAAATCATCGAAAAACACAAACCCGACGCCGTTTTCGCCAAAGGAAAATGGACAAAACCGCTTAAATAAAAAACGGCGCAATTTCCGAATTTGAAAAGATTCGATTTTGTCAGATAATAAAATGAATGCTTGAATCAAAAGAAAACCTTAACATCAGAGAAGCCAGCGCGTGGGCGAGCAAATACATCGGCAAAAATGTTACGCCCTCAAATATCGCCTATCTCATAAGTTACGGCAGAGTTAAAAAACGCGGCGAAAACGGGAATATCTTAGTTGCCAAAAAAGACCTGATTGATTATTACAAATCATACAAACGCGAAAAAGATTGGACGAAAAAACTCGGCGACGATCTGAATTGGGCTTTGTCGTTCGAGCAATACAAAGAATCCGAAACGACCAAACACGTTCACCGACTGCATCCGTATAAAGGCAAATTCATTCCACAGCTTGTCGAATATTTTTTGGATTCGCATACAGACAAATTCAAAACCGAAACCTTTTTCAAAAAAGGCGACATCGTTCTCGACCCGTTTTGCGGAAGCGGAACGACGCTCGTTCAGGCAAATGAACTCGGAATTCACGCCGTCGGTGTTGATATTTCGGCTTTTAATGCTTTGATTTCCAATATCAAAGTTCAAGATGTAGATTTCACCGACCTCGTTACACAATTAAACGACATTACCTGGAAACTCAAAAATTTTGTCGCCGAACGGAAACATATCGAATTTGAGCTAAAACTTGCCGGATTTCTGACCGATTACAATAATGAATTTTTCCCTTCGCCGGAATTCAAAATAAGAGCGCGGAAAAAAGACTTTGACGAAAAAAGCTACACCGTAAAACACGAAGCGATTGTTTTGCGAAAATTTAATGATTTGGTCAAAGAATTCGGCGTTAAAGTTAAACAAACGAAGAAAGAAAGGTTTTTAGATATTTGGTTTCTGCAACCCGTCCGCGAAGAAATTGATTTTGTTTTCGAGCAAATCAAACAAGTCAAAAATCTGCAAACTAAAAAAGTTTTAACCGTAATTTTAAGCCGCACAATTCGCAGTTGTCGCGCGACGACACACGCCGATCTAGCGACTTTGGTCGAACCCGTAACGCAAACTTATTACTGCGCGAAACACGGCAAAATCTGCAAACCTTTATTTTCAATCCTTTCGTGGTGGGAAAGATACAGCAAAGATACCATCGGGCGTTTGAGATTTTTCGATAAAATAAAAACCGAAACGCATCAAATTTGCTTAAACGGAAATTCCGAAAATATAGATATTTTCGCCGAATTGAAAAAGAAAAATCCCGATTTCGCCGAATTAGCTGAAAACCAAAAAATTCGCGGCATTTTCTCAAGTCCGCCTTATGTCGGTTTGATTGATTACCACGAACAACACGCCTACGCCTACGATCTTTTCGGCTTTGAACGCCGCGATAATCTGGAAATCGGCGCGATGCACAAAAAACAATCGAAACAAGCCCAACAAGATTACGCCGACGGCATTTCAAACGTCCTGAACAACTGCAAAAAATTCTTAATCGAAGATTTCGACGTGTTTCTAGTCGCCAACGACAAATACAATCTTTACACGCAAATCGCCGAAAACGCCGAAATGCAAATCGTCAATCAATACAAACGCCCTGTTTTGAATCGCACCGAGAAAGATAAAGGTGCGTATTCGGAAATTATATTTCATCTGAAAAGGAGATAATCATGGACGCAGAGAAAATACTTTATTCGATTAGTGTTGAAGATGTTATAAATGTTTCCGAAGAAACCGAAATTGAATTTACCGAAGATGATATTGAGTTTATTAAAGACAAAATAGGTGATTTTATGAGCAGCACTTGGTCTGACGCAATCGAATTTGCTTTACAGGAACTTGAAAATAGAAAAAACAAATAAACAGTATGGCATTATCAAAAGATAAAATTGAGAAAATTTCTTTTCAAACAATTCAAGTATTATATTCAAGATTTACAAATTTTCCTGAGGACGCTTCTCAAAATAGAAACGCACCTTTCCATAAAGCATTTTTGAATGCTTTTGATGACAAATTTGCTGACAAGGCTTGCGATATTCCGTTTTTTGTAAGTTTAAGTAGTTGGCTTCACGGCTTAAATACGACAATCGGACAAAATTTCTTTGAGAATACTGCTTTCATTTTAAGCGACGGTGAAAAAAGAGAATATACTTCGGGCAAACTCGGCAACTTAAAAATAACTAAAAAGCAGAGAGAAAACATCGGAAAAATTATGGCTGATTTAAGCACCAAAACAGCTAAACCGAATTTGATTGAAGAAAATAATCTGATTTTTATTATTGATGACACCGATTTGATTAACGCAATGGATTTTTCGGCGGACGTTTTTATTGATGACGGCGAAAGTATTACAGCCATTGAGTCAAAAACCGTGAAACCCAACTCCGGCGGTTCGCATGGAGAAAAGCAGAAAATTTTAGAAGGAAAAGCGGCATTGTTCAATAAATTTCCTAATCACAAAATATCCTTTTTTCTTGGATTTCCGTTTGATCCAACGAGTAGGGATTCTGCAACAGGATTTGATAAAGAAAGATTTACAAAATCAGTTATCAATTTAAATAAATCGTTTGCACCAGATGAAATTTTGTTAGCCGGAGAACTGTGGGATAAACTATCTGGCGAAGAAAACACAATGGAACAAATTTTAGCCATCATAAATTCGATTGCAACCGTTGAATTTATGGAAGATTACAATTTTTTGAATGAACAACAAAACAAGATTGACAATCCCGAAAGATATAGAGAAATACTATTGCGCTGGAATCTATTTTCGGAGATGGAACTGTTTAGTAAGAATGCTGAAATTATTAATCAAATCAATGAAAATAAGACTCTGATAAAAATATTCAATCAAATGATTTTTAAGGCTGGAAAATATAATCACTCAAGATATGAAAAATTAAAAGATTTGTTAGATGAGTATTCTCTAAAATTTAATTCCTAATGATTCCATAAAAACTTTCTTTGCCGCAAACTTTACAATCGAAACTCAAAAGCCGAAAATCTAAAGTTCGAGATGCTTACTTTACTCAAGATCAAAAACATTGCGTTGATTGATGAACTCCGGCTTGAATTTGCGCGGGGTTTGAATCTTCTGACGGGTGAAACCGGTTCGGGGAAATCCATCATTGTGGACAGCCTCGGCGCGCTCACGGGCGAGCGGGTTTCTTCGGATTTAATTAAAGAAGGCGCGGAAAACGCGCAGATCGAAGGGCTTTTTTCGGTTTTTTCGAGCGCGGATTTGCGCCTTCTTTTTGATGAAAGCGGGATCGAACTCGATGACGGAAACGAGATTGATCTGATCGTCCGGCGCGAATTGGCAGTTACGGGGCGCAACCGGATTTTTGTTAATAATCAACTCGTTACGCAAGCGTTTTTGAAAAAAATCGGCGCGTTTCTGGTTGATATTCACGGGCAGGGCGAACAGGCGACGCTTTTTAATCCGGCGACGCATCTGGAAATGCTCGATGAATACGCCGGTTTGCAAGATTTGCGCTCGGGCGCGGCAGAAAATTACCGCGCGATGAACGCCGTTCAAAAAGAGATCGAAAATCTGCAAGCGGACGAAGCGCAAAAACTTCAGCTTTTGGACATTTTGCAGTTTCAGGTCGAAGAAATCGGCAAAGTGAATTTGCAAGCCGGCGAAGACGACGCGCTCGAAGAAGAAAAAAGGCGTTTGAACAATGTCGAAAAACTCTCGACTTTGAGCGACGAAGCGTATCAGCTTTTGTATGAAAACGAACTGGCGACCGTCGCGACGCTCGAAAAAGCCGTGCGCCGCGTTACGGAGCTTGCCGAATACGAATCGAGTTTTCGGGAATATCTGGAAGGTTTGCAGACGGCGCAGGCGGTTTTGGAAGATCTGGCGTTTTCGGTCAGAAGTTTCAGCGGCGGTCTGGAATTTTCGCCGGAACGCCTTGAGGAAATCGAAAATCGTCTGGCGGAAATCTCGCGCCTGAAACGCAAATACGGCGGCACGATCGAAACCGTTCTGGCGCATTTCGCGGAATCGGAAGAACGCCTGAAAAATATCGAAACCGCCGAACTGCGCGAAAAGGAATT
>JBGTIH010000094.1:0-177830 GCA_041745765.1 Pyrinomonadaceae bacterium | reverse complement strand
GAAGTGACACGCGGCGGCGTTTCGACCGATGAACTTTCGTCGCAAACGATGGAAGCCAAAAAAGTCGCGGGACTTTATTTTGTCGGCGAAGTCGCGGACGTGACGGGCTGGCTCGGCGGCTATAATTTTCAATGGGCGTGGGTATCAGGCTTTGCGTTGCTCAAGCCGTTTAATTTGTTACACAGAAAAATGCAAAAAATTTGGCGAACATCGAAAAGACGCATTAATTACGTGGAGAAAACTCTGATAATGGCGATTTTGAATGTTACGCCCGACAGTTTTTCGGACGGCGGGAAGTTTAATTCAATTGAAAGTGCGCTCAAACAAGCAGAAAAAATAATCAAAGAAGGCGCGGATATTCTCGACATCGGCGGGGAATCTACACGCCCAAACAGCGAAAGAGTTTCTGCAGAAGATGAGATAAATCGTGTTGTTCCAATAATTAAAGCAATTGTAAAACGTTTTGATATTCCAGTTTCGATTGATACGAGCAAATCTGAAGTTGCCGAAAAAGCAATTGAATCCGGGGCGGAAATTATCAATGATATTTCGGGGTTAAAATTTGATGAACGAATTGCGGTAATTTCGGCAAAGTATAAAACGGGTTTGGTTTTGATGCACTTGCGCGGCAGTTTTGAAGAAATGCACAAACAAGAGCCGGTCGCGGACATCTTTTGGGAAGTTTCAAGAGGTTTTAGGGAAAGCATCAAAAAAGCGAAAAGTTTCGGCGTAAAAGACGAACAAATTTGTCTTGATATTGGAATCGGTTTCAGCAAAACATTCGAGCAAAATTTAGAATTAATTGCTAAAATGGATAAACTTTGCAAAGAGTTTTCAAAATTTCCGATGCTGGTCGGAAATTCGCGGAAATCTTTTATCGGGAAAATTTTAGGCGAAGATTTGCCTGAAAAAAGATTAAACGGTTCGCTTGCGGCAAATGTTTTAGCGGTTTGGAACGGCGCAAATATCATTCGCGTTCACGATGTGAAGGAAACTGTCGAGGCTTTGAAGGTGGCGGAAGCGATTAAAAAAGTAAACTAAAAATTTGTTTTTCTCCGCGATTTCTGAGGCTCTGCGTGAAATTCTATTATTTTATCTGAGAAACTTTTTCCACGCAGACCCGCAGAGAGCGCAAAGATTTTAATTCGGACTCGAAAGGGAATTATGAAAATTATTAAATTATCGGCATTTATCATTTTGTTTTTGATGGTTTCGGGATTTAGAGAGTGTTATAAGCCCGTGACAAATTCCGGTTTACCCTCGCGCATTAAAACGGTTGCTGTTCCGGCGTTTCAATTTGAGGTCAAGGGCGCACGGTATCGCGTGGCGTCGCGGTTTACCGAAGCGGTTTCAAAGGAAATAATTAAACGCGGTCGCGGTTTGAAAGTGCAAGGCTCACGCGAAGGCGCGGACGCGGTGATCGAAGGCACAATTCGTGATTTCAGCTTTTCCGGCGTTTTGCTCGACCGCGAAGGTCGCGCCCGCGTTTATGAAGTAACTATCATCGCGGCGGTAACGATTCGTGATCTGGACGAGGGCAAAATTCTCTACGATAATCAAAATTTTCTTTTCCGTGATTCTTTCGAGTTTTCCGACGATCCGCGTTCATTTTTTAACGAAGAAGATCCGGCGGTCGAGCGTATGGCGCGCGCCTTTGCCGAATCGGTTGTTTCGGCGATCATCAACGGAATCGGCGTGAACGAAGAGAAGAAATAAAATCAAGTGATAATGGATAATGGATAATTCTAGGAAAATAATTAAACATTTCAATTTCGAAATTAAGAGAATTCAGAATCCAAAATCTAAAATCCAAAATCGAAAATGGCGATTATTACAAAAGACGAGTTACGCAATCGGTTAAAACGGCGCGAATTTGCGCCGGTTTATCTGCTGTTCGGCGCGGAAACTTTTTTGCGCGATCTGGCGGCGAAAACGATTGCGGATCTTGTTTTGGCAAAGTCGGAACTGCGCGAATTTAATGAAATCGAACATAGTTTGAATGACAGCAAATTAAATTACGCGTTGTCCGACGCCGAGCAGATGCCGATGATCGCCTCAAAACGCGTCATAAAAATCACAAATATCATAATTTCGGCGACTGGAAAAAAGGAAAATATCAAGGAAGAAGACGAAGAAATTCTGGACAGATATTTGTCGCGTCCGGCGGAAACTTCCGTCGTGATTTTTGTTGCAGATGATTTTGATAAACGCCGGAAAGTGGCGAAATTACTGCTCGAAAAATCGGTTGCGGTCGAATTTGGAGAATTAAATGATAATGAATTAATCAATTGGGCAAAGGGAAAGGTCAGAGAATTAAATGCCGAGATTGATGAAAAAGCGGTTCGGTTTCTGGTCGGTTTGGTCGGAGATAATCTGCGCCGCCTGACCAATGAAATTGAAAAACTCGCGGCGGCGGCTTTGCCGGAAAATTTGATAACTTACGGATTAGTTGAAACACTTGTGCCAAACTCCAGAGAAATCTCGAATTTCGATCTGACCGATTATTTGATGGAAAAAAACAGGACGAAAACCCTTCATATTTTGAAAAAAATTTTGGACGACGGCGCAGAACCTTTGATGATTTTGGGGCTGATTGCCAGTAATTTTCGACGGCTTTCGTTTGCTAAGGAAATGATGAAACAAGGCGTTGAACGACGGGAAATTTTGCGAATAATCAGACTTCCGCCGTTTAAGCACGAAGAATTTATCGCTTCGGCTCGCCGCGCCGACCGCGATGAACTTTCGCTGATTTTAAGAAAAATTGCCGAAACCGATCTGGCGATCAAAACCTCAAAAGGCGGCGGCGGAAAAATCGGCTCGCGTATGCAAATCGAAATGCTTGTTTATGAATTGTTGAGTTTGTAGAGGAAAAAAAATCGAAATAGACTTTAGATTTCGGGCATCCAAAGTTTAATATTTTCAAAACTTTTGTGAAAAATATTGAAATAGAGCAAGTAAATGAGTTATTCTCGTTCTTGAATATGTAAAAAGGAGAAGTAAATTATGAACAAACATATTATTGGTTTAATTATTTTCAGTTTCATTGTCGGAATGAGCGCAATTATCGCCGGTTTTTTTGCCCCGATGCCGCAAATGCCGAAAATTGATTCGGTCAGAGTTTCCGAAGCGAATGATTATATTTACAGAGGCGGCAAATCTTGCAGACAAAAGAAAAGAAAACCGCGTCTGCAAAATTATGATATTTTAGCTTCTGCCAAAATTTCGCAAGCGGTTTTTAATCTCAATAAAAGACAACTGGACACCGAATTTACGGTTGAACGTGGCAATGATTCGACAGAGAATGTAAATGTCGCGCTGCATTTTTTCGTTAATGACGGATTCGCTGTTCAACATATTAAAACCGAATATGTTACTCTTACGCCGAATTTCGATATGGGTGATAACGCGATTACTTCAAAAACAACATCTTTCCGTTGGCTTAACAATTTGGAATCGCGCGAAAATTTATACGTAATTTCTGAAGTTGTGGAAAAGGCTTACAGCTATTCAAATCAACCGCCGTTTTTTGATGCTTCCGAAGCCGCCGCAGTATTATCAATTGCCGTAAGAAACAACGGCGTTCTTCAATAAAAGAAAATTTTTCCAAATTTAATTTGCAAGTTTGATTTGCCGCTTCGTTCTTGATTTCAAGTTACGAGGTTTCAGATTCAGACTTGCAAATTTTTTTTGGAGGAATTTTTTATGTATTTCAAAGGTAAAGTCGCAAATAATTCAAAAGTTTTAGTTTCATTGGGTTTAATTATTTCTATAGTTTTTTCCGCTTGCTCGACAGCAAGCAATTCTGAGGTGGCGCAGGTTGAATCGCCGCCATACGCCGAACGTTCTGCGGCGAATTCAAATATGTCAGCAACGCCGGCTTCGCCGATGGTCGCCGATTCGATGGCGAATAGAGCGGGAAGTTTTGAAGAAAAATCCGCGAGTGGCGAAAGATACGCGGAAATTACGGAAAATCCATTTTGGGAAACTTCACGCGCTCCGCTTTCGACCTTTTCGATAGATGTAGATACGGCTTCTTATGCGAATATGAGGCGTTTTATCAATCAAGGTTCGCTCCCGCCGAAAGATTCGGTTCGCATCGAAGAACTCATCAATTATTTTGAATACGATTATCCGCAGCCGATCGGCGATGTTCCGTTTTCGGTCAGCACGGACGTGGCAAATGCGCCGTGGAATTCAAAGAATAAAATCGTCCAGATCGGGTTGCAGGGCAGAAAAGTTTCGCTCGATAATCTGCCGCCGTCAAATCTGGTTTTTCTGCTTGATGTTTCCGGTTCGATGAATTCGCCCGATAAACTGCCGCTTTTGAAGGAATCATTTAAAATCTTGCTCAATCAGTTAAATGCCAAAGACCGCGTAGCGATTGTAACTTACGCCGGAAACAGCGGTTTGCTGCTGCCTTCGACGACCGCCGACCGCAAAAACGAAATTATGCGAGCGATGGAAAATCTTCAGGCGGGCGGTTCGACCAACGGCGGACAGGGAATTCAGCTTGCTTATAAGGTTGCGCTCGATAATTTCATTCAAAACGGTAATAATCGCGTGATTCTGGCGACCGACGGCGATTTCAATGTTGGAGTTTCGAGCGACGATCAACTCGTCAGCTTGATCGAACAAAAACGTCAAAGCGGAGTTTTTCTATCGGTTTTCGGCTTCGGTTCGGGAAATTATAACGATTCGATGATGGAAAAACTTTCCAATAAAGGCAACGGAAATTACGCCTACATTGATTCATTGAACGAAGCCAAAAAAGCTCTCGGCGAACAGATTGCCGGAACGCTTTACACAATTGCCAAAGACGTGAAAATTCAGGTCGAATTCAATCCGGCAAAAGTCGCGGGATATCGGCTGATCGGTTACGAAAACCGTCTGCTTGCCGACCGCGATTTTAACGACGACAAAAAAGACGCGGGCGAAATCGGTGCGGGACATTCCGTTACGGCACTTTATGAAATCGTTCCCGCCGGACAAAAGGTTGAAAATCCGGGAATTGACGAACTCAAATATGCAATAACCGAGCCGACCGACACGAGCTTTAATAACGAATTGATGACCGTCAAACTCCGCTATAAAGAGCCGAAAGAATCAACCAGCAAACTTCTTTCAATCGGAATTATGGATAAAAATAATTTAATTGAAAACGCTTCGGATAATTTGAAGTTTGCTTCGGCGGTTGCGCAATTCGGTTTAATTTTGCGAGATTCGCGATACAAAGGAAACTCCAATTTCAACAGTATTTTAAGTCTTGCTCAAAATTCACGCGGCAGCGATTTGAAAAATTATCGCGGCGAATTTGTCGAATTGGTTACTAAAGCCGGCGGTTTGAGGAATTAAATCTAAATTTGTGCATTTTGAATTAAAGAAACCGTAAAACAGACTAACAGGCTGTTTTACAAAAAAGCAAATTATTGATTTTGAGTTTAAATCTGTGTAAAAAATCCGTTCAGAGTTCGTGCTTTGAACGGATTTTTTGTTAATGGTTTTTATCTAAAATTTCTCTGACTTTGTTTGTGAGCGTGTCGAAAGTGAATGGCTTTTGAATAAAATTATTTTCGGCTTCTATTATATTATGACGAATAATTTCATCGTCCGTGTAGCCCGATGTGAACAAAACTCGTAAATCCGGTTGGTCTTTTAGTAATTTTTCCGCTAATTCGTATCCGTTCATTTTTGGCATCATCACGTCCGTCATCAATAGATGAATTTTGTTTGCTTGATTTTTGCAAATTGAAAGCGCTTCAATGCCATTACTTGCTTCGATTACCTGATAACCGGACTCTTCCAAAATCTGGCGGGTTAAAGCACGAACAATATCTTCATCTTCAACGATTAAAATTGTTTCCGCACCTTTTGGAGAATTATCTAATTTACGGTCTTCTGAATTTGACTCAACTTCTTGTTCAATTCCAGGAAGATAAATTTGAAAAGCAGTTCCTTCACCTAATTTGCTGTGAACATTGATAAAGCCGCCGGATTGTTTGATAATGCCGTAAGCTGTGGCAAGTCCGAGTCCTGTTCCTTTTCCGACTTCTTTTGTCGTAAAGAAAGGTTCAAAAATATGCTGAAGGGTTTCCGCATCTATTCCGATACCGGTATCAGTTACTTCCAGTAGAATATAATAACCCATTTTTCCGGATGTGAACTGATTCGACCCGGATTCATCAAGATAAACGTTTTTGGTATTTATCGTGAGATTTCCGCCGTCAGGCATAGCGTCACACGCATTTACTACTAAATTCATAAGAACTTGCGTTAATTGTCCCGGATCGCCTTCGACACGACCTAAATCTGAATCCAAATCGGTATGGAGTTGAATATTTTCACCAATCAAACGCTCAAGCATTAGTGTCGTATCGGTGATGATTTCATTGAGGTTAATAACTTTAGATTGCAAGACTTGTTGACGGCTGAAAGCTAAAAGCTGTTGTGTCAGCGCGGCAGACCGTTCGCCTGCTTTCTTTATTTCTTCGACATATCGACGTAAAGGATCATCGGTACTCAAATGGCGCAGCATTAAATCGCTGTATCCGTTAATTGCCGTCAGCATATTGTTAAAATCGTGAGCGATTCCGCCCGTTAATCTGCCGATTGATTCGAGTTTTTGTGATTGCCTGAGCTGTTCTTCCCGCTCTCGTTCCTGTTCGATGAGCCGGACATTTTCGATGGCATTCGCCGCTAAATTGGCTGCCATTTGCATCGCCGTCGCGTGTTCCTTAGTAAAAGCGGACAGTTCATTACTTTGAACCTCGATTGCACCGACGATGCGCCCCATCACAGACATCGGCACAGCCAGAGAAGATCGCGGCAATGCCGGATTTTTATCAAAGCCGATATTAACAATCGGTTTATTTTGCATTGCGGTTTGATAATCATCTTCGATAATAATTTTTCCGGTTGTAACCGCACGGCTGTTCGGGCTGTCGGACATTTCCATCGGGGGCAGATCGGAAACATCGAACTCGTCCCCGTCCGAACCGGCAAATCCCGGCACGCGAATATTTTGCTTAGCGTCATAGAGTGAAATAAAAAATCCATTGCAAGGCGCGGAAATTTGGGCAAAATTGTGTAAGGCGCGATAGACCGTGTGCAGATCGCGCGCTGTTCCTAAAACTTCCGCCAGTTGAGCGACGCGCTCAAGTAAGCGTTCATGTTCACGAATCGCGCGTTCATTAGCTTCGATCAGGTCTTTTTCCGCTTGTTTTCGGTCGGAAATATCAAAGGATATTCCGACGATTCCGATTAAATTTTCGTGGCTGTCAGTAATCGGTGAATTAAGAATCTGTGCCGGAAATTTTCTGCCGCTTTTAGTATGCACCGGAAATTCGCCCAACCAACTTTTACCTGCGCCTAATTGTTTTATTATCTCGGTCGCTTGCGAAAGTTCGGTTTCCGGCGTGGTTATTTCCATAATATTTCGACCGAGAACTTCTTCATCTGTCCAACCGTAAAGCTCTTGAGCAAATTGATTCCAATAAGTGATAATTCCATTTAAATCCGTAGCGATGACCGATTGTTCGACCGTATCGAGTAAATGCGCCTGAAAAAGAATCGCCTCCTCTGAACGCTTGCGTTCGGTAATATCGCGGTTGATCGAGATAATCGCATTTTGACCTTGATAAATTGTGTTCGAGGCATTTACTTCGATAAACATTTCCGAGCCGTCGTTGCGGAACTGAACAGTTTCAAAATTAAGACTTTCGCCGACTTCGAGAGTTTCTTTGATTTTATCTTTTCCGATGCTGGGAAATTTCGATAATTTTTCAATCGAGATTCCGATAAATTCGGAGCGGTCAAGTTCATAAAGTTCACACGCGCGCTCATTTACATCGAGAACAATTTCGTTTTCGGGTGCAAAAATTATGATTGCATCGTGAGCTTCCTCGAATATTGTTCGATAATCTTGTTCAGATTGTTTTAAGGCTTCTTCGGCTAGTTTGCGGTCAGTAATATCAACCGCGATACCGCGCAGAAATTTTGCTTTGTCTTCGACAAATTCAATTGATGCGACACTCCGCAGCCAGACAATGCGCCCGTCCGAAGCAATCATTCGATAATCTATTTCGGTATCAGATGTATTTTCAATGGTTTTACCGAACATATCGAAAATCCGGGAGCGGTCGTCTTCGTGAATCAAAGATGTCCACACCTCAAGTGCGCCGATTAATTGTTCAGCCCGGTAGCCGAGTATGCTTTCAGCTTGATTGCTGATAAATGTCATTTCAAGGCTTTGAGCGTCAATTTCCCAAACGATACCGTCAATCGTGTGAACCAGCGATTCATATTGTTTTTGACTGCGGCGCAGGGCATTTTCGGCTTGGCGGCGTTCATTCGATTCTAAAAGCAGCGAAATCAAATCTGCAATCGAGGCGGCGAAGTTCTGTTCATCGAGTTTCCATTCGCGGGCATCTCCGATGTGTTCGTGGCAGATTACGCCGACCGTTTCTCCGTTAAACCGGATTGGAACGTCGAGCATAGACGTGATTCCGAGCGGTTCAAGATATGATTCGGTGAATTCTTTAGTTCGTGAATCAGTCCGGGCATCATCGGCGGCAATCGCCAAATCTTTTGCCAAAGCCTTAAAGTAAAAAGGGAAATCGGTTTCCGTAAGTTCCAATCCTGTCGAATGGCGATTCAAATTCAACTCGTATAGATTAACCGCCCGAATTTTCGTTTTGTTGTCCGCGTACATCCAAACGCTGACGCGAGCCGTATCAAGAGTGTTAGCGGCAATTTCAACGATTTTACTTATTGCCTCTTCAAATGAAGTATGAAAAAGTGTTTGACTTTCGGTTAATTCCCGTAAAACTTTATTTTGTTTTTGCAAACGAGACCGACTTGCTTCCAAGTTCTGTTGAGCCATTTTGCGTTCGGTAATATCCTGAACCGTGCCGGTAAATTTCAGCGGTTGTCCGGTTTTTTTGTGATATGTAAGTTCGGCAAGTCCGTGCAGAATTTTTTCACCGCCGTTCGGCAAACAAATGCGAAATTCGATATTAACGTCTTTTTGCTGTGTAATTGCTTCAGCAAAGGACCGTCGGCAATATTTGCGATCTTCAGGATGAATCGAATCGAAATAAAAGTTGATTGTTACTTCAACTGTGCCGGGTTCATAACCGAAAATGCGATAAACTTCATCTGACCAGAAAATCTTATTATTGTTGATACGCCGCAAATCGGTTAATTCAACTTCCCAACTGCCGAGTTGTGTAATTCGCTGTGCCGCCGCTAAATTGGCTTCGCTGAGACGCAATTTTGTTTCGGCTTCTTTTTGTTCGGTTATGTCCCGGGTGTGGATCATTACCATGTCCGGCGGAACAAAAACGTAGCTGATATCTAATTGTTTTATTTTACCCGTTGTTTTATATTGATACAGAATTTCCTGCTGAATAAGTTTTTTTTCATTAAAACAGCGAGTAAAATTTTTTAGTATTTCCGGGTTTTTATCATATAGTTGGCTTGCTTTAATACCTTCAAGTTCCGTTATTTTTTTGTCTGTAACTTCGATGGCGGCTTTATTAAAATCCGTTAAAATAAAATCATCTTGAGTTTTTTCCCATGTATAAGTCGGGAGTGGAAATCCGTTATATTGGGCTTTAAATTTTTCTTCACTTTCTCGTAAGGCTTTTTCACTCCGTCGGCGTTCGGTAATATCGCGTGTATTGATTATCGCAACTAGACCTTTTGATGCGTGATTGGTGAATTTTCCGATCGATTCAAAAATCCGCCATCCGCCGAATTTATCTCTGAAACGATATTCAACCGGCGGGCAAGTTTCGCCAAACTTCATATTTTCCTTAAAAAAATCAGAAACTCTTTGCTGATCTTCTGTGTGAACGAGTTTGAAAATATTTTCGCCGACAACTTCTTCCGGTTTAAAGCCGAGTACTTGTTCGAGTGAGGGACTTTGATAAAGAATTGATCCGTCCGGCAGAATGACACTAATAATGTCCGATACATTTTCGATAAGAGAACGCAATTGATTTTCGCTCTCTTTCAGCAAATCATCGGCTCGTTTGCGTTCAACGAGACGTTCGGCACGCGCAATCAGATTCAGCGGGTCAACCGGCAGTTCAACATAATCATCGGCACCTACTTCTAATCCTTTGACAATACTTTCGGAATTTTTTCGCAAGCCGCTGACCAATAAAATCGGGAGATGCCGGAGTTTTTCATCTGAGCGAATCCATTTACATAATTCGATTCCATCACCATCGGGCATCATTACGTCGCTGACAATTAAATCGAGACGCTTTGTTTGTGCAAATTGGTATCCTTCACTCCCGTTTGACCGGATAAATGTTTTGTATCCGACTTGTCTAAAGACGGTTTCCATCAACTCCAGCTGATCGGAAGAATCGTTCACGATGAGGACCGTTTTATCATTCCGTTTATCCATTTATTATATAAATCTGCATTAAAATTGTTTTGAATAAATTAATTTTATGTGGAAATGCGTAAATTAAATTGTTTTCGGATATAAGACTAACCTATTTTGATAAATTTTTGTTTAAAATTTATTGAAATCTAAAAATGTAAATTTTGTTTGACCGGGAATATACTCAAAATAAGAATAAATTGCTTTTTCGTAAAACATACTGTTAGAGCCGTGCAGTAATTAGTAATAATTGCTTAACAGGTCAGAATCGCCTGCGTTAGCGGGCGGAGAAAACTTTATTATACAAACAACGCACGGCTCTAACAGTCTGTTTTATGTTTTTGTGTATCTGTTCAAGTCTTATGAATTTCCGTCTGCTTTAGCTGACGGAAAACTTTAAGAGGAGAATCAGGCTTTAGACAAATTTCAAAAATTAAAAAAATTCCTTAGAGCTTTAGCTAAAGCTAATCGGATGATTGATTTTCTTTATACATTTGGCTATAAGACCGCCAATCTTCAGCCAATCTAACCCGTCAGCTAAAGCAGACGGCAATTCGTAGAATCAATAACCTAATCAATTAAGATTTTTTTAACAATTGTAAAATATCTTGAACTATACCGTCGGGTTCAAAAGGTTTTGTGTGATATTTTTGGAAACCCGATTCAAACGCTTTTTGTTTATTGTCCATTGAAGAAAATGCGCTGAGGGCGATTGCCGGAATATTTCCGCCTTTTTCTACCGGATATTGTCTGATTTGACTGAGCATCGAATAACCATCTTGTTGTGGCATTGCCAGATCGGACAAGATTATGTCCGGCAAACCGTTTTCAGTTGATTGTAATAACTTTATTGCATCTGCCGCCGATTCGGTGCTTTTTACTTGTGCGCCGTTTTGTTCGAGAAAAAGCTGGAGAACTTCGCGTGAATCCGGTTCGTCCTCAACAATCAGAATCTTTGTTCCTTCCAGAAGTCTTTGTTCCTCCGGTTTTGTTGCTGTAACAGGTTTTGTCAGGGGTTTGTCAGAGTTAAGAAGCGGCAAACAAACCGTAAATGTTGAACCTTGTCCGACACCTTCGCTCTCCGCCATAATCGTTCCCTGATGTTTTTCAACCAAAATTTTAGCGATTGACAAACCTAAGCCCAAACCGCCTTTATCGCCGGAAGATTCATCGCCTTGTCTGAATTGGCGAAAAATATTCGGCAATGATTTTTCGCCGATTCCCTGTCCTGTATCGGTTACTATGATTAAAACATTTTCATTTTCAATTCTAGCTTCAACAGTTATTTTTCCGCCTGCAGGTGTGAATTTCAGAGCATTTGACATAAGATTTGAGATAACCTGCTGAAGTCTGATGGAATCGCCGAAAATTCTTATTTCTTCGCTGTCGGTAGTTACTTCAATCTCAATATTTTTAGAATCAGCCGTCGGTTTTTGCAGATTATGGACGGTTTTTACAATTTCAAAAAGATTTATTTCACGAAATTCCAGTTTTAATCTGCCGGAAGCAACACGCGAAGAATCCAATAAATCATCCAGCAGTTTTGCCTGTGAACGCGCACTTTTTTCAATTGTTTCGAGAGCTTTTTTCTGTGTTTCCGCGTCTAAGTCTTTATTAAGCAGAATCTTCGTCCAACCTAAAATTGCATTGAGCGGCGAGCGCAATTCGTGCGACACGACCGCTAAGAAAAAATCTTTGGCACGATTAGCTTCTTCGGCTTCGTCGCGGGCTTTTTTTTCGCGGGCATAAATTTTTGAGAGTTCATCGCTGGCAAGTTTTTTATCGGTAATTGTCTGAACCACGCCCATCATATTTTTCGGAGTTCCTTCCTGATCGAGAAAAGCTCTGCCGCGAGCCGAAATCCAATGGATTTTTCCGTTGCTGTACACGACACGATATTCGGCTGTATATTCTTTTCCGTATTGTTGCGATTCTTTTAAAGCCTGTTCAACCTGCGGACGATCATCAGGATGTAGAATCTTTAAAAAAGAATTAAATGTCAGCGTTTCATTTGCCGGAACTTCAAATAATTCGTTACATTTCGGGGTTGAATAAATTTTGTTTTTTATCAAGTCCCAATACCATAAACCGATTTCGGCGTTTTCTGCGGCAAATAATAAATGTTCGCTTTTTTCCTTGTAAAAAGAAATTTCTTTTTCGCGGGAAGTTACTTCGTTTGCAAAAAAGAACAATTTCTCTAAACCGTTTTCGGAATTAAATACAGGATGTAAATAGAGTTCTATGATTATTTTTTCATTGGAACTTATTCTAAAATCAAGTAAAACTTTAGTTTTTTTGCCTTTTTTAGCCTCTTCTATTGCTTTGATCAGAATTATTGAAGTATGTTCAGAAGATTGCCAGAAGACTGTTTCTGAAAATAATTGCCCGACCAAAACTTCTGGGTTAACCGAGGCTCTCTCAAAGACATCTCCGAATAAACTCAAAACATTTCCTTCCGGGCTTAACGTCCCGAAAAATGAAAACACATCAAGGAAAATGTTGCGAGTTTGGCTTTCAGAAATAAAATCTAAGTCATTTTCCTGCATCATAAAGTTACCTTCATAAAATTTTTTTTAACTATTTCCAATCATATTAACAGATCAGAAAATTATTGGCGATTTTGAAATTTCTTACTCCTGAAAAATTAGAACCTCGCTTCCATAAAACAGGTAACGAGGTTCTAAAAGATTTGTTCAGCTTAAAAAGCTAATATCTACAGGGTTACATTTTATTTAAATAAAATGGTTATAAGTTAAACCACTTTTCTACCGCTTACAAGTCTGATTACTAAAACTACCAGAGCTAAAAGAAGCAAGATATGAATTAAACCGCCAATAGAAGCCGGACCTGCAACCATACCCAATAACCATAAAACTACCAAAATAACTATAATTGTTTCTAACATTTTTTTTCTCCTCTTTTTTCAAAAATTAAATTTGTTTGTCGTTTGCTTTTCAGCACCATACTATTTGCTATATCCAAATTTCGTGCCAAAACTATTAAATACTGTAAAATCAATCGGTTACCTAATTTAAACAAATTTCAGAAAATTAAATAAAGCTAATTTGGTATTAAATTAATACATAAATTGTAA
The DNA here is from genome assembly GCA_041745765.1 of Pyrinomonadaceae bacterium. GTDB lineage: Bacteria > Acidobacteriota > Blastocatellia > Pyrinomonadales > Pyrinomonadaceae > JAHCHG01. Next base: position 164,343 of record JBGTIH010000094.1, on the reverse strand, counting down.
AAGCTCCGGTATGTTGGTTTTTTAATATAATGTTCTAGTACTCAATTACTGATTGATGGATATATAAGAGGTTTCTATCCTATTTCGTTAAAATGACATTTTAAAAGTGTATGTAAATAATGCAAAACGCGTATTTTGAAAAAAAAATCTTTTGATTAAAAAAGCTAAAACAAACAAAACAATGGGTTTATAGCTGCTGGCACGATCATTGCGGTTACAGTTATCCGGGAATCAGATTGATTTTGATTTTTTATAAAATGGAGAATTTAATTATGAATAATAATGATTCGGCTGTTAAACAAGCCAAAGAAAATTTGTTTGAAGTTGGTAAAGAAACAAAAGAGAATGTTCTGAACCAATCTGAAGAAACATTAAATAATGTAAAAGAGAAAGTTACCAGTCAGGTAACGAATTTGCAGGAAAAAACGCAGGTTGTCAAAGAAAAAGTTTCTGATAATATCTCGGTTGCAGCAGATAAAGTTCATGAAAAAGCTGATAAAACACAAGAGATTTTAGATAAAGGAACAGATAAAGTAAGCGATTTGGCGCATCGGGCGATTGAAAAAGTAAATGAATTAGGACATAAAGCGGGCGATGCTCTAAACTCTTCTTCGGAATATGTGAGAAATTTCGACATTGAAGAAACACGTCAGCAAGTTAAACAAAAAATTACAAAAAATCCGGGGAGATCTCTGGTAATTGCAGGTGTATTCGGCTTGCTAATCGGTTTATTGATAGGCAGAACTAATAAGTCAAGATAATTCTGTCTATCAATTGATCGGGGAGCGTGAACAGCAGGGAAGAGGTGAGTTAAGGGGGCTTACCTCTTTCTTTGTTTAAATTAGATGCTAAAATTTCTTGATGTCTTCTTGTCTTTATCTGATTTTTGTTATAATCAAAAAATCTAAATAAGATCGGATTAGTTATATCTAAAATTAATCAAAGATAAATTAAACAAATTAAATATACTTAAAGATAAATATGTTGAATAAAGCTCTGGTAATTGATGATGATATCGCCACATTAGAATTAATGGAATTTCAATTAGAGGCGGAAGGTTTTCAAGTGAAAACTGCCGATTGTGGTGAAAAAGGACTTGAATATATAAGGGAATTCGAGTTCGATATAATTCTGACTGATTTGAATTTGCCTGACATCAACGGAATCGAGATGGTTAAACGGTGCAAGGAAATGGCACCGGATACGGAAATAATAATGATTACGGGTTTCGGTTCGACCGAAAAAGCCGTCGAAGCAACTAAAGCCGGAGCCTTTTATTACGTTGAAAAGCCGGTTGAATTTGATGAGTTGCTGGTTCTTATCGAAAAAGCGATAGATCGCAAAAATCAGAAAGCCGAGATCAAAGAACTTCGCGGAAGACTTTCAAGCCGCACTTCTTACGAAGGAATTATCGGCGGAAGCCGTGTGATGCAGGATATTTATGAAATTATCGAAAGCGTTGCCGAATCTGATGCAAATATTTTGATTTTAGGTGAATCGGGAACGGGAAAAGAAGTCATCGCCAACGCCATTCATTATAAAAGCCATCGTTCAAAGAAACCTTTTGTAAAACTGAATTGTTCTGCTCTACCGAAAGAATTGATCGAGTCTGAACTTTTCGGACACAAAAAAGGCGCATTTACAGGTGCGACGGGCGATAAAATCGGCTTTCTGGGGCGCGCCGACGGCGGAAGCCTGTTGCTTGATGAGATCGGCGAAATGCCTGTCGGATTGCAGCCGAAACTTTTGCGTGTTTTGCAGGAGCGAATTTTTTATCAAGTTGGCAGCGATAAACCTCAAAGTGTTGATTTTCGATTGATTTCTGCAACAAACCGCAATCCGTTTGACGCAATTCAGGACGGAAACTTACGCGAAGATTTATATTATCGGATAAATACGATCGAGATAAAAATACCACCGCTTCGTGAAAGAATGGAAGATGTGCCGATGCTTGCCGAACATTTTTTGCAAGAATATGAAGAAAAATATCAGAAAAGTAATCTGAGTTTTTCGGAAAGTGCATACAACCAGATGCTTAATTATAATTGGCGCGGAAACGTCCGCGAGTTGCAGCACGTTATCGAAAGAGCGGTTTTGTTAAGCAAAGACGGCAAAATCAGCCAGTTAAATATTCCGAAGAATATGGAAAATACAATTACTTTGGAAAATCTACCCGGCACGGCAAATAGAGGCGATTCATCAGAAAATTCTATTTCCGGCAACGGAAACACTACGGTCTTACAAAATAATCTGTCAGGTGAGGAATTATTTGAGCAAATCGGAAAATTTATTGTCGAAAGTCTGCCCGAACCGAAGGAAGGTGAAGACCAAAAAGATGTTTTCAATGAAATTGAAAATGTTGTTGTTTTAGCGGCATTACAGCGCACTAATGGTAATAAGCAAGCGGCGGCAAATCTTCTGGGTTTATATCGCCCGCGTTTATACGGAATGATTAAACGGCATAACTTGAAAGAAAAACTATAACAAAAAACGTCTTCTCAAAAATTGAAAAGACGTTTTTTATAGTTAAACCCGAAACGGTTTAGTTTGATTTTGGTGCAGTAATGTTTATATCAACATCTGTGTCCGGTTTGCCGGATTTGCTTAAAAATCCGCTGTAATAAAATGCTCCGGCAATAATAGCTACAATGATCAGTATAGTCATTGCCCAAATTAAATTATTTCCTGTACTGTTTCCTTCTTCCATTTTTTTGTCTCCTTTCTCTAAATATAATTTTTGATAGATACTTCGACTTTAACATAACGCAAAATGAATGCCAAAAAATTAAATGTTGCAAGCACAGCGTTTTAGCTAAATACATAAATATGTTTAATTCTTTAGTGTAATAAATCGGAACATAATTGTAAAAGAATATTTGAAAAAGAAATTGAATTCTTAGATAAGGCTGATAAAGTGTATCAAATAATACCTTAACAGATGGCATAATAATTGCTCAAATATTTTATTTAACTTGGGTTAACTTAATTACCAACATAGAAATTGTGTCAAAGTTCAGAAAATTTTCAATAAAAAGAAGTACTAACACCTTTCCATTCGTTATACTGGCAGTTTTATTAATGCTGACATTCGGCATTACATACAATTTCTATCAAAGTGCCAGAAACAATGATCTGATTAGATTTAACAACGAAGTTATAAGAGTTCAAGCCGCTTTTGAAAACGAGTTAAATTTATATATTTCACTGCTTAAAGGCGGACGAGGTTTTGTCCAGTCAATCGGTGAAATTGATAGAAAGAGTTTTGCTAATTATGTAAAAAACTTAGAAATAGAGAAAAACTATACAGGAATACTGGGAATCGGTTACACAAAAGTCATTTTACCGAAAGATCGCAAAGCTCTTATAAATCAAGTAAAATTGGAAGGCTATAAAGATTTTTCAATATTCCCGGAAGGAGAGAGAGAGGTTTATCAAGCGATAATTTATCTTGAACCGCTTGATTCAAAAAACAGTCAAGTAATCGGTTACGATATGTCAACCGAAATAAAAAGACGCGAGGCTCTCGACCGCGCAAGAGATACAGGCAATCCGGCGGCAACGGCAAAAGTTACGCTTCTTCAGGAAATTGATCAAGATAAGCAAGCAGGATTTTTGATTTATCTTCCGGTCTATAAAAATGGTTTGATGCCGTCTTCAATTCAAGAGAGAAAAGAAAATCTGGACGGTTTTATTTACAGTCCGTTTAGAGCCGGAAATTTCTTAGAGGAAATTCAACAAATAGCTTCGGTGAGTAATATCGGTATTGCAATCTATGATGGAGAAATAAATCCGGAAAATTTGCTGGCACAAACTTCAACAATTGAGAGTCCGCAATTAACCGGACGAATTGGCGAAAACCAGTTTTATGCTTCGGGGTATTATGAAAACTACTTAACCGAAAGTGACTTGCAAGTAGCCGGTAGAAATTGGAAAATTCGATATTTTGCACTGCCGGTATTTGATAAACAATCAACTGTCGGTTGGACTCCTTTGATCTTTTTCAGCGGAATCGCTTTCAGTATTTTATTGTTTGGAATGACTTATTGGGAGGCATCTACACGTTCAAAATTAGAATCAATTGCCGCCGAACTTTTCGAGTTGGAAAAACAAAAACAAGAATTACTGGAAAGTGAACAAAAGGCGCGAGCCATAGCAGAAAAAGCAAATTCGACGAAAGATGAATTTATTTCGGTTGTTTCCCACGAATTGAGAACGCCTCTGAATGCAATCGCCGGTTGGACGAGAATTCTTAAAACTAATACTTTATTAGATAATACAAAAGATCTGGCACTATCAAAAATTGAGAAAAATATTCGAGCACAAACAAAACTAGTTGATGAACTGCTTGATTATTCTCAAATTCTCGCGGGAAACAGCAAATTTAGCAGAAATGAACTGAATATTTCAGAGATTGTTGATAAATCGTTTTGTGAATGTGAACCGATGGCAATTGCTAAAAACATAAATTTCACTAAAGACATTCAATTAGATCACCAGAAAGTTATCGGCGATGAAGAAAAGCTTTTGATTGCAATTCAAAATCTTATTGAAAATGCGATTAAATTTACGGAATCAGACGGAAAAGTGAAGGTTTCAGCATTTGTAAACAACTCAGGCGTAAAAATAATTATAAAAGACACCGGAAGAGGAATCGGAGCAGAATTTCTACCTCATATCTTTGATCGGTTCAGACAGGCAGATACCTCAATCACTAGAAAAATCGGTGGTTTAGGATTAGGTTTGACGATCTCGAATCAAATTATCAAATTACATCAAGGCTCAATCATCGCAAGTAGTGAAGGCGCAGAAAAAGGTGCTGTTTTTACAATAACTCTGCCGCTTTCTAAATAATAATCTTCCGTTTTCGCAAATAGAAATAAATGACGGCGCGAGCGCGCTAAACATCAAAGCTATAAATCTATCGAGCCTAACGGAACTCAAGAGTGTGAAATACTCCTTCAAAAAAAATACCGCATATACGGGAAGTTTAGACGAAATTCGTATTAAATTCTTACAATTACATATATATAAACCAATTTTTATAAATTTATCCGGCTCTCTAAATCAACAAACTCAACGAGTTTGTAATAAAACAATATAAGTTGGCACGGTTATTGCAAACATGAATAGATAATTAGTGGAGTTTTTAAATACCTAAGAAAAATATCTGCAATTGATAAAGATGAGGAGAAAATCTATGAAAAAACAATTTTTAAGTTTATTCACAATGAGTTTACTGCTTTGTGTTGGAATGGTTATGACCGTTTCGGCACAAAATCGTGCGTATCGTGTGAATGACAGACAAGTGCAAACTACAATAAATAATATCGAATCAAAAACCGTAATCTTTAAACGGGAATTGAACAGCGGAATGAATATCAGACGAATAAACAATCGAGACAGAGCGGAAATGCTCCGAACTGTTACCGATTTTGAAAGTTCAATTCAATCTCTGAAACAACGATTTAATACGAGAAGATCAGCGGCGTCGGATGTTTCGGACGTTTTAGATAAAGCGGCGGAAATTGAACAATCTATTAACGATAATCGCTTAAATGCCAGAGTAACGACAGCCTGGAATAATGTGGCTGCTGATCTGGATATGTTGCAGGGATATTACGGATTAACCGGAAACTGGCGAACAATGGATTCACCGACTACCGGTCAAATGCCGTATCAAGTAACTGACAGTCAGATGCAGCAACTATTGGCAAACATTCAAAATGATACCCAAATTTATAAGCGTTCACTTAATCAGGCGTTGAACAGAGCGAGAATAAGCGGAAGTATCAATCGCACTCAATTAGTTAATTATGTTGCTCAGTTTGAAAATTCATCCAATATATTAAGAGAAAGATTCGATGGCAGAACTTCGGTTAGCGGCGATGTTCAGGAAGTTTTAAATAATGCTTTCTTCATTGACAGCTTTATGAGAGATAATACCTTGAATCAGCCGACACAAAGAAACTGGACAAGTCTTAGAAACAATCTCGATACATTGGCAAATTATTATAATGTTGCGTGGAACTGGACAAATCCGGTTACGATTCCTGGAAATACGGGAAGAGTTTATAATGTTTCCGATCAAGTGGTGAGCGCAACTATTTCAAGTATCGAAGCGCGAACCAATATTTTCAACCGCGAATTTTCAACCGCTTTGAACAGAAGCGTTCTGAACAATACTAGAAGCCAGGAAGCTGCAAACAATTATGTTTCAGATTTTGAAGCTTCAACAAACAGATTGAAACAGAATTTTAACGCTCGTCGTTCGACCGCAGTTGATGTTGAAGATGTTTTGAATCGGGCATATTACATTGATGGTTTTATGCGCGATTATCGTTTTCAGCAAGGTACTGAAAGAGAATGGCGTTTAATTCGCACGGATTTGGAAAGACTGCGTGATTATTACAGTGTTAATTTTGATTTTGACAAACGTCAACCGGCAAACACTTTTGATGCTAATTTAACGGGAACTTACCGTTTGAATTTAAGTCAGAGCGATGATGTGCGTTCGGTTGTAACAAATTCTGTCCGAACTTATCCGATGAATCAGCGCGAGAGATTAGAAAGAAATCTCGAAAATCGTTTGAGATCACCGGAAATGCTGGCGATTGAAAAACGAAACAATATGGTTACAATTGCTTCGTCAAATTCACCGCAGATTTCGTTTGAAGCCGACGGTGTTGCCAGAACTGAAACTATGCCGAACGGTCAAAGCGTCAGAATTACGGCAAACACATCGTTTGACGGCGTTTCTTTAGATTATGAAGGCGACAGAATTAACGATTTCTATGTTAATTTTATGTCTGTCAACAATCAATTAAGAGTTATTCGCCGCGTTTATCTTGAAAATAGAAATGAAACCATTACGGTGGCAAGCGTTTATGACAAAATAAATCAAAACGCTCAATGGTCAATGGTTAATAGCGGAAATACGGCGGGAAATTCGAGATATGAAGATTTTGTCGTGCCGAACAATATGCCTTTAACGGCAACTTTGAACACGCCTATTTCAACCCAAGCCAGCCAGAACGGTGATAGTTTTACAATGACCGTAAATTCGCCTTCGCAATATCAAGGCGCGATAATCGAAGGTCGTGTAGCTTCAGCTGAACGTTCGGGACGTGTTTCGGGACGTGCCAATCTTTCACTCGAATTTGACACAATTCGCTTGCGAAACGGAACAACTTATCGTTTTGCCGGTATTGTCGAAAATGTGAGAATGCCGAACGGCGATGAAATTGCCGTCAATAATGAAGGCACGGTCAGAGATTCAAATCAGACGACCAAAACCGTTACACGAGCCGGAATCGGCGCGGCAATCGGTGCGATCATCGGTGCAATTGCCGGTGGCGGTCAAGGTGCGGCGATCGGTGCTGTAGTCGGTGCCGGTGCAGGTGCGGGAACGGTAGTTCTGGAAGGACGTGATGACATCAATCTCCAACAGGGAACCGTATTTACTTTAACGGCAACTGCTCCGAACAGAACAGTTGATAATCGTTAATTAAAATTTAATTATTGGATTAAATGAGAGAGTTTTTTACTCTCTCATTTTTTTGTCAGAACGATACAAAAATGTGTTTGTATTTAATACACTAATTTTTATTAAAATAGGAAAAAGCTAATAAAAATGCGCGTTATAGATATAAAATTGTGGCACGGTTATTGATCTGTATATTAAGCGGAACTGAATAATTTTTTGGAGATTAAACAAATGAATGCAACTAATAAAAAAGATGTGACAAATATCAAGCGTGAAGGATGGGATGCCGATGAACTAATTGAAGAAGGATCAAACATAGATTCGGATGAAACAGTTAGAGAAATTTTACGCGGCGACGAAACAAAAGGAAATCCAGATGAACGCGACATCGCCGGAAGTCCAAAGTCAGAAGACACACCGCACGGACGCGAAGAAACGAAAATCTAATAAACAGGAGAAATCAAAATGTTAGACAATAAACTGGAACAAGAAGAAGCACAGAGAGTCGCAAATTATGAAGCGATAAAATCAAACGTCAAATCGGAAGTCGGCGGTGAAATTGTTGCCGAAGCCGAGCGACCGACCCGTAACGATGCGGCGAAAATTGATAATATCGCCGAAAATATGCGGGAAAAAGCCGTTAATGAAGTTGTTGAAACCGAACATGAAGTTGAACGCGGCAGAACGCTCGCCCGCGTTTCCCAAGTTATTGATTATATTTTCTTTATTATTTACGGTTTGTTGGCGATTCGTTTGATGCTCGCGCTTTTTGCGGCAAGAAGCAGTGCCGATTTCGTACAGTTTATCCGCACGATTACCGATCCTTTTTATGCTCCTTTCAAAGGTATTGTAGCAAGTCCTACGGTCGAAGGCGGTTTTACATTGGCTTTACCCATAATTGTTGCGTTGGTTGTTTATATGCTCTTGCATTTTGCGATCAACGGTTTTTTGAGAATTTTTGTTCACCGAAAAACAACTGTGTGAAATGGGAAATGTTTTTTTTCCGAATTTTGTAAAGTCAAACAAAAAAGCGATTCTTTTAGATAAAAGAATCGCTTTTTTGTTTGAAAAAATTATTGATTTATTCACAAGACGGATGACCGCAATCACATTTTATTTCGGTTAAATCCTGATCCACTGCATCTTTACAATGATCGCTGCAATATGTAGTATCTTCGCCTACCTGACAATGACACATTTCGTGGCTGCACTTATTATTTTCGTTCATTTCAAAAAATACTCCCTTATAGTGTTCGAATTATTGTGTTGTTAAACAACAACTGTAATTATAAACGAATAGTCGTAATTAACCAATCAAAAGTGGAAAAAATAAAATGAATGGAAGTAATTCAAATTTGGAATTACAGTTTATTTATCAGTAAATAGAAGTTTTTGAAAAAAAATGGCTGATTCTAAACAATTTATTCGCATATTCAAATTGAGAAGCCTGAATAAATTATAAGGAGACGATATTTTTATGAGTTCAGATCAAACTGACCGACATACTTGGTTAGCCGTCGGCGAGAAAGTGGGTTTTCAAGCGATAACTTGGGGATCGGAATATACTGCGGGCGAATTGGTAAATATCAGAAATCTGCATTGGAAGTTTAAATTCAGTATTGCCAGTATGCGTTTAGGTCCGGGAATCGGAGCGGGTGCCGGATACGTGCTCGTGTTTATATTCAATTGTGTCAGCCCTAATCAATTGCACAATACGAAGGTTAACGATTGGGGGGTTAATTTTTCGGTAGCCGGCAAATTGGACAAACTTGCTGCGGCATTGGGTAATCTGAAACTCGCCGGAGCGGTCGGAAAATTAGCTGCAACTACAGCGTTCGGCATAAAAAATGCTGACGGTATCAGAAACGCGGCTCATACCTTATATACCTCGCTGGAAATAGCTAAAAGTACTACTCCCAGCGTGATCTGTCTGGACACACCAATAGGAGTTGGTGCGGAAATCTCCTATTTTGACGTTTTCGGAACATTCAGTGTTACAGAGAATACGTCCACGTTCAAATCGAGAAAATATTGATTTTACAAAAGCAGCGAAAGACAAGTCTCTCACATTACATTCCGTCGTTATTAGCTGTCAGTAAAAAAAAGCCAATAATTAATTTACCGGCAGATTTTTATTTTCCTTTTCGCGTTCTTTCGCGGACAAAGATCTTTATCTGGCGATTTGTCCGAGTAGTTCGCGAACGGCTGTATCGAGCTGCGAATCTTTTCCGGTTAAACTTTCCCCCACAGGACGCGTAACCGGAACATCAACCTGTCGCGGATTCATTTCCATATTTTTGCCGTCGCTTCCTGTTATTAACTGACGCGGCAGGCGGACGGTCGTGCCGTCGAAAGTTCCGGCGTTCCAGGTGAAAATAATCCAGCCGGAAGTCGGTTCTCCGACGACTTTGCCGAGTTTTAATGTTCGATAACCTTCGGTCAAATCTTCGACATCGGAAAGCGAATGCTGGTTTGTCAAAAGAATCGTCGGACGTTCGAGCGAACGCTGACCGAGCGCTGTCCGCGCCGGAACTTCCCACAGCCCGCGTTCTTTCATTCCCAGATAACCGCGCCGCGCCAGAACGTCAATCACATAGACATTAACAAATCCGCCGTTATTGTTGCGAACGTCAACCAAGACTCCTTCTTTCGATTGATTCTGCACGTCGAGGTCAACATACATTTGCGACAGCGAACCCGCGCTCATATCAGGCAAGTGAACATAACCGAGCCGTCCGTTGCTGATTCGTTCGACATACGCGCGGTTGGCTTCAACCCATTGGCGATATAAAAGATTTTTCTCCGCGCCGGTGCTGACGGGTTTGACGACGATTTTCTTTTTATTAGTGCCGCCCGCGTCCGTTGAAACTTCGATCTCGACGCGCTTGCCGACTTTATTTTCCAGCAATTCGTCCAGATTCGTTACGCCGTCAATCTGTCTGCCGTCAACACTCAGAAGATAATCGCCGACCTTGATTTCTCTGGAAATATCGGCGGGCGATAAAACGATGATTTCGGTGATTTTCAAACGTCCGCCGCTTTCATATTCGTTTCTGTCAAAACGAAGTCCGAGTTTGCCGATCGGCGTTGCCGTAATGCCCGACGCGCCAAAAACGCCGAGATGCGAGGCGTTTAATTCGCCGACCATCATCGCCATCAGCCGCCGCATTTCATCAACCGTCCGCGCTCCCGAAATTAAAGGTTCGTAAGTTGTTTTTACTGCGTTCCAGTCAACCCCGTGAAACTTATCGTCGTAAAAATTATCGCGCATATAACGCCACGCCTGACCGAAAATTTCCATTTTTTCGTCGGCAAAGTTGACATTCATATCCAGATTCATTGCCAGCGGGCGCGTATTTCCGCGCTCCAGATTGGCGATCTGCACACGCCCGTTTTCGAGATAATAAATCTCTTTCGAATCGGGCGAAAACTGCGCGTCGGATTTGAATGCGGGCGTCGAAGTTATCTGTTTTGCCGATTGGTCGGTGGCGAGTTCGTCCAGAGACCTGGTGTAGATATTAAATTGTCCCCCCGAAGAAGCCAGCAATAAAACTGTTTTTCCGTCCGGGCTGATCGCCTGTCCGAAAGTGCTGATTCCGGTCGGCACGATACTCAAACGGCGGCGGATGTTTTCAAAAACGATTTCGGTTTTCTTTTCTTCCTTTTTGACTGCCGGCGAGGGCGAAGCTGCCGGAGTCACCGTCGGGCTTGGACTCGGCGTTACAGCCGGAGCCGGATTTTCGGCGGGTGTCGGCGATGTTTGCGGAGTCGGGCGCGTTTGCGGATTTTCCTGTCTGAATAAATCGCGGAATTGATCTTCGCGGAAACGCGGCGTGCTAAGCTGTAAATCGATTCTTGCCAGATAACCGTCTTCCGTGCGCTGATTTGTATCAAATAAAATAAACGTGCCGTCGGGACTCCACGAAAGCGAACCGCTGTTTGAATTAGCCAGAAAACTCAAAGGTTTCGCGTCATTTCCTCTGATTGAAACAACCGAAACATTAATGTAAGAGCGCGTTTCGGGCGAAAGTGTCAGATAAGCGATCCATTGATTGTCGGGCGACCACGCAATCGAGCGTTTGCCGATCAATGGCGGCGCGTCGATGAAAAATCTGGCAAGCTCGCGTTCCTGTTTGGAATTCGTGTCATAAATCATCAGCGAACGCGCGTTTCTGATAAAAGCGATTGATTTTCCATCGGGTGAATAAACGGGCGAAAAATCATCGCCGGTTTTTGTCAACTGCGTTTCTGTTTCCGTTAAGAAATCGTATTGAAAAAGCTGTAATCTGCCCGCGCGTTCCGATGTGTAAACGATTTTCTGACTGTCATTCGCCCACGCCGCAAAAGATTCGGGCGCGGCGGTGTTTGTGATGCGTACCGCTTCGCCGCCGTCTTTTGCCGAAGCCGCGAAAATTTCGCCGCGGGCGACGACCGCGATTTTTTTACCGTCGGGCGCAAGCGCGAATTCGCGGATTTGCGTTGAAACATTCATTCTTTCGGTTAGAGAAGTTGCGGGCAATCCGCGCAAATTTACGGGAATTTCTCTGGCGTTTCCGCCGTCGGTGTCAAGCGTCCAGATGTTAAAGTTTCGCTCGAAAACGATCTGTTTTCCGTCATAAGAAATATTTGCCCATAAAACTCTGCCGTTTTTAAAATTCGTCAATTGCCGCGCCTGACCTTTGACCGGCTGCGACCAGATATTCTGCGCTCCGCTGCGGTCGGAAACATAAAAAAGACGCGAGCCGTCCGCGCTCCACATCGTCCAGAGCTGTTTTGCGCCGCGCTGCGTGATTTGCTCATAATTTTCGCCTCGTTTTAACCAGATTTCGCTTTCGTCAATATGACTGCGCCCGTTGCGCCACCATTGCCCGTTGGCGATGCCGCGAGCCGTAAATGCAAAACCGTTTCCGTCCGGCGCAGGCGCGGTATAAAATTCGTTCGTGTAACGGTCAGCCGAAACCTGCTGCGGTGTTCCGCCCGTCGAAGCGACTCTAAAAATATCGTTCATTCCGGCAATATCTTTGCTGTTCGAATAAAAATAAATCCACTTCCCGTCGCGCGACCACGCATCGAGATTGTCCGAAGCGTCGTCAAAAGTCAGGCGAGAAAGATTATTCATTTCCAAATCCAGCAAATAAATATCCCCGTTGCCCGTGCGGTTGGAAACGAATGCCAATTTTCTGCCGTCGGGCGAAAACATCGGACGCGATTCGGTTGCCGGATGCGCAACGAGCAGGGAAGCTGTTCCGCCCGATGCCGGAACCGTCCAAATATCGCCGCCGGAAACAAAGACGATTTCCTTACGGTCGGGCGAAATTGCCGGTTCGGTCAGATACGGCATCGCTTTTTGAGCGCTGATCGAAACGCAGGTTAAAAAAAGGCAGGTAGAAACAAGAAAAAATTTATCGAAAAGTCTTTTTATCGTCATATTTGTTATTGATTTTAATTTAAAAATTAGAGCGCGCATATTTTACGCGAAAAATCTAAGTTTTGTTTACAAATGCGAATTAAGGATTAGAAAATATAATCACTTTGCGTGCTTTAAAGAAATTGCCGACGATTGAGATGGAGTATTAGAGGAAAAAATAGAGGAAAACTAAACTAAAAAAGACTTGCTAAGATTTTTACTGGTTCTCGCAAGTCGTTATACTTATTAAAGATTTTGAAATGCACCCGGCATGATTCGAACATGCGACCCCTTGATTCGTAGTCAAGTACTCTATCCAGCTGAGCTACGGGTGCGTAAAGCAAGGTATTAGAGTACAAATCAAATGAAAATATGTCAAGTTTATCAGGCTATTTAACGCGCATCGGCATAATTTATTTGGCAAAATAACCGGTTCGGGTTCTGGAAATCAATTGCGGATTATCAACAGCGAGTTTAATTTCGCGCCATTTTCCGCTGCGGTCGGGATTTTTAGGTTCGTATTCAATCGTGTAGAGCGCACGAAGATCAGCCGCTACTTCGGCATAGAGTCTGCCCATTTCTTCCAGACGGTTGATTGTGTTCAGCGTGCCGCCGGTTCTTCGGGCAAGAATTTCGAGGCGTTGGCGGGCGGCGGTGAACATCGCTACCTGAATCGGCGTCGGATCGGCAAGTTTTGCCGGATCGCCCGTCGGTAGCGCCAACGGATAAATCGTAATGCCTTGAGCATCGGATTTTGACAAAGTTTCCGCCAGAAGCCGTTCATTTTCAGGTTTGATGGCATTTAACATTTCCGTTGATTTAAGCGTTTGCAGGAAATCGCGGTCGGAATTTTGAACTGCGGTGTCAATACCGTCCGTCAAGACAATAATGGCTTTGCGGCGGTTTTGTTCTTTATTTAATCTCTCGATAGCGAAATCTAAAGCATTGTATAACTGAGTTTTGCCGCGCCCGTTGGCGACTCTGATTGAATTGGCGATAATTTTCCGGTTTGATGTAAAATTATTGAGCAGATTAATTTTATCGTAGAATTCGACGACCGCAACGCGATCATCCGGGGCAAGCGCGTCTATAAAACGAAGCGCGGACATTCGGATTGTTTCGCGAAAACCGATGGTCGAACCGCTCATATCGAGAATCATCACGACGCTGAACGGAGCAACCGTCGGTTCAAAACGGGCAATTTCTTGTTTAACTCCGTCTTCAAAAATTGTAAAATTGTTTTGATTCAGATTTGTTATCGGTCGTCCGCGAGTATCAACAACTCCGACATTCAAACGAACAATTGCAGAATCAACCGTTATAATGTCGGTATCTTGTGCTGAAACCGATAAAATGCTGAAAATAAAAAATAAAATTAGGACGAAAAATTTTTGTAAATTCATAATAAGATTATTAACTTTCAGACGCTGATTAATATCACGAAGTTGCACAACAAATGGTTTCAAATTTTATCTTAACATTCAACAAGTTTTGGTTTATAATACTTTGTAAAGCGGAATAATCGGTCAAACAGGCGGGTTTATAAATAATTAAAAACAAAAAAGTTTCTGTAATCTCAATTTAACAGGGGAAATTATATGCTCTATAAACCGAAGTTTTGTTGTCAATGCGGCGACAAAATTGAAAGAGTTGATTGGAATCTATTAACGAGCCGGCGTTTTTGCGATTTGTGCCAAACTGAATTTACAATTTATGATTGGTTACCGAAAATCGGTTTGGGGATCGGGATGTTATTTGGAATTTTTTTTATCGGAAGTTTTTTTCGGACTGCGGACAAAACGGATAGTTTTGCAACGCCTAAATATCTGAACAATGCACCGCAAAAAAATGATTTGCCGAATCAGAAAAGAACTGATCAATTAGCCGAAATTCCGAATAATCAAACACAACAGGGAAATTTAAATGCAACGCCAGCCATTCAAACACAAACAAATGATCAAAATGCTGGTGTTGTAAATCAATCAACCGGGCAGAAAAAACAAGCCGAATTGCTACAATCCCGGCAAAACGAAAAAAAAGATCCTGTCTATTTCTGCGGTGCGGAAACAAAAAAAGGAACACCTTGTTCAAGAAGAGTCAAAGGCGGCGGGCGTTGTTGGCAACACGAGGGAAAGGTTGCAATGCTGCCTGACAAACAATTATCTATAAGTCAATAACAATGGGTTGTGCTAATATAAATGCCCAAGTTACCATTTAAATTATGAAACCATTAGCTGCGAATGTTTTAATCCAAGATCGCTATTTAATCGTTCATCTGATCGGCAAAGGCGGAATGGGCGAAGTTTATTTAGCGGTTGACCAAAGGCTTGGGAGTGCTGTTGCGCTTAAACGCACCTTTTTTTCTGATGACGTAATGCTTGCTACGGCATTTGAACGCGAAGCAAGAATTCTGGCAAATCTGCGCCATCCGATTCTGCCGAAAGTCAGCGACCATTTTGTAGAGGGCGAAAATCAATTTCTCGTCATGGAGCATATTACGGGCGATGATTTATCAAAAAGGCTTGAAAAAACACAGCAGCCGTTTCCGTTAAGTTGGGTTTTATTTTGGGCGGATCAACTTCTTGATGCACTGCATTATCTGCACACCCACGAACCGCCGATTATTCATCGCGATATTAAGCCGCAAAATCTGAAACTGACTAATGATAATCATATTGTTTTGCTTGATTTCGGTCTGTCAAAAAATTCAGTCGGTGAAACGCGCACGTCTTCAACCGGGAGCATTGTCGGTTATACGCCGCATTACGCGCCGATGGAGCAAATTCGCGGCACAGGAACTAATTCTCAAAGCGATTTATATTCGCTTTCGGCGACGGTTTATCAACTTTTAACAAATAATGTTCCGCCCGACGCTTTGACCCGTGCGGACAGTTTATTAAGCGGCTTGCCTGATCCTCTTAAACCGATAAACGAGCTGAATAAAGAAGTTACGCCGGAAGTTTCAGCAGTAATTTTGAAAGGAATGGACATTCGGCAAGACAGCCGTCATCCGAGCGCGCGCGAAATGCAAAAAAATCTGCGCGATGCTTATTCCAAATTACAATCGGCGATGATGGCGCAAACGATTGCTTTCAATGTCAATGAAGAAGAAATTGCCTTTGATAATAAAACTTCTCAACCCGAAACGCCGTTTGCCGCACCGATAATTTCTCAACATCAAGTTAAATCACACTCCGCTGATTTAAGTTACGGTTCTTTTTCCGGGCAGAGTGAAAATTCATATTCGACAACCGCGCCTTCACAAAATCAAAATTTTGATGAAACAGTTCGTTTTGAGCCGGAAATAATTGATTCAGAAGTAAAACCTTCGGACGTAAAAACCGAAGTCTTGCTTGCCGGAGATTCACCGGCAATTTTAGCTGCCCAAGAAGGAAGGGAGATTCCGCTTGAAGATGATGCGGCAAAACCGCAGCATTTTCAGGATGACTATAACTTCAGCTCAAAAGATAATTTTCCGAACGGCAGTGATTTTGCTGAAAATAAAGGATATTCGCCTGATACAAATGCTTCGGCAATGTCTTATAAAGAAAAAGAAGATGAATTTGAGAGCGAAAGTGAATTTAATGAATTTAATAACGAAAGTGAATTCAAAGACGATGATGATGCTTTTGCCGGTGTCGGAGGAAGCGGTGAAACAGCATTTTTCTCAAATTTAGCAGATGAAAGTGATAGTTCAAACGCGGTCGGTGCAACATTTATCACAAATCGAGATGAGTTTGATCGCCAACAAGAAGATGAAGTTGAACCCGCACCGGTAGTCCCGCCTGGTCCGCCGCCGCTGCCGAAAACGTCTTCCGGCGGAAAGAAATTTGCGATTATCGGCGGATTATTAGTTTTTTTATTTATTGTTCTCGGAGGAATCGGCGGTATTGCATGGTATATGATGAAAGGCGGTACGACAAATGAAGTTGTCACGCCTTCGCCCGAACCGACTATTGAAGTAACTCCTTCGGTCGAGCCGACAACTGAAGAATCAATTATAGTTGATTCAAACATAGTTGATGAAAATACAAATGCCGAAACGGGCAATCTATTGGATAATGTAAATTTGAACAATAAGAATGGACAAGTTGTCGAAAAGCCGACCGGCAAACCGACGGTTGCGCCGACGACTGCTAAACCTACGGCTGCACCGACGACACCCAGACCGACTGCCAGACCGACAACACCCAGACCGACGGCTGCTCCGGCGACACCTAAACCAACCGTTGCTCCGACTAAAAAACCGGGCGGAATTCTTCAATAGCTTTAGGAGTGATAATGATTATGAGAACCGTGTTAATTAAATTTATTACATTTTGTTTGTTGATTTTTACTTTTTCTTTTTTATCTTCAGATGTTTCGGCGCAAAACAAAAGAGATATGAACCGCGCTAAAAAATTGGTCAGCGAAGGCGACCGAAGTTTTAACCGGAGAGATTATGAAGGTGCGATAAGAAAATATTCCGAAGCTCTTGCCTTAGTTGATAATTATGCTTATGCCCGTTTTTGGAAAGGAAATGCTCATTATTACTTAAAGCAAAACGACATTGCGCTGGAGGAATTGAACAAAGCCCAGAGTCAGGGTTTTACACCTTTGATTGATTTATACCGGATTCGTTGGTTTTTGAATTATTCGCAAAAAAATTATGACCAAGCTTTAGATGATTTGAATAAAGCGTTAGTTGTAGAACCGACAAATATTTCATTTAAAGCCGGTTTGGGCGATGTTTATTATGCCAAGCAATCCTATCGAGATGCTTTGAACATTTATAAAGATATAGTTGAAAAGATTCCAAATAACGGCAATACATATTACAGTATCGCTTATTCTCATTATAGTTTAGGCGAAACCGCCGAGCAAAAAGCGGCGGCTCAAAATGCGGTTAAAAACGGTACGCAATTTATGTCCGATGCCTATTTTCTAATCGGGAAAGCATATCAAAGAGAGCGAAATTATGTAGAAGCCGCTGATGCTTTTGAGAGATCGGTGAATGTTAATAGAAATAATTACGAATCTTATCGCAGTCTGGCGGATACCTATCGCAATTTGAATCGTTTTAACGATGCGGTGCAAATTACCAAAAAAGCTCTCGAAGAGTTTCCGCGCGACGGAAATTTATACACGGATATAAGCTGGTATTACAGTCTTGCCGACAAATTTAACGACTCAATCGGCGCGGCGCAGATCGCCATTAACCTTTTGCCCAATAATTTTCAGGCTTATACGTATCTTTGCCGCGGCTATAATGATATTAGAGAATATGCCAAAGCCATCGAAGCCTGCAACAACGCGCTGAAATTAAATCCCGAAGACGGCGAAACCAATTTCTATCTCGGACGCGCCTACGAATTATCCGGCAAAAGCAATTTGGCTGAAACGCATTATAAAAAAGCCGTTACCGGACTAATTGAATATACTCAAAGATACCCGGATTTTGCCGATGGCTATTATCTTTTGGGGAATGCTTATTTTTCAAATGAAATGATAGATAAATCTATCGAAGCTTATAAAAAGAGTTTGGAGTTCAGCCCGAAATTTAAAAAAGCAAGATTCAATCTTGGTTATGCTTATATTCAAAAGAAAGATTATGTTGCTGCCGAGGTGCAATATCAGGCTTTACTCGAACTTGATAAAGGTTTGGCTGAAAGACTGAAAGCCGAAATGCCGAAAAAATAAACACAAATGGAATATGGATAACGAATAATGTCGGAAAATTCCTGAAAAATATAGTGTCTGGAACTTACAAAAGTCTTTAGATTTTTCGAAATATCTAAAATTTTTTTTCTTACTTATTTGAAAGTTTAATATTTGACAGTAAAAAAAGTAGTTCAGAAACTTCTGAACTACTTTTTTGTTTTACACGTTACATATAATTTTATGCGTATCTATTAATCAAAAAATGATTTCGACGGAAATTCAAAGCTGTTTCCCATCAGAAAATATGCCAGATTCGGTTGATCGTGTGAGCGATCATAACCGACGAGTTCGACATACGCGCGACCCGTTACATCTTTTTCGCCTGATTTTCCCTGAACCGAACACGCGCCTTCCCAATAAACGATCATCGTCGTGCCGCGTGTGTCTAATTCCTGATCTTCGATGACCGGATCAACCGTCAACTCAATCTCAAATTTCGGAACTTTGATTTTCCAACCGCTCGGATAAGTCGCTTTCGTGTGCGGACTTTTCCAGAATCCGGTCGGCTCGATGGAAAAATCTTCGTGCGAAATCGGCGTAAATTCGCCGTCTTTTTTGACGAAATTTCCGCTCGAAAAATCCGAAACTTTGCCAGAACTGTCGCGCAGTTGGTAACACATCAATTCGGTTTCGTCGTCAAGTTGAATCGAAAACCAATCCCAGCCTTTTTGCTTTTCGGTCGGTGTCCACGTGCCGAATTCTCTGTCCATCCACGCTGAACCGTTGAAATGCTCGGTTTTGCCGTCCAAAATCAGATCGCCTTCCATTTCCATCCGCGTGTATGAAAAATAGCGCGATGCTTCGCCTTCGTCTTTAAATGAAACACCGTCTTTGCCTTTGCCGTTCAAGATCGGTTTTTTCGTCGGTTTCAGATTTGCTTCAAAAACGACATCGTTTCCGACCGTTGCCCGCAAAATATGAGTTCCATGTGATTCGCGCAGAGACCAATCGCCCAAACGAAGATGAAAATGACTTTCGCTCGCCGAAGCCGGAAAATCAAACATTCCGTTCGAGCTTTTGCGATGCGTGTAGCGGAACTTTTTGCCCTCAACATCGGTCAGAGCAAAATGCGCGAAATAGATCGGATTGCCCAAAAGCCTGAGCGGAACGAGCGAAAATTTGTCCAGATCGGTTCGGCGTTTGAAAAAAACAAGTTCAAAACCGAATTTCTTGCCCGAAACAGTTTCGGCGTGTCCGGTATAATACCACCATTCGGTCTGCGCGTTTTTATGCGCGTATAGATCGCGCGGAAGCGCGACCGGATCGAGTTCCGTTCCATCGCGCAAAGTGTCGGCTTTCCCGACAAAAGTATCAGCAGCGGTTTCAAACCAATCAGCGGCAGTTGTCTCGAAACTTTTTATGTAATCTTGAATCGTATCTTGAAAAGTATTTTGTTCCCGCATTCCTTGTTCTACCTCATCTTGTGAAATTAAGCACATAATAAGGCTAACAAGTTTGGGCGTTTCGTGGCAAGTTCGCAAGAATTATTTTGAAGTGAGGTGAGGATATTTGAAGTGTCCCAAGGAGAAAATTAATTCGGTGAGTTTTTGTTTGTATCAACATTGACGGTTTGAAATTTCAGCACGATTCGCACGGAGTCGGAGCGGTGATCCATATTTGCCGGAACGAACGGCGGTTCGAGATCGGGATTTGTCCGCAAGGCTTTTTCGAGTTCGATCACGGCGCGGCGATCTTTTGACGGTTCGACAACTTCGGCAATTTGCGCTAAACCGTTGCCGAAAACATCGGCGACAATGACGACTTCTTCATCGCGCATCTCGCCGCGCACAAAGGATTTGGTCAGCGCGATCAAGGCGCCTTGCGGATTGACCGAAGGCGATACAGCTGAAATTGAAAGCCGCTCGTTGGCAAATGCCATCGGCGTTAGTTCGGCATCGAAAAGATTCGGTGTGGCTTGCGCCAGTAAAACCGAAGAAGTTTGCGGTTTTTCATAAACCGCAGACTCGTTTGCTTGACGAATTCCGGTATTTGCCGTCATCAAAGCCCACAAAAGCAGAAAACCAAAAACTAAAGATGCGGCAGTTCCAACCGTATAAGGCATTAAAAATCTGCGCGACCAAGCCAGAATTTTTTCGGAGAATGAAGGTTCTTTAAATGGTTGCGAATAAATCTCTTCGGCAACGCGCATTTTTACAGAATTCAATAATTCACTTGATAAAACGGGGCGCGGCATCATTCGCAAATCTCTCTGCAAAGCCTGAAAATCCGATAATCTTTGTCGGCACAATGGGCATCGCGCCAGATGGTTGTCAACCGTAGCGCGTTCTTCATCCGTCAAAATATCATCCAGATAAATAGAGAGATTAAATTGTAAATTTTCGCAGTTCATTTTTTTCGTCCTTTGTCCTTTGTTCTTCGTCAGTTGCAATTTGTTTTAAGCAGCAACTGACGAAGAACAAAGGACGATTGACTAATTTTAGAGTGAATGACTCACTGACCCCGGCTGTTTCCCTTTTTTTAAGAAAACAACGCTTGTTCGACAACGGTTTTTCAAATTGCGTGTTTTTAAGTTTCAGAAAAGTTGTTGCTGATCTATTTTTTCAAATAGTTCCAAAACATAAAAATCCTGGTTTCAAAATTCCGTTCCGAATTTCATCGTCACCTTTGACCCGTTTTTCGTTGGCACCGATTTTGGTTAATTAAAAGTGATACCGGGGCGAGTCAATCATTCACTCTTTTAGAGTTGACCGAGTTTGCTGAGTTTTCTGAGTTGACCAAGTCAAATAAAACTCGGCTAACTCGCAAAACCCAGAAAACTTTGTCAACTCGTTTTCAAATATCTAAAAACCTTTCAGTTTTTTTCGTAATTCTTCGCGTCCGCGGGCGATTCTCGATTTTACCGTTCCGGGATTTATTTCGAGAGTTGCGGCGATTTCTTCATAACTCAAGCCTTCAATGTCGCATAAAATCACGGCTTCACGAAAGATTTCGGGGAGAGAATTTAACGCGCCGATTAAAACCTTTTCGCGTTCCTTTTGTAAAACGTTTTCTTCCGGCGTGTTAAAATTGCTCGAAAACGTCTCGCTCAGAGGCGTTTCGCTCGCGCCGACCGGAGCATCCAGCGAAACCGTCTTTTCGCGTTTGCGGCGTTTCCACCAGCGAAAACGGTTTTTCGCGTTATTGATCGCAATCCGAAAAAGCCACGTTTTCAAATCCGCTTCGCCGCGAAATTTTTCAATCGCTTTTAATGCGCTTAAAAAAGTTTCCTGCATTAAATCTTCCGCTTCTTTCGCGTCTTCGGTAATTCGCAAAAGAAGTGCATAAACATCACTCGCATAACGATTTACCAAAGTGTCGAAGGCTTTTGCATCGCCCGCTTTTAGATTTTCAATGAACTCTGTTTCAATCGCTGTTGAACTTGCAGAAGAAATGCCTGCCGCCAATGCAACATTTGTTAACTCCTTCTCGTCAATTGTGATTGACTTACTGAAGAACATTTCCCGCCTTTTTTCTTTCCCTAAAATCGAAAGTTTCAAATTGCTCATCCGCCGATTTTCCGCGAACTATTCTATTAGACACCGATTATTTAATATTGTTCCCGGAAATATAAAAAATAATTGAAAAACGTTTGGTTTACCGTTTTGAAGCTGTAAAATTGAATCTAAAACAAATATCAAACTTGATTTCAAAGATGCTTTACGATAAATTTGCTTCTTTGTATAAAATCAAAAAAAGCATAGTATCTATTATATAACGAATAGCAAATTAAGGAATTGCAGTATTAAAAATGGCTAGAAAAAAACGAAAAGTATTACCACAATTTCAAGAACCTGTAAAAAAAGAAGAAAATACGTCAAAAAAACCTTTTCAGGACGAATTTCAATCAACTGTCGGAAAAAAGATCGAAGATTTCGGCAGTAGATTAGAAGGTAAAGGCAAGACAATCGGCTACGCTCTCGGCGCATTGGCGGTTTTGCTGATTATCGGCGGAATTTTTTATATCTGGAACAACCGCAACTATAACGCCGCGCAAACTGCGCTCGGCAGAGCGATTGAAACTTCGCAAGCGGCAATCAGCGAAACTCCGCCGCCCGCCGGTTCGACTCAAAAAACATTTAAAACCGCTAAAGAACGCGCCGAAGCCTCGATCAATGAATTTCAGGCGATTGTAGATAATTTTGGCGGAAGCGTCGGCGAAAAGGCAAAATATTTTATTGCCGTTAACCGTCTAGATATTGATCGCGGAGCGGCGATTCAAGAACTTACCGATTTATCAAATAACAGCGGAGAAGTCGGAATGCTTTCCAAATTCGCGCTGGCGCAAGCCCAAGCCCACGACGGAAAACTCGATGAAGCCGCCGCACTTTATCAGCAATTAGCCGCTATTGATAATCCGATTCCGGCAAAAGATACGATAAATTTTAATCTCGCGCAAATTTACGAAAAACAAAATAAAACAAACGAAGCCGCCGAGATTTATTTCAACATCGCCAAAGCGGCGAGCGAAGCCAAAGATGCAGAAGGGGTTGCGATTCCGATGTCGCTGACGGCACGCGAAGCAAAAGAAAAACTCGAACAACTGAATCCCGAAAAAGCCAAGGAAATCGTCGAACCCGAACCGACTATGCCCGCCGGTTTGCCGATGGGAATGTAGATAAGCAGTTCACAGAAAGCTTTGAGTTACAGACGAATTGCAGAAAGTTTTTATTTTCAAATTGTCATAACTTTTTGCTCATCTGCTTAAAAAGTAAAAGGTAAAAAAAAGAGAATACTGGTTGAATTGATTAAAGAGATTTACGGCGGAAAAAAATTTGTTCCGCTGATCTTACAGAATCAATAAAATCCGTATTCTTTTTTAATTTATCAAAAAAAATTTGAAAAATTCTGCTCGATTAGTTATTTGTAATAAATAAGCTTTTTTTAAAAAAACGAGTCAGTTTCGACAAACTGTCTTTAGTTGCAATAGACCGAAAATTTTAATTACCGAAGAAAAATCGAAAAAACGTGAGCCAAATCGCCCAAGCAAAAACTGCGAATATTTCGACCGGCGCAAATTCGGCGGCGAAAACTTTGTCCGAAAAAAATATCAATATCAGAGTTTCGCCGAACAGCTATTTAACCGTTTTATTTTTAATTTCGTTTTTTGCGGCGTTTCTTTTTTATCTCGAAATGGAGTTTTTCGCTCTTTCGCTTTTAGTAATATTTTGGTTGATTTTTCCGTATTTAGCCTGGACTGACCGGATCGCTTTTGACGGAAAACGGCTGATGCGAACCGGATATTTGCCGAAAATCTGGGCGCAGGCGAACGGCACGAAATACCGTCTCCGAATCGGCGAAATCGAACAGGTCGAAACCCAAGCTCTACGCGCCTTAAAGCGCGGCGGCAATGTCTTTTACCGCTATCGCACGTCGGTGCAGGGCAAAAAACTACGGTTTGTTTTTGCTTCGGGCGGCGAAGATTACCGGCGGATGATTCACAATCTTTTTCCGCTTCTTCCCGAAACTCTGCTTGATAATCGTTCAATCGAACTGCGCGATTATCTTGCCGAACCCAAAGAAACTCTGATGAAGGCGGAATTTGCCAAAATTCCTTCGGCGGAATTTCTCGAAAATTCACTGCAAAATCTTCATACTTCGGATAAACAAAAAAGAGAAAATTTTGAAATCACCGAAGATGCGATTGAAAAAGCCGTTTATTTGCGGAAACTCGCCAATGAACTGAGGCTTTCCGGCTATCTGATTCAAGCTCTCGAAGCCTTTCGGCGTGCGCTGGTGCTGAATCCAAAGGATGCCTGGCTTTTATTCGAATTCGCGCGGTGTCTGCATTCTTTCGCCGGATCGGAGCGCGACACAAAATTGCAGAAAAAAGCCTTTGCGATGCTGCGTCTGGCGGAAAAGCGCGGCGCAAATGACAGCGATTTTCTCGAACGTCTCGGCGAAAGCTATTTCCAATACGGCGAATGGAAACGCGCATACAAGGTTTTTCACCGCGCGATTGATGTGGCGGAAGAAAGTTTTCGTTCGGTCAGAGGCTTGGCGGAAATTGCCCTGCGCGAAGGCAAAATCGCGCACGTCATACATCATTTCGGCACGGCATACCGGCTCGCCGAATCTCCCGCTTTGCGCCGCTGGACGCAAGCCGAAAACGAATATTTCTCGCGTCTCAACAGCGACGATGAATATATGGATTTGGAAATCAGCCGCGTAAATACGCTGGAAACTTTGGAAAATTCGCGCAAAAGCTCTCTCCGCATCGGGATTCTGGGTTTCCCTGTAATTCTGTTCGGTCTGATTTTTGAAGAACAACTGATCGCCAATATCGGATGGGCGATCTCGCTCATCGCGCTGCTCATCTGGGGCGGCTTGATTCTAAGCCGAAATCTACTCTCAAACCGCATTCCCATTGAACTGGTCGAGGAAAATTGAATCAAATAAAATCAGTATAGCGAACGGTAGTGAGCAGGAATAAGTTCAATCAAATTTGAATTTAACTGAAAAAGGATCACTACCGTTCGCTATATTGATTATTTGTGAGAAAACATTTTTAAAGTTCAAAAAAAAGCAAATAAATTAGCGAAAAACTTGACATTAAAAGTTCAAATAAGTAATCTAGTTTTCAAACGATCTCAAAAAAATAATATTAAATTAAAAAAGTTTGATTTATGAAACTTGGTACTTCACAAAAACTAAATCTGCTGATTTTTCTTCCAAGCAAGGAAATAAAAGGCTTCCACGAAAAAAAAAGCAACCTGTGTGCCAAATTTACGTCTGTTTTTGAGATTAACAATAATGGTTTTAATGAAAAACCCCTGCGGACATTTTAGCAATGACCACAGGGATTTTCATTTTCATCGTCTTAGCCGTGTTTCGGGCAAACGATGTGTCCTGACAGACAATTTACATCATAACGCAAACACAACTGAGGCTCAACCCAAAACAAAGAACGGAGAATTTATGAGCTAAAGATTTTTCCATTAGTCTTTTACTGAAGGAAAATCGCCCGTCATTTGATTTTTTGTTCTTCTCATCAAAATATGGAGTAAATAAAATGAAAAAAACAATTTTATTTGTTTTGAGTCTAGGTATGTTTGCGACTCTTGGTAGTGGTTTATTTTTTTGGTCAGAGAGAAATGTAGCTCAAGCGGAAAATATTCCGCATCCTTTGGAAACAATTAATCAAAAGGCAATAGATGCGCGAACCGGAAATCAAGCCGATGCGGAAGAACTTGTCGGTGAAGTTATTCGTGTTGCCGGATTTGAAAGTGAACTTATCGGTTTTACGGCAAGTTCGATAAAACAGCGCGTCGGAAGAGCCGAGAGCCGCTATCGTTTGGGGCAATCGGCAGGTATTCCCGAAAGAAAAATCGTTCGCACAGTCAATGGTTTGGTAAAGAAATTCAATCTTCCTGAATATTCTAAAACCGATTTATATGAAGTGAGAAAACTCCGACTTACATTACTTCCGAATTTTCCACATCTCATCAGTCAAAAAACTCAAAGTGTTCAACCCAGGACGGTCGGGGCAGGACTTGATACAGAAATGTCGCCCGCCGAATCTGTTTTGATTTTGTCTTTGATGATTCAGCAAAAACTGCTTAATCAGGATTATCAACTGACAAAAACAGAGCGCAGAAACCGCTGGAACGAGATGCACGATAATCGTCCGGGTCGAAGCAGTTCACCGCATCCGGCACAAAGCCGAGGTCAGGAAATGCGGGAAAGATTGCGGATTGCCGCTTCTTCGGCTTCAGCTTCGGATGCGTGGCAATTATCAACCATAACGCTTAACACTTTGGGGATTGAACAGTAAAAAGGAGGAAGAAAATCATGAAAAGAAAAATTATTAACTTTGTTACATTGTGTATTTTGGGAAGTTTAACTTTATTTTTTGTCGGTTGCAGCGGTGGTGGTAGTGGCGGCGGTAATAATCAAGACCCGAACAGAGGTTTTTTTGTACAAGTTTTAGCAAATGGAATTCCGACTAT
Source organism: Pyrinomonadaceae bacterium (assembly GCA_041745765.1). Classification (GTDB taxonomy): domain Bacteria; phylum Acidobacteriota; class Blastocatellia; order Pyrinomonadales; family Pyrinomonadaceae; genus JAHCHG01. The sequence continues at coordinate 137,807 of JBGTIH010000094.1, read as the reverse complement.
TGCAAGAGTTGACGGAACATTTATAAGCGGAAGCGGAACAAACGGGTCTTTAAATTCTTTTATCATTTTTGAAACCAGCGGAGCCGGATTGACCCAAGTTCCGAATGTAAGAGTGCCAGGAGTTTGGCGACTGACTTACGGACCCAGCTTTACCGGAAGTTTATGTCTTACTTTTACAACCGAAGATAGAAATGTAAATCTTGGAAGTTTTGAACGGCTAAACTGTGTTCCGCGATTTTTTAGTTTTACTGCATCGCCGGATAATATTGATGCCCTAAATCCGCCTTCTACGATTACATTTAGCGGAAAAGGTATTGATAGTTTAAATGGAACTCCGGTGCTTGCTTACTATAATGAATTCGGCACTATTGTAGCTTCAACCACGAGCGGGCAGCTTTTATATGACAACGGAGAAATAGAAGGCATTTCCGTAAATGTTCCTGATTTGAGTCAGGTTTATAATGGAACATACACGGTTGCTGTTCATAATATAAATCCCGATGGAACTTGGGAAATTATCGGGGCGGCAACAATGACCATTTACGGAAATCCGCCGCCGCCGTTGCCCCCGCCCGGTGGAGGCGATGATTGTGATCCGCCTTTACCGGATCAACCGCAACTTCCCTGCAATCCTGAACAAAACTAATACCAAGTTGCACTTAAAAAATGAGAACAAAATCAGTTGTTAAATTAGCTAAAAGCCGCTATTTATTAGCTGACCGCTATTATTGAAGTTGTTTTAATCTCATTTTATTCACGCAGTTTGGTATAAATTTCTAAATAATTAAATTTACGAGGTTTGGATAATATTTATATCATCTAAACCTCGCAAAAAGTCTTCAAATTAAATCGAGGAAAAACAAATGAAAGACAAAATTATCAATTATTTGATATCCATAATTCTATTATTTATATCGCTAAATTCATTAGCATTGGCACAAATTTCAGAAGATTCCGATATAGAAAAAATAAAAAAATATGAAATCGGCGGACAAACAACTGTTATAAGACAAAGAAGTTATGAAGATGATGCCTTGATTTTTGATATAGATTTCGGAGTGGATAGCTTTATTCCTTTAGCAGATAATCATCAAACCGAATTCGGACTTGGCGGAAGATTTACCTACAATTTTAATAGAAATGTAGGAATAGAAGTAGAAGCTAATTATTTTCCGGTTGACAGATTATCCTCGGCGGGAAGAGAAAGTGCGCGAATTATTGGAACAAATGAATTTTTCAGGAAATTTGTCGAACCGCAAGGGAGAAAGTTTCAGGCGGTTGCAGGTCCAAAGATCGGGATACGGGGAAAAAGGTTCGGGGTTTTCGGAAAAGTCAGACCGGGAATTTTTTATGTTGAAAGAATGCCCGTTGTCGAGGATTTGAGTTTTTCATCACCCGGTTTAATTACGGCAAGTGAACAAAAAAAGACTTTTTTCTCGGTTGATGTCGGCGGAGTGGTTGAATATTATCCGTCGAAAAATACTGTTTTGAGATTTGATATTGGCGATACGATTATTCGTTATCGGGCGTTAGAACCTAAAGAATTCAATCCGGCTTTTACGCGCCATACTTTTCAATTCAGCACGGGTTTCGGGTTTCGGTTTTAACAATTTGAGAATGTTTGAAAAATCAGTATAGCGAAACCTTCTAGTGAGCCTGTTTCAATTAAATTCAAGTTGATTGATAATAAACCTGCTCACTAGAAGGTTTCGCTATACTGATTTGAATATATTTTTAGGCTTTTTATGAAAATAAGAAAATACTATTTGATTCTCGCTTATGTCTTCACATTTTCAATTCACGGAATTGCTCAGGAAACGAAGCCGACTCCGCCCGCTGATGAAACGGTTGAGGTTTTTACCGAAGAAGTCAAATTAAATGTAACCGTGCAAAGTGTTTATGGGAAAAGTGTTCCCAAATTGACTGCTGATGATTTATTGATCGTCGAAAGCGGAGATCCGCAGACCGTAACGAGCATCGAGCGCGTTCCGGTAAATGTTTTGATTTTGCTCGATACGGGCGGGAATCTGAATTTTGCCAAAACGATTGAGAAATCGCGCCTTACGGCGCAGATTCTGGTTGAAAAAATTTCCGCCGAAAATTCGTTTGCCGTGATGCAGGCTTACAATAAAATCGAAACCGTTTCCGATTGGACGAGCGATAAAGAAAAACTTTTTACCGATTTGGAGAAAAAACTTTTCGGCGGCAACCGTTCGCAATTTTCCGGCGCGATCAATACGGCAATCGAAATGTTTAAATCGCGTCCTTTGGAAAATCGTCATCTGATTTATATCGGCGACGGTCTGGACGGCGTTGCGACTTCAACGGAACGCCAAGACGCTCTGCAAAATCTGCTTGCCGCTAATATCACTTTTCATTTTATCGGCTATAACAAAATGGAAGCGAAACGCGCCGAACGAGCTTCGCGCCGAATTCAATTCGGCGAAGCAAAAGAACCGGATCGTGTGCCTGATTTTGTTCTCGAAGGCATTATCAATTCGATAGACAGACAATTTAAAGATGATTTCCGGCGTTTTATGAAAGCGGAAAGATTATTGATCGTCCGGCTTGATAATAAATACCGAAAAATTGTCCGGCAAAAACGCGAAGATTGGGAAAAAAGCGAAACGGAATTGAAAAGCGTCGCAGAAGACACGGGCGGATTATCACACGCGCCGGAAGAATTGGAAACAATCTGGAAATTCGCCGTCGAAATTGCCGAAGCGGTTGATTCAAATTACGTCGTTACATATTCGCCGACCAAACCTTTCGCGGAATCAGATAACAAAGAACCGCGAAAAATCCGCGTCGGTTCATATCTCGACGGCGTGAAAGTTCGTTCAAGACAGAAAATTGTCGTGATTCAAAACTTAAAATAATTTCAACGGAATAATAGCGCGTTAGCGGACTGGAGCGTATGCGTCCCGCTTACGCTCCAGTCCGCTTCGCGTTTTAATCAGTTATTCGGCGTTTGAAGCCTTTTTTGATTTAGTCGTTTTTGCCGCCGATTTGGTCGTTTTTGTTGCCTTAGCTTTCGGCGCGGCTTTGGTTGTTTTGGCTTTGCTTGCCGGTTTTTTTGTTTCCTTCTTCGGATTGAGCATCGAAGTCCAGATGTATTCCGGAGTTTCGAAGCCTTCTTCGAGTTTTTTAAAGATAAAATCGGTCATCGCGTTGACGATCCAGTTGTGATTATATTCGCCGACCGAAGCGAGTTCCGCATCCGGCGCGGGATTCATAAAATCAATCGCGTAAGGAATTCCGTCTTTGATCGCAAATTCAACCGTATTCAGGTCATAACCGAGAGCTTTGCAGATCGTAATGACATCTTTTTCAACCCGTGCGTGGAGTTCGGGCGAGAGATAATCATCAACATTAACGTATTGCATTCCCGATAGATACGGTTTTGAAGGATCATACGGCATAATCAGAACCTTTTCCTGACCGACGCAATAGCAGCGAACGAATTGATCGTATTCGATGCCTTCCTGCAAAGTCATACAGAGCGTTCCGGTTTGATTATAAACGTGCCAGAGTTCTTCCAAAGAATAAACTTTGGAAACATTTTTCCAGCCGCCGCCGTCAAACGGTTTCAAAAATGCCGGAAAACCGACATATTCGCAGATTCCTTCCCAATCAAGCGGAAATTCAAGATTTCGCAAAGATTCCGAAGTAACATCGGGAATATATTTTTCCTGTGGAAGCAAAACGGTTTTGGGAATCGCCACGCCGAGTTTTGCCGCCAGACTAAAGTTAAAAAATTTGTCGTCCGCCGACCACCAGAACGGATTGTTGATAATATATGTGCCTTCAAGCGCAAAACGCTTCAAAGTTGCGCGATAATACGGGATTTCGTGCGAAATACGGTCAATAATTACGTCGTATTTCTTCTGTTCGTCCAGACGAATTCCGCCGATCTTAACCATTTCGGCAACTACTTTTCCCTTGCTTTTTTCATTGATGCTTTTAATAATTGATTCGGGAAACGTCAGTTCGCGTCCCGCTAAAATACCTACTCTTTTCATAGTTTTGAATATCCTTTTCTTAAATAAATGTTAATAAATAATTGCTGTAAAATATCGGAGTTTTCCGAAATTACAAAGTTTAAATGAGAAATTTATCTCTTGCAAGTTTGAAGCAAAAAAATAAAAAGAACAAAAATCTTAATTTCAGATATAATTCTAACAATGCTTGTAATTGATAAACAAGTTTTAACTCTAAAACTATTTTATGAACAAAAGACGAATTTTAATAGCAACTTTAGGAAGTATTGTCGGGGCAATAATTTTTAGTATATTTACCGGAATTTTATGGTATGTGCTAAATTATTTTTTTAACAAATCTAATACTGCCTGTGGAGCTATGATGGGATGCCTCAATCTCGAAAGAAATATTGCCTCTCTAATGATGGGAGTCATAGGGTTTATCGATGGATTAATCAGCGGAAGTGTTGCGGGTTTAGTAGTAATCGGTAGTCGCGCTGATAAAATATTTTCTTTTTTCTTGGGTTTTATAATCAATGGTTTTACGCCTGTTATTATTATTTTATTTTTAGATGGCGGCATTGATATTTCAGAAATATCCAGAGAAGCAATTTTTTCATTTGGTATACATTGTCTGGTAGGCGGCATCTTAGGAGTTTTATTAAATTTGATTTTTCAGTTAAATATATTTAATAAAATGAATAAACTGGAATAATTTGTAAATTTAAGACTAGCGTTGCACAAAAATAAAGTTTCTCACAAAAATAAGAATAATCACACAAAATAATCTGGTATCTTATCGGATTTTATTTGGTGTCTTAGAAATTTTTCGTATCAGCTCAAACTGCTTGATATTTAGCTTATTGATTACTGATGAAAATTTTTCTTGCCTTTTTTCAGGGGGTTATGATATTTTAGTATCCAACAAAATCCCAATCCCCTTAAAAACCCCCTTAAATAATAATGAGTCAGAAGTGTTCTCAGCAACCAGCCTGTTAATGCTCTAAAAAGCGTTTTACCGAAAGATATTTTTTGTGCGAAACAATAAATGAAAAGGTGAAAGGTGAAAAGAAGGAATAAGTAAGGACAAATAAAAATACAGGAAGAAAAAGAAGATGAAAAAATATCGAATGAATTTCACCTCAACGGGCACAACAAATCTCTTGAAGGCAGTGGGGTTTATTACCCGCAACTATTTGGCGGCGAAAGTTCTCGCGCTCGTTTTGATTACTGCACTCTTGATGCCTTTGATTTTCTTCGGCGGATTCGGTAGAACTTCCGCGCAGGTTCCGGCATCCACTTTGAAAATGAACTTCAGCGCGCCGGTTTCCGCTCCGCCGCAAGCGTTCAATCTTTCTTCTGCCGATTCGGTTTCCGCTAAAACCCTCGCTTCCGTTTCGAGTTTTAATACTTCGATTATCAACGGTTACAGCAGTCTTGTGAATGCCGTAACCGCTCCGGTTTTGCCGGAAGGTTTTAAGATGGCGCAGCCCGTTTCTCCGCTTTATTCTTTTATGTCATCTTCTGCGTTTTCCGCCTCGGCGACTTTAGGAGCTTTTCTCGGATTTTCCACGGCGACGGCTGAAACGACCGCCAATCTTTTAACCACCGAAACGGCATTTAATAATACGGCATACAATTTCGCCGGTGACAGTAAATCAGACTTTGCCCGCTGGACTCCTTCCAACGGTGAGTGGAGTATAAAACCGAGCGGCGGCGGCACTAATATCATTTTTTCTCTCGGCAATTCCGCCTCTGTTCTGGCACCGGGTGATTTTGACGGTGATCTGATAACCGATCCGGCTGTTTTCAATGCGGGAACATGGACCATCAAACCGAGCGGCGGCGGCTCTCAATATACGATTTCCTTCGGCACATCGGGTGATATTCCGGCAACGGGCGATTATAACGGCGACGGGCGTTCCGATTATGCGATCTTTCGTCCTTCGAGCGGAACATTCTGGATTCAATTGAGTAGTGATCTGAGTTATTACAGCGAATCGTTCGGCGCGGCGGGCGATATTCCCGTTCCCGGAGATTACGACGGCGACGGCATAACCGATTTAGCGGTGTATCGTCCGTCGGAGGGAGTCTGGTATATCAAACAGAGTTCAAACGGAATAACGATCAATCCGCCGTGGGGAGTCGCCACCGATATTCCAGTTCCGGCGGATTATGACGGCGACGGCATCACCGATCTGGCGGTGTATCGTCCGTCATCGGGAACCTGGTATATCTATAAAAGCACGGGCGGCGGCTATATTCAGCAAACGTGGGGCAATTACGGCGATCAGCCCGTGCCGGCGGATTACGACGGCGACGGCAAAGCCGATCTGGCAATCTGGCGACCGAAAACGGGAGTCTGGTTCACTTATAAAAGCTGCAATTACGACAATAGTTGCGGAGCGAATCCTCCATATATCTATGAAACACTGGGAATGAACGGCGATGTGCCGGTCGCCGCGGCGTATATCAAGAAGATCGGCGGGCTGGTTCAGGATTACGATCTGGCTAAACTCAGACTTTCGCCGAAGAATGCTACCGGCGGAACCGACCTTTATTCGAGAAATTTCTCGTGGGGAACGGGACTGGTCGGCTTGCCGGGCAGAGCCGGGCTTGGAGCGGGATTCGGGATTTCGTATAACTCTCTGGTCTGGCTCAAGGATACACAAAACGATGTGATGATCTTCGATCCCGATCAGAGCAATGTAAGCCCCGGATTCAAGATGGGATTTCCGACCATCGAGCCGGTTTATTACGATAAAGACACCAAAAACTTTTCATATCTGATGGTTACGCCGTCGGGCGGCAGGGTCGAGTTTCAGCAGACTGCCGCCTCTGACACTTACGAAACGGTTGATTCCTCATATGTTCAATTAAAAACAAACGGCGCGAGTAGTCCGAATGATCCGGTTGACGACATCACGATTACGATAACTGGAACCGACGGCACGCAGATGAATTATGAATGGCTGGCGGGAGCGTTCCGCTGTAATCAAATAAAAGACAGAAATGGTAATTATATTACAATCGTTCATGATGAATACGGGCTTTTGAGAACCGTTACGGACACTCTCGGCAGAGTCATTACGGTGGGTTACGACACGGAATTTTACCCGACCTCGATCACGCAGCAGTGGCAGACGAATAACGGTCAAAGTTCGACTACTACAACGCATACCTGGGCGAGTTTCGCTTACACGACGAAGACGATTTCGACAAATTTTCATTCCTCTTTGGGAGTGTTCGGACCGGGCAACGGAACTTCAATCAAAGTTCTGCAAAAGGTGACGTATTCCGATGGCAGCTACACGACATTCGACTACAACGGTTACGGGCAAGTCTGGAAGGTTAATAATTACGCGGCGGATTGGAATGTCTTGAATTATGTGCGGACGAATCTGGAAACGCCGGCGGCTAATCAAACGGATTGCCCGCGGTTTAGTGAAACTCGCTCTTGGGTAAAAAACTTTAATCTTGATGAATATAATCAGGAACAGGAAGTTGTCGTTACGAATGAAATGACGACCGGGCATCAGATACCGGACATGGACGGGAATACGGTAACGGCATCGAGAATACAGGTGGCGATGCAGAATCATCCGCACGAAAACATAACCAATATCTATGTCGGAGAGTCGGGCTGGATGGAAAGTCTGCCGATTCTGGTCAATGATTATGCCAATGGAAATACCGGAACCCCGATCCGTTCCAACCGGACAAAATGGACGCAGGACGACGAGAATCTCGCATTTATCAAAAACCCGCGGGTTGTGGAAACACGGATCAGCGATCCGGCGAATACGAAACGAACGACGATTGATTACTATATGCTCGACCAGACGGCTTCGTATTACGGACTGGTCAGTGAAATTGCCGTTTATGATACGGATCAGACGACCGTTTTGAAAAAGGAAGTTACGGAATATCTCGTTGACGAGGCTTATTTTTCACGGCGGATGGTCGGTTTGCCGTCGAAAAAGATTTTATACGGACGCGATGAAACAGGTGTTTTGACGTTTGCGGCGGTGCGGGAATTCGGCTACGACGAGGAAGATTTTACGCAGGAAGCGAATCAGAATATCTCAAATGTGATGCAGCACGATACCGTGAATTTCGGTGCTTCGTTAGTTGCCGGGCGGGGGAATCTGACTTCCGTCACCAGACAAGACGTAACCGGACAGACGGCGGCGGCTGTCTCGAAACTGAGATACGACACAGCCGGCTCGGTCGTCGCGCAGATCGATCCGCTCGGACGGAAGGCGCGAATCGAATACGCCGACAGTTTCAACGACGGTGGCAACACGCGCGGCACATTCGCTTATCCGACAAAGATTTTTGATGCGGCGAATAATTATTCTGAGGTCAAATATCGGTTTGATACGGGCGCGAATGTTTGGGCGAAATCGCCTGCGCCGGAGAATCAGACGCAGGGCAAAATAACCGAACGGGAGTTTGACGCATACGGCAGACTTTTTAAACAAAAAATTGTCAACACCGGAGCCTACACGCGCTATGAATATCCGGCAAACGGTGTGCAGTCAAAGGTTTATGCGACGATAACAGACACGAACAATAACGGCGCGGATGCGGCGGATGAAGTTATGTCGGAATCGTGGACGGACGGCGCGGGCAGAGTCCTGATGTCGAGAACGGAGCATCCGGGCAGCACGGGCGGCTGGTCGGGCAGTCGGGCGGAATACGACATTTTGGGCAGAATCAAGCGGCAAAGTGTGCCGACGGAGATAAATTCATCGTGGAATCCGGCGGGCGACGACGCGCAGCGCGGATTTTTGTGGACGTATCAGAAGTATGACTGGATGGACAGAGTTGTCAGGCGGATAAACACCGACGGAGTTGATTCGCCAAACCTGAACGAATCGGATGTTTTGATTTCCTACGAAGGCTGCGGCTGCGCGGGCGGTCTTGTCACGACCGTCAAGGGCGAGGAAATCGTCGAACGGGATTGGGAAGGGTTGAATCCGCAATCTTTGGGCAGACGGACGCAGAAGATTTATCAGGATATTTTAGGCAGAGCATATAAAACAGAGATTCTCAATTGGGATAATTCGGTTTATTCGACGGTCGAAACCGTCTTCAACGGACGCGACCAAGCCGTGACGGTTACGCAGACGGAAGCGGCAACCTCGACGAGTCAGACAACCGTGATGAGTTATGACGGACACGGACGCGTGAAAACGAAGAAGCGACCCGAACAAACTTCTGCCACTTCTTACAACTATCATCAGGACGACAGCATCTCAACAGTCGTGGACGCGAGAGGAGCAAGCACGAATTACAGTTACAACGATGTGCGCGGACTGCTGACGAATATCAGTTATGCCGTGCCGGGCGGTTCGACAATTCCGGCAGCGCCGCCGGTTTCGTTCAGCTATGACGCGCTCGGCAACCGGACGCAGATGACCGACGGACTCGGCACGGTTGCCTATTCCTATAATCAATTATCACAGATGACTTCGGAAACGAGGCAGTTTAATGACACTTTGGCAAATGCGCCGCTCTCGGGTAACGGATTCAGACTCGAATACGAATACACGCTTTCCGGGCAGTTGAAATCTCTCAAGGACCCGTTTGATGACCGGATCGATTACGCGCACGATAAAGCCGGACGGTTAAACGCTGTAAACGGAACGCCATTCGCGGGGTTTACAAATTATGCCGGCAACCCGCAATACCGGGCGTGGGGCGGTTTGAAGACATTAACGTACGGCAACGGCGCACAGATGACGATGACCTTTAATAATCGTCTGCAAGCCGATTATTTTGAACTGATCGGCACAAGTTCAACCAATCCGGAAATAATGAAGAAAAACTATGCTTATTATGCGGACGGCAATTTGCGAAAAGTCGAAGATCTGAAAAATTCACGCTTCGACCGTTTGATAAAATACGACAATCTCGGTCGTCCGGCAGAAGGAAAATCAAGTATGGAAGCCCGCGGCACGACTGCTCAACCGTCGGAAATGGAACATCAGCTTCCGTATCGCCAAAGTTACCAATACGATGCGTTCAATAATATGACTCAGCGAAACAATCTGCACTGGGGAATAGAGAGCTGGTACGGTGAGAGCAATAATTTGAATTACACCTACCAGAACAATCGCATTACCAATCAAGGGTGGCAGCACGATGCGGACGGACGGGTTACCGCCAGCGATTTTCCTGATAGATATATTCATATGACTTATGACGCAGCGGGCAGAAGTATCAAAATGGTCAGACCGGTAGAAAAAGAAATCGAACGCTTTTACAGCGGTGAAGGGCGGGAAGTCAAGCGCAAGGAAAAAACTTTTTACAACGACGATTGGGTCATCAAACCGACCAAATACTTTATCCGTTCGAGCGTGTTGGGCGGCGAAGTGGTCAGCGAAGTTGATGCAACGGGCAGAAAAAGGAAAACGTTTGTCAGAGGCGCAGGGGTGGTGTTGGCGTGGCAAACCGTTTCTTATTACAATAATACGACGACCGAATATGTTAATTTCGAGCATCGGGATGCCTCCGGGATGAGTTACCGCTCAACGCAGTCCAATGGGATAGATATTTACAGCGAAGGGGCGGAAGGTTCACCGGCGGAACTCGATCCGTTAGGCGGAAATGTAGGTTTGTCCACGCCGTATATCGAAATAACCGTGCCGCCTGAACCTGGGTATCCGACATTTGAACTGTTAGGCTATGAAAGTCCGATGTATGTCAACGGGCAGCGCGTTTCAGCAACATTGGACGGGATCGAAGTTCCATTATCGCTTGTACAGTCAGCCGTGCAAAGCGGTTCGGCAGCGCAGTGTCCGAATAATAATTGCGGACCGCGGGTATATCAATTTAACGGGCAAAATGTTCTGAGTTCGCCCTTTATGGCGTATGCTAATGGGACAAGCGGCTTTTGGATAGATGCAAACGATCCGAATTCACCTGCACCGCCGCCTGGTGTGATAGATGGCGGCGGAGTTATAACTCGATTTGTGCAAGTTTCGACTTATTTCAATGTTTCTTGGGACACACGCTGGACTCCGCGTCGAATATCAGACAATGAGGCAAAGGTTCTCAAGGATACTGTAAAAGCTACTTTGGACAGAACTGAAGAATGTAGGAAATACATTGTAGATTTGATTAATCAGGTTGCTAAAAATCATAGTGCAGAGGTTGTTTCAACTGACATTGAGAAATTATTTGATATAGTTCTTAATAGCAGAGGACCAGGAGCTACAACCAATACCTCCGGCGGAATATGGTTGACCGGCAATGATAGATCGGGAGCTTCTGTGGCAATAAATCACTGGAAATATATAGGCGGTCCAAAACACGCCACGCTTTTGTTAAACTTTGCTCTTTTACGATCAGATTTTCCAAATAATAATCGTGAACAAAATATCTTATGGTTTTCAACTAGTCAGGTGAATGGAGGAATTATTACTATTCACGAGTTGATGCATGTTGCAGTAAAAGGAGCAGGTAATGATTTCCATTTTGCAACTGCAGCGGCTCAATTAGCTGGAGATGATCCTCCAGTTTTCGAGCCGACAATAGGTGCTAACGGGAATATACTGGTGGGAACGAACTCTAAAGCCTCTGCCTACTGGCAGTCAAGGCTTAGTGTGGCTTGCGACTTTGAACAAAATTCTCTGTATCCGGTTACAAGATTGTACAAGTAATAAAAGGAGGAAATGAACTATGTATATATTTATATTGACATCGTTGCTGAATTTAGTTGTGATGTGTCATTCAGTAGAAAGCGGTTGGAAAGGAATCAAACCTTTGGAAACGAATAAGGCGACCGTAGAAAAACTGTTGGGACAGTCCGAGATTGATGATAACGGATATCACAATTACAAAACCGATGAAGCATACATTCAGGCAATTTACACAGAGAATCCGTGTGAAGATAACAAATTCAAACGACGCGGAGGGTATAATGTAGCTAAAGATACAGTCTTGGAGTATTGGGTGGTTCTTAAGCAGATGGTCAAACTTTCGGAGGTTAAGTTTGAGCGTGAGAAATATTACAAGGATACGAGCGGAGACCTAATATCTCACGCTGATTATGACGATTTTGAGGAAGGTATCAGAATCAGCGTCTATATCCAGGAAGATGACGAATATGTAACAGGATATAGCTATAGAGCAGGAAACAGGCAAAATAAAATGTATCAGTGCCCGTCAATTAGCTAAAACAATTATCTTCTTTATGGTTCCGAGAGAGTAGGATTTTGAATAAAGTGATCCTGGAAACAGATCAAACAGGCAGAAAGCGGAAAACCTTTGTCCGGGCGGCGGGCGCGACGCTGGCGTGGCAGACGGTTTATTACAATACGGTAACGCAAGTAGAAACCGAATATGTGAATTTCGAGCATTTGGACGCATCAGGGTTGAGCTATCGTTCGACATTGAATACCGGCACGGCGATAATGGGCGAAGGCGGCGAAGGCTCACCGGCGGAACTCGATCCGTTCGGCTCAAATGTCGGACTTTTCACGCCGTATATCGAATTGACCGCATCGCCGTTCGAGCCGGAATATCCGAGTTTGCAGCAGTTATATGAAGATATGCCGATGTATGTCAACGGACAGTTGGTTACGGCGACATTGGACGGAGTATCCGTTCCTCTGGGAATGGCACTCGGAATGATGGCAAACGGTTCGGCAATTCCTGCCGCATTAGCTCCGTATCAAAGCAATCCGAATTTTAACTTTTCTTCTAACGGACTGGGATTATATTCAGTTACTGTCCCGTTACAGGTCGGTTGGCACGTCAATCCCAACGGATCGGTCGCGCCTGTCTACAGTCAACATTCCACGCGGTCTTTTAGTTTTGCAATTCCTTGGGAGAGTAGTTGGAGGACTCAGCAACAAAATAAAGACAGAAAATTGACCAAATACGAAATTAAAGGGTTACGAGATCAGTTAACAGATGCGTTAGACATTGAAAAATCACCGAATTGCAGGAAGTTTTTAAACGAAACATTACGAGAATTGGGTGTGCTGGGCAAAGGCAAACTTTATAACGATATTATGGATGTCTTTGATTTATATGCAAGTAAAGCAGCAATATATGATGCTCCGGGGCTGGGAGATGGTGAGGCTCCTTTCCCGGCAAATCATAAAAATGCCAAGCTAAGACTTGATTTAGAACAACATAAGCAATGGATTCAAAAAGGAATCAAGGAGTCGGATTATACGGTTTTGACAATTTTTCATGAGCTGATTCACGGGTCAGGAAGAAGACAGAGTTTTCGGCATAATGCGATGGGTATTGCAATGCATAGGGCGGCAGTTAAACTTGGTATTATGCCGGAAAGAGACCTACCTGTTGCAGATCAGAAGAAATTAAATTCCAAAGATGAATTTGTTAGCATGGCAGAAGAAGGCAGACTTAATAATGAGTTTTTTAATATAGCAGAAGAAACTTTGAAAGCGGCTTGCAGAGGAAGTCAAGATGGAGAGAATTGAAATAAAAAACAATAATAATTGGAGAACTAAAACAATGAAAAGATGTTTATTGGTGTTAATAATGATATTTTCTCTTTTTGGAATCGAAGCATTTTCAAAAGAATGGAATGGGATTATTCCCTGTGTATCAACACGTTTTGATGCCGAAAAAATATTGGGTAAAGATGACTTTCCAATCAACGTAGGCATATATCATTATAATGAATTCCGGGTCCACGTTATTTACGAGAGGAAAGATAAAACTGATCCTGATAAAGATATTGTAAAAAATATAACGGTCTATCCAGACAAATCTATATCTTTGACTAAGTATATAAAAAAGATTCCAAATTTTCACAAGAATTTTCGAAAAACAGAAATAGATATAAAAATCAGCCATGTTTATGGCGAGGCTGTTTATCGTAACTGGAATGAGGGATTTGAAATATGGGTTCAGAAAGATGATGAAGATAAAGAGATAATAAGCAGTTTTGGATATTTTGATCCAGCCTACGACTGTTCAGAATGAATTTCTATCTTGTTTTGTAAAATGAAAACGAAAATTGAAAACCTTCGTTCCGGCAAACGGGACGATTCAAGCAACGCTGTCAAGATGTGGTTCACTTTAGAGATACGTAAAAAAAAGATGGCAGTATTAAATCGAGTATGTAAGATCAGTTACCAAACTTCATAACTGCTTTTCAGCAGTTTTTTTTGGTTTCTTGGCTGGCTCTTTTTTAGGAAAAAAGAAACACTCCTACTTGCATTATTTTTTCGATTAAATTATCTTCAAAAAAGAAGGACGGCTCAAGTTACTTTTGACGATGAAACTTTTGAGCCGCCCTCTAAACAATAAGGCGTTTTGTTTTATTTCTAAAATTCGGCTAATTAAATTATTCGCTAAATTCAGATTTGGCGAAACGCCTTTATTGTTTTTGATAATACACTATTATATTTCTGAACTCAAATAGAAAAAGATATGGAAGGCAATATAAAAACGGAATTGGACAACCCTTTTGCCGCATTAAGCGAACAACGAAAGATTATTGCGGATTTACACGAGCGGCTGGGCGGCTGGCTTAATAAATTTAATCGCTACGTTCAATTAACTGAAGATTGTCAGCGACAGGAAAAAGAGTTAATGCGGTCGGCAGATTTTTTAGTTCGTGATGTGGAAGTAGTTCTCGACCGCACAAAAAACGATAATCTTGATAATGTTTCGGAGGCAATCGGCAATTCTGAAACAAATATTAACGATCTCTCAAATGAGAGTAATTTCTCAACCGAGATTGAGCTTGTTGAAAATTCAAAAACATCCGAAACGGAAATAAAGAATAAAGATATGCTGAAAGGTTTGCCGATATTTGATGCTCTGAAAAAATATCTGACGGTATTTCCAGAAGAACAAACCGTCAAGCAAATTACTGACGGACTGATTGCAAATGGTTTCGATGCTAAAGTTAAACATCTTTATGAAAGCATTCGCTCAACGCTTCGTTATTATGAAAAAAAGGGTGTGTTTGAAAGAAACGGTGCAGATTGGAAATTAGGCATTGGTAAAAGATCGGAAGATATAAGAATGCGACCCGAAATTGGTCCCGAAATACAAAGTAAAACATCCGCCGAAACGGAAATAATCCAAAAACAAAAATCAAACGGACACCAGCCGATTAATCCGACTGTTAAGTCAAATACCGAATACTGCCGCGAAATTTTATTAAAAAGCGGGCAGCCTTGGCTTCATATCGATCAATTTCTGGTCATTCTCAAAAACGACTATGGAATAATACGCCGCAAAGAAATCGTCGCCGCCGCTCTCAGAAAAAACGCAAAAAGCAAAAATAAGATTTTCAAATTATATGGCGGAAATCGCTTCGGCTTATATAATGTAAATCATCTCCCGACTGCAAACGGTATTTCTGTGGCTGTCGCCAAAGATGAAATACCAATGTAGCTTCCGCCCCTTTGTGTGTTTATAAGTCATTGATATTCAACAGTTTATCGTTGACTTTAAATCTCTTTGAGCGGTATAATTAAACCGTAAAAGAGCAAGGGCTGTGTCAAGCTACCAACCGTTCACAGCCCTTTAATTCGATTTTGCAGAATGCGTGTGTCAGCGCATTACGGTATACGTGTATTGTGACACCGCTTCCTGCAAAAATCAAGTTGAAATCAAAATTTTAAGCCCCATCAGCCGCGCTAACGATTGATGGAGCCGAATAACCTTAGCTATGAATAAATCATAAACCAAAGTCCGTTCAGGCTGATTGTGATTTATTTCCGGCTGAATGACAAGTGAGGAAAAAATCAAAATGAAAACAAAACAACAGAAAGGCAAAGAACTTGCCCAAAATTTTGAAATCAGATTCGACGGGAAAATCTGGACTGTGCCGTCTCAGACAGGCAGTGGTTATTATCAGATAAATCTTCAACAGCAAACGTGCAGTTGTCCTTATTTTGAGAAAAATAAAGCAAAATGTAAGCATCAATATGCCGTTGAAGAAAAAATATGGCGGGAAATGCAATCGGCTGAATCGGTAACTAATAAACAAGCGGTGCGGAAAACACCAAGAAAAAAAAGAAACTGGTCAGGTTATAATGAAGCCCAAACCAAAGAAAGAGGCAGATGGCTGGAATTAGTATTCGAGCTTTGCCGATTGATCCCCGAACCACCGAAACAGCCGCGGGGAAGAACGCCGTTACCGCTTTCCGATATTCTTTTTTGTCTTTTAATAAAGATTTATGAAAGAAACTGCTCGCGCCGCACGATAGGTTATCTAAGCGATGCGGTTGCGCGAGGTCTGATTTCGCGCCAACCGCATTTTAATTCAATCTGCAATTACCTGAGAAAAGATTGGATGACCGATGTCTTAACAGACTTGGTTATCGCCAGCAGTACACCTCTAAAGGTTATAGAAAAAAGTTTTTCAGTTGATTCTTCAGGCTTCGGATCTTCTACCAAAGAACGATGGTATGATGTTAAATACGGCAATGCCGAAGATTGGCATAACTGGATAAAAGTTCATCTCATTTGCGGAAATCTTACGAAAATAATTGCCGGTGTGATCATTACTCCGGCATATGCAAATGACTCGCCTTTTTTTATCAATTTGGTGGATGCTGCATCAAAAAACTTTACGATTGAAGAAATTTTGGCTGATGCAGCTTATTCAAGCAAAGAAAATCTTGAATTTGTCGAGGATAAAAAAAAATCCAAAGTTTATATTCCTTTCAAAGTAAATGCAAAGGAAAGAAATGACAGCGAAATCTGGAATAAACTTTTACATTATTACAGTTTTCATCAGAACGAATTTCACGAAAAGTATAAATGTCGAAGTAATGTAGAAACAGGCTTTTCAGCAATCAAAATGAAATTCGGGGATAATTTAAGATGTATAAATGAACAAGGGCAAATCAACGAATTGCTGGCAAAACTAATTTGCCATAATCTGACAGTATTGGTGAGGTCGACATATGAATTGAATATAAACCTTGAAGAATGGCAGGAGTTCACCAAAAAAAAAGAAAACACTCCGATTAAATTGCAGAAACAGTAAAAATTCCCGGAGAAAAAGAAACCGGAAAAGACTTGTCTTTTCCGGTTTCTTTTTGTATTCATAAAAACGGTTTTTAACCTAATTCACAAGGGTATAATTTTTATGAGAAAATGAAAATCACACAAAAAACACCGGATTTTAGCTGATTTTTGTGCAACGCTTTTAAGACTTAAAATAAAAATGAACGAAATCTTAAACACTTCGTTCATTTTTTTAAAATATATTGAAATAAAATTTTTATCTTTTGGCTTCCTGCAGAAGTTCATAATTGACCATCTCGGGGTTGAAAGCGTTGAGCGCACTGACCGATTCGCTTGTTCGTCGAGCGGTTGTTTGGTCAAGAAAGTTGAAGAAAGAAAGTTTTGAGGTATTTGAAAATTCCTAAAGAGTGCGCGTGACTTTAAATTTAAGAGGATTTAAAGATTTTCTGACATTCTCCGTTTTCAATTATCCATTATTGCTTAGTCTAGCTAACAATTTACGGTTTTATAATTTCTTCGAGAAATTTTTTCTGATCGCGGACGATCCATTTTTCCAGTTCGATTTCGGCTTTGTTGAGTTCGTCGCTGTTGATCAAACCACGCCGCAGAGCCTCGAAAAAAGCGCGGGTTCTGACGTTATAAGCAAGTTTGTCGTATTTTTCGTTGATCGTTCCTTCGGATAAATTTTCAAAAAGTTTTTCGTAAAGCGTTGCCAGACGACTTTCCACGCCCCGCAAGGACAAAGAGCATTTTCGCGCAATCGCCCAATTAGAAAGACCGAGCGCGAGATAGCGCAACGCTTCGCTTTCAAATTCGGTCAAAAGCGGACGTTTGAATGAATCTTTAAATGCCGGATCAATCATATCCGCGCCGTCTTCCAAAACGGTGGCGACAAATCGCAAAAAACGGGCTTCCGGGTTATTTTTATGAATAAAACCGTAAGCCGGAGCCGGATCGAGCGAGCGGATTATCTTGCGGATTTCATTGATATAAACCTCGTGCGGAAACTGTGTCCAGAAGATAATGCGCGCTTCGGGAAAATCGCGCCAGATCGCGCGCGCCGCTTTTACGCCCGAAAATTCGGGCATTTGAATGTCCAGAATGCAGAGATCGGGTTTATGTTCGAGCGCGAGATCAACCGCCGCATTTCCGTCCGTCGCTTCGATCACCGGCGTTGATTCGGGAAATTCCTGCGAGAGCAATTCGGATAAATAATGACGCTGAACGGCATTGTCTTCGGCAATTAAAATGGACATAAATTAAAAGTAAAAAAAGGGAAATAGTAAAAAGGCAAAACCGGATGTGCTGAAAAAAACTTGTTCTTTAGCAATTAAAGCAAAATGAGGGAAAAAAAGCAAAAAAAGAGCTTTCCCGAACAGAAAGCTCTTTTTTATAGGCTTAAAAAAATGGTACACCCGGCAGGATTCGAACCTGCGACCCTCTGGTTCGAAGCCAGATACTCTATCCAGCTGAGCTACAGGTGCATAACATTTAGAAGTTTAGATTTTAAGCGAATTATTTGCAAATCGAAAAACTGTTTTGATCCATTACTGAGCGGTCTGATTATTGCCAGGCATGAAAACCAAGAAAATTTTACCCGCGAAACACGCTAAAGACGCTAAAATAAAATCAAATATTTTCAAAACCTTTCCCTTTTCGTGTGTTTCGCGTATTTCGCGGGCAAATATTCTTAATAAACTCTGTAATTTGCAGTAGCACAAAAACTATGCCGTTCAGTAATGGTTTTGATTATAATTAAGTGCGCGCTCCGGAACTTTTTCTTCAAACAAAAATTTGATTCAAAACTACCGAAAGTTTAACTTTATAATCAAAGCCGAAAACGGAGAAAAAAGCTTTATGGAAACGAGAAAATTATTTATAGACGGAAAATGGCGTGAAACTTCAAAAACTTTTGAAGTAAGATCGCCTTTTTCAAAAGAAGTTCTGGCAAATGTTTCTGAGGCAGACGGCGATGAAATGGAAGAAGCGATTGCTTCCGCCGCCAACGCCGCCTTGGAGATGCGAAAACTCGCACGTTTTGAAATCGCCGGAGGCTTGAGAAAAATTGCCGATGGAATCAGGGAAAGAGAAACGGAATTTGCCGAAACGATTGCCAAAGAATCCGCCAAGCCGATAAAAACGGCTCGCGGCGAAGTTTCGCGGGGAATCGCGACGTTTGAATGGGCGGCTTCGGAAGCTGAAAGATTTACGGGCGAAATTGTGCCGATTGATACGCAGGAAAACGGAAAAGGAAAAACCGGCTGGACAAAGAGAGTGCCGCGCGGCGTGATTTACGGCATCACCCCGTTTAATTTTCCGCTTAATCTTGTCGGTCACAAAGTCGCGCCCGCGCTTGCTTCCGGAAACTCAATAATTATCAAACCGAGCCGCAAAACACCGCTGACGGCTCTGCTTTTAGCCGAAGTTTTCCAAAACAGCGGTTTGCCGCAAAACGCTCTGCAAGTCGTGCCGATGGATACGGAAAATATAGATTTGATTCTGCGGGATGAGCGAATCAAGATGATCTCGTTCACGGGAAGCGCGGAAGTCGGCTGGAATTTGAAATCGAAAGCGGAAAAGAAAATGATCACGCTCGAACTCGGCGGAAACGCGCCCGTCATTATTGACGAAAGCGCGAATCTGGAAAAATCCGTCGAAAGAACGGCATTCGGCGCGTTTACGCACGCCGGACAGGTTTGTATTTCGGTGCAGAGAGTTTTTGTTCACGAAAAGCTTTTTGACGAATGGACGAAAAAATTCGTCGAAAAAGCAAAAAAATTGAAAACCGGAAATCCGCTCGATGAAACGACCGAGCTTTCCGTAATGATTGACGAAAAAGCGGCAGAAAAGGCTGCGGGCTGGATTCGGGAAGCGGCAGATTTCGGTGCGGAAATTCTGTGTGGTGGAAAGCGGAGCGGGGCAATGCTGGATGCGACTGTTTTAACGAAAACTAATCCCGAAATGCGCGTCGTCTCGGAAGAAATCTTTGCACCGGTCGCGGTGGTCGAAAAATTCACGGATTTCGCGGAAGCGGTCGAAATGTCGAATCAGACAAAATACGGACTTCAAGCCGGAGTTTTTACGGAAAATCTCAAAAACTCAAACTACGCGGCAGAAAACCTCGAATACGGCGGCGTAATTATCAACGATGTTCCGGCGTTTCGCGTTGACAATATGCCGTACGGCGGCGTCAAAGATTCGGGTTTCGGGCGCGAAGGCGTGCGCTATGCGATGGAAGAAATGTCGGAAATCCGGCTGGTTGTGGTAAACTCGTAAAAATCGCCGAGGTAATTTTATGCAGGAGCAAGTAACTCAAAAACGTCCGACAAAATTTGTTTTTCAGCCGAACGGAGTTGAAAAAACAGATTTAATCACTAACGATTATCTCAAAAAAATGCCGCGTGACGAGAATCTGCGGTATGAATTGATCGGAGGAGAAATTTTCGTGTCAACCGCACCGCGTTTTATTCATCAACTTTTAGCGACAAGAATAGTTTTAGAATTCGGAGATTATCTGAAAAGCAATCCGAAAGGTCATATTCTGGCAACGCCGGGTTTGATTTTCAGCGAGTTTGACGGCGTAATTCCTGATTTGATCTATATTTCGCATGAAAAAACAGAAGAAATTCTCGATGAAGAAAGCGGAAAATTCCACGGTGCGCCCGAAATCGTCATCGAAATTCTTTCGCCCGGAAAAGCAAACGGGCGGCGTGATTTGGAAATCAAAAGAGAGCTTTTTGAAATCTATAAAGTGCCGGAATACTGGGTTGTAAATCCGTTTGAAAAGGAAATAACGATTTTTAAACTAAAAAACGGCGAGCTTAAAAAAACGAAAACTTTTCGTGAAAAAGAACAACTCAAAACAAAAGTTTTGCCGGAATTTTCACTTGATCCCGGCAAATTATTCGCTGATTAAAAAAATATTATGAAATTCAAAATTATTTCGCTGTATATCATTGCGTTTCTTATATTTACCTCATGCACGGTTAATGTCAATCAATCTTACACAAATAAAAATTTGAACGTGAACAAAGCAATTTCGCAAAATGAAAATGAAATTGTTTTAGATAAAGAAGACAAACAAATATGGTTTGAGGGAAATTATTTAGAAACCGATTCGCTAAAATTAAACGGATATTTGACAGAGAAAGTTAAAGTAAAGAAATACTATGAAAAATTAAATGAATATATTGACGTTGTTAATGCAGTCATCACGAAAAATGGGAAACAAATTGCTAAATTTGACGGCGTAGTCACTCCATTGGGCAATCGAATTGATTTCGCGTTATTTTCATTTTTCGATCAACCGAATGAACAATTAGTAATAGTTGACAGTACAAATCGTTATGAAGAAGTTTGGATTGTAGATTTATCTAAAGATTTTAAAGTTTTATTTAACAGCAGTGATTACGGTATTGTTAGCGGCGGTTTAACGCGGATTGATTTTGATGAGGATGGGATATATGAAATTACTTTGGCTAATTATGACGACATTTTCGGATTTGCCACTGCATTTAGACCTTCAAACTCGATAATTTTTCAATATGATAAAAAACTCCGAAAATTTTTACCTGCCTCTCATAAACTTCAAGAATATACGCTGGAAAATATAGAGGAGCAAATCCAAAAATTTAAGGCAGACGAGAAAAAGGAATTTTCGGATGTTTTAGAAATAACTTTTCGATATTTTTACGCAGGCAAAGAAGAGGAAGGCTGGAAATTTTTTGATGAAAATTTTTTACCTGATAAAAATACCTACACAATAAAGGTTGAAGACAAAGAGAAAGCCCGTGAAGAAATAAAAAATGCGTTAAATGAAAATTTGGTTTATCAATTTATCAAGAAGGATTTGGAAAAATCAGTAAAATAATTGAAATGATAAAATGAAATTCAAATATATCTGAAGGAAATTGAGAAAAAATCAGAAGCAGATAATAAAATATGAAAATTTTCGATAAATATTTGACGGTTCTTTTAGTAGTTATATTTTTTTCAACGGCGTGTTATGCCCAGACGGTCGAGCCGCCGGTTGAAAAAACTCTGATGATTGCGGGACTTAAAGAAAAAGTTACCGTCAGAAAAGATGCGCGTTCGATTCCGTATATCGAAGCCAACAATGATGCCGATTTGTATTTCGTGCAGGGATTCGTGACAGCGAGCGACCGGCTCTGGCAGATGGATTTATACCGCCGCGTGGCGAGCGGGCGCACGGCGGAGCTTTTCGGAAATGCCGCGCTCGATCGCGATAAACGCTGGCGCAGATTCGGTTTTCAGGCGGTTGTCGAAGAATCTTACCGAAATTTTTCGCCCGAATTCAAGAGCGTTCTGGACAATTACGCGCGCGGCGTAAATGCTTTTATCGCCACGCTCGACAAAGATTCGATGCCGCCGGAATTTAATGTTCTGCAATACCAGCCCGAACCCTGGAAGGCGACCGATTCTTTGATTATCGGCAAGATTTTAGCCGACGCTTTAAGTACGAGTTGGCATCAAGACGCAACCAGAGCGAAATTCAAAGACTTGCCGAAGGAAAAATACGACCAATTATTTATCGAAAAAACGCCGTTTGACGTGCTGGTTGTCGGAAAGGATAACGAGAAAAAAGTTCAAAGTTCAAAGTTCAAAGTTCAAAGTTCGTTTGATTCCGAATTTATTGATAAATTTTATGCTTTTGCCGAAAAAGACGAAGCAATCAGAAAATCTTCGCTCGAACAAATCGGGTTTTATCAGGAATTTAACGCGGCGAGCAATAATTGGGTGATTTCAGGAAAACGCACTCTGGACGGCAAGCCGATTCTGGCGAATGACCCGCATCTGGATGCGTCCGCGCCTTCGATCTGGTATTTGACGCATCTTTCAACGCCGCAAACCAGAGTGTCGGGCGTAACATTTCCGGGCGTTCCGGGCATTGTTCTCGGTCATAACGAATTTATTGCATGGGGCGCGACCAATCTCGGTCCCGATGTGCAAGACCTTTATATCAAAAGATTTAATGACAAAAATCAATTTCAAATCGCAAACGCCTGGCAAAATGCGAAAGTCAGAAATGAAGAAATAAGAGTGCGCCAAAATCTGCTCAAACCTGAAACCGACATAGTGAAACTCGTTGTTTATGAAACCGATGACGGCGTTATAATACAAGACGACGGCAGCGAAAAACTTGCGCTTAAATGGACGGCACTCGACGCGAAAAATAATGACTTTGAAGCGTTTTATTTATTGAATCGCGCGAAGAATTGGGACGAATTCAAATCTGCAATAAAAACTTACGGCGGCGCGACCCAGAATTTCATCTACGCCGATATTAAGGGAAATATCGGTTTTCACAACGGCGGGAAAATTCCGATCCGAAGTTCCGGCGACGGCAGTTTTCCGAACGACGGCGCAAAAAATGAAGGAAAATGGACGGGCTATATTCCGTTTGAAGAATTGCCGAACAGTTTTAATCCGCCAGAAGGTTTTATCGTTACGGCTAATCAACGGCTCGCGGGCGACAATTATAAATATTTTCTCGGTCGCAGTTTTGCCGATCCGTATCGCGCGTTGCGAATCCGTCAATTGATTCAAAATAATTCAAAAATGACGGTCAATGATTCGATGGATATACAAAAAGATATTTTCAGCATTTCCTACTCGAATTTTGCACGTGAAATTATCAATACACAATCCGCAAGTCCCGAAACTCTGGCGGTTTTGAAAGGTTGGGATGGGAAAAATTCTGCCGATTCGAGAGCCGCAATGGTGATTTTGGAAATGCGCCGCGCTTTTTTGGAAAAGGTTCTAATCGGAAATTTGGGCAAGGAGAAAGCCGAAACTTACCGCTGGTCAATGCAAAATTCATTTATTGATTGGCTTGTCCGGGAAAAACCTGCCAACTGGCTGCCGAAGGAATTTGCCGATTATAAAACGCTTTTACTCGAATCCGACAAAACGGCGCGGGAAAATCTGACGAAAAAATTCGGCGCGGATGAATCTAAATGGCTTTTTGGAAAATCTTCGCAATTCAGGTTCAGCCATCCGCTCGCTCAAGCTCCTTTGATCGGTGCGCTTTTTGCATTCGAACCGTTTGATTATTACGGCGGATCTTCGACTCCGAACGTAGGTGCGGCGGTTTCGATGCGGTTTATCGCGTCGCCCGGCGAATGGGACAAAACGCGTCTCGTCATCACGCTCGGACAGAGCGGAATTCCAAAATCGCCGCACTTTAAAGATCAGTTGGAAAGCTGGAAATCAGGAAATACACCTGTTTTCCCATTTTCCAAAGCCGCAGTCGAAAAAGCTTCAAAAGAAATTTTAGTTTTATCGGGTAAATAAAACTTATGCGAATCAAAAGTTAAAATAAATGCTGCGATAATTTGATTTTCCTTTGCGTTCTTTGCGTCTTTGCGTGAAACCACTACTCACGCATAGACGCAAAGAACGCAAAGAGAAGAATTTAACCGATTATCGAAGAATTCAACTCTTGATTCGCATAATAAATATTATTTTAGAAGTTCTTTAACTTTTTCAAAATTGCCATCATTCGGAGCAGGTTTTAAACCTAAAATTTTACACATCAGATTATAAATCTGAATGTTTTCAAACGGTTCGACGGTTTTTCCTTTTTTAAAAGCGTTTCCGTGCGCGATAAATGTTGCCTGCATTGATTGATATTGGTTGTCATAACCGTGCGCTCCCCAAACTTTGCCGTAATCAGACCGTTTTTTCCTTTCTTCCAATCTCTTATTGTTCGTTAAATACCAACCTTCATCTGCCGTGCAAATAATCGGTGCGATGCGCGGACTTTTTTGATAATGCAGCCGCGCGGGAATTTCAGATTTCAACCAGCATCGCGCATTTTCGATAGATTTAAGATTTTCGTTGATTTGATTTACATAACCGTCTTTTGGAAAAATCTGGACGATCTCGCCCGTCCAAAGAATTCTTTCAAGTGTTTCCTCATCATAAAAATCGTCCATAACTATTGAGTTTTCGGGTTTTACGGTTGCCATTCCGTGATCCGAAGTAATTATCAGATTTACTTTTTTATCAATCTTGCGTTTTTTCAAACCCTCAACCAGACGTTTTAAATTTCTGTCAACCGTCAAAACTGCTTGTTTGTTTTCATCCGAATCGGGTGAAAATCTATGCCCCGCATCGTCAACATCAGAAAAATAAAGTGTGTAGATTGTCGGACGTTGTGCGGCGGGCAGATCAAACCAACTCAAGATCGTATCAACGCGAGTTTCATTCGGAATATCTCCGTCGTAAGTTTTCCAAAATGTCGGGCGAACTCCTTTGATTTCGGCTTCGGTTCCGGGAAAGAAAAACGCTCCGGCGCGTTGTCCTTGTTTTTCCGCCGTAACCCAGATCGGTTCGCCGAGCCACCAGCGCGAATTCTGCACTTCTTCGCGCTTTCCGAGCGAGAAAACCGTATCGAAATCAAAAATATTATTCTCGATTATGCCGTGATTTTCGGGATAAAGTCCCGTGGCAACTGAATAATGATTCGGAAAGGTTTTGGTCGGAAACGAAGGAATTAACCATTTGGCACGAACTCCTTTTTTTGCCAGTTTCGTCAAAGTCGGCGGTTTATATTTGTCTAAATAATCATACCGAAACCCATCAAGCGAGATTAAAATAACGGTCGGTTCTAAATCTTTTACAGGGTTGTTCTGAGCCGTTAAAAAATTAAATAAAACGAAAATAAACAGAACTGCCGAGATAATTTTATTTTTGTGGTTCATAGTATTCAGGATAATAAATGAGTGTTACAGAAGCTGAACAAAATTGAAAAATACTCTTTTTAATGAGAGTGTTGGGTGAGAAAATACTAAACCGCGGAACTACTGAGGCGCAGAGAATCATAAATAAGTATCAAGCAACATTCATATCAATTTTGAGCAAATCTGCTAAAAAAAACTCTGCGCCTCAGCGTTTCAGCGGTGAAGAATTCTTATCCAATACTCACATTTTTTAAGAAATTAAGGTTTCAATCGGTAAAGCATACGCGGAAAGGGAATTGTTTCGCGGACGTGTTCAATGCCGCACATCCAAGCCGTGGCACGTTCGATGCCCATTCCGAAACCGGCGTGCGGAACTGCGCCGAATCTACGTAGATCTAAGTACCATTCAAACGATTCTTTGGGCAAATTGTGTGCTTCGATCTGTTGTTCGATAAAATCGAGGTCAAAAGCGCGTTCGCCGCCGCCGATGATTTCGCCATAACCTTCGGGGGCGAGCAGGTCTGCGCCTAAAGCCAATTCCGGTCGTTCCTTGTCGCGTTCAAAATAAAAGGCTTTGATCACGGCAGGGAAATGATGCACGAAAACGGGCGCGTCGAATTGTTTGGAAATATATGTTTCGTCCGGCGCACCGAAATCTCCGCCCCATTCGAAATCGTTTTCGAGTTCGCCTTTTTCAAAACCTTCTTTTAAGATTTTTACCGCAGCATCGTAATGAACGCGCGGGAAATCTTCGGCAATAATCGCTTCGAGTTTGGAAATATCGCGTTCTAAAACCGTTAATTCATCGCGGCGATCGGCTAAAACTCTCTCGACGATAAATTTTATTAATTTTTCGCCCCAATTCATCACATCGTCCAATTGCGCGTAAGCCATTTCCGGTTCAACCATCCAGAATTCCGTCAGGTGGCGGCGAGTTTTTGATTTTTCGGCGCGGAAAACTGGACCGAAAGCGTAACTTCTGCCGAAAGCGGCGGCGGTCGCTTCGTTATAAAGCTGTCCGCTTTGCGTCAGATACGCTTTGTCGTCTTCAAAATAATCAACTTCAAAGAGTGTCGTCGTGCCTTCGCAAGCGGCGGGCGTGAAAATCGGCGTATCTGCCAAAATAAAACCGTTGTCGTCAAAGAAATCTCGTGTCGCTTTGATGACAGTATGGCGAACGCGCAAAACGGCGTGCTGTTTTTTGGAACGAATCCACAAATGACGATTGTCCATCAGAAATTCCGTGCCGTGTTCCTTCGGCGTGATCGGATATTCCGAAGCGTTTTGAATAACTTCCAAACCCGTAACGTCCAATTCGACGCCGATTGAAGAGCGGTCGTCTTCCTTGACATTTCCCGTAACGATGATCGAAGATTCCTGTCCGAGCGATTTCGCGCTTTCGTAAAGTTCTTCGTTATTCGGTTTGAAAACGACGCATTGAACAATGCCCGTACCGTCGCGGAGTTGCAGAAAAACCAGTTTTCCGCTCGAACGCGAGTTATAAAGCCAGCCTTTTAAGGTAACTTCTTCGCCGATATGATTTTTTAATTCGTTGATATATGTTTGATTCATAAAATAACTAAAAATTACTGATAAAAAATATTTGATTTTCTGTTTCATCTGGTGAAACAAATTCGATAATTCTTAAAAGACGACGCATTTGCTCGCCTATATTGTAACGGTCTTGTTCTCCGATGATAAATCCGTTATGTGTCTTTCCGTTTGTCAGATATTCTGTGTGCAATTGGAAAAAATCCCCGACATTGTATGTATAAATTACACGGTTTTCAGCCGAAGCAAAATCGAGTTGAGATTCATCGGTCAAGCCGTTGCGATTTGTTTCGTTGACTGTCAAGACATCAACATCGTGCAATCGAAGTGCTGAAATTAAACTTGAACTTTGAGAATCTTCATCCAGGAAAAGTTTGATTCGCATCAGGCGGCTTCCTTAACAGGTTTATCAAAGGTTTTTGAGTGCATTTTTAGAAGTCTTTTTTCTTCAGCAATATCTTTTTCGATTTCTTTGTCCAATTTTTCACGATTGGCAAAGTAAAAGGCAAGTGCCGCGTGAACTCCGGCAAGTGTCAGATGCGGGAATTCTTCAGCTATTTCATCCGCAGACATTCCGGTTCGCCACCAACGGGCAATGCTGTGAACTGTCGTTGCCGTGTTTTTAACACACAAACGATTTTGACGATGGCTGACCGGTTCGAGCAAATCTGATATTGAATTCGGCATAAATTTAACTCCTTCTCATTCAAAATTAAATTTTAATCGAATTTGCCGAAACAACAAAACGCAGTAAAAATTTTAACTGCTGAATTCACGAATCACGGAACTGATTGACTCCTTCGCATCGCCGAAAAGCATCCGCGTGTTCGGTTTGAAAAAGAGCGGATTTTCAATTCCGGCAAAACCCGAAGCCATCGAGCGTTTGAGGACGAAAACCGTCTGCGCGTAATCAACATTAATGATCGGCATTCCGTAAATCGGACTCGTTTCATTTTCTCTTGCATCGGGATTGACGACATCATTTGCGCCGATAACCATCGCTACATCAAACGATTCCATACGCGGATTTGCCTGATCCATTTCAAGCAAAAGATCGTATGAAACGTCGGCTTCGGCTAAAAGGACGTTCATATGTCCCGGCATCCGTCCGGCGACCGGATGAATCGCGTAGAAAACTTCCGCGCCGTTTTTTTCCAGAATTTCCTGTAATTCTTTGACGACGTGCTGCGCTTGCGCGACTGCCAGACCGTAACCCGGAACGATTAGAACGCTCGAAGCAGCTTCCAAAATATAAAAAGCATCTTCGGCAGAAAGTGCTTTAACTTCGCCTTCGACCTTTCCGGCAAGTTGTTTGACCGAACCGAAACCGCTGAACAGAACATTGGAAAGGGAACGGTTCATCGCTTTGCACATAATCTGCGTTAAAATTATGCCGCTTGCGCCGACGAGCGAACCGGCGACGATTAAAATTATATTGTTGATCGCAAAACCCGCCGCGCACGCCGCTAATCCCGAATAACTGTTTAAAAGCGAAATAACGACCGGCATATCCGCGCCGCCAATCGGTATGACGACCATTATGCCGAGCAAAAATGCCAGAGCGATGACAATGTAAATATAAAACAGATTTTCAGGCTGTAATATAAATAAAACTCCGCAAACGATAATTGCTAAAACTAAAACGGCATTAAAAATCTGCTGACCGCTGAATAAAACGGGCTTTCCGGAGATTTTCTCGCTCAATTTTCCCCAGGCGACGATGCTTCCCGTAAATGTTACGCCGCCGATTAGGATCGAAAGAATGATCGTAACGAGTGTAAATGTCGTATTTGTGCCGAGAAAAATTGCGGCAAACCCGACTAAAAGACTCGATAAACCGCCCGAACCGGTCAAGAGCGCGACCATTTCCGGCATCGCCGTCATTGCGACGGTGCGCGCCGCGATTGCACCGATGATTGAACCGATTACAATGCCGAGCAGAATCCATTTAAAATCGAGAATTTGTCTGTCTAAAAGAGTTACGATGACGGCAATCAGCATTCCAATTGATGAAAGCAAATTTCCGCGGCGCGCCGTAGCGGGCGAACCGAGATTTTTTAGTCCGTAAATGAAAAGAACAGCCGCCGCCACATAAGCCAGATTTATCAGCAAAACAATATCCATTATTTTGCACCGCCTGTTTTTTTCTTGAACATCGCCAGCATTCGATCCGTTACGAGATAACCGCCGACGACATTGACCGTTGCAAAAACAACCGCTAAAGTTCCGAGAATGATCGTGAAGTTATTATTTCCTTCGCCTGCCGAAATAACCGCGCCGACCAGCGTAATTCCCGAAATCGCGTTTGCGCCCGACATTAGAGGCGTATGCAGAGATGCCGGAACTTTGTTGATAAGCTCGAAACCCAAAAAAATCGAGAGCATCAAGATAAATGTTAAAAATACGGCTTCCACGGTTTTATTCTCCTTATTTTATAGATTTTTTATTCGATCATTGATAATCTCGCCTTGATTTGTGATGACGCAGCCCTGCAAAATCTCGTCTTCCAGATTCAGTTTAAATTCCTTTTTTTCCTTGTCCCAAAATTCTTCCAGTAAATTATAAAGATTCGACGAATACATCTGACTGGCATCGCGGGCGACGAAATTTGCCCAATTGCCGTTGCCGATGATTGTAACGCCTTCAAAATCAATGGTTTTTCCGCCGACCGAGCCTTCGACATTGCCACCCGTTTCCGCCGCCATATCAACGATGACCGAACCTTTCTGCATTTCGGGAATCATATCTCTGGTAATTAAAACGGGCGGTTTGCGTCCGAAAACCTGCGCGGTCGTAATGACTATATCGGATTTAGCAATCTGTTCTTTTTGCGCTTGTTTTTGTTTGTCGAGCTGTTCGGACGTTAGTTCGACCGCGTAGCCGTCTTTGGTTTGTCCGGTTTCGCCGAGGTCAATTTCGAGGAATTTTGCGCCGAGCGATCTGACCTGTTCAGACGTAACGGCGCGTGTGTCGAAAGCCGTAACCTTTGCACCTAAACGCTTTGCCGTCGCAATTGCCTGAAGTCCTGCAACACCGACACCGATCACGAAAAGATTTGCCGGTTTCAGAGTTCCGGCGGGAGTCATCATCATCGGCAGGATTCGCGGCAATTTTTCGGCAGCGAGCAAAACCATGACATAACCGGCGAGATTCGCCTGCGAGCTGAGCGCGTCCATTTTCTGCGCCCGCGTCGTGCGCGGAATCATTTCCATACTGATTGCCGTTATTTTGTTTTGTTTTAATTCTTCAATTAACTCTCGTTCATTAAAAGGGTCGAGAAAGCTGATTTGAATGGAATTTTTCTTTAATTTTTCGATTTCGTCTTTCGGCGGGTTGCCTAAACGCAGGAAAATATCGGAGGATTTCAATAATTCTGCACGGTCTGAGATAATTGCTGCGCCCGCTTCGATGTATTCTTCATCGGAAAATCCGGCGTTTTTGCCCGAATCCTCTTCAATCTGAATTTGCGCTCCGAGTTGAATCAGTTTTTTAACGTGAAAAGGGATCATAGCGACACGATTTTCGCCCTTTTGCGATTCTTTCGGGACTCCGATCAACATAGTCAGATTTCCTCCGTTGAATTTTTCTTTAAGCTTTATTCAATTCTTTTTTGATTGTTTCCCGTAAAACAGGGAATTTTTTTAATCTTTCCAAAGCCTCTAAAACAATGCGAAACATTGGGAAGATGAATTGTATATAATTAGTTTTACCATAATTTGCCGTTTGATTGGAAAAAGTTCCGATTGCTTTTAAACATCTCTGCACGGTCATCAGATCAAATTCGTGATCAAAATGTTCAAAATTGATTTTTTCTAAACCTAGTTGTTCTCTTTCATCAAGAAAAAAAAGCTTTTTCTCATCCATCCAATCTTTATCGGGCGTTTCCAAAACGCGGTCAAGAAGCAGAGAAACCAAATCATACGCGACCGAACCGATTCTTGCGTCTTGATGATCTATGATTTTAAGTTGATATTCGCTGTCAACCATAACGTTCGCCGCGTGAAAATCACGATGGCAGAGAATTTTTGCTTGATTCTCAAGCGCGATTGAAAGTTCGGAAAATTCTTTTTGCAGATTTTCTTCTGTTTCTTTTGATAATTTCAATTCGTTTAAACTTTCAAAATAATGTGTTTTGAAAAAGTTTAATTCCCAACAGAGTTTTTCTTCGTCAAATTTAAGTCGGGAAGCGATCGAATTCAACTCAAAAGCGATCGGAGTTGCGGTTTGAATTTTTGCAATTAAAGTAATGGCTTGGTTTATAAGGTTTTCTTTAGTTTCAAAATCTGATTGTTCCAGAACAACGCGCAGAATCGCATCGCCGAAATCTTCAAGAATTATAATGCCGTGGACAGGTTCAAAATCATAAATTTCGGCAACCGGAAGATTTGCCGTTTGAAAAAGTTTTGTAATGTCCAGATAAGTTTGATCTTCGGGCAGAAAAGATTCGGGATAAACACAAGCGATTGCATTTTTCCCAAGCCAATTGATACGAAAATATTCACGCGTCGAGGCATCGGGCGTAAGATGTTGTATTTTAATGCTTTCAGACTTGTTTTGAGTTTTTAAAAAAGTTTCAAGTCTTTCGAGTGCAGCCGTCATAATTACTGATCTAATGAAACAATATAATTTTCACCTATAAAAGTTCCTTTCAAGGCTTTTTGAGGAATTTCGGGATGATTTTTGACCATTTCCGCCCTGACAATTGCTACGTTTCGATGAATTTCATTATCTTTAATCGAAACTCCGTCGCCGATAATAGACCGGAAAACCTGGGCATTTTCGCTGATCGAAACATTATCCCAGATTACAGAATCTTCAATATTTGCAGATGAAGCGATGTTTGAATTTTTTCCGATGATGATTCTTTCCGAGTTTCCGTTTAACATTCCCAAACTTATGTCTAAATAACGCGGAATTGTCGAAAGTTCAAACCATTTTCCGCTCGCAATGTGAGCCGCGATTTTTTCTCCGTTTTTAATTGCCGGATTGTAAAAAGTCGGCACAATATCAGAATAAACATCTCGCGGAATATATTCAAAAACACGCGGTTCGAGTATATGAATTCCGGTGAACATCAGCGGATTTTGGATTTTGGATTTTGGATTTTGGATCTCTTTCAAAGGTCGCGGAAAACCTTCGCCGAAACCCGTTACGCAGCCATTTTCAACAAAAACTTCGGTAAATTTCTCGCGTTTGGAGTTATCCTTTAAAACCATTGTGGCGATTGCTCCGCTTTTTTTATGAGTTTCGATGGCTTTTGAAATATCTATATCGGTGATGATTTTACCGTTGATGATTAAAAAAGTGTCGGTTTCCAGATATTCACGTGCATTGTCCAAAGCTCCGACAGTTCCGAGAATTTTTGGTTCTTCAATTGTATAAGTAATATTTACGCCGAAATCGCTGCCGTCGCCGAGTGCTTCTTTGACGGATTCGGGTTGGTGGTGAAGATTGACGATTATATCTTTGAAGCCGAATTTGGCGATGTATTCGGCAACATATCCAACCAGCGGTTTGCCCAGAAAGGGAATCGCCGGTTTAGTCCGATCAATTGTTAAGGGAAACAGCCGCGTTCCGAATCCGGCGGCTAAAATCATTGCTTTCATCTTTAAGAATTATTTATTTATAGCGGATATTTGGCAAGTGTCATTTTCAAATTATTTCAAACTTATATATTTATTTTCCGAGATTTTTTATGCAAACTTGCGAAAAAGTCTTTTCTCATTAAAATCAAATAAAAAGGCATTTACTATGAATCAAAAATCCTACGCTCTTTTTTCGACTCCGCTAAATAAAACGATTATTTCTAAACTAAGAGAAAATGGTGCAAAAGTATTTTTAATCCCAAATATCAGAACCTCGGAAATCGTATTTGAAAGCGAAATTAAAGTTCTCCTAAAAAATGCCGTAAATTATGACTGGATTATATTTACCGATGTTTTTACGGTTGATTATTTTATTGAGTTTCTTAATTCAAAAGAAATTGATTTGTTTGATTTGGATCAGGTCAGAATTTGCGCTTTTGGTGAAGCAGTTGCCGACAGGCTTAGATTTTCGGAAATTCACGCCGATATTATTTCAAATAAAATTGAAACCGAAAAAATATTCGCATTGCTGAATGATTATTTATCATTTGACTGCTTGCAAAGTCTAACATTTTTGGTTTTGAAGGAAAAATCAAAAAACATCGAATTGACCAAAAAATTAAAAAGTTCGGCGTTCGCGGATGTCAAGGAAATAGATGTTTATAAAATTCTGGAGTTTGAAAAAACAGCAACAACAAAGTTAAAAGCTCTTTTGACAGGCGGCGCGATTGACGAAATTATTTTTTCCGATCCTTCTGATTTGGTTGG
This sequence comes from Pyrinomonadaceae bacterium, assembly GCA_041745765.1. GTDB lineage: Bacteria > Acidobacteriota > Blastocatellia > Pyrinomonadales > Pyrinomonadaceae > JAHCHG01. The sequence goes on along the minus strand of JBGTIH010000094.1, from coordinate 104,237 downwards.
TTTCAAATTTATTTTTTCCGACACAAATAAACAAAATATTTTTTCAGATGTCAGATTTTCCGCTTTTAATGAAGTAATGTTTCAAATGTTGGTGGAAAATGGTTTCCACCCAACATTTTTTCAAGAAAAATAAAAGAGGCTGAGAAATTCAAATTTATCAGCCTCAATCCAAAGTTTAAGTTGTTAAAAAATTAGTTAATGTCCCAACCGCTGAGCGGAGTATCGGTCGTCGAACCGTATTCAAACGTTTGCAGCGCACCGTCGCTCGATCTGAGAACATACCAGAAACAGTTGTCCGCATTATTGTTATCACGACGGAATACCGCAATATCTGTCTTGCCGTCGCCGTCATAATCGCCCTGAGCGAGAAATTCTGTAAATCCGGTAATTGTTCTACCAAATGTGGTATAGGATTGCGCTCCCGTGCGGGTCAATAAAGCCCATTGGACAGCACCGCTGATGACACGAACAGTCATAAAATCGCTCTTGCCGTCGCCGTCATAGTCGCCCGGAACGATCAGAGCAGAACTTGTGTTCCAATTAACGTATTCAACACCGCCGTCAGATGATCTGCGTAAGACGAATTGTCCTTGTCCGGCTTGGTTCGGATTAGTCCGTTGGACACAGAAGTCAAATTTACCGTCGCCGTCAAAATCGCCGCGATTCGGGAAAATATCGCTCGGACCGTTATTTCCCCACGGAACAAACGTAATGTTTCCGGCAGGATTATTGTTTGTTCCTTTGTAATAATAGAAACATTGACCACCGGGCGGGAATGCCGGACAACGGAAAACTGCCGGATCGGCTTTACCGTCGCCGTCATAATCGCCGACTACGGTCGGATTATCGCCTAGAATGCCGAAATCTGTTTGTGTAACGGTATTGGTTGAACTGTTCAGAACATAGAAAAATGCTCCGTTTGGACCTGAAGAAGCGACACCGCGCCAGATAGCGATGTCGGCTTTGCCGTCGCCGTCAAAATCTTCCGGCACAAAAGCTTCGCCGGCAGCTCCGGTGCCGAAGCCTCGAATAGTATTTGAATTGTTACTGCTGTTATTAATATACCAAACGCGACTCGATCCCGGATTTACTAAAAGATTTTCGATGCTTGTTTCTTTAAACATTGATCCGCGTTCGACGCTTATATCACTGTTGACTCTGGTTTCACCGTCCGCTAAGGCTGTGGTGTTGCGAACAACCGCATAATCTGTTTTTCCGTCGCCGTCAAAATCGTTTTTAGCCGGACCGGAAGGAGCTGCGGCACCTGTTATTGTTAAATTTGCCGCCGAAATTGACCCGGTATCACCGCCGCCGACATCCGATAAACGGAGAATCCAGTTTCCGTTCGGATTGGCAACTCCGCTGAAAGCAGCAGAAAGGTTGGTTGCCGGAGAATTATTGGCTGTTGCCTGCGGACCGGCTTGGGTTGTTCTATAGTTTCCGGGAGGAATCGGATCAGCACCACCGGCAGTTGCGGCGGCTTGCCACCAATTAACACCGGCTGCCGAATCTGTAAAATTATATACACCGAGCAAATCGGACGAATCGCCACAACTTGTCGCGGTTATCGCACCTGTGCGGCTGAAAATAACGTGTTCCGTTCCATTCGGAGCAATCAGCGATGCATTAACGTCACCGACCCAACTGTGTGTCAGATTCGCATTGAGCGAAACTGCAGTTGGTGCGCCGCTTATTCCCGTAACGGAAAAAGAAACATCTCTGACCGGTCCAGCCGGCGGTCCGCAACCGGCGGTTCCTCTATCGGGAATCGCACCGGTGTTTGTTCCCGGAAACGTCGTTCCGCCGCCGAGATCGTTTTTCGCTTCTGATTTAGCTGATGTGGTGTTTATGGCTGCACCGAACCATAAAGCCAAAACTACGATACAAAGGCACGATAATGAATAAAGTACCGTTCGCGTGAACTCATTTATTTTAGTTCCAAACATATAAATTTCCCTCCTCTTTTACTGAAAAATACCGCAAGTTCGCTTTTATCAAAAGAAAACTTTTGTTAAACCTGTTGAAAAGCATTAAAGAATTGAAAGTTCTTTAAAATAGAATAGTGCTTGAAATTTATATTTTCTAGCCCGTAAAGTCAAGTTATTTCCAAAAAAAAGCAAATTAAAGTTATGATTCTATGCAATTTATAGGAATCTATCCCAATGATTTTTATGTAAAAGCAAAATGTATTTTTTATCGAAATATTGGTAAATTTCAGTTATGACAAAAATTCAGGAAACATCCGTAATCTTATTTTTTATAGATGGTCTTGGAATTGGAGAGAAAGCGGAAATGAATCCGCTGGGACAAATTGAAAATATCGAACCGCTTAATAATTTTACTGGTGAAGAAAAGAAAGTTTTTTTTGAAGGCAAAATTGTCGCCGCTGATCCGCGACTTGGTGTCGAAGGTCGTCCGCAGAGCGCGTCGGGGCAAACGACGATTTTGACCGGAATCAATGCTCCGAAAATTCTGGGAATGCACAAACAAGGATTTCCGAATGAAAAACTGCGCGATGTAATTAAAGAAAATTCGATTTTTTTGCAGCTTAAAAACAAAAAAATCGAACCGAATATTTTTGCCAACACCTATACGCCGCAGTTTTTTTCGGAAACTCCGCGCTGGAAATCCGCGACGACCTGTGCGGTCGAAGCGGCGGAAATGCGATTTAACAAATTGCCCGATCTAATCGGAAGAAAATCACTTTTTCACGATTTTACCAATAAAACACTGATCGAAAAAAATATGAAAGTTCCGTTATTTTCTGCGATAGACGCGGCGGAAATTCTGGCAAATTTGACTGAAAATTATCGCTTTATACTGTATGAACATTTCATCACCGACAAAATCGGACACGATCAGGATTTTGATAAAGCCGCGCTTCATCTGCCGCAGCTTGCGGAGTTTATCCGCGAAACTCTAAAGCGGATTGATTTTGAAAAAACGACTTTTATCTTGACAAGCGACCACGGAAACATAGAAGATTTGTCCATTCGCAATCACACTCTAAATGACGTTCCGGCGATTATCTGGGGCAGAAGAAAGAATGAAATTGCGGAACGAATAAAAGATTTAACCGATATTACACCGACAATTATCGAACTTTTAAGCAAATGAAAAAAGAAATAAACCTTCCACCAAACGACCGCAAAGAGATTTTCGGCTGGCTGATGTATGATTGGGCAAACTCCGCGTTTTATACGGTTGTCATCAGCGTTTTGCTCGGACCGTATCTGACGGCGTTGGCGCAAGCCGATGTTTGCCGAAGGCTTGCCAATGCCGAAGGGTGCGAAAACGGTGCGATTTTCGATCTCGGTTTTATCGGTTCGATCACGGCGACTTCACTTGTTCCGACTGCACTTGCGCTTTCGATTTTCGTGCAGGTTTTCTTTCTGCCGATTCTTGGCGCGATTGCCGATTATACGCATCTGAAAAAAAAGCTGATGGCGGTTTTTTGCTATCTCGGTGTTGTCGCGGGCAGTCTTTTATTTTTCATTTCGGGTGATAATTATTTGCTCGGCTGTCTGCTGATGATGATCGCCAATATGAGCTTTGCCGCCGCCAATGTTTTTTACAACGCATTTTTGGTGGACATTACGACCGAAGACAAACGCGACAAGATTTCGAGTTACGGTTTTGCCGTCGGCTATCTAGGCGGAGTGGTGATTTTGGTTTTGTGTCTTTTGTTGATAAATAATGCAGACGGTCTCGGAATAGATGCCGGAATGGCGGTCAGAATCTCGATGCTTTCGGCTTCGCTCTGGTGGGGAATTTTCGGTTTTCTGACTTTTTATTATATAAAATCACGCATTGCCGTCAAAGAGTCCGTCATCGAAAAACCTTTGATTTTTATCGGTTTCAGTGAAGTTTGGCAAACATTAAAAGAGATCAAAAATCTGCGTCATACCCTTGCTTTTTTGATTGCTTACCTTTTTTATAATGACGGCATTCAGACTGTAATTTTAAATTCTTCGATCTTTCTTTCGCAGGAATTATTTACCGTCGAAGAAAGGGCAACGAATCAATCGTTTCTGCTCGGAATTTTTCTGGTCGCACAGATTGCGGCTTTGGTCGGTGCGCTGGTTTTTGAAAGATTATCAAGAATAATCGGCGCGAAAAAGACTATTCTGGTTTGTCTCGGAATCTGGTGCGGGATTGTTTTATACGCTTACGGATTCTTGGCAAATACTTTTCACGCCTGGATTATGGCTGTTTTTATCGGCTTGGTTTTAGGAAGCGTGCAGGCACTTTCGCGTTCGCTTTATTCGCAGATGATTCCGCGCGGTCGCGAATCTTCATTTTTCGGGCTGTACGAAATTTCCGAAAAGGGAACTTCGTGGTTGGGAAATCTGGTTTTCGGAATCGTCGTTGCCAGCACAGGTTCTTATCGCCACGCTATTTTGGCTATTATCGTGTTTTTCATTGTCGGCAGCGTAATCTTGTTTTTTACAAATACGACAAAAGCGATTCACGATGCCGGAAATTTAACGCCCGAAGAAGTCGAAAAACTCGAAGCGGCGTGATTTGTCTAATTTATCGAGTTGTATATAATAAACACCGTAGTTTTAACTTTTTCAAAAATGGAAAAAAAGTAACGTGATAAACACTTCTGAAGATAAAATCGTAACAATTTTCGGCGGTTCGCGGTGTAGCGAAAAATCCGAAGAATATCAGCAGGCAAAACAGGTCGGCGCAATGCTGGCGGAAGCGGGTTTTACGATCTGCACGGGCGGATATTTAGGGGTCATGGAAGCGGCTTCGCGCGGAGCACGTGAAAAAGGCGGGCGCGTTTTCGGCATCGTGATGAATCAATTCAAATCCGAACCGAACCGCTACCTGACCGATAAAGTCGCGACCGATCATTTTTACGACCGCTTGCAAAATTTGATTACGCGCTCGGTCGGCTTCATCGCCTTGCGCGGCGGAATGGGAACGGTGACGGAAATTTCACTCGTCTGGAACAAACTGCAAACCGGAGTTTTGGCAAAACGCCCGTTGATTTTGCTCGGCGATTGTTGGAAGGATGTTGTCAAAGCCTGGGAAAGCAATCTAGTTGTCAGCAAATCCGATCTTTCATACCTTGATTTTGCGAGTTCGGCGGAAGAAGCAGTAGAAATAATGGTCGAAAAATCAAAACATATAGAAAAATGATTACCTCACAAGTTTTCATCAGATTTTCAAACTGTTTTATACATATATTTTTTAATTTGAAATGATGGTTTTTGATAAAAAAGAGTTAAATGTTCCCTCACATAAAAACAACGGTGAAATCAGACTGACTTCAAGAGCTGTTTCGAGAGGTGTTGCGATTGGGAAAATCGTCTGTCTGCACGGACAAACCCGACAATTTTATCGTATCAACATCAACGAATCGCAAGTTGAACGCGAAATCCGGCGTTTTACTGCCGCAATTCGTTTAACAAAAAAACAGTTAAAAAAAATCAGTTCTCAAAACAAAAAATTAGTAAAAGAAGAAAAAGCCGATATTTTTGATGCTCATCTTTTAATTCTTGAAGATCAATCACTTTTCACCAAAATCGAAAATAAAATAAAGGATCAAAAAGTAAATGCCGAATGGGCTGTAAAAATTATTCTTGACAGTTACATTTCAAACTATAAAACCATTTCAGATGAACATTTACGGGATCGGTATATTGATTTGCAAGACATTTCCGACCGCTTGCTTAATGCTCTCGGCGGCGGCGAAAAATCAATTATCAGTTTAGAAAAAGATTCAATAATCGTTGCCAAAGAAGTTAAACCTTCGACCTTAATTGAATTGACAAACAGCCAGCTGAAAGCGATTATTGCCGAAAACGGCGGCTGGACTTCGCACACATTTATTTTAGCGAGAGAATTGAATTTGCCCGCCGTTACCGGTACGAAAAATATTCTGCGGCGCGTAAAAACGGGCGATGATGTGATTGTTGACGGATATAACGGGCAGGTTATTTTGCATCCGACGCAAGAAACCGTAAATGAATATAAAGTTGCCGCCGCGCATTTTCAGAAGGGAAATCTTGAAGCCGTTGAAACTCCGAAGGGAAATGCCAAAACTTTGGACGGCAGAGAGATTATTATTCGGGCAAACCTCGATTTAAACACTGGATATGAGAAAGCCGAAAAACTCGGCGCACAAGGTGTCGGGCTTTATCGCTCGGAGTTTTTATTTAATCAATACAAAGGATTTCCGTCAGAATCAGAGCAAATCGAAGCATATCAAACTATCGGCAAATTAGTAGGTGAAAAAGGGGTCAAAATAAGAACTTTCGATTTAAGTGCTGATCAAGTGACAAGTGAAAATCTGAACACGGAAAAAAATCCCGCGTTGGGTTTACGCGGAATCCGACTCGGTTTATCACAGCAAAAAGAACTGAGAACTCAACTTCGCGCAATTCTGCAGGCTTCTGCCGGATATAATATTGACATTCTTTTACCAATGATTTCTGATGTTGCGGAAATTATTAAAGTTAAAGCGATATTGCGAAAAGAGAAAAATAATTTAAAGAAAAATAAAATTGCTTTTGGAAATCCGAAGATCGGTGCAATGATCGAAGTTCCTTCGGCAGTTTTGACGATTGAGGAAATATCGAAAGAAGTTGATTTTTTGAGCTTGGGAACTAATGATTTAGTTCAATACTTATTAGCGGTTGACCGCGATAATGAAACAGTTGCCGATTGGTTTAAAACTCTGCATCCGGCGGTTTTGCTGTCAATCGAAAAAGTTTTGAGTGAAGCGGATAAACGCGAAATTCCGGTAATCGTCTGCGGAGAAATGGCGGGTTCGCCGTTTTACGCGCCGATTTTGATCGGACTCGGTGCAAAGGAATTGAGTATGAATATCAACTCGATTGCGCGGGTTCGCAAAACTGTTGCCGGAATCGCATTTGAAGAAGCCCGCGAAGTTGCTAAAAAAATCGGAGAATTGCAGACGACTGAGGAAATAGAAAATTTTATCCGCTTGAGTTTCAGCCAAAAATGGTCTCATCTTTATAGTCCAGATATTTTACCTGTTAAATAAATTTCGCAAATAAATAAAAAAATAGTAAAATCTGCGGCTTTTTAATAATATAGTAAAGTCAGCAGTTGAAGAAAAGCCGTTCGACGGCTTCTCTTGAAATATATGTGGCAAGGTAATTATCGAAAATGGAATCCTGTCCCGCATCTGGAAAACAAAGCTCTTTACGTTGAAGCAGTTCACGATGATTGGGAGGGTTTTCGTATTTGGTTCAGCTCCGAAAACAGAAATGCCGGCGTTTTTACCATCGTCAAATTTGAGGCTGCTTTGATGTATGTAAATTCAGATGAAAGCTATCGGTTATCGCCTGTTAAAAACGACGAGCAGATGAGGTTTCCGCATCTTTTTTGGCAAGTCGAAGATTCACAACTTTTAAAAGAATTTCATCGGCAGTCCTTAGAAATTTACGAAGACTGGGAAATTAAGCATTATGCTTTCTTGAGCGCGTCCGATTGCATAGACGTTTTGAGTGCAGTTGAGCCGACGTTCAATAATTTGGTTGAAGAAGGCGACGAACTGTTAGAACTGAAATTAACCTAAAAATAAAAAAAGAAGCGTAAATGGAACGCGCCGTTAACAAATCAAAGGACGTGAGGGGGAAACAGCGACTTTATTATTACGTTGTCTTTTTAACTCGGAGTTGCGTGTATGCGGTTTCGCCCCACGTCATCTCAACAGGTAGTTTAAAAAATTTTATTGATTCGTATATTTAAAATAATGTTTAGAAATTTGCTAAAAAATCTCTTTATATCAGTTTTGGTTTTTTTATTTGCACTAACCGGAAGTTTGTTTGCTCAAACACCGGAAGAAACTCCGCAAAGAAAAAATTTTGGTTTTTCTCCAAATCCTAAAACAAGTTTGAAAGCTGAACAAAACGAATCGCAAACAGCACCAAACGCCAATCAGACTGTTGTTGAAAAAAGACATTTAAAACAAACAAACGAAGCGATTCAAACAAACTCCACCGATTTTGAAAGCCGTTCGGTGGCATCAAAGACTTTGGAAGTTGCCAAACGCGCCAATAAAGCCGCGCTTTCGCCGACCGAAATTTATAAAGTCGGAATCGGCGATGTTTTATTTATCAATTTGCAGAACGCGCCGTCTGGAAGCACAACCTATTTTACCGTTTTGAATGACGGAACAATTGATTATCCGCTTGCCGGCGAGATGGTTTCGGTTCAGGGTTTGATGACCGATGAGATCGAAAATTACTTAAGAGAAAAAATCAAAGTCATTGAAAATCCGCAAGTTTCGGTCAGAGTTCGGGAACACGCAAGCCACGCTATTTCAGTCTTGGGTTTGGTTGAAAAACCGGGCGAGAAATTTCTGCAACGCGAAGCTGTTCCGCTTTTTGTTGTGAGAGCCGAAGCCATCGTCAAACCGAATGCGAAACAGGTGATTATCAGGAGAGCCAGTTCCGTAACGGAAACTTTCGATCTGAATCTTTCAGTCTACGAAGATATTTTGATTTTTCCGGGCGATATTGTCGAGTTCGGTAATTTTGCCGGATCGAAAGTTTCCGTTCAGACTCCGCCATTTTATTATATCGGCGGAAATGTCAGAACAGTCGGGCAGAAAGATTTTTATCAAGGCATAACATTAACGCAAGCAATTTTGGCTTCCGGCGGATTAAGTAAATCAAGAGTAAGAACGGTTATTATCCGGCGAAAAAATAGTGAAGGATTACTCGAAGCAGTAGAATTTAATCTGAATGATATAAAAGACGGTAAAATTCCTGATCCGCGGCTCGAAGCCGGAGATACGATTGAAGTCGGAAATTGAACTATTTTGTTGAAAAAGATACAGTTACATAAATATTTCAAATCGGTTAAACTTTTTCTGATTGTCCCAGACAAATATCTATAAACTTTCATTGTATTTGTTGAACATTTTTTGCTAATATACTTTTGCCTTGCAATCGAAACAAATTGGGCAATCGCTTAAAATCTAAGAGGAAAGTCCGAACACCAAAGGGCAGCGAGCCGGATAACGACCGGGCGTTTAATTTGCATTAAACGACGACAAGTGCAACAGAAAACAGACCAGCCTCGAAATTTATTTCGCGGTGATGGGTGAAATGGTGCGGTAAGAGCGCACCGGCGCGTTTGGTAACAAGCGCGGCTGGGTAAACTCCTCGCGGTGCAAGACCAAATAGGAATACGTAAAAAAAAGAGTTGCCCGCTCATTTCGGTTGGAGCAATCCAAACGGCGTATTCGGGTAGGTCGCTTGAGCTTTTTGGTAACAAAAAGCCTAGATGAATGATTGCTGTTTTGAATTATTTCAAAAGACAAAATTCGGCTTACAGATTTGTTTCGATTGTAGGGTAAATAAGTATAAAAACGAAGGAGCAACATTATTTTATGGCTAACCGAAAAGGTGTTTTTATCGGTGCGTATGTACCGAATGAATTAAAAGAATCTTTGAGACGTAGAGCGGCAGCAGAACATCGTACGCTTTCTCAGGAAATTACCAGAATTTTGGTCGAAGCGGTTCACGGACAAGGATTGCCGGTCGGAAGTGTTGACCGCCGAAACAACACAACAATTCCACGCCGCCGAACTACCGATCCTTTACCGCGCCGCCGCGCCGATGATTTACCTTACCTCTCAACGGAAGAGAATAAAGATAATAAATAAGCTAATTGCTATTTCAAGTAAATTTCACCCCCTTACAAAATAATTCTTTACAGCTACATTTTTTTAATTTTGTGCTTAACAGGCGGAACAGACATATTAGTCTGTTCATTTTTAAGAACAGACTAATATGTCTGTTCGACGGCTTCCTTTGATAAACGACGTGCTAGAAATTAAAGACCTAATCAAGCATTTTGAATCTGGCGCGACGGGCGAGATTGTAAAAACACAAACTACTTATCTTGACGCTGTTTGTTCTTTTCGGTCAGAATCTTGTTCGCCGCAAAAATTTCGTGTTCACTTTCGCGGCAAGCGCGAGTTTTTGCTTGGCAAAGGCGGATTTACTAGGTTACGGTTGCTTGATAAACATCCGCTTTTGCTCGACTACACCGAGCCGCATATTGCCGTTCAGCTTATTTCTACTGTGAACGAGAAGCAACTGTTCCGCGAAGAGCTTGCGTTGGCAGCAGACAAAATTTTCGACGGTTGGCGTTCAGTTGAGGATTATAACTTTATGCCGTTAGACGAGTTTCTTGAAGGAAGTTACGGAATTTTAATGGTAGCTCCAAAACCTTTTGCAGAGGCTGTAATGCAGGCGGCAGAAAGAAGCGGCGTAAAATTAAGGGTGAGTGAAGAATATCCAAGCAAAGGCAATGTTCCGCTTGTCCTTTTGCTTGACGAATGGTGTGTTGTCGCCGATGATTTTAAAGTGGAGCGTGTAGATTAACGCGCCGTCGAACAATTCAATGAACGTGAGGGCGAAACAGCGACTTTCTTATCACGTTGTCCGTTAAACTTGGAGTTGCGTGTTGGCGGTTTCGCCCCACGTCATCTCAGCCGTTCGAGTTTGAAATAAGTATTTGGAAAAAAACTCAAAAAACTCAATTAAACGGTAGAATTTATCAATCTTTAATCGCATTTTGTAGATGGTTTTGTTAAAATTTCTTCAATGAACACAAAATCTATCTGGTTATCATTAATTGGCGTTATAATTAGTTTTATTGGCGGATTTTTACTGGCTAATGCCTTAAACAGAAGCGAAATAAATCAACTCCGCAGCGAATTTGAAAGCCGGAAATTAGCCGAATCAGGATCAGCGCAAAGCCAAAACAAAGCGACATTATCCGATGAAGAAATCCATCAGCGGATTTCGGAAGCCGACCAAAGTCCGACAAACTTAAAATTTCAAAAAGACCTCGGAATGGCACTGTATCTTTATGCCGGAGAGCGGCAGAATGCCGACTTGCTCGGTGAAGTTGTACGACTTTTGGATCGTGTCTATCAGGATAATCCGAAAGATTTTGATGTTTTAATTGCGCTCGGTAATTCTTCATTTGACATCGGACTTTTGAAAAAGGAAAACGAAAACTTACAAAAAGCCCGCAAGTTTTATCTTGAAGCCTTAGAGATTAACCAGAAAGATGTCGAATTAAGAACTGCTTTAGGATTGAGTTTTTTGTTGTCAATTCCGGCTGAAACCGGCAAGGCAATTGAAGAATTTGAAAAATCTCTGAACGAAAATCCGAACCACGAAAAAACTCTGCGGGCGATTTCGCAAGCGTATATTAGTCAGAGAAGTTTCAATGAAGCGGAAAAATATCTGGCACAGCTGCAAAAAGTTAATCCGCAAAATCCGCATTTGAGCGAACTGCAAGATCAATTACAAAACGAAAGAAATTCTGCCGAAACAAAATGAAGTGGATTATTTTATTATTTCTACTGTTTTTGCTCGCCGTAATTTTTGTCACGCGTTTTCGTAAGCAAATCAACGGTGTGATTATTTTATGGAAAACGCTTCAAAAACCGCCGGAAAATCAAATCAAGAATAAAGAGAATGAAAGGGAAGTTCCGCTTGTAAAATGTGCTGATTGCGGAACTTGGATTCCTCAAACCACTGCTTTGATTACTGATTCGAAAAGATTTTTTTGTTCACAGAATTGTCTGAGAAAAGCCGTAAAAGTGAGATGAAACTTTAAGGAATAAAATTCGTGATATACCAATTAATCATTTGTTCTCCAAACAGCAAAGCGACAATCGAGCCGATTCCCAGAAAAATTCCGAACGGAATCTGCGCTTGAAAATCTTTTTCTTTTTGCCCGAAAATCACGAAAATTCCGGCGATCGCGCCCGTGAATGCGCCGATAAAAATTGATAAAAAGACGAGCCGCCAGCCGAGCAATGCGCCGACGGCAAACATCATTTTAACGTCGCCGAAACCCATCGCGTCAATATTTCTGAGAATCTTCCAGATTTTCCCGACCAACCAAAGCGAACCGCCGCCGACCAAACCGCCGAAAATCGCACCGATCAAAGAGATTACCCAAACCGGCAAATCGTCCAATTGATTGAGCGGATAAATTTTGATGTCGGAAAAATACTCCGCGCTGAAAAAAATCGGATAAATTATCCGAACCAAAAGTGCGAAAAAAAGCAGCGGAAAAGTAATGACATCCGGCAAAATCATATTTTCCGCATCTATAAAAATCAGCGCAACTATTGTTGTCACAAAGATTAATGCGACGGGTAAAAACGGATTAAAACCGATTTGCCAGAAAACCAGAGCAAACAAAACCGCATTGAGAAGTTCGACCGCCGGATAACGCGGCGAGATAGCATTTTTGCAATTGCGGCATTTTCCGCGCAGAATCAGCCAACTTAAAATCGGAATATTGTCATAAGATTTGATTGCTTTACCGCATTTTGGACACGCGGAATTCGGGAATACAATTGATTCCTCTTTCGGAACGCGATGAATGACGACATTCAAAAAACTACCGATTGCCGCTCCGACAGTAATGAAAAATATATATCCGAAAATTACGGGTAAGCCCGTGACTGTTTCAAAAGATTCAATAAACATATTTATTTATGGAAGGAAAAATGTTGAAAACAAATTGAATTGGTTTGAATAAAACCAACTTCATAATAAATGTTTTAGCTGAAAATTAAAAGAAGTAAAATTTCACTTTTGAAATTATGCCTGAATCGGCGAGGTAGTTTAGCGAATGGAGCGCGGACACTCTTGTCCGCCAGCCTTCGACACACACGAGCCTGACACGGACAGGAGTGTCCGCGCTCCATTCATTCGCTAATTTAATTATTTATGACTAATTAATACATGGCACTACAGCCTTTCCGCACATCAAGCGGCATAGCCGCAAGAAATGTCAAACTCCGTAACATGAGTTTAAGACAAAAAAAGCGACGTTAATCGCTTTTTTTTGTTCGTAGCATCATCAATTAACTACTGACTTCCGGCTTTTCTGGTTGGGTTTTGAAAAGTTGGAACAGCGTCATCGCTGACGGCTTTTCTAGTCGAGCGCGTAACGGCGATTCGTTTTTGTTTGTTCGGACCGTCGGCGACGACGACTCTGATATTTCTTAAACTTCCGTCAGTTTCGCTCTTTGTCGGAATATAACCGATTGAATACTGAGTTCTAAGTTCGCTGGCGATGTCTTGGGCAATTGAGTTCAATTCGTTCAAATTATTCGGAAAATATACTTTTCCGCCCGTTTCGCCGGCTAATCTTTCCAAAAATCCTTTGGCTTTAGCTTGATCGCTTTTACTGAAAAGTCCGCCTGAACCGCTTAATTCATTGATAAATCCAATGGCATAAATTTGTACATCGGATTCCCGCAAAAGATTATAAAGTTGTTCTTCTTTATAATAACTGTCGCGGTCTTCGCCGTCTGAAATTAAAATCAAGGCTCGCCGTTTATTGCTGCCGCGTTCATTTCTTTCGTAAGCTTCAATTCTTTCGGTGGCTAAATAAACTGCGTCAATAATTGCCGTCTTTCCGCCTTCGACAAACAGATTATCTAAAGCATCATTTAAATCTTCTTTATTATCCGTAAAATCGCGTTCGATAGTAATTTTTTGTTGACTGACAAATCTTATAAGACTGGCTTTATCGTCAGTGCGGTTTGTTCCGACAATAATTTTACCGGCTTCGATAACTTTTTCGAGTTGAAAACGCATCGAACCGGAATTGTCTATGACCATTGAGTAATTGGTCGGAACTTCTTCTTTGGTAAAAAATTCAATCGGCTGCAACACATTATCTTCATAGACTTTAAATTCTTGTTGCGAAAGCGTGTTAATCGGACGATTATTACGATCAACAACGCGGACATTCAAATTTACAACTTCCGATTTAATAATAATCGGTTGGCTTTCGATAACCGGAAGCGGCGGCGGTTCATCATCGTCATAAACCGGTGTCGGAGTTGTTGACTGTCGCGGACGTTGATTGTTTTGGGCGTTTGTAATCGAAAAATTAAAGACGACCGAAATCAAAACTAAACAGAATACAACCAGTAAAATAAATAGATTTTTTATGTTCATCATTCTCCCAATCTAACAAAAACTTAGAATTTCTAGCGGTAATTTATTTGCGGAGTGGCATAATAGCCTTCCCGATTTCTAACCGTTAGACGCGGAAGTCCGCGCGGGGGTTTGACTCTAACTCTAACTTTTCTATATTGACCGTTCGGCTCGAAACCTTTTGGTGTGTATCCGATGGAATATTGGTGGCGAAGTTCAAGCGCGATGCGCTCAAAAATCTCGTCTAATTCAACATCAGTTTTCGGATAAAAAGATTTTCCGCCGGTTAAAGATGTAATTTCGTCAAGATACGCTTGCCCCTGCATTCCTGTCATACTCGAAGAATCTCTGCCATCTAAAACACCGACCGCATAAACAACTACGTCCGATTCTTTCATCAGGCGTTTGACTTCGTTAAAGTTATAACGCGAGGCATTATCTTGCCCGTCGCTGATGATTAAAATCGCTTTTTTCTGCCGCGAACCGCGAGTTACGCGGTCGGCTCCGAGATATAAAGCATCATAAAGAGCGGTGTTATTTTTAGGTTGAACCAAAGTAAGTTTTCTGAGAACCGATTCACCGTCGCGTGTCCGGTCAAGAAGCAATTGAGCGCGATTGTTAAACGCAACCAGAAAATATTCATCCGAAGGATGACTGGTATTTATGAATCGTTCGAGCGCATTTCGCGCTTTAGCTATTTTATCGCCGCTCATCGAACCGGAAACATCAAACAGAATACCGATTGAAATGGGCGAATCGGCATCGCTGAAAAACGTAATTTCCTGTTCTTCTTTTTCGTCCCAAATCGTGAACGCTTCTTTTTTCAACCCCGACACATAACGCCCGTAAAGGTCGGTAACGGTCAGAGTCAAAGTTACCAGATCAACTTTTACATCAACGGGTCTGTTGTCATCCTCAACTATCTCTTGATTAACAGGTTGTTCGGGAGGCGGAGTTTGTTCAGGAGTTTGTGCAGAAGAGGTAATTGTTCCCAGTAAAAGGAATAGAGCTACCAGATACCACAATTGCGCTGTGCAAGAGCGGCTGATTTTTTGAAAATAATTTACAGCCATAATTTCTCCTTCATCTTTATAATTATATTCTATGTAACGACTTTTATTTCTGCAAGATATTTTTTTCGATGTTTATTATTTAAATCGAGTTGTTCGCAGAAAAATCTTTTATTTACATTTGTTTAGTGCAACAATTTGATAGAATTTGCGTGAAATCAAATGTATTGTAAAACACAATTTTCATTTGCGATTTTTTATTGTTAATCAGAAATTGTAGAATTTGCGTATTATTTGTTAATTTACTTTAACTGCTCCGGCAGATTTCAGATTCTAAATTCCAAATCTGAAATCTGAAATCTGAAATGTATTATGGCTGAATTTATTTGTCGTTTAGGAACGCCTTCGGGTGAAGTTATGACGCGCATTGTCGAAGCGAGCGCGGCAAAGGAAGCGAAAGAAAGGCTTGAGAAAGAAGGCTTTCGTGTGTTTGCGGTTTCCTCTACGGAAAAAGGTTTGTCCGCCGTTTTGAATATGGGCGGCGGAAAAAACAAGGTTAAGCAAAATGACTTTTTACTGTTTAATCAGCAATTATCGGCACTGCTCCGCGCCGGAATTCCTGTTTTGCAATCAATCGGACTTTTAAAAACACGTTCGGCTTCTTCGACGCTTCGCGCTGTTTTGGCGGATGTTGAAGAAAAGATTAAAAGCGGTATTTCGCTTTCGGAAGCCTTTGAAGCGCAAGGAACTTTTCCGCGAATTTATACCGCTTCGCTGCTTGCCGGTGAACAGAGCGGATCGCTCGATGATGTTTTGGCGCGTTATGTTGATTATTTGAAACGAAATGTCGGGATTGCGCGAAAACTGCGCGGTGCGTTGGCGTATCCGGCATTTTTAATGGCGGCGGCAAGTTTTATGGTCGCTTTTCTGACGCTTTATATCGTTCCGCGAATGTCCGATCTTTTCGGCAATTTAAGCACGAGTCAGGGACTTCCGACCGTAACTATAATAGTTATAACGATTTCGTCAGCTCTGGCAAGCAATATCTGGTGGCTTTTGCCGTTGATTTTGATTCTTATTTTCGCCAATATAATCTGGCTCAGATCGCCCAACGGAAAACTTCTTTTGCATAAATTTTTGCTGCGTCTGCCGATTGTCGGAATTTTGATTAAACAAATGACGACGGCGCAATTGTCGCGTTCGCTTTCAACGCTTCTTTCGGGCGGAATTACCGTGCCGGATGCGTGGGATATTTCTTCGCAATCAATTTCAAATATGGAATTGCGCCGTCGCAGTCAAGCGGTTTTGCCGATGATTCGCGAAGGTCGCAGTTTTTCCCACGCGCTGGAAAAAGCAAATTGGCTTCCCGAACTCGGACTCGATATGATCGCAATCGGTGAAAATTCGGGAAGTCTGCGCGAGATGCTCGATGAAGTTGCGAATTTTTACGATGCCGAAGCCGAAGTCCGGCTCGAACAACTGACAAGTTTGCTCGAACCCGTGATTCTGGTTTTTATGGCGGGAATCGTCATTACGATTTTGCTGGCAATTTATCTGCCGATTATTCAAACGATTTCTTCGGGACCGTTTGCCGGAAAGAAATAATGGGAAATAAAATGGTGATTATTTTTATTTTAAGTTTTTTTGTAATTTCGTGTTTCAGCGAGAGCCAAGCTGTTACAAATACGAACATTATGAAAGTAACACAAGAAGTAAAACAAGAAGTTTATGGCAGTGGTTCAATTTATAATTATCACTTAAAGTTAGAAAAGAGCGCAGAAGGAAAATGTGTTCTTATTTTTAAAAATGAATCTCAAGAAAATTCTCAAGAGGAAAAGATTATTTTTGATATGGATGCCCCTTGTGAGTTTGTTCGTTTAGGTAAAACGGATAAAATTCGCTCTCATTCTTATAAAAATAAAAAAAACGAAAGGTACGATGCAGTAATTATTGTAGGCGGAAAGCCGGATCCTGATAAAACAGACTCTCTAATGCCGGAAGGCTGTGGAACTGAGTTTGTAGCGGTTAGTATCTTTGCGGATAAGATAAAAACATCACACAAACTAATTGAGGATGGTCCAATATGCCCTACAAAAGGACTAGATGAAAAATATTTTGGAATTTATGCAAAACCATAAATCTTAACGAAAAAGTTAAAAAAGGGTTATCAGGAATTTTGTTCTAATAAAGCCTTTTAAATCAATCACCCTTTTTCAAGAGTTTTTTAACTATTAATCTAACTTCGGTGAATATTATTCTGCATCTTAATAATTTGAAATTATGGAAAATCAAATAAATAGACCTAACACAATGACTTCCGTTCCGACCATTGATGTATCGGAGTTTATGGAAAATGAACCGCCGGAAGTCAAAGAAGCGAAAGAAAAGGCAAAACGCTATCGCTTGCCTTATATTGATTTGCTGCCGCCGGATAAAGAATCGCCGATTGATTACGAAGAACTTGCCGGAATTCCGGTGGAACTAATGCTCCGCAATCAGTTTGTGCCGCTCAAACGTGAAGGTCGAAATTTGCACGTCGGAATGGCGGATCCGACAAATCTTGAGGTTTTGGACGAACTCGAAAATGTTTTGAATGTCCGAATCGTGCCGCACGTTGCCACCGCCGGAGCAATTGACGTTGTTTTGCGAAAAGGCGATGCGACGCAGAGAGTTTTGCAGGAAGCCGCTTCAACCTTTAAGATTTCGCTCGTCAAAGAAACCGATCAGGGCGAAGAAGTGCTTGATTTAGACCGCCTTGCGTCTGATTCCGATATGTCGCCGATTATAAAATTGGTTGACACAATCGTTTATAATGCGATGGAATCACGCGCTTCCGATATTCACATCGAAGCCGGCGACCGGGACGTGGCAGTTAAATTCCGCATTGACGGCGCGCTTTATCAAAAGGTTGATCCGATTGATATTGCTTATCATCAAACTTTAATTTCGCGTATCAAAGTAATGAGCGAACTCGACATTGCCGAGCGAAGAATTCCGCAAGACGGCAGATTCCGCGTTCGTTACAAAGGCAGAACGGTTGATTTCCGCGTTTCGATTTTGCCCGCCGTTTTTGGTGAAAATTGTGTAATCCGTATTTTGGATAAAGAACAGATTTCGGAAGAATTCAAGAATTTGAGCCTGAATATTGTCGGGTTTGATGAAGAAGATTTGAGAAGATTCCGCCTTTATATCAAAGAACCTTACGGAATGGTTTTAGTCACAGGTCCGACCGGTTCGGGTAAAACAACTACGCTTTACGGTGCATTAAATGAAATCCGCAACAGCGAGGATAAAATTATCACGATTGAAGATCCGGTTGAGTATCAATTGCAGGGAATTATGCAGATTCCGGTCAATGAGAAAAAAGGTTTGACATTTGCACGCGGTCTGCGTTCGATTTTGCGCCACGATCCTGACAAAGTAATGGTCGGCGAAATCCGCGACGAAGAAACGGCGCAAATTGCGATTAACTCTGCGCTGACCGGACACCTTGTTTTTACGACGGTTCACGCAAATAACGTGATTGACGTGATCGGGCGTTTCTTAAATATGCAGGTTGATCTGTATAATTTCGTTGCCGCGCTCAACTGCGTTTTGGCGCAAAGACTCGTCAGACTTTTATGCTCAACCTGCAAACGCCAGTATCAACCAGATGCAGAAGAAATTATGCAATCAGGTTTGCGCCCGGAAGAAGTGGCGGACAAGACGTTTTTTATGAATGTTGGTTGCGATGCCTGTAATCACACGGGCTATCGCGGCAGAACGGCGATTCACGAACTTCTCGATATGTCGGACTTAATCCGCGAGATGATTATTAACCGCCGTCCCGGTTCGGAAATCCGCCGTCAAGCTGAAAAAGAGGGTTTGACCAGTCTGAGAATCTCGGCTGTAAAAAAGGTTTTTGCCGGATTGACAACCTTGCACGAGATAAATCGCGTTACTTTTGTTGAAGAGGTTCGTTAATAGTTTGCAATTTTTGGGCTTTCAGTTGAAAATACGTTTGGAATTCTCTCGCAATATTTTGAAACTTTACGAAAAAGGCAGCGTGTATAGACTTCGGTTGCAAACATTTCACTTTAATATGCTGAAAAATTCTCAATTTGAAGATTTGCGGTCAAGTGCAGAAATGTTGCCAAATATTTTAACGGCTGTTTTATTTTTACAATTTGAAATAAATCAAAAATTTGCCTTTTGAATGACGGAAAAATTCGGTCAAATTTTAATTAAAATTATGAAAAAATCTGCTTACGTTCGTTTTTCCATTACCATTTTTATACTTTTTGCAATGCTTTCGCCGACGGCGGTTTTAGCCTCTAATAACGGGAAAAAGCATTTTAAGGAAGGTTTAAAACACGAATACGCCGAAGAATGGGATCAGGCAGTTGAAAAATTTGCTTTGGCAATTGTTGCAAATCCGCGAAACCCCGAATACCGGCTTCATTATCAACGCTCGCTTTTTAACGCTTCTCAAATGTTTATGAAACAAGGCAGAGCGCAAGCCGAACAAAAAGATTATGCCGGCGCATATATCTCATTTCGCAGAGCTTACGGCTACGATCCGGTCAACGAATTGGCAAAATCCGAGATGGAACGAATGGTCAGGCTTCAGCGGGTCGAAAACGGCGACATTCAGGAAACAACCAAAACCGATACCGTAAAATTAGTTCCGACAAGCTATAACGGCGTAAGTATTCCGCGAGATTTTGTCGTTCCGCAACAGCTTGAAAGATTGCGTGATGTTCCTTTTCCGAATCCGACTGATTTGCAATGGTTGATTAAAGAACTGGCGAAAGATTTGGACTTGAATGTTTTGTTTGACGTAACTTCCAGACTTGAAAACCGCCAAACTAAAATAGAATTGAAAAACGTCACCGCGGCAAAGGCTTTGGATTATTTGTTTTTGCAGGAAAATTTGTTTTTTCAAAGAATCGGACCACGAACGATTATAGTTGCCGACGGCGCACAGCGGCAGAAATTTCAGCAACTCGTTCTGAGAACTTTTTATCTGGCAAACGCCAGTCCGAAAGATGTCGCTAATGTAGTTAAAACCGCGATTCCGGCACAACCCGGCAGAACTCCGACCATCGTTTTAACCGACGACGCAACTAATAGCATCACAATCCGCGATACTTCTGAAAATATTCGCTTAATTGGCAAATTAATTTCTTCACTAGACAAAGACCGTGCTGAAGTCGTTATGGATGTGGCGATTTATGAAGTTTCAAAATCAGATTTAATGAGATTAGGAAATCAAATCGGAAACACCGTCGGGACGGGAAATAATGCGACGAACCAGCTTAATAATTTGGGCGGAATTGGTGCCGGAGTTGTTCGTTTAGGCGGAAATTTTGCAGCGGGAACAGCGGCTTCGATTGCTTCAGGAATTTTATTGCCTTCTTCGGTAATCAGTGCATTTCAGAGCAAGAATGATACCAAATTGCTGGCTTCCACCCAAATTCACGCTTTTAATAACGAAGATTCATCAGCCCGCATCGGTCAGCGTGTTCCGGTCAGAACCGCGTCATTTGCACCTATCGGAGGCGGAGGCACCGGAGGAAACAACCCGAACAACAATTTTGTCGGCGATGTTATCAATTACGAACAGACAGGTTTGACCTTAAAATTTAAACCTCTCGTTTTTCCGAATCAAGATGTTCAGGTAACAATGGAAATCGAGTCGAAGGATGTTTCAGGCGTTTCCGATGAAAATCTGAATCCGACATTTACCGAACGAACCATCAAAGGAACGGCACGGATTCAAAATAATAAAACGCTTTTACTGGCAAGTGTCGCCCAAGATGTTCAAAATGAAGGTCGCGCCGGATTGCCGCTTTTAGGTTTGATTCCGATTATCGGCAGACTTTTTTCGACACCGACCAAAGACAACCGGCAGGTTGATATTGTGATCGCCGTTACGCCGCGCGTCATTCGTGCGCCGGCAATTTTACCGGAAGATGAAGAAGAACGCGAAACGGGAAGTCTGGCAGTTCCGACAACCAGTTCTTTGGAAGCGATGGTTATTCAGGAAGAAGTCGAGGAACAACTTGCCACGGCGCGGCGGCTCGGCAATAATGCACAGGTTCAGCTTCCCGACAGACCGCTTGAAAATCCGGTTTATGTAAAATCAGGCGATGTCCCGACAAATGCTCAAGTTGAAAACAAAACCAAAGCAATTACAGAAAATTCTTTAGTTAATGTCAGCGAAAATAAATCCGTCGAACCCCGAATTGAAAAAATTGACAGCAGTCCGGCTGTAATTCAGCCCAAAAATACAGTTGAAAATAATTCTCAGCCGACTGATTCGGAAGTCAAGACTCTCGAAATTAAACCGACGGCTGAAAACTTGCCAACCCGGAATAATCCGCTGAACGATATCACTTTAGAACAGACTTCGTTAAAATCGAATTTTGTTGACGAAATTAAAACACAACCCTTCGCTTTGCCGGAAACTCCGGTTGCCGAACTTCAGCTTTTGCCCGGAGTTCGTGAGATGAAAGCGGGGGAAAAAACAAAACTTGCCGTAATTATCAGAAGCACTAAAGCATTTAATTCGGCGGTTATCGGTTTGTCTTTCAATGAATCTAAATTAGCCGTCAAAACAGTCGAGTTAGGTGATGTTTTTGGTGAAGAAAACACCCGCAAACAGGTAACGCCGTTTATAAATCAAAACGGTAAAATGTTTGTAACCTTAACGGTTTCAAATGCCGTCGGCGACAAAAGATCGGGTGTTTTGGCATATATTGAAATCGAAGCGTTAGCCGACGGCAAACACGAACTTGTCTTTGACAGAGATGCTTTGAATTTAACATCGGCAAACGGTGAGAATTTTGCCGTAAAGTTTTAATTATTCGTAATTTCTTTCGTTAATAGTATGCGTTGGATCAACAAATATAAATCGCACATCGCAAATCGAAGATCAAAATTCGCCAAGGGCTTTACCTTGCTCGAACTGATTATTACGTTAACCGTACTTTCGATTCTGGTGATGGGAACGATTCCTTTGATGCAAAATGCCAATAAAAGACAAAAGGAAATGCGTTTGCGTGAAAGTTTGCGAATGATGCGCGAAGCAATTGATGAATTTCATCGCGATACGGTCGGTGCGTGTCCGCAAGGCGCGGTCGTTACGGGGAATCCCGCAGGTCAGCTCGGCGGCGCAATTCCTGCTGATCCGCGAAGTCGTGTTGTAGTTGATGATTGCGCTATTTTCGATACGGAAAACCTCGACCGTTATCCGCCGTCTTTGGAAATCTTGGTGAGCGGCGTAAAGGTAAAAGCTCGCGGTCTGCCGCCGGGCGCGACTTCCGGCGGAGTTTTTTCCGAAAGAAACGCCACGGAATTGGCTGAAACTAAAGAAATTAACAAAATTTATCTGCGCGAAATACCGGTTGATCCAATAACCGGCAAAACTGATTGGAGATTTAGTTCATCATATCAAACAGCTGACAGCGGAAATTGGGACGAGATAAATGTTTTCGATGTTCGTTCAAGCTCGAATGAAGAAGCCTTAAACGGGGAGAAATACAGTGATTGGTAGATTTTTAAAAGTTCAAAGTTCAAAGTTCAAAGTTCAAAGTTTTTTCAAAAACCAAAGACTGAAAACCGGAAACGAATCCGCAATCCACAATCCAAAATCCAAAATCGAGAAGGGTTTTTCTTTGCTCGAACTGATGATTGCGATGTTCATTCTGATTATTTTGCTGACCGTTGCCATTCCGACCTATCAGCGAAGCGTTCAGCACGCCCGCGAAACCGTTTTAGAGCAGAATCTCTGGCAGCTGCGCCGTTCGATTGATCAATATGCGACTGATAAAGGCAAGTTGCCGCAATCGTTAAATGATTTGATTGACGGCGGCTATCTGCGCGAAATACCGGTTGATCCGCTTAATAATGAAAAAAGAGAATGGGATGAAGTTTTTGGTGAAGATAGATATTCCGGCGACGGTGAGCAAGGTTTGATTAACGTCAGAAGTATGGCACAAGGAACCGACAGCAACGGCAAAAATTATTCCGATTATTAATGATTGAGTTTATCGAGTTTGCCGAGTTAAAAGAGTTTGCCGGGTTTGTTTAGTTAAAAGATTCAGCAAACTCAGTAAAACTCGCCAAACTCGCCAAACTCAGCAAACTCAGCAAACTCTTATGTTAGAAAGCTTAACCCAACCTAATTTTCCTAAAGCCGCGCTCGGTTTGGAAAAAGAATCAATTACCGCGCTCGCTTTGCAGAAAGAAGGCAGAGGTCAGTTCGGCATTAAACAAGCGGCAACGGTAGAACTGCCCGAACATCTTATAGTTCCGAGTTTTACTGAACAAAATATTTCAAATGCAGAAGAAATGATTGTGATGTTTGAAGAAGTTTTGGCAAATGCCGGACTTTCAAAACAAAAAAGCTGGTCGGTTTCTTTGCCGAGTAATACGGCGCGGACGGCGATTTTGACGCTTGATAATGAGCCTGCTTCGCAAGCGGAATTAACCGAAGTTCTTGATTGGAAAGCGGAAAATACATTCGGTACGCCCGCCGGAGAAATGCGGATTTCGCGCCGCAAAATCGCTTCCGATGAAAAAGGCAAATTGCGCTATTTTGCAACTGCCGTCAAAATCAGCGTAATTGATGAATACGAAACAATTTTTGAAAGATTAGGCTGGCACGCCGGTTTGATCTTGCCGCGCGCTTTGAGCGAGGCAAAATGGTTGGTTGATAAAAAAACACAGCAGGATTCGTTGCTGATCAGTTCGCAAGATGATGGTTTTGTCGCGCTTCTATTGCGCGGCGACGAACCAATTGTCGTTCGCAGCATAACCTGCACCGAAGAAGAAATTGATGATGAAATTTTTCGTCTGCTGATGTTTTACCGCGACCGTCTCGGCAATGAACAAAGCGAAACTTTTCTGGAGAAAGTTCTGGCTATCGGGAAAAGTTTCACTTCCGCGAGATTAAAGGAAATTGCCGAAGAAGCATTGGGAAAAACCTTGAGGATTTTGCGCCCCGAAGATGTTGGAATGAATATGCCCGTTCAAACAATGAATTTCAACGAAATTGCCGCTCCCGCAGGTCTCGCAACTTTGGGTTGGAAATAAGAAACGAACGGATAAGGAAATAATTCTCTTGAAATGTTTGTAAATTTATTTCTGCTTTCCGGCAAAAATCATTCTAAGTCCATCGAGTAAAAGATTTTCGTCCAAGATTTCAATCAAATCCGAATTTTCCGCAATCAAACCGGAAAAACCGCCTGTTGCGATGATGCGCGGTTTATCGTCCGATTCCGCAATCATGCGGCGAATTAATCCGTCAACCAAACCGATGTAACCGAAAAAAACTCCCGATTGAATTGATGTAACTGTTGAATTTCCGATTACTTTTTCAGGTTTTTCAATCTCGACTCGCGGCAATTTTGAAGTTTTTTCAAAAAGTGAATCGGCAAGCGTTTTCATTCCCGGTGCAATTATTCCGCCTAAAAATTCGTTTTTTGAATTAAGGAAGTCAATCGTCGTTGCCGTGCCGAAACTGCAAACTATGCACGGTTTTTCATATTTTTGAACCGCCGCAAAAGTGTTCACCAGTCTGTCAGAACCGCAGGTTTCAAGCGGAAAATAGTTGATCGTAAAACCGAAATTGAATTTATAATCAACAAAAATCGGCGATAAATCGAAATACGTTTCAAAAAGCGTGCGAAATATTAAATCAAGTTCGATAACGACCGAAGAAATTATAACGGCGGAAATTTCATAATTTAATTGCGTTTGTAATTTTGAATATATTTCTTCGGAAGTTTGATTTGTGATGGTTAGAATGACAAATTTGGAAATGAGTTTTTCGCGGTTGAAAACTCCGAATTTTGTGTTTGAATTCCCAATGTCTATTGCTAAAAGCATTTTTTTATAAACGAAATGCGGACAAAATATAAAACATTGTCCGCATTTCAAAAAGATTAAAATTTTATGTGAGTTTAACCCCGAAGCGGTAAACCGTTATAAACTACCGCCCAACCGTTTGCTTTGCTTGTTTGCAAACTTTTAGTGAACCACTCCAAAGCTTTTTCAGGATCATCATAAAGTTGTACGGAAGGATTCGGTTCACGCGGATCAACACGGCAAATTGCGCCGCCTTGAGTCGCAGTTTTTACGCATAATAGCGCAAGCATATTATTTTTCTGCAAGATTGCCGTGCGGACATTAACTTCAAGAAGTTCGATATCATCAAATTCGCCCGAATCAAAATCGGTAAATTCATCAAAATCGTCATCAATATCTTCCAATAATTGGTCCATTCCCGAGTCAATTGCTGTAAAATCTAAATCATCAAAATCACTCAAGCCTTCTTCAAAATCATCAAAATCTTCTGATTCAAAATCAATTTCATCTTTCATAAATTATTAATAAAAACCTCAGTAACAAAGTTACACTTTCGAGATTAAAAATTCAATGCGGCATCGAATTTATCGGGATTTTTCGCAGATTTTCAACATCTCCGGCTTGAATTATTTTTATTATGCCATCCCATTGTTCGATTCGGAGCGCGCCGTTTTCTTCGATTCCGCAGGTTTTTCCAAAAATTATTTCAT
This sequence comes from Pyrinomonadaceae bacterium, assembly GCA_041745765.1. Taxonomy (GTDB): domain Bacteria; phylum Acidobacteriota; class Blastocatellia; order Pyrinomonadales; family Pyrinomonadaceae; genus JAHCHG01. The sequence goes on along the minus strand of JBGTIH010000094.1, from coordinate 78,689 downwards.
TTCCCAAGCTCACTTTTACATCTTTATCAAACGCGTAGCTCGAACGATTTATCCATTCGCGCCGAATCTTTTCCGCGCCGTTTTCGCTTTTAAGGATTTCGTAAAATCCGATGAGATGTTTAATCAAAGTTTGCAAAACCCGTTCGTAATCGGGCGTTTCCCCGGTTTCCGTTTCAATCGAGGTTGCCGTTTCCAGCAATTCCGGCGGAAAGATCGGCGATTTCAGATTTACGCCGATTCCGGAAATCACCGCCAAACCTTTATCCGTTTCCGCCGTTTCCGACAAAATTCCGCAAATTTTTTTCTCATGAATGTGAACATCATTTGCCCATTTGATGTCGGGATCGAGCCTGTAAAGTTCGCGCAAAGTTTCAAAAACGGCGATTGCTCCGATAAATGTAATAAGCGGCAAAAAACGAGTTTCAAACTGCGGGCGCAGAACAATGCTGAAATAAAGTCCGGCATCTTCCGGCGAAATCCAGGTTCTGCCCAAACGTCCGCGCCCCGCCGTTTGCCTTTTGGCGATCACGCACAAACCTTCGTCTGCACCGCGCTTTGCCTGATTTAAAGCCTCTGTGTTGGTTGATTCGATTGTATCGAAACGCAAGATTGTAATTTTCATTTTAAACAGGTTTCCAGAGAGAATTCGTATAAAATCTGTTTTCGTCGTAAAAGTTTCGGGCAACTGCAAAACCGCTTTTTCGCGCCAGTTCTTCGATCATTTTCTTGTTGTATTTCTGCGAAACTTCCATAAAGATCGGCTCCCATTTTTTGAATTTAAACGATTTGCCCAATGCTTCGATCTTGACGGTTTGCTTTTTTTGGCTAATTAAAAACGAACGGGCGGCGCGTTCAATTGGATGATAACTGGCGTAATGCGAAAATTCTTCCGTGTTAAAATCCGCGCCGAGTTCGCGGTTGATGCGTTTTAATAAATTCAGATTAAATTTTGAAGTAACGCTTTGCGAATCGTCGTAAGCGTTCAGAATCGTTTTCGGATTTTTGTGCAGATCAAAACCGATAAACAAATAATCGCGTTCATTCATTGTTTCGCGCAATTCCCTGAAAAATGCCAAAGCGTGTTCTTTGCTGAAATTTCCGATGTTTGAACCCAGAAAAAGTATGATTTTCTTTTTATCCGATAATTTTGAAAAGGTTTCAAGCGTTTTGAAATAATCGCCTTGTTCGGTTTGAATATCGAGCGCGGGACATTCTTTGTGAAACTTTTCAGTCAGAAAATTCAAAGCCTCCAACGAAATATCAATCGGAACGTAGCGGAATTTCAAGTTTTTTTCGAGAAAATATTTGACTAAAACAGAAGTTTTCGTGCCGTCGCCCGCGCCGAGTTCGATCAGATCGAATTCAACCGAACCTGCTTCAAAAGCTGTAAAAATTTCTGCGGATTGAAATGAAAAAATTTCCATTTCGCTCCGCGTCAAATAATACTCCGGCAATTTCATAATTTCCTGAAAAAGCCTTGAGCCTTCATCATCGTAAAAATATTTCGAAGAAAGAAATTTCGGATCGCTAGAAAGCCCTGTGTTAATGTCTTCGGCGAATGTATTTTGTTTTATTGCGCTTTGCATAAGTTTTAATTTGAAATTAGAAATTAGAAATTAGAAATTATTTAACTAATCTGATTCCGGTAAACTGCCAGCGAAGATGCGGATGAAAGAAATTCCGGTAAGTTTTGCGACTGTGTCCTTCCGGTGTTGCGACAGACGCGCCGCGCAGAACCATCTGATTTATCATAAATTTACCGTTATATTCGCCGACCGCGCCCGGCGGTTTTGTAAAATTCGGATAGGGAAGATAAGCCGAATTCGTCCATTCCCAGCGCAAACCCCAATCGAATTTCTCCGAAGCGATTTCCCATTCTAATTCGGTCGGAAGCCGCAAATTTTTCCATTCGGCAAAAGCCGCCGCTTCGTAAAAAGAAACGTGGCAGACCGGATTTTTCGGGTTCAATTTTCGCAAACCGCTCAAGGTAAAGTTCATCCATTCGCCGTCCGTTTGTTTCCAGTAAAGCGGCGAATTTACGCGATTTTCATTAACCCAGTCAAAACCTTCGGAATGCCATAAAAGATGATTTTCGTATCCGCCGTCATCGATAAATTCCAGAAATTCGCCGTTCGTGATCAGATTTTCCTGAATTTCAAAATCGTGCAAAAAGACTCTGTGCCGACCGAGTTCGTTGTCAAAATGAAATCCTTCGCCCGAAAAACCGATTTCGTAGATTCCTTCACCGATTTCGATAAATTTATTAGATTCGATCTCGCCGGTTTCAACAAGCGAAAAGTCTTGTTTATAAACGGGATAAAGCGGATTACAGCTTAGAGTAAATTTCAGATCGGTGAGAAAAAGTTCCTGATGCTGCTGTTCGTGATTCAAACCCAAAACGATCAATTCATTTAATTCATCCGACAAATCGGTTTCGAGCAGATCAGACATTTTCGCGTCAACATATTCGCGGTACTCAAAAACTTTTTTAACCGTCGGGCGCGACAGATCGCCGCGATGATCGCGTGCCGTTCGTTCACCGATGGAATTGTAATAACTGTTGAAAAGAAAGCCGAAATTTGGATCGAATTCCGCGTAATTTTCCGCGTATTTTTTCAAGATCATTTCCTCGAAAAACCACGTCGTATGCGCGATGTTCCATTTCGGCGGACTGACGTCAACGACGGGTTGAGGAATGTAGTCTTCAACTTCGAGCGGCTCGCATAATTCAAGAGTTTTCGCGCGAACTTCGCTGTAAAAAGCCTTTAAATCTTTAATCGCGGATTTTTTTTGATATGTTCCCTGCATTATTTTATTAAAACAAAATTTGCCGGAAATTTGAAATTTTAATTGTGAGATTTTGTTTCGTTCTCGGAAAAGTTTCTGATTTTGTCCAAAGATGTTTGAAGAATCTCGACCAAATAATAATCTTCCGAATTCAGATTGATTTGCAAAGCGCGGATTGAAGATTCGTTGCCGATCCCCCCGAGCGCGGCAGCCGCTTCGCGTCTTGTGTCAGCAGATTCTTTCGGATTTTGCAGTATTTTAATCAAAACTTCATTAGCAACGCGGAAAATCGGGAAAGATTCGATCAGATTTTGGTGTATCGGCTTTTTGATTTCCGTTGAGTTTTCCGGCGAAAATTTTGTAAATTCGCTTTCAGGATATTCTTCAAACTGCTGAAAATGTGCGATTTGTCCGATTGAACGCGCCGCGCTCCGGCGCAGAAATTCTTCGGAATTTTTGGGATTTCTTTGCAAAATTCGTGTTAATGCATCAACGGCGGAAACATTGCCGATATCGCCGAGCGCAATCGCGGCGGCGTTTCTGACTTCGATTTCCTTGTCGCGCTGCAAAATTTGAAGCAGGGAATTGACCGCTTGCGGATTCCGGGTTTTGCCGAGCGCGTAAGCCGTTTCGCGGCGGACAAAAAGAGATTTATCCTGCAAAAGCAGCGTGAGAACTTGAACGGCTTCATCCGACGGCAGAGAAATTACAGAAAAAGCTGCCGTTGCGCGAATGATCTCCGAAGAATCTTTCAGCGAAAAAATCGCCACGCGCGAGGCTTCCGCCGTTTGCAGATTCCTTATTTCAAATAAAATATCGCGTTTTTCTTCGCTTGATCCGGTTCGCAGTTTTTGCGCGTAAATAATTAATTCTTCCGAAGTTTGAGCAAACAAATTAAAGGAAAACGCGAGAAAAACAAACACAAAACAAAAAGGCAAGAATTTCCGTAAAACTTTTGCCTTTTGCCTTTTTACTTTTGCATTGTTCGTCATATGCTTCGCTGGAGATTTTGGCGCCGGACGCGTTCCCATTCAAATACCTGACGAGCGCGTTTGTTCTCATAAGCGTCGGATAGGGAAACGATCAGATCATCGTTAAAATTGTTTTCTTTTGATTTGGGAATGCGGTTGGTAAGAAGTTCGGAAATATAATTGACTACGGCTTTTGTTTCGTGTTCGTTAAGTTTATTAATTTCGCCGGCGATATTTTCATTTGTTCTCTTGACCATCTTCTTTGCCTCCTTCGGATTTTGGCAGACAGTCAGAAAAACAAACTAAATTTTTAAGTTTTGACTGTCTGGAATTGGGTTTTTCTCATAATTAAATCTTTAGTTTTATTAAATCTCCGGAAAACCTGTAATTGATTATGCATTTACAAAAATATCATAAAAATAAAGTTTTTGGCAATAATTAATCAAGAGAAACTGGACAAATTTTGTTTTTGTAAATAAACTTCTGTTTATGATTTTGTTTTGTGAAAACAATTCACTCCGCCTTAGATAGCCACTCGTGTAAAACCGCGTGTGGCGCATACCTGCTTAGTAATAATCAAAAATTTAATAGTGGTTGTTTGGTGAATTTTCATTTATTCACTAAACTTGGTTTTTTATTCGGATAACTGAAAAAATATTTAATATTATGGACGAGAAATATTACGCACAAAAGATCGAGAATAAATGGCAAAAACGCTGGGCTGAAAAGGGAATTTTCGAAGCAAAGGTCGATCAATCGAAAGAAAAATTCTACTGCCTCGAAATGCTGCCGTATCCGTCGGGACGCCTGCATATGGGACACGTCCGCAATTATTCGATCGGCGACGCGCTGAGCTGGTATAAACGTCTGCACGGCTATAACGTGCTGCATCCGATCGGCTGGGATTCGTTCGGTCAGCCCGCCGAACAAGCGGCGATCAAAAAAGGCGTGAATCCGCGTGAATGGACGGAAGACAATATTAATCAGATGCGCGAACAACTTCAGCGTTTGGGAATCAGTTATGACTGGAGCCGGGAAATCGCCGCGCATCGTCCGGAATATTACAAATTCGACCAGTGGTTTTTCCTCAAAATGCGCGAAATGGGGTTGGCGTATAAAAAGATGACCAAGGTCAACTGGTGCCCGAAGGATGAAACGACTCTTTCAAATGAACAGGCGAGCGGCGGCATTTGTTGGCGGTGCGGCAGCGCGGTTGAAAAAATCGATCTGGCGCAGTGGTTTTTTAAGATTACCGATTATGCCGAAGAACTCGTCGAAGGACTGAAACAGCTCGAAGGCGGATGGGCGGAACGTGTTTTAACGATGCAGAAACACTGGCTCGGGCGGAGCGAAGGCGCGTTTGTCGAATTTCAGATTTCAGATTTCAGATTTCAGATTGAAAAAGAATATGAAAAACCTATTAAATCAATCCGCGTTTTTACAACCCGAATCGATACGATTTACGGCGTAAATTCGATTGTTGTCGCGGCGGAACATCCGTTTGTCGTTGAAAACTACGAAAATTTTTCCGATGAAGTAAAGGCGAAAATCGGAGAGATCAAGGTCGAAAAAGCCAAGCCGAAGGATTACGGCGAAGAGATCGAAAAAGACGGAATTGATACGGGATTCAAAGCAATAAATCCGTTCAGCCACGAAGAATTGCCCGTTTGGATCGGCAATTACGTGATGATGGAATACGGCACGGGCGCGGTGATGAGCGTTCCGGCGCACGACGAACGCGATTTTGAATTTGCCAAGAAGTTCGGTCTGCCGGTTCGCCAGGTCATTTCCGAACCGCATCTGACGCACGAACACCAGCAGATGCAGGCTCTCGCGCTTGAACAGGCGTTTACGGAAAAGGGAATTCTGGTTCATTCCGATTACTGGAACGGGAAAACGAGCGATGACGCCAAATGCGAGATGACCGAATATGCCGAAAAACACTGCTTCGGCGAAGGCGCAATCACCTATCGTCTGCGTGATTGGGGAATTTCGCGCCAGAGATTTTGGGGCGCACCGATTCCGATCATTTACTGCGACGCGTGCGGCGAAGTTCCGGTGCCTTATGATCAACTGCCCGTCAAATTGCCGGAAAGTGCGCCGTTTACGGGCGTCGGCGAATCGCCGCTGGCAAAAGTTCCCGAATTCGTCAATACGGTCTGCCCGAAGTGCGGCGGCAATAAAGCGACACGCGAAACCGATACGATGGACACGTTTGTCGATTCGAGCTGGTATTATTTTCGCTACGCCGACCCGCATAATGCGGAAATGCCGTTCGATCCCGAAATCGTCAAATACTGGATTCCGGTCGATAAATATATCGGCGGCGTAGATCATGCGGTAATGCATTTGCTCTACACGCGTTTTTGGACAAAAGCGATGCGCGATATGGGTTTGGTTGATTTTGACGAACCCGTCAAAAATCTTCTGACGCAAGGGATGGTCGTCGGCGAATCTTATTACAGCGAAACGCATTCGAGCTATATCGAACAGGATTTGGTCGATGTTCAGCGCGATGAACGCGGCAAAATCCTGAGCGCGATCTTAACGGAAGACGGAACGCCGATCAGAGTTGCGGTCGAGAAAATGTCGAAATCCAAATATAACGGCGTTGATCCGGACGATATGGTTCTGGTTTACGGCGCGGATGCCGTCAGGATTTTCGCGCTGTTTGCCGCGCCGGTTGAAAATGAACTCGTCTGGCTGGAAACAGGGATTGACGGCGCCGTACGCTTTTTGCAGAGAGTTTATCGCCAGATCAATAATTGGCACGAAGTCTTGAGCAACGCGCCGCCGGAAGAACCTCGTGAATTCGGAGTTGATGCGCGGAAATTGCGGCAGAAAACGCATCAGACGATCAAACGAATTACCGAAAATTTTGAAACCGGACAATTTAACACGCCCGTTGCGGCTCTGATGGAACTCTCGAATGCTCTGAGCGATTTCAAAATTCAGCCGCTGGTCGCCGACGAAGGCGATCTGTTTGCCGTCAATGAAGCGGTCACAAGTCTGATTTTGATGCTCACGCCGTATGCGCCGCATATTTGTGAGGAATTATGGGAAGTATTGACCGGACGCGAAGACGGAATTTTAGCTTCGAATGCGAGATTTCCGGTGGCGATTGAAGAATTGACCAAAGCCGATGAACTCGAAATTCCGATTCAGGTCAACGGGAAATTGCGTTCCAGAGTTTTGGCTTCGCCCGAAGCAACGAATCAGGAACTCGAAGATTTGGCATTAGCTGACGAAAAAATCAAGGAAAATATAGTAGGTAAAGAAATTGTTAAAATCATTGTCGTGCCGAAACGCCTCGTTAATATCGTTGTAAAATAATGGAAAATTGTAGTATTACGGGAATACGGGATGAATAATGAATAGAGAAATTTCAAAAATACTTGCAGTAATACTATTGGTAATTACTTCTATTTTAAGTGGACAAAATTTTGCTTTTGATAAAGGTTTTCGTGAATGCCTTGAAGTTGAAGTTGTGTTTAGTAACGACATAACTATCTACATTCTACTCCTTGAATATTATCAACCGATAATATTCCTTCTAATTATTTTTTACATTGGAAAGCTAATAACCAGAGAATTTATATCTCAATTTATCAGCTTTCTTACACTAGGATGGATAGGTTATTTGTATTGGCGGATTTATTTACTAAAGACAAATCTTTTTACCCCTGATATTTCGTTCAACCATTTAATTCATACCTCAATTAAATTTGACTGGATTTGTTTTTTTCTCATTATAGTTTTAGTAATTATACAAATAATCTCAGTAATTAAATATTTTCTTGATTGGAAACGCAATGTTAACAAGGCTGAAGAAAATAATGCTGAATAATTTGGTGGCGATTCAGAATTTATGCTGAAAAAAAATTATCGGAATAAGTGAAAAGTGAAAGGTAACAAGTGATGGATAATTATTCGAAAAAAACTATTATTTATCACTTATCATTTTTTACTTATCCCGAATTTTGGTCAAATTCTGATAAAAAATCAAAAAACGAAAATTTCAAAGACTTTTGCGCGAACTGTTTTTTACGGACAGTTCGCGTATTTTTTATAGGATGTTAACAAATATTTTTCAAATTTATTTTATCCTTGATTGCAAACTCCTAAGCAATTAAAATTAAATATGTTAAAATAAAATTCTTTTATTTATCTAACTTTGTTTTGAATCAAAGTGCAGATGTCTTCTTAGATGTTTTTTTTCAGTAATACTTCTTAAATCAAAATGAAAGAGTGTCAACTTTGTAAAAATTGCTTTACCGATGATGTCAATACTTGTCCGAATGACGGAATGCCGACGTATCATTCGATTGCCGGAGAACCGGTTTTAGAGGGCAAGTATCATCTTGAATGCCGCTTGGGACAAGGCGGAATGGGCGTTGTTTATAAAGCGCGGCACGCATACTTAAAAACTCTGCACGCGATCAAGGTTATTTTGCCCGATTTGGTCGGAAACGATCCGCAGCTTGTGACGAGGTTTCGGCAGGAAGCACTCGCGGCGGCGGCGATTCGCCATCAAAACGTCGTCGGCGTTTCGGATTACGGAGTCGCGCAAGGCACGATGCCGTTTCTCGTGATGGAATATGTCGAAGGCGAATCTCTCCACGATTTATTAGAACGCGAGGGAAAGCTTTCCCCGGAAAAAGCTCTCGAATTGATGAGTGCAATTGCTGCCGGAATCAGTGTTGCACATAAACAGGGAATTGTTCATAGAGATTTAAAGCCTTTGAATGTAATGGTTTTAAAGAACACTCCGAAAATGTCGGAAGCGGTCAAGATTCTTGATTTCGGTTTGGCAAAGATAAAATCCGGCGAACTTCTCGGCTCTTTTATTCAGGCGCAGACGACCGGATTGATGGGGTCGCCGTTTTATATGGCTCCCGAACAGTGGGCGGATGAAGAACCGGACGCGACTTCCGATATTTACAGTCTTGGGATTATGTTTTTTCAAATGCTGACTGGGGATGTTCCGTTTAAAGGTTCATCAATTCCGGCAATTATGAAAAAGCACATTTCCGATTTGCCGCCGACTTTTGCCTCGCTCGGACTCGATATTAGTCCGCATATTGAAAAAGCCGTGCGCCACGCGTTGGAAAAAGATCGAAGAAACCGTGTTCAATCAGTTGAACAATTTATCGAAGAATTATCCGAAGGTATCAAAAGTTCTTCAAATAGAGATGCTTTCAATGTTTTCGCCACAACTTCGGACGCCCATTTACGTACGACTTCGCTACAAATTTTAACTATTCCGGCGCAGTCGAGCGTTTTTCTAAATGATAATTTAGTCGGCAAAAGCGGTGCGGACGGTTGGATAGTTTTCGATAAAATAAATCTCGGAAAACATCATATCAGAGTCAGAAGCGATGGTTTTTTTGATTTTGAAACAGATTTTACTCTCGATGACAATCCGAAAGAAATCGTCGCTCAACTGAAAAAAGACACGCTGGCAATCCCGAAACCGCCGAATCAAACGATTCCGTCGCTGCAGCAATCTAGTTCGAACGTTACTCAACACGATTTTAATGCGACGCAAGCAACTCAAAGCGGTCAACAAAATACCGAACAACAGAGTTTTCTGCAAAATACCGGACAGCAAAGTTGGCAAAGCGGACAGCAGACCGGACAGCAGAGCGGTTATACAAACTCGATACCGCCGCCGAAAAACACTTTTTCACCGCTAGTTTTAGGAGTTATTGGAATTTTCAGTTTATTAGTACTAGGTATTATTGGAGCGGGCGGAGCGTATATGGCGGGAATTATCGGCTCCGGAACGCCAACGCCGACTCCGACGTCAGAAGTTACGCCGACTCCGGCGGCGGAAGTCACAAAAGTGGAATTGATTGAGATTCCGGGCGGAACTTTCAAAATGGGAAACAACAGCGGGCGTGATAATGAAAAACCGGAACATGAAGTTACGGTCAAAACATTTTTGATGAATAAAACTGAGGTTACAAATGGCGAGTATGCACAATTTATAACCGAAACGGGAAACATTCCACCCGCGCATTTTGTTAATAACAAGCCGGTTGCCGGACAAGAAAGCTTTCCCGTCAATTTTGTTTCGTATAAAGATGCTGAAGCTTACGCGCAGTGGATTTCAAAAAAACAATCAAAAGATTGCCGTCTGCCAACCGAAGAAGAATGGGAATATGCGGCACGAAACGGAAGTAAAAATAATCTTTTTCCGTGGGGAGATAAATGGGAAGATGATATGGCGGTCGTTGAACGTCCGAATGGAAATGTTCTGCCGGTCGGTTCAAGAAAAGGTGCAAATCAATGGGGAGTTCAGGATTTAATCGGAAATGTCTGGGAATGGACGAGTACAAAAGCGACTTTGTATCCCGGAAGCCAGGGCGTTCTGAATGTAAAAGGCGATTATTATATGGTTCGCGGCGGAGCGGCGATCAGTCCTTCTAAAGGAGATTCGGCGATAACTTCAACGTATCGTGAGGTTTTAGAGCAAAGTGATGTGAGTAAAGGCGTAGGTTTTCGTCTTGTTTGTACGAAATAATATAATTTCGGGAGTTTTTTTATGCTTAGATTTTCTCAAAAAAATATTAACGGTTTAATTATAATCTTCATTTTAATGATTTTACCGTCATTTATTTACGGGCAGGATTTAGGCAGTACCACAAATGTTTTAAAAACTACCAAAAAGAAAACACCGCCGAAAAAGAAAACACCGCACCCGCGGCAAACTGCGCCGCCAAGAACTGCGAGAAAACCGCCGACACCCAAAAAAGAAACAGCCGAAACAGAAAAAAATGAACAAAAGCCGCCTGAAAAAATAGTTGATATAAAACCTGCAAACACTATTATAATCAATGTCGGTGATAAAACTTCCGGAGATTTTAACGAACTTTTTGAAAAATCAATCGAAGAAGGTAACAATTTCAGAAACCAAAGAAATTACACAAAAGCCGAAACTGCATATTTACGCGCACAAAGTTTGAAGGCAGACGATCCACGCGCTATTTACGGACTTGGCAATCTTTACAGCGATCAAGTGCGTTGGGAAGAATCAGAAAGAGCGTATCGTGAAGCGATAAAACTTGATCCCAATAAATCTGACGCATATCTTGCATTGAGTTTCGTTTTAACACAACCGATTGCCGGCACAGGATTGCTTGAAAGATACGGCGAAGCTGAAAAACTCGCCCGACGTGCTATTGAACTCAATCCCCAGAACGCTGTCGCATACGATCAACTCGGTGTTTCGCTTGAACTTCAGGGCAATATCTCCGAAGAAACGCAGAGCTTTTACGAAAAAGCCGTAAAACTTGATTCGACCTTTGCGCTGGCTTACGCGCATCTCGGCAGACTTTTGCGGAAAAAAGGTCAAACAGCGGAATCTTCCAAGGCGTATCTTAATGCGATTCAGTTTTCGGTTGACGTTCCGACGATGATTCAGGTTGCCGATGTAATGCAGTCGCAGCAACGTTTTTCCGATTCCGAACAGCTTCTCCGGCGTGCCTTGAGCGGTGATCCGAAACATCCGACCGCTTTATATTTACTCGGACGGGCGTTGATAATTCGCGGAAGTTTCGATGAAGCCGAAACAGTTTTGAAAAAAAGTGCCGAGGTCAGCCCGAAAAGCTTTGTTTCTTACACGCTTTTAGGTTCGCTTTATATGCGGCGCGGAAATTTTAATGCGGCGGAAAATTATTTGGAAGAAGCTCTTAAAGTTGCTTCAACGAATGAACACAAGCGTCTGGCTTTAGATTTTGAAGCCGTCGGCGACGGTTATATGGAATCCGGCAAAAAACAAGATGCGGCAAGAGTTTATCAAAAAGCCGTCGGGCTTGATGATAAAAGAGCTAATTTAGCCGGAAAGTTAAACAAAGCGCAAGCAAACTAAGCGGTTGACAGAAAGTTTTTTATTTTCAGCAAATTATATTTTTCAGTTGGTCATAAAAGTTTTGCTAATCTGCTTAAAAATTTTAAAGAAATTTGAATAAGGCGGCTTTGTAAAAAAGTGAAAAAGTTTAAGGCGACTTAAAATTTTAGAATGTTTTTTACAATTGAATGAATCAAACTTTAAGATTAAATTCTATTGACTATACTCAGAACGGGATGAAATGTGATTTCGTAAAACGGACTGTTAGGCAGTTTTGCCAATTTTGACAAACAGACTAATTGAGCCGTGCAATATGTAGTAATAATTGGTCATCGGGTCAGAACCGCCTGCGTTAGCGGGCGGGTAAAGCTTTATAACCAAACAATCCACGGATCTAACAGTCTGCTTTACGGTTTTTTTTAATTTCAAAAAGCCCGATTTATTACCGTAGAAAGTATAACAAGTGAAAATTTACTCAAATCAAAAATCGGAGCGAATAAAATAACAAATGCTTTATTGTCCTAAATGTCAGGCAACTTATGAAGACGGAACTCAAAGATTTTGCACGAATGAAGGTGCGAGACTTTTGCCTTACGCCGCTTCTGAAAAATCGGTGCAATCTTCAAAAGGCGTATTTTCCAGCATTTTGAGCAAATCTTCACAGAAAAAAGAAGATTCGTTTTCAGCTGATTCGAAATCCGTAATATATAAATCTCAGTCAACAGCGTTTCAACCACCCGCAAAAAGCAAATTCTTTAAGGGCGAAGAAAAAGACGAAACCTTAAAAGACTCCGAACCGGTTGCCGAAGAAATTTTAGATGTGAGCGAAGATGTCGTTCAAAAAAAATCTTTTGAACCTTTGCCGCTTGCGCGAATTATAAATCCGAGTTTAATTCCCGAAAAACAAGTTGCTTCTGACAAGATTTTTTTAAAAAATCCTGAGAATAAAAAAGTTTCTGATTTTGAACAACGCGATGTTCTTGAAACATTTGAAGCTGAAACAGAAGATTTTCTTGAGGTTGATGAGAAAGAAAATTCGTCTTTTACTGAAAACTTTGACGAGCTTGATAAAACCCAAGATGTTCCATTTAAACTTATTGAACCGCCGGAAATTGATGATTTTGAGTTAAATCTTGATAAAAACGAAACCGTTTTTTCACAATCTGATGCGGATTTTAACCTTGATTTAGATTTTGATGAAGCGACGGAAATAAAAAATTCTTCACTCAAAGTCGCCGAGCCGGATGCCGGGATTGAACTTGATTTAGATGATTTAGGCGATATTTCCACAGATTTAGAAACACCACCGAAAATCGAGCTTGATTTGGACGAAATAGGAACTCCGGTATTTTCAACAACGGATTCTACGCCTCTCGAACTGAATTTAGAGAGGCGAAAAGAAGTCAATATAGCTAATTCAATCCCGAAAATCGAACTTAACTTAACGGAATTGGAAGATATTTCTTTTTCTCAAGATACAGAAAAAGAATCGGATTTAATTGAAGAAACAAAAAAAGAATCTAAACTAATTGAAGAAACTGAAAAAGATTCTGAAAACATAGTGTTTGCGCCTGTTTCTGCAGAAACGACAAAAGTTGAAGAAAAATCGAAAAACATCAAATCGAAACAGACTAAAAAAGGTAAAACGAAAGATTCTGCCGGAACTGGAAAAATAAAAGCTACTGAAGATACAGCTTGGGAAAAGCGTTCGATTGATTCGTCCGGTGATGAAGAATCGAAATGGTTTTTGTATCCGCTTATCGGAATAGTTATTCTTGCTTTGGGTTTGCTCGGATTTTTTTATCTGACCAATCAAAATAATGCGGTAAATGAAGAACAATCTAATGTTCAAACGGAAAACGTAAATCAGCCGGAAACAAACACGAGCGTATTACAATCGAATGAGAACAGCGCAGAGATTGTTACAGATGAGCGGTCTGAATTTCAGGAAAAGCCGAATCTCCGCGAACAGCCAAAGCCCGATTTGATCGAAGTTCCGCCGCCGCCGCGCAATATTAAGCAACCGCCGAATACTATTTATTTCAAAAATGAAAAGAAAAATCTGAAAGGAAAACTTTCGCAGGAATTTTTAGGATTTTCGATTTATTTTCCGAAAACCTGGAAGCAAAACAAGTCGGAAAATAAATTTCTGGACATCAGCCGCACAACGCCGGAAGGTTTGCCGATCAAGCAATTGATGATTGAACGCTATGACAGCAAGGGAACTTATCTGGCGGACAAACCCTTGTTCAAAGAATTAGCCGAAAAATCGCACAAAGATTTGCGCGGTATTTTATCGAATTATCAAGTGATTTCCGAAGAAGAAACGACGTTTCAAAACGGACGTTGGCAGGTTTATGAAGTCAGGTTTCAAGGCATCGGCAGTGATAAAAAACTGATTATTTGGGGGAGAAGGCTCTGGATTCCGGTTCAGCGTCCGGGAATGAGAAGCGGTTTTATTATCACGATGCTCGGAACATCGCTTTCTGATGATGTGAAAAGTGTTAATGATTTAGGGGAAAATGATGATTTGGCGGAGATTTTGAAAACTTTTGAGCCTGAAATTAATTAAAATTTCTAGAGGTTTTTTTCAATAGTTCAAAAGCGTCCGGTTAGATATTCCGACGCTTTTTGTTTTTTCTATAACTGAGCTAAAATCATAAAGAATCAGCAATTACCAAATTTATCCGATAAAAAAAATGAGAATCGTCTTAGCCGAAGAACATCGCGGGCAGAAATTGCCCGAAAAATCATACAATCAGGATATTATCAGAGTCGGGCGAAATGCTGACGAATGTTCGATAGTTTTCGATAATGTAACTTTTCCGATGGTTTCCCGCATTCACGCCGAGATGCGCTGGCAAGGAAATAATTGGGTTTTATTCGATGCAAATTCAACTTTTGGAACTTACATCAACGGCGCAAAAGTCATACAGCCGCAAAATATTTCGGTTGGAAGCAAAATCCAATTCGGTACAAATGGACCGATTCTTAATGTCATCGCCATCGGAGATTCGCCAAATTTCGTTAAACAGGTTGACGATTCGTTTTTCGGCGGACAATCATTTCCGCCGAAAACTCCAAAACCTGTGCAATCTTCGGGCGAAAAATGGGACGAATTCGGACAAGCTCCGGCAAAAATACAAAATCAGCCGCAAATTCCCACAAAACTTGACCGGCAAAGCGTTATAAATGCTGAAATTCCGATACTCGAATTCATAGATTCAGGAGTTCCGCTTGCGCCTTTTCGATTGACAAAAAACGAAATTTGGCTTGGGCGCGATCCGAACGGAGATATTATTTTTGAATCTTCAAAAATAATGGTTTCGCGCCAACACGCCCAAATTCGCAAGGAAAACGAAAAATATATCATTCACGACAACAAAAGTTTTAACGGAACTCTTGTTAATGAACAGCGAATTTCAACTCCGACACCGCTTTATCACGACGATGAAATCAGACTCGGACTCGGCGGACCGCTGCTTCGTTTCAAATCGCCTTCGCGGCTTGCGCCGAAGGGAGCAAGCCTTGCCGGACAGCGTTCGATTGCCATAGGTCAGCTTGCCGATCTGCTTGAAATCCAGCCTCAGATCGGTTCAAAAACGATGGTTTTCAAGGCTGATCAAATTTCATCAAAACCGACTGCAATAAATGCTGAACCGCAGCTTTTGATGTCTTTAACATTCGGAAATAAGCACGAACTTTTCATCGGGCGCGGCGAAGACAGCGATATTCACCTCGACGGGCTGCAAATCTCCAATCGCCACGCCAAACTTTCTTTGACAAATTCAGGAATCGTTATTGAAGACTTAAATTCGACAAACGGAGTTTATATCAACGGCAACCGCATTTCGCGCCAAAATATCAGTATTGACGATGCGGTTCAAATCGGTTCGTTTGTTATCAGAGTTGATCAGGCAAGCAATATCGGGGTTTTTGATACGCGCTCGAAAACGCGGATTGATTCGGTAAATGTTACGAAAGATGTGAAAAACAATGCCGGAAGCGGAATGATCCGGCTTTTGGATAACATTTCGCTTTCGATTCAGCCGAATGAATTTGTCGGACTTCTCGGACCATCCGGCGCGGGAAAATCTACGCTGATGGACGCGATGAACGGAATGCGTCCAGCTTCGGGCGGAAGCGTTCTGATCAATAATTTAGACCTTTACCAGCATCTGGATTCACTCAAACAATCAATCGGTTATGTACCGCAGGATGACATAATTCACCGCGAATTAACCGTTTATCGTACGCTTTATTACGTTGCCAAACTGCGGCTTTCACGCGATGTTTCGGGCAAGGAAATCAATGAGATAATTGATGAGGTTTTAGACGTTACGGGTTTGACCGAGCGGCGCGATGTGCCGATCAATCAGCTTTCCGGCGGACAAAGAAAGCGTGTTTCCATCGCTGTCGAACTGATTACGAAACCTTCCGTGATCTTTCTGGATGAACCGACTTCGGGGCTTGATCCGGCAACTGAAGAAAAGATTATGATTCTTTTTCGCCAGATCGCTGAATCCGGCAGAACCGTGATTTTAACGACGCACGCGATGGAAAATGTCAAACTTTTTGACAAACTTGTGATTCTGATGCGCGGCAAACTCGTTTTTTACGGAACGCCCGAAGAAGCCTTGAAACATATCGGCGCGACGAGTTTCAAAGACCTTTACGACAAACTCGAAGAACCGATTGAGGAAAAATTAAAAAGTGCGGGCGGAAATCGTCAGCAAATTACGGAACAGGTTGCCGAAGATTGGAAAGAAAAATTCACGAAAACGCCGCAATACAGAAACAATGTTTTTGAACCTCTTAAAGAACTCGGAAAATTAGAATCACACGGAGTTCATAAAAAAAACCGGCTCGGAATTTTCGGCGCGATTCGCCAATGTCTGACACTTTCCAAACGCTACACGCAAGTTCTTCTGCGCGATAAATTGACGCTTTTTATTTTATTTGCTCAAGCTCCAATCATCGCGCTTTTAACATTTTTGGTGATGGGTAAAGAACAGCCGCGTGATTTTGTTTATTTTATGATTTCGCTGATCGCCGTTTGGTTCGGAACTTCGGTCGCCGCTCGCGAAATTATCCGCGAACGTGCAATTTTTAAGCGCGAACGAATGGTTAATCTGGGACTTCTGCCGTATCTTTTTTCGAAACTTTTCGTGCTTGGTTTTATTGTGGGCATCCAATGTCTGTTGGTTTTCGTGCCGCTTAAATTTTTCGATTTAATCGGGTTGATGCCGATGCCCGGTCTTTTCGGCGGAATTCCGCAATTTTGGGTGATGCTTTTAACTGCCGGAGTCGGCATCGCGCTCGGACTGCTGGTTTCTGCGCTCGTTAAAACATCGGAAATGGCGACGAGCCTTGTGCCGCTGATCCTGATTCCGCAAATTTTATTTGGAGGCTTGGTCAGCGTTCCGCAAGGTTTAAATAAAGTTGCAGGTTTGGCAATGCCCGCCACCTGGTCGTTTGATACGGTTAAGCGTTATTCAAATCTCGATACTTTGCAGGAAGAAGGCTCATTTCCAAATGGCGAAACAAAAGGACTCGGGCTTTATAAATTTATCGAAACCGAAAACGATAAAATTATCGCCGATGCGAAAAAAGAACTCAATGAATACAAAAAAGACACCGAATCGAAACTGGCAGAATATCAAAGGGAATTGCGAAGCGGAAACAATCCGGCAACGCCGAATCTCAGCCAACCGCCGGAACTTGCCGAAGCGCGAAAAATCCCCGAAGATTTGAGCCGCTACATAAATTTTCTGCATCCCTGGATGCACGAGATTTTGAATCAGTTGGTTTTAATGGTAATGTTTGGAATATTAGTTATTGCAACACTTATAATTTTGCGGTTGCAGGATTTACGTTAAAAAAAGAGGTTTTGATGAAAAGAATTTTAATAAATTTAAGTTTATTTATCGCATTAATTTTTACAATATCGAGCTTTACAGCTTGTCAAAATAACAATGGCAACGCGACGAAAGACAATGACAGCAGGTTGAAAGAAGAAAAGCCGAAAGCCGCCAGCGACGGAAAATATCCGCCTTTGCCGGAAGCGATTGCCAACGCCGATGTCAGAATGATTGACGGCACGACGATTAAATTGTCCGACAAAAAAGGCAAGGTTATTTTGGTAAATCTCTGGGCGACGTGGTGCGGTCCGTGCCGCGAAGAAATGCCCGCACTGGTCGAAATGCAGGACAAATATAGAGATAAAAACTTTGAAATCATCGGTTTAGACACGGACGAAGAGGAAACCGTCGAGATGATTCAGGAATTTGCGCAGGAGATGAAACTTAATTATCCGCTCGGTTATGCCGACGGGAATATGTTTAATCAATTCGTCAAACTCACCGGATTGCAGGCAATACCGCAGAGCGTTCTGATCAACCGCGAAGGCAAAATGACCGGAATCTTCACCGGTGCCAGCCCGAAAGTCATCGAAAAAATGAAACAAACGGTCGAGAAAACTGTGAATGAATAAAATTTAAAGTTTGGAGTCCCTCCTTTAGGCGGCTTTTTGAGATTATAAGCTAAAAGCCGCCTAAAGGAGGGACTCCAAACTTTTTTAATTCTCAAAAATCTTCGGCTCGACCAGAATCGTTTTAAAACTCGAAAGTGAGACCAAACCGGGAACTGCGCCTTTCGGTTTGTTGACGAATTTTTTCTGCGTGTAATGAACGGCGACTTTGCCCTGCGATTTTGCCTGAGAGTAAAAGGCGGCGATTTGCGCGGCTTCGAGCAGCGTTTTCGGCGGGATTTCCTGACGGTTCGGATTTTTTACGACGACGTGCGAACCCGGATAATCCGCCGCGTGCATCCATAGATCGAGCGATTTGGCGACGCGGAAAGTTAGAAAATCATTATCTTTAGCGCGTCTGCCGACGAGGATTTCAAAACCTTCCGACGATGTGAATTGCCGTGCGCCGGAAAAATTCTCCGTTTGTTTATTTTTGGATTTCGCGTGCAGATTCTGCGGTTTTTCGTCCGTTAAACTCGCTAAAAATCCTTCGTCCTTTTCTTCAATCGCGGTTTCAAGCCGTTCTTTTTTTGCATTTAATTCCGCTAATTCCGCTTCGGCGATTTCGAGGCGTTTTTTTATTTCAACCTGCGCATTTCGCGCCTTTGTGTAGCGTTTGAAAAACTTTTCCGCCGCCGCGTTAATTGTGTCGTTTTCGTTAATTTCGATCTCAATGGTCGGCGTGTTTTCGTCGTAATAATCGGTTACGAAAATCTTATTTCCGTCGCGTTTTGCCGTTGCGAGATTTGCCAGAAGCAGATCGCCGTAGCGTTTCCAAGTTTCCGCATCGCCGTGATTTTTGCGGTCTTTCCCAAGGTTTTCGAGTAATTTCCGGCGTTTATCAATTTCTTTTTTTAAACGTGCGCGTGCGGTTTTAGCTTTATTTTGAAAGGAAATCTCCATTTCCTTTTCAAGATAAAAATTATCCAAAGCCTCGGACAAACTCTCAAAATTCTGTTTCGGAAAAATTTCGCCTTCTCGCTTTCTTGTATTCTCGCTTTCACGAACCGGCGGCGCATATTTGTCGGCGATTTCCTGACCTTCGCCGGAATTTTCGCGGATCGAATCTAAAATAAAATTTTTTTCATCAAGCAGAAATAGATTCGCAGAACGCCCCGTAAACTGCGCGATCAAATGATATATTTCATTTTGCCCGACATCGTTTTGCGTTGAAAAAGTAAATTTAAGAATCCGTTCGCCGGAAAATTTTTCGAGTGTTTCGAGAATTCCGTTGGAAAGCCGCGAGCGCAAAAGTTGGACAAACGAATTCGGGTTTTTAGCTTGCTTTTCCAAATCCTTAAAACGCCGTTTGACCAGATAAACACGCGGCGCAGTCGGTTCGATGGAGATGAAAAGATATTTTGAATCGGGCAGGCGAAAATCAAACGCCAGCGACAGTCGAGAAAGCGGAAAAATTTTGCCGAACTTCTGCTCGACAAGTTCCGATTCAAGCTCAGCAATAATTTTTTGAAAAGTAGGTTCGTTCATTTTTGTTTATATTTCGCCCCCTCAAAAAATGTCTGGTTTCTGCCCTTTAAACAAAATAACCTCCAACCGGAGTTGGAGGCAATCTAAAGAAATCAATAAAAAATCAGTTAAAATTCTTTGACGACAATTGTGCGCGAAACAATATCGTGTGCGGCGCGTTTTTCTGCGTTGAATAGAAGCGTCAGAAAACCGATTCCTCCTAAAGCGAGCGAAATCAAATAAACACAAGAACTTACAGCGGCTTGATGCAGAGTCGGATATTCTTCGCCTTCGATGTCAACGACTTCCAGCGAAAACAATTTCATTCCGAAAGTTCTGCCGTAATAACCGATTGCGGCGGTCATATAAATAAACATCACAATCGAAGTTGTTGCCAAAAATGCGAAAAAACCGCTAAGTGTGAACCAGTTTCCGCCCATTGCCATAATCGGTGTCAGAAGCAGAAGACCGGCAAACGAACCGATAATTAAATCGAAAAGTCCGGCATTAAAACGCATCGCAAACGGAGCGCAGTCGTCAATTTCTTCAATTTCCTCAATCTCCGTTTCTTCCGGTTCGATTTCTTTGATTTCTTCGATTACTTCGATTATTTCGGGAACTTCGATAATTTCTTGTTCGACTAGTTCCTGTTTTTCAAATTGTTTTTGAACAAAATTAGTTTCGATAACTTCCGAAACGACCGGACGATGATTGAAACTTGTTGAAATTTTGGCAGGTTTCGGCAAGTTCGGCAATTTATTTGTATTCAGTTTTTCGTCGGCAGTTCGTAATGTAGATATTGTTTTCGGCTTGGCTTCAAATTCGACTGAATTATTGGAATAATTCGATTTAGGCAAATGATCATTCGGTTTTGCCGTAAAATAAAGCACGGAATTACGTTTTCCGGCGGTTTCAGTATTTTGCACCGACGCTTTTTCGTTGTCCAAAAATTCTTTTTTGGATTTTTCAATTCTTTTCAATGCCGCTGCCAGTTTCGGATTAGAAACATTCTGTTGCGGATTAGAAACTTCTTCCATCAACGGTTCGGTAATTTCTTCGATTTTTAAAGCATTTGCGCCGCTTGTTGCCGTTTTTCTGTTTTGTAAAACAGGTGATTGAGCGGTTTTTAAGCTTTTTGGCGAAGCTGGATTTTCAGCAATTCCGTGAACTTTGTCATTTCTTTGACGAACGGCATTTTTCAACTGCAAACGCCATTCGGGAAGAGAGGCGTTTTTATTGTGAAACTCAACTAATGTAGGGTTTGTATGCTTAATATCCAAGTCAGATGTTTCAAAAGTAGCCAGCTGAATTTCCGCTCTGATGTCGGGTTTTGCGGTTGCTTCGATGTTTTGCGGTGTAACTGTAAATTTTGGTTTTTGGGTGTTTTGCACAGGAGAATCGCCTCGTAAATCTAGATTTTCAGGTTTTGGGATCGGTTTCGGAAATGTTTTAATCAGAGGAGTTATTTTTGAAATCAACTCTTCTCGAACAGAATCGCCAATCATTGTGCCGCAACTCGGGCAAATTGATAAAGTAAATGTGTTATCTCGGTTACAACCTGGACATTTCATAATTTTAAAAGAATTTATCAGAAATGGATTTCTAAAGAGATTAGGGAAACCTTTGAAATGTAATAAACTTTGTGGATAATATCAGAAGTTACTTTAACTAGTCAATAGTAAATTTTTGCGAACACATAGCTTTAAGAGGTTTTAAGAAAAAAAGCCGTAAAAAATACAAAAATCAGAGTGGTTTTCTTGCTGAAAATCCACCTTCTAATTCGTGCCACCAATTTATTTCAGCTTCTTCGCCAAGTTGCCAGCAAAGTAAAACAATACGACCGTCGCGCTTTGCCGGAAAATCAATCAAGCCGCGCGTATGATCTTTTAACTGAATGCCTAAGTTATTGATTTCAATAGTTAATTTGCCAATTTCAAAAAGCGATTCGATATATCTCGAACCTCCTTTCATTCCGCCGCCGCCTAATTTTGCCGCCGCCGCCGCCGCTTTTACCGATTTATCTAACAGGGAAATTTGGGAATATCTTAACCTAATTTTTTTAAGTTTCGGAATAATTTCAGGTAACAATTTGTTGGCTTCGGAGACTTTAAAAAGTTTCATCGGTTTTTTACAAAAAATTCGTAAAATAATAAAAAAATCGGTTAATCAGACTTTTAAATATAGAATTTTTTGACTAATTTCTCCCTACTACTTTCGGGCTATCGTTGTTAAAAATATAAGACAGCGATTTATAAACTAATTTTGCACATAAAAAAGCCGGAGCGTCCTGATTTTCAACAAACGAATATTCAACCAAATCCATTCCGACAATGCGGCGTTTTTTGGCGAGTTTGCGGATAAGTTTGAGCGTTTCATACCAACCCAAACCGCCGGGTTCAGGCGTTCCCGTCGTCGGCATTATGCTCGGATCGAGTCCGTCAATATCAATTGTCAGATAGACATTTTCGGTCAAAGAGTCAACGGCATCATCAATCCAGTGCGTTCTTCCGGCGATGTCTCGCGCCCAGAAAATTTTGGTCGGCAAACCGGCATCGAGTTCTTTTGCTTCTTCAGCGGAAATCGAACGGATTCCGACTTGAACAGATGGAATTTTCAAATCTTTGACGACACGAGCCATAATCGAAGCGTGCGAATGCGGTGTTCCGTCGTATTCGTCGCGCAGATCGGCGTGGGCATCAATCTGCAAAATCGAAAGATTATGATATTTTTCGGCGTGGGCGCGAATTATCGGCGCGCTGACTGAATGTTCACCGCCGAGCATGCACAAGAATTTATCGGATTTGAGCAATTCTTTGGAATGTTCATAGAGATCATTCATCATCGCTTCGGGAGTTTCGCGCGGTTTGAATTCGTTGAGCGTGTGAATCCCGATTTTATAAACTTCCGAATCGGTTTCTTCTTCGTAAAGTTCCATATTGCGCGAAGCATCAATAATCGCCATCGCGCCCGCGCCCGTTCCCGTTCCGAACGAAACCGTTCCTTCATAAGAAACGGGCAAAACAAGAATTCTCGAAGCATCAAAAGCAGAATATTCCGGTTCTTCAATTCCGCCGAAATTCATTGGTAATTTAGCTGATTCACTCATAATAAAAGTCTAGTCAGTCTGGGAAGTCTGGAAAGACTTGGAAGTCTAGTCAGTCTTTGAAGTCTTATAAAATTAATTAGATAGGAAAGTGTAAGTTCTTCCCAACCTTCTCAGACTTCCCAGAATGACTAGACTTACAGGACTTTCTACGGGATTTCAATTCCTAATTCTTTACCGGAAAAGCTAAAACTCGGACGTTTGCGTGTTTTCATAAATTTCGCGGCGGTTTGTGAAAGCGCGGTAACGAGCATCGGCAGAGCGATTGAAGGATCGCTCGGCACATACGCGGTCGTCGCGTTTTTCAAAAGTTTGCCGAACATATTGCGATGACTTCCGCCGAATGAAGGCGTTCTCGTATCGAGCGGAACGGAGTCGGTCGTGATCGAAACGGCGTATTTATGTCCGCGCGGATTCGTGCGCGTAATATACGAAGAAATTTCCGCCATATTAACCATATTTTGACTGCACACGCTTCCCAACGTAATTACACCGGAATTACGCGTTTTTTCGGCAATCTGCATCATTTCCATCGTGTCCTGCGTAATGTCGAAATTAAACTGAACTTTCTTTTCAAAACGGCTTCGAGCAATGCCGACGGAAAGTTCGGTCGAAAGCAGATCGGGACAATAAACCGGAACGCGCGATTTAAAAGCGGCGGTTAAAATGCCATCTTCGTGAGCGATTTCCGCCAGTTCCCGTCCTAAAAGATGCAGAAATTCGCGCACCGAATAAGAACGCGACAATTCTAATTGATTAATTACACTTCCGATCCATTCGTCGGCTTCGCGGTATTCTTCCTGGTTTGAAAGCATATCGCCGACGCGAGTAACTTCTGCGTCTTCTAATTCTTCATCGCTCATACTCGGATGAGCCTGATAATGATTGCGTCCGAGAATTTCGTGAATATCGTGAAAAATTACCGAACCGGAAAGAACCAGAACATCAACGAAACGGTTTTTGACGACATAAGCCAGCAATCGGCGCATTCCCGAAGGAATTAGATTTCCCGAACCGCATAGATAAATGGTCGTCGTATCGTCGAGCATATCAAGCCAGATGCGGTGTGATTCAGCCAGTTGCTTTGCACCGAAACCCGCGCCTTCCATTTTTTCGAGAAGTCCGGCGACCGATCGGTCGCGGTCAACCGGAATCGGTCGGGTCGGAACGGTTAAAAATTTTGAAGCCTTTGATTTTCGTTGTGTTGCCATATATATCTCCGTATCAATTTTGTATAAATAAATGTCTTATATCAGATAAACTAAATTCTTTTTATTACTTTTTGTTTGATTGATTTAGTGCTTTGGAATTATTTTCATTTAACGAAAGATAAGTATAACTATCAACTTGTTTTTCGTAATATTCAATCAACTCATTTCCTTTTTTGGCGGTGATTTCACCGTCTTTAATTCTTTTCATAACAATGCGCCTGAACTGGTCGTGAAGCTGCGCTCCGTCAAAACGGACAGTTTCCAGAGCGTCGCCGAGCGTTGCTCCTTGAATAACTTTTTTGATAATAAAACCGTCTTCGCTGATATGGATATGAGCTTCGTGCGGAACACCGAATAAATTATGATTATTGCCCATTACTTCCTGATATGCGCCGACCAACATTATTGCCAGATAATAAGGCTCATTTTTATCCAATTTGTGCAGTTCAAGGACGGGTTTTTCGTCGTGCAAATCCACGAATTTATCAACAATACCGTCAGAATCGCAAGTTATATCACAAAGAGTAGCATATTCGGTTAATTTTTTATTAAGCCGGTGAATCGGCACAATCGGAAAAAGCTGCTCCAATGCCCAATTATCCGGTATTGAGCGAAAAACAGAAAAATTTGCCAGATATTTTGCACATAAAAGACGGCGCAAATCGTTAAATTCTTCGGCTACATATTTTTTCTGTTGGGCAAATTTATCGGCTTGTTCGCAGACATCCCAGAACAAAACTTCGCCTTTACCACGATCTTCCAGAGAAATCAAGCCGAGAATAAACATCGTAAAGAGTTCTTCACGGTGTTCGAGCGCGTCGTGATAGTATTCGCGGTAATTTTTCCCGTTGATGCTTTCGCGCAGATCATAGAGTTCTTTGACGACCTGCGGATCGTCTTCGTCAATTTCCATCGGTGTTAAATCTTCGACAACGGTTTCGATCTCGTCTTGAATATTAGTCACCAAAATCGCGTGATACGCCGTCAGAAAACGCCCCGATTCCTGGATGATCGTCGGATGTGGTACATTTTCGTCATCGCAAACTGTTTTGATTACATAAATTACGTCGTTAGCAAATTCCTGCGCGTTGTAGTTTGCTGAAGATTCATAAGATGTGCGCGAACCGTCGTAATCAACTGCCATGCCGCCACCGACATCCAAATATTCAATTGGAATATTCAATTGTTTGATTTTCGCATAAGTTCGCGCGGCTTCCTTCATCGCGTTCTTAATGCGTTTAATATCAGTCAGTTGCGAGCCGATATGAAGATGCAGCAATTTGAGCATATCGGTTCGTCCGGCTTCATTTAAGCGGCGGATGACTTCTAAAATCTCGGTTGTCGTCAAGCCGAATTTCGCCGCTTCGCCGCCCGATTTTTCCCATTTTCCCGAACCTTTTGAGTAAAGTTTGACGCGAACGCCGAGCATCGGCAGATTAACATCGGGATTTTCGGCGGAAAGTTCGTCGGCGATTTTTAAGGTGTGTTCGAGTTCGCTGAGTTTTTCGATGACGATAACGATTTTTTTTCCGGCTTGTGCGCCGACAAATGCCAGTCTGACAAAATCTTTATCCTTGAAACCATTGAGGATAAGCAAACTTTCAGAGGTTTGCTCCATTGCCAGAGCGGCGTAAAGTTCGGCTTTTGAACCGGCTTCTAAACCGTAATCATAGCGCGACGCTTCTCGGAGATATTCCTCAACTACGGCGCGGTTTGAATTAACTTTCATCGGATAGACGCACAAATGCTTGCCTTCATATCCGAATTCCTTCATTGAATTCTTAAAAGCTTTTTGAAGTTTTTGAACCTGACCGAAAAGCAATTGCGGAAAGCGCAGCAAAACCGGCGTGCTGATGCCGCGTTTTTGCAAATCGTCTATTATTTCCTTTAAATCTGCCGAAAGGTTTTCGTTTTCAGAGGCGCGGACTGTTAAATTTCCTTTTTTATTAACTCCAAAATAATTTGCGCCCCAATTATCAATCCCGTAAGTTTCAATGTTCTTTTCTGTGACCGCGCTCAATTTCCATTTCTCCAGTAAAAAAATCGAAATTTCAAAAGCGAAATTTCATAATAATTATTTAAGCCATATAACTTATAAGAAATCTATCAAAAAATAAAACTTTGAACAACAACTATTTTTTTCGATAATCTAAAAAAAAATAATTATAAGAAAATATTAACCATTTCAAACCAAAATGTTTGTACGTTTTTTTTGAAATTGCCCGACGGAAATTTTGGCACAATCGTTGCAGTAAAGTAATTCGGCAAGACTTCAAAGTTATGAAATATATTGGATAAAACAAGTGAATAAATGCTTTAGCAAAAGAATTAGACGGGATTTTAGGGGTTAAATGTCGGAACTTGTCAAAAAAATGTGCCAAAAATTGTCACTTGCATTTTAAATTTTGAATTTCTTCTTTCGAGGTAAAAGAATATGAATAATAAACAGAGCGGATTTTCACTTATTGAATTATTGTTAGTAATGGTCATTCTCGGAATAATTTCGACGGTAGCAATCCCATATTTGCTCAAAGCCGTCCATCGTTCAGAAGAATCCAATACCTTAGCGACATTGCGGACAGTTTCCGCCGCTCAAATTAATTATTTATCGGGAAAAGGTAGATTTGCCAGACTTGCCGAATTGAATGCCGCGCAGGCAAATTCCCTGGGAACTATTGCCGGAACAGATTTGCTGCGCGGAAAGTTCACTTTTCAAATGAATCCGGTAGCTCCGACGGATGCCCAATTGAAAGAAGGCTACACAATTATTGCCTCAAAACCTGCCGCCGGACAAGAAACTGCTTATATCATTTCGGTAGATCAAACCGGACAGATTACACAGATTTTTCCCTAAAAAACAACAAACAAATAGACAAAACTTTCCATCTGAATTTGGTGAATAACGATGAATGTATTTGAAGACCTGATTGAAGAATTAAAAGACGAAGATTTACTTGAACAAACTGTAATAAATAATTCTGAAACCAACGAATCAAAAGACTTTGGAAATAATCAAGCTAAAGTGCTTTTGGATGTTGAGAATGCAGATACTTTACTGGCTGAAGAAATTCTTGAAACGGAAAGATTTCTGCAACAGTTAGAAGAAGATCATCAAAATGATGAAATAGAATCTGAAATAGTTGAACCAACTCAGGAAAATCTGCTTGAGATCGGATTCCCGACGCAAATACAACTCGATTCGATAAATCCGCATTCGACAAATAATGAACCTCAAAATCCGAAACCAAAACAGAAACTCAGCGAATTTGAGTTTTTCCGTAAGCGTGCGATGGAAGAAGTTGCGTCTTTGCAGATGGTTGACAATATCTTTACCAGCGTCGAGCGCGAACAAATGAAAATTATTCCGAAACCTTTTGACGATTTAACAGTTAAAAAGGTTTTGCACTCATTTCTGCAAGTTCCCGGCGATGTCGGTGTGAATAAACACGCGGAAGCGGAATTTGAATTGCGGCAGGGAACAGAAAGTTGGTATTCCTCTCTTTCTGAACGCGACCGCGAAATATCGGTCGAAAACCTTCGTTATTGTTGTGAGACAACTCGACCGCCGCTGAGTCCGCCGGCGCTTCTGGCGTTAGCAAAATTTTATCGCAACGCACCTTTTTCCGAAGCCGGAAGAAATAAATTTGATTTGATTATCACCCGGCTTTTTTCTAGAGATATTGAACACAATAAAAGAGAACTTGTTTTTTCGCACAGAGAACTTTCCGAACATCTTAGCGAACTTTACGCCGAGTGGGAAAGCATCGCCTTTTATCCAACTGAAGAAAATGACGAAGAGATTTTATTAACCGTCTTAAAGTTTGAAGACTTCATTTCTGAGGCAAATCGTGCGGACAGTTTCGATGATTTAATCAAGACAGAATTTTTTAACCGTGTTCGCGCCTTAAAACGAAGCGCGGGCGAAACATTTTATGCTCCGCAGGTTGCCGCTATGTCAATCTTTTGCAATGTCAAAATCGGTAACCGGTATGTTGATTTACTTGATATTGAAAAAGAAAAAACCTTTGAAGAAGCAATTGAAGAAAAATACGGATTTATCTTTGACCAATCAATTTCCGATTCTACAAACAAATCTCTCCAACTTTCCGAACTGTTGAAAAAGCAGAAAGAAAAGGCGAAAATATTTGACATCAAACAAATCGAACGTCAACAAAAAGAAAAACAAAAATCTAAAAATGCAAATGGCGTGCAAAATATATCGGAAAACATAGTTTTACAAAAAATTCTCAGCATAAATAAAGTAATTCTTGCAGCAGCCGTTTTAACAATAATTTTAACCGTCGGTCTTTATTTTTGGGTAGAAGTTATCGCTACTCAGCCGGAATCTTCTGATAAAGCTCAACAAGTTTATCTGGAAAATACTGAATTCAAAGAGTTTATCCAGTCCGCCAAAGTCAACAACGAAACGCTTTTTGTAATCGGCACTTCGGCTTGGGAAACTTTGACGATTGATAAAAAGAAAGAAATGTTAAGCAAGCTTCTGGCTGACGGAAAAACCAAAAATTACAAAAAGGTTCATCTTGCAAATCAAAAAGGTCTGATAATCGGTTCGGCAAATCAAGACAATATCGAACTTAAATAAGCACTAACGGAAAATTGATAATTGTAAGAAAACTTATAATCGTTTCAACTCCGATAGCTAAAGAAATCTTTTTGAATTTTTATTTAAGAATGAAATCATTCACTATTCACCATTAACCATTAAGAACCTTCACCATTAGTTCGACTCATAATCTCTGCTATAAGTAATATTTATAATCATTAGAAAATGTTATCCTAAACTGCTTTAGTTTTTTAACAAATTGATTTTAAAGTTACACGCGACTGGTGTAGAATTTCTTTTTTGATTTTCGCGTGTGAAAAAAAGCGCAAACTTCAAAAAACCTTTCTGAAAGCCAGATTTTAATAGGAGATTTTTTTAATGAACGCAAAACACGTACTAAATTACGCCGCCGATCAGGAAGCCCGGTTCGTTTCTGTCCGTTTCACGGACTTGCTCGGCTCTTGGCATCATCTAACTTATCCGATTGAACAATTAACCGAAGACTCGTTTGAAGAAGGTTTCGGTTTTGACGCTTCGAGTTTGCGCGGCTGGGCGGCGATTAACGAATCGGATATGCTGCTCGTTCCTGATCCGGCGCGGTGCTGGATTGATCCGTTTACGGAGGACACAACGCTGTGTATTATCGCCAATGTCGTGGAACCGATGACCAAGGAAGGCTACTGGTTAGACCCGCGTTCAGTTGCGGTTCGTGCCGAAAGTTATTTGAAATTTACCGGAATAGCCGACACGATTTTCGTTGGACCGGAAGCCGAATTTTTCGTTTTTGACGGAGTTTCATTTCATAACGAACAGCAAACATCAGGTTACACAATTGAATCCGAAGAAGGACATTGGAATTCGAGCAGAAAAGGCGACGCAGTTTCGCCCAATACGGGCTATCATATTCGCCCGAAGGAAGGTTATGTACCGGTTTCGCCGGTAGATTCGCTGATTGATTTGCGAAACGCGATTTCTTCGATTTTGGGCGAAGTCGGAATCCACGTTGAATGTCATCATCACGAAGTTGCGACCGCCGGACAATGTGAGATTGATTTCAGATTTTCCAATCTTTTAAACACTGCGGATAATGTGATGCTCTTTAAATACGTCGTTAAAAACACGACCCACGCCCACGGGAAAACCGCGACTTTTATGCCGAAACCGATTTATGGCGATAACGGTTCGGGAATGCACTGTCATCAATCTTTGTGGAAAGACGGAAATCCGCTTTTTGCGGGCGATGAATACGCTGGACTTTCGGAAATGGCAAAATTTTACATCGGCGGACTTTTGAAACACGCTCCGGCTTTGATCGCTTTTGCCGCGCCGACCACCAATAGTTTTAAACGTCTTGTGCCGGGATTTGAAGCTCCTGTAAATCTTGCATATTCAGCCAGAAACCGTTCGGCTGCCGTGAGAATTCCGATGTTTTCGCAATCACCGAAAGCCAAACGTCTGGAGTTTCGTCCGCCCGATCCGTCGTGCAATCCGTATCTGACGTTTGCCGCTCTTTTGATGGCTGGACTTGATGGCGTGCAAAACCGCATAGATCCGGGCGAACCGCTTGATAAAGACATTTATGATCTTTCGCCGGAAGAATTAAAAGACGTTCCGAGCCTTCCGGGAAGCCTTGAAGAAGCCCTGCTTGCACTCGAAAACGATTATGAATTTTTGCTTAAAGGCGATGTATTTACTGAAGATATGATAAAGCGTTGGATAAAATACAAACGTGATAATGAAGTAAATAAATTACGTTTGCGTCCGCATCCGCTTGAATTTTCCATGTATTACGATGTCTAAAAAGTAACACTTTCATATTGAAAAGCAGTGAGCTGAAATTACATTTGCTCACTGCTTTATTTTTGTTTTAAACTTCAATTTATGAAAATCGAAAACGTATCGCTCGAAGGTGATTTTGTCCGGCTGGAGCCTTTGGAAAAAGAACATACTGAAATTCTTTACAACATCGGGCAAGAAAAAGACCTTTGGCGTTGGACGACGACTAATATCGAGAAGTTTGAGGATATGCAAAAATATGTCAAAACTGCGCTTAAAGGGCGCGAAAAAGGTGTCACATTGCCTTTTGTTACGATTGATAAAGCAGCAAATGAAATCGTCGGTTCGACCAGATTCGGGCATTTTTCGCGTCGAAACAGAAGTGCGGAAATCGGTTGGACGTGGATAAATCCAAAGTGGCAAAGAACTCACATTAATACTGAAGCAAAACTTTTGATGCTCACACATGCATTTGAAACCTGGCAATGTATCCGCGTTGAAATTATTACCGATTTCTATAACGAAAAATCGAGAAATGCAATCTTGCGGCTCGGCGCAAAACAGGAGGGGATTTTGCGAAAACACCTGATTGTTGATTCGGGTCGAATTCGTGATAGTGTTATTTTTAGTATAATTGATGACGATTGGTTGGAAGTTAAGGAAAATCTGGAGAATAAACTCAGGAGTAATCAATGAAACAAATCGTATTTATTTTAAGTGTTTTTATATTTTTTAATGCTTGTTCATCGGCAACTGAAGAAACTGGAAACACCGCTGCGGTAAATATAGCGGCAAATTCAAATACTGATCCGGCAAATGCTCCGCAAATGGTGCAGTTAGAAGGCGTTGATCCGAATGCTTTTAACGCAAATTCATCAGATATCAGAGTCGTCAATCGTGATACGTCAAACGTGAAAACGCCTTTCGGACAGCTTCCCGCACCGGACGAATCGGAATTTAAAACCGACGGCAGAAAAGACGGCAGTTTTGCAGAAACCCGAACATTTAAGAATCATCCGCAACTCTTAAAGATTGAAAAAGTAACATTAGGCAAAGATGTTTCATTAAAAGTCTATCTGAAAAACGGCAAGAGTTTTAATGTTACGGAAGAACAAGTTCCGAATTTTAGAATTGCCGCAGCGCAGAATATTTTGATTGCCATCGGGCAAGCCCCCAAAATGCCGGATCAGCCCGCACAGACAACCAAAAGTGAAGAAAAAGACGATAAAGACGAAGACGGCAAACAATAAAAATCTGACAAATTTTTTTGATGCTTTGAAAAGGTTCGGAGAATTTTAAGTTATGGACAAAATCAATATAATTTGCCCCTGTTGCGAAGCTACTTTGATGATTGACGGAAAGACCGGCGAGATTCTCGCGCACGAAGAAAAGAAAAAAGTTCACGGTTCATTTGAAGATTTAAAAGGCGAACTCGAAAAACAGAAACAATTGCGCGAACAGCTTTTTACGCAACAAATGTCTTCGGAAAAAGACCGCGAACGCCTTTTGGAAGAAAAATTTCAGGAAGCCAAAAAACGCGCTCAAGGCGAGGGCGATTTGGATAAACCGTTTAAGAATCCGTTGGATTTCGATTAGGAAGTTTGCGGAGTTTGGCGAGTTTGCAGAGTTTGCAGAGTTTGCAAACTTTAAAAAAGAAATCGTGGAAAAAATTGCACATTATTGTCAAAAATGTCGGGCGGCGAACGAACCGGGCGAAACGAACTGTCAGAAATGCGGAACGCGTTTGATGATCGTTGTGTTTCCGCCGTCAGTGCGCCACGAAGACAGCATTGCGCCGTCTTATTACGAAGATCATCTGCTCGAACGGGTTTCGCTGCTCGAACTTCGTCTGTCACAAATGATGCAGCAGATCGGAATGGCTTACGAATTTATCCAGCGCGAAGCCAAATCTTTTCAGAAAGACCACGTTCTGCTGCAATCTTTTTTTGAAACTCTAGAAAAAGTAAATCCCGATTTTTCGCATCAATTAAGCCGTCACTGCATTGAAATCTACGACGAAAATCTGGACAAATTAACGGCAGAAGATAAATTTGAAAACGAACTGAAACAGATTTTTGCCAATCACGACAATAAAAAACCAGAACTTTTTACTCATTTAATCAAAGAAGGCATTAAACTTTTAGAACAAAACGAGGAGAAACAAGCTTTTCTAAATCTCGAACGCGCCGCGCTTCTTTCACCGAAAAATGTTCCGTTGTTTTTTTATATTGCTAAAAACCAATTTAAAACCGACAGATTTGATTCCGCCAAAGAAAACCTCGAAAAGGCTTTTGAAATCGAACCGCAAAATTCCAGGATTTTACTGCTTCTCGGTGTAATTTATGCTGATGAAGGCGAGACTGAAAAAGCTAGAAAACTTCTGAGCGTTCTGGCAAATGCTCCGAATACAACGGTTTGTGTCAATTTTATCTGGGGATTTTTAGCAGCGTTTGAAGAAAACTGGACGGAATCGCTGGCGGCGTTCAAGGAATCCTTAAACGCGCAGGAAACGCCTGAATTATATTATTTAACGGGTTGTGTTCTGCTGCAATTGAAACGTGAAAAACCTGCTCTGGAGTTTTTTGACAAAGCTGTTTTGCAAGACATCGGATTTTCCGATGCTTGGTTTATGAAAAGCCTGATTTACAAATCTCTGAAAAAGGAAAAAAAAGAAAAACAATCTCGTCAAGCCGCTCTGGAATCAAAAGAAGCCGGAGCGCAATGTCTGGAATTTATGAAGGGAAGAGAAATCACCGAACCCGAAATTGCTTTGCCTTTTCTACATCTAAACAAACCGAAAAAAAGACTTCTGACCGGCGGTTCGCGACGTTTGAATAAATTTCTGCGCGAACAGATTTTTAATGCGATTGAATAAAAAAAATTGTGAGTAAAGAAAAAATAATCGTCGCGCTCGATGTCGAAACAGCGGAAGAAGCGCGGAAACACATCGAAGATTTGCACGAATATGTCGGCGCGTTCAAGATCGGCTTGCAACTTTTCACGGCGGCGGGTGCATCTTTTGTAAGGGAAGTTGTTGAACATAAAACAAAAATCTTTCTTGACGTGAAATTTCACGACATCCCGAATACGGTTGCTAAAGCGGCGGTTGAAGTCGCGCGTTTAGGAGTTTGGATGTTCAACATACACGCGCTCGGCGGCGGCGAGATGATGCGGAAAACAGTCGAAAGTGTCCGCGAAGTGTGCGATAAAGAAAACCTGAATCAACCGAAAATTATCGGCGTAACGGTTTTGACAAGTTCCGGTCAGGAAACTTTGTCTGAAGTCGGAATCGAGCGGGAAATTAATTCGCAAGTGTTGAATTTGGCACAACTTACAGCAAAATGCGGTTTGGACGGCGTGGTTGCCTCGGCAAAGGAAATCAGCATTATTAGGGGAAATATCGAACGCGAAAATTTTTTAATAATAACGCCTGGAATTCGTCCAAGTTTTGCAACGAATGACGATCAGAAGCGTGTAACGACTCCGAAAGATGCCGCTCAAGCAGGCGCAAATTATCTGGTCATCGGTCGTCCGATTTTGCGGGCGGAAAATAAAATATCAGCTGTCAAGGAAATTTTAAAGCAATTGGAAAGCGCATAAACGCGAAAACTTTTTTAATGGATACTAATAAACTTCAACTTGAAAACCTCAGTAACAAGACTGCTATTTTACGTGTTCGATTATTGCTGGTTTGCCTTTTTCTGATTGGCATCGGTGTTTTGAATGTTTTACAAATCGCTTCGGCGCAGCAAACTCCGCCAAACGAAAATCTTCCGGCGACAACTTTTCGCATCGGCGAAAAATTAACCTATAACGTAACTTTCGGAAAATTCAAAAATGCCGCATACGCTGAGATTTACACGGTTTCACGCGGTAGATTGGGCGAGCGCGACGCGGTCGAACTTCGTTCAAGAATCAGAACAAACGATTTTGTCAGCGCGGCTTTTTATATGATTGATGAATCGCGCACGACTTTTGCTTCCGCCGAAACCGGTTTTCCGCTCTATATCCGCAAAACCTCGAACATCAGCGGTTTGCCAAAGGAAACGATTGAAAATTATCTCGTTTCGCCGACAGTA
The DNA here is from genome assembly GCA_041745765.1 of Pyrinomonadaceae bacterium. Classification (GTDB taxonomy): domain Bacteria; phylum Acidobacteriota; class Blastocatellia; order Pyrinomonadales; family Pyrinomonadaceae; genus JAHCHG01. The sequence continues at coordinate 44,350 of JBGTIH010000094.1, read as the reverse complement.
AATTACGATTTATTGACTTTGATTTATCAAACAAGAAATTTCGGAATCGGAACTTTTTCACTTTTTGAAGACGAAAAAAATTATACTGTAAGTTTGCAAAGCACGGGAAATGAACGAATTACAACTGATGCTGGTGAGTTTGAAACAACTCTTTCAAGTGTAACAAGCGATTATTTAACGGAACGCGGAATTAAAGATTTAAAAATAAATTATAGTATTAATGAAGCGCGAATTCCGGTTGTGATTCGTTTTAAAACCGATAAAGGAGATTTTCGCGCCGAACTTGCCAGCCTTCAAAATACAAACAGCGAAGCAACGCCTTCTTTGCCGACTCCGACTCCGATTCCGGTTATTACGCCCGCACCAATGCCAAGACCGGTTGCAACGCCGACACCATATATTGAAAATCAAACTTTATCGCCTTATTTAGCGTTTGCCTTAGGTGAATCTTTGGAATATCAGGTTACGGCAAACGGGCGATTGATCGGTGTTGTTACGCTTGAGGCAAAAGAGCGCAAGCTTTTTCTGGGGCAAGACAGTTTGCTTCTAACGGCAACGGTGACGGGTTCGGAAGCCGGAAACAATATTTTGAATCTAAATGACGGAATACGAGCGCAGGTCAATCCCGAATCGCTCTCGCCGCAGGTGATCGAATTCAAATTTACTGGCTTTTTAAGTCAATTTAATCAAACCGCGCAATTTAATCAAACCGCCGGATCCGTTACGTTCGGCGGCAGAACTTCGACCGGTATTCCGGTCGGTACGCACAGCCTTTTATCTCTTGCTTATGCGGTTCGTTCATTTAACTTAAAGCCGAGCAAGGATGCCGAAAACCCTGTAAATGACACGAGGGTTGCGGTTTTTCTCGATGATAAAGCATATATTTTCACGCTCCGACCTTCAAATGCCGAAGTTATAACTTTGCAAAACAATCAAGTTTCGGCGCAAAGAATCGCGATTTCCGCCGGAAATCCGGCGATTGACCGGATGAATATCCGTCTGTGGTTAAGCACGGAAGATGATCGAACGCCGCTGCGCCTGACTTTCGGCGCGTATCAGGCAGATTTAATCAGAAAATCGAATGTCTTGACGAAATAATTTTTCACATTTTTCCAAAGACCGAAGACCAATCAAATCACCGATAATAAAACGAATCAAGACTGCCAAATTGAAATTAGATTTCAATTTGGCTACAATCTTTTTTCGACTTCAAAAAATCCGGGAGAATTCAGCAAAAAAAGTGAGGACATTAAAAAATTTACCAACGGGAGCGCGGGCAAAAGTCGTTGCGGTTCACGGAAATAATGCGATCACCAAACGCTTGATGGAAATGGGAATCGTTCCGGGCGCGGCATTGCGCGTCGTGAAAACCGCGCCGTTCGGCGATCCTCTGGAAATCCGTGTGCGCGGTTATCATCTGGCGATGCGGCGAAGCGAAGCGGATGCGATAGAGGTCGCCGACGAGTAATGAAAAATCAAACCGCAACGCAAACCGTCGAACAGATTAATCCGCAAAATACAAAAAAGAACGCGCTAACGATAGCTCTGGCGGGAAATCCGAACGCGGGAAAAACGACGCTTTTCAATGCGCTGACGGGATTGCGACAAAAGGTCGCAAATTATTCGGGCGTAACGGTCGAGCGCAAGGAAGGCGTTTGGAAAATCAGCGAAAACGCGGCGCGGCTGATTGATCTGCCCGGACTTTATTCGCTTGATGCGGCTTCGCTTGACGAACAGATCTCCCGCGACGTTTTGACGGGAAAAATCGCCGATCTGCCGAAACCAGATGTGATCGTCGCAGTTGTTGACGCGACGAATCTCGAACGGAATCTTTACCTCGTAACGCAATTGATCGAATACAAAATTCCGGTCGTCGTTGCACTGACGATGGTTGATCTTGCCGAAAAGCAAACGCTCCAGATTGATGTCGAAAAACTTTCAAAATTATTGCAAATTCCGGTCGTCAGCCTGCGCGCCGGACAGGGAATCGGGATTGCAGAACTCGAAGAAAAAGTTCTGCAAACGGCGGAAGATCGAACGGTTATCGAGCCGAAATGGGTTTTAAACGGAGATTCTGAAAACAACGAAGACAATAAACAAATTTTTGCGCGTTACACATATATTTCCGAAGTTTTTCAGGAATCGGTCAAGCCTTTCGACGAAAACGTGCGCGGCGTTTCGGAAAAAATTGACGGCATTTTAACGCATAAATTCTTCGGTTTGATAATTTTAGTCGGCATTCTGCTCTTGATTTTTCAGACGATTTTCTCGTGGGCGAGCTTGCCGATGGATTTGCTTGATGCCGGATTCGGTTCGCTTGCCGAATTTGCAAAGACGAATCTGCCGGAAGGCATTCTGGCGGATTTGGTCGCCGACGGAATTATCGCCGGAGTCGGCGGAGTTTTGATCTTTCTGCCGCAGATTCTGCTTCTTTTTTTGTTTATTTCGATTCTGGAAGACACCGGATATATGGCGCGGGCGGCGTTTCTGTTGGATCGTCTGATGCGCGGAGTCGGTTTGCACGGCAAAGCGTTTCTGCCGCTTTTATCGAGTTTTGCATGTGCGATTCCGGGAATTATGGCGGCGCGGACGATTGAGAATCCGAAAGACAGATTGGCGACGATTATGATCGCGCCGTTTATGAGCTGTTCGGCACGGCTTCCGGTTTATGTTTTGATGATCGGCGCATTTTTCAGCGGGCAGTATGTTTTCGGATTTTTGTCGCTCGGCGCGGTTTTGATTCTTTTGATGTATGCGCTCGGTATTATTACGGCGATTGTCGTCGCGTTTATCCTGAAAAAAACTATTCTCAAATCACCGCCACCGCCGTTCGTTATGGAAATGCCGCCGTATCGTCTGCCGGGCGTAAAAACGGTTTTGCTCAATATGTTTTCGCGGGCGGGAATTTTCGTCAAACGCGCCGGAACGGTCATTCTGGCAATTTCGATCATTCTCTGGGCGTTGGCGTATTTTCCGCGTAGTGCGAAAGAAGTTTCAATTGCCGATTCTCAAACGGTAAGTCAGACGGAAAATAAAACGGAAACGGAAACTCAAACCGCTGAGAGCGAGCAACTGAAAAACAGTTACGCCGGACGGCTCGGTCAATTGATCGAACCCGTTATCGAACCGCTCGGTTTTGACTGGAAAACGGGGATTGCGCTGATCGCTTCGTTTGCGGCGCGCGAAGTTCTTGTTTCGACCTTGAGCATCATTTATAATACGGAAAAGGGTGTCAATGAAGAATCGCCGTCATTGATCAACGCGGTGCGCGACGCGAAAAAAGACGATGGAACGCCGGCTTGGACACCTCTCACGGCGCTGACGCTGATGGTTTTCTTCGTGCTGGCGATGCAATGTATGTCAACGGTCGCCATCGTCCGCCGCGAGACGAATTCGTGGGCGTGGACGATTTTCATGGTCGTTTATATGACTGTTCTGGCGTATTTCGTTGCGCTTTTAACTTATCAGACAGGGAAAGTTTTAGGCTTCGGCTAGCTCTATTCAATGAATTTTCAAACATTTATTACCGGAATTATAATTTTGTCGGCATTGATTTATGTCGGAATAAATATCCGGCGCAAAATAAGTGGTTTTTCAGTAAAAAAATCTTCTTGCGGAGGCAATTGCGGCTGTGATAAATAAGCTGGCTTGATAAATGAAAGCGGCGGTATAAGATTTTGTTATTCTGCCCACGAAATGCCGCGAAAATCGCTAAATTTTAACAATACTCTATTTTTTTCCTCATCATTTCGCCGGTTTCGCAAGCAAGTATTCTTTAAGATTTAGATCGTCGGCAACGGGCGTTAAAGCATGTTCTTTTGATATTTCATAATCCGCTTCAAACAGATCATCATCACGAAATCACGCTCATTCGTGGCATTTCGGTCAAAATTGGCGAGTTTTCCCCAGAGCTCGGAGAAGATTTCACAGGTTAATTTTTCCGCTTCATCCGGTGAAAGCGCGAATTCTTTAGTGGCATTCCAAACAATATCGCCATATTTATCCACGATTTCACTGACCGCAGATCGGTTTGATGGTTCGAAAGCAATTGTTTTAGGAGAATGCAAATTAATTTCCTGTGTGAAAGTAGTTCGTCCGAATTCTTCAGCAATTGAGACTGTCAAAAAATAATACGAAAAACTGTATGTAAATAAGTCTAACAATGAATTTTAAATACCATTGCAGACCGAGACTGCAAACCTTGTGCCGAAGACTATCGAATAACTAAAAAGAACATCTATCTTGACGTAAGATGCAGTTTTGAAATAACTTAAATCAAACAGCAATTTTCTGAAAATTAAATATAAAATAAAAAATGACGGAAAGAATTCACCGCGAAGTCATCGGCGGACATTTACTCGTAATCGGCGGGGCAGAAGATAAATACAACGAACGACGGATTTTGAAGAAATTTCTGACGCTTGCTGGCGGCGCGGACGCTCAGGTTTTGATCGTTCCGGTCGCGTCGGATTATCCTGAATTCGCGGCTGACGTCTATACACAGGCGTTTCGCAATTTGGGCGTAGCGAATCCGCGCGTTTTGCGGGCGACTTCGCGTCAGGACGTTTTTAAGGCAAACCCGGACGAATTGCTCGACGGCGTAACCGGAATTTTTATGACCGGCGGCGATCAGATGAGGCTGACTTCGGTTTTGGGCGGCACGCAATTCTCACAAAAAATGCGCCAAATGGCTCAGGAAACCGACATCGTTATTGCCGGAACAAGCGCGGGCGCGGCGGCGATGTCAACCTCGCTGATCGTGCGCGGCGAATCAACTCCGCATCCGCACAAGGATTCCGTGCGCCTTTCGCCCGGACTCGGTTTTTTGAAAAATATCATCATTGACCAGCATTTTACCGAACGCGGACGCATCTCACGTCTGATTACCGCCGTTTCCTACAATCCGTATAATTTGGGCATCGGCATTGACGAAAATACCGCGATAATTCTGGATAATGAGGGAATTTTAGAAGTTTTCGGAACGGGAACCGTCACAATCGTTGACGGCTCGGAGATTTCTTACAACGAAATTGCTGAAGTCGGCGATCATCAGGCATTCAGCGTTTGCGGCGCGAAAATTCATATCTTAGGCGACGGTTTGATCTACGATTTCTTCGGCAGAAAACCGATGATTCCGCCGGGCGAATTTTTATTGCCGGACATTGAGTAATTTGCGATTTTCAATTTGCGATTTTCAATTGTTTTACTTTAAAGTTTTTTCTATCTGTTTAGGTTATTAGAATTGTCTTGCTTTATGAATTGCCGTCTGCTTTAGCTGGCGGATAATTTAGAAATTAAATCAAAGCTTTTAGCCAAACTTAGGTAAAACAATCAATCAGCCTTAGATCTTCAGCTAAAGCACTAAGGAATTTTATTTATTATTCAGAAATTGGGTTAAAACCTGTCAGAAAATTTAACCTTTTTCCGTCAGCTAAAGCAGGCGGCAATGCATGTTTTTTGATTATGATTTTGGAATAAATACTGGTTGCAAGTCTTTTGCAAGAATCGTATGAGATTACAAAAATAATGGCGAAATCAAAGATTTCTGCCCGGGACGGAAAATAAATCGCAAATTGCAAATCGCAAATAAAATGAAAATTCACGAAATCAGAACATTGCGCGGTCCTAATTACTGGAGCGGTTATTGGAAAAAGTTGATTATTATGCGGCTCGACATCGAAGATTACGAGCAAAAGCCGTCCAATAAAATCAAAGGTTTCTACGGGCGTATGAAGTCCGTCTTGCCGAGTTTGCAAAATCACGGATGCAGTTACGGCGAAGAAGGCGGCTTTCTCAAACGCGTCAAAGAAGGAACGTGGGCGGGACATATTATCGAACATTTCGCGCTCGAATTGCAGACGCTTGCCGGAATGGAAGTCGGCTACGGCAGAACGCGCGAAACGAGTGAAAAAGGCGTATATAACGTTGTCTTTGCGTATAAAGAAGAAGAAGTCGGGCGTTTTGTAGCACGGGCGGCAGTTCAGCTTTTTCTCGATCTGGCGGAAGAAAGAGATGTTAAAGAGATAATCAAGGATTTTTCCGCCAAAGTTCAAGAAATGCGCGAGATCCGCGAAGAAGTCCGCTTCGGTCCTTCAACGGGTTCGATTGTCGAAGAAGCCGAAAAACGCGATATTCCGTTTATTCGGCTGAACGATCAATCGCTTGTACAACTCGGCTACGGCGTAAATCAGCAGCGAATTCAGGCGACAACGACCGATAAAACAAATATGATCGCCGTTGACATTGCGGGCAACAAGGACGCGACCAAAAAATTGCTCGGCGAAATGGGCGTTCCCGTTCCGCAAGGCTATCGCATCTTTGACGAGGAAGAATTGGAAAGAGTCGTTGACCGCATCGGTTTTCCGGTCGTCGTCAAACCTTTGGACGCAAATCACGGCAGAGGCGCGACCATCGGCATCGAAACGATGGAAGAAGCATTTGTGGCATTTCACAAGGCGAAAGATCATTCGCGCCACGTAATTGTCGAAAAATCACTTTCGGGCGCTGATTTTCGCGCTCTAGTCGTTAATAACAGACTCGTCGCGGTTGCCGAAAGAACTCCGGCGCACGTCAAAGGCGACGGAAAAAGCACGATTCAGCAATTAATTGACAAAACAAACGCCGATCCGCGCCGCGGTTACGGACACGAAAACGTCTTGACGCAGATTGATGTTGACGGGCAAACTGAACGGCTTATAAAGGCTAAGGAATACACGCTCGAAACCGTTTTGAAAAAGGACGAGATTCTTTATTTAAAGACGACCGCCAACATTTCAACCGGCGGAACGGCGATTGACCGCACGGATGAAGTTCATCCCGAAAACGTCTTTTTATTCGAACGAATCGCGCAGATCATCGGTTTGGATATCGCCGGAGTTGATGTCGTCGCGCCGAATGTTTCCGAGCCTTTAGCGGAAAACGGCGGCGGAATTATCGAAGTCAACGCCGCGCCCGGATTTCGTATGCACTTATCGCCGAGCGAAGGAATCGGCAGAAATGTTGCCGAATATGTGATTGATATGCTTTTCCCGCCCGGAACTCCGTCGCGAATTCCGATATTTGCAATCACCGGAACAAACGGCAAGACGACGACGACCAGATTGATCGCGCATATCTTAAAAGGAACCGGCTGCACCGTCGGTTTTACGACAACCGATGGAACTTATATTCAAAACAACAAGATTCTGACGGGCGATAATACGGGACCAGTTTCCGCACAGCTCGTTTTAAAAGACCCGACCGTTGATGTCGCCGTTCTGGAAACGGCTCGCGGCGGAATTATCCGTTCCGGGTTGGGTTTCGATTATTCCGACATCGGAATTGTGATAAACATCGCCGCCGATCATCTCGGTTTAAAAGATGTCAACACGCTCGAAGATTTAGCGCGCGTCAAATCGGTTGTGCCGCGCAGCGTTTCCCGAAAAGGTTACGCCGTTTTAAACGCCGAAGACGAGTTAGTGTATAAAATGCGCGAACTCGTTGACGGTTACTGCGTCTATTTTTCGATGGACGAAAACAACGCGCATATCCAAAGACAAGCACGGCGCAATCGTGTTTCGTGCGTTTTTGAAAACGGCTATGTCACAATTTTAAAAGGACAATGGAAAGTCAGAGTTGAAAAAGTCATCAATATTCCATTGACCTTCGGCGGACGCGCGGAATTTATGATTCAAAACGTGTTGGCGGCAACGCTCGCCTGTTTCGTTCACGGAGTTTCGCTGGAAAGCATCCGCGCCGGTCTGACGACATTTACGCCTTCGACCGCGCAGACTCCGGGCAGAATGAATATCATCGAGATCGAAGATTTTACCGTTTTAATGGATTTCGCGCACAATCCGGCAGGTTTCCTGGGCTTGCGCGATTTTATCAGAAACCTGAATTACACGACCTCGACCGGAATCTTAAGCGGAGTCGGCGACCGCCGCGACGAAGACATCCGCGAAATGGGCAAATTAACCGCCGAAGTCTTTGATAAACTGATCGTTCGCCGCGGCGATTACCTGCGCGGACGAACGCAGGAAGAAGTTTTCGATTTAATAAAAGAAGGCGTAAAAGAAAGCGGCAAAAACATCGAATTCGAGGTCATCGAAGAATCGAAAGAAGCGATCTACAACGCGCTTGAAAACGCGAAAAAAGGCGAATTGGTCGTCATTCTTGCTGATACGGTGAGCAAAGATATTGATTTCGTCAATCAATACCGGGATGAAATGGCGGAGAAGTGAAATAAAAAAATGAATTTTCGGTTTAAGATGAATTAACAAATCAGTTACCAGATACGTTTAATTCCATACTAATCAAAAGCCGCGTCGGAACTAACAATCGGTAGATTTTCAGCCGCAGATTGCGCGATTATTAAACGGTCAAACGGGTCTTTGTGATGAAAAGGCAATGTCGAAACTTCTTCAAGATGCGATAAAGTGATCGGTAAAATCTCGATGTCGTTTTGCCGAATTTGTGCCGGAATAAAATTTCCGAATGAATCGGGCAAAGAGAGTTTTCCGATACTGAATTTAATGGCGATTTCCCAAAGACACGCCGCACTTATCAGCAAATCAACTTCCGATTCGAGTAAATCTTTGGTCGTATCGCTCAATGCCGAATCATTATTGATGAAATAAAGAAATGCTTTGTATCGAGAAGAAGCCCCGTGATACCTGACAAATCGCTCATGGCTGATATTCCTCAAAATCTTCCAGCGGCGCGTCAAAATCAGCGGACATTTTTATCAAACCTTCCGCGCTTCCTGCTTTGCGACGCATTTTTGAATTGTTATTCGATGTTCTTTCATCATACAAGACTATTACGCGCACACGGATCGGCGCATTGCTCGGTAAATCTTCATCTAAAATAATTTGTTGATTCGCGCCGATTGTGGCGGTTGTTTCAATTGCTGTCAGCATAATTAAATTTCCTCAACTCTGATTTTACTACAAATTTTGATAAGTCTGAATTATTGGGTTAACAATTTGTATCTGGGTGAGATAACGGGAAAGTAGGGTGAAAAAGTAAATCATTATAATTGTTCTATTAACAATCACAGAACAATTATGTGGCTAAACAGGTTTGAGAAAAAAATGTTTTATATCTAAGGCGATTTTTTCCAACTGACCTGCCTCCAAGACAATCGGGACTTTTATATTCCAATCATCTTCATAAAAGCCAGAAATAAGCGAAACTTCCATTAAAATATGACCAAGACTATCTGATTCACACGAAAGTGTAAATTCACCTTCGAGAGATTGCCATTGTTTTTCGCCTTTCCAGCCTTTCCAATTCGCGGCTAAATCATCAAAGAAATGTATTAATTGGCTGCCCGGTTGATAAGCATAGACTTTGGCGGTAGCTGCGAGGTTTTTCGAATTTACGGTTACTCGATAATATTCTCGTCCTTTTCGATTAAGTAATCCTTCGAGATCTGACAATTGGAGTTCTGCAGAATTTCTGGATTTTATTATTACAGAGTTCATTGTCTAATAAAAAATAATTTAATGTCTCAGCTTTGGTAAATCTCGACAACAAACTTGTTGGCGAGATTAACTAAAGCTGAGACATTCCCTCGCAGTTAAAATCCAAAACGACATTTCCCGCTGAATCAACCGCGATCAAACCGCCTTCGACACCGATTTTAGTGAGATAATTTATCGCTTCGTTTGCCGCATTTTTTCGTTTTTCATTTTGGACTATTGTCCGTCTATTTGTTTAGTTTCATCAAACTGCCGTCTTTGCTGATCTTTCGAGTATTGATCCGGGCAACATGTTCGGCTTTTTTCATTGCGCGTAGGAAATTTTCGCCCAATACTTTGCGGATGTCGGTTTCCGAATAACCACGCCGGAGCATTTCGTAAGTTACCAGAACGGTGTCTTCCGCGCCGCGCATTCCTGCGGGTAGGCTGGGAACGCCGTCGTAATCCGAACCGAGCGCGGCATGGTCAATTCCGACCACGTTTTTTATGTGATCTATATGGTCAACAATGCGCGTGTAGCTAGGCAGATAAATCGGATTTGCCGCCAGAAGTTTACGGCGTTCTTCGTTATATTTGTCATCGTCGTCTTTGTATTTTTCGCGCAAAGCCTCCATTTGCGGGCGCAGGCGCGCGGAGCGTTCGTTTTCTTCGCGGTTGCTGCGTTCGTCTAAAAACGAAGGATAAAAGACGACCATTATAACGCCGCCGTTTTTGGAAAGTCTTTTTAGAACGTCGTCAGGCACGTTGCGCGTGTGATTGGCAACGCCGCGCACGCCGGAATGCGAAGCGATGATCGGCGCGGTCGAGATGTCAAGAACGTCGTGCATCACTTTGTCCGAAACGTGCGAAATATCAACTAAAATTCCCAGACGATTCATCTCGCGGACGACTTCTTTGCCAAACGGCGAAAGACCATTGTTGCGTTTTTCGTCATTGTGCGCGTCCGCCCAATCGAGAGTAACATTGTGCGTCAAGGTCATATAACGAATGCCGAGACGATAAAAATTCCTGAGCGCGTAGAGCGAATTTTCAATCGCGTAACCGCCTTCGATGCCCATTAAAAGGCACATTTTCCCTTGTTTTTTGGCGCGGCGGATGTCGTCCACCGTAAAGCACATCGTCAAATCGTTCGGATGGCGTTCGGCTTCGCGGTAGGTCGCGTCAATCATATCCATCGCCCGCCGCATCGCGCCGCCGGTTTTTAAGGTCGCGCCGGAAACATAGATCGAGAAAAAATTTCCCGTAATGCCCGATTGTTTCAAGCGATTTAAATCCGAGTGAAACGGGGTTAAACCGCCGCGATGAAATCTGCCGAGCGAATTTTCGCTGAGCGTGAAATCCTCATCAACCATCGGCGATGTGATGTCGTTATGACCGTCAACAACGACGGTGTTTTTATGAATTTTCAGAGCCTTTTCCCAGAGTTTGGGGTCGGCACCCTGCGGCATCGTTTGCGCGAAGGCGGAAAAGACAAAGGTTAAGACAAAAGCAACGGAAAAAAATGTAGTTTTCATATATATTTTGGAAATTTTGTAATGTAGTTCCGACAGTTTAACTTTTTTTTAAAGAAAAATATAGAAGGCAAAGTGTTTGTTCGCCTTCTTTTAGAGATAAATTCGACTTGGTTTTTAACAGCTAATTTCTTTTTTTATTCTTTTTATTCGATGCGGGTTTTTCCACTTGCGACGAACCTTCGATTATCAGATTACACGATTCAAGGGCGCGCAGAATCGCACCTTTTTCTCTTTCGTCGGTCGTGTTTTCGAGAGCTGCTTCGAGCATCGGCACAAATTTCCGGGATGCGTCAGCCAAATTATGGACGGCAAGCGGAAATTTTTTATCGTTTGTTCTCAGCACACGGGCGTTTTCTTGATCTTCATCGCTGTCGCCTGTATTTTTCAACAGTTTTTCATTCATACTTTGACGCGCGGCTAAATCTTCAAGATCATCAATCGCTTTTTGTAAAATATTTGCAATATCGGAAAACAATTGCAGACGCGTTCCGGTCGGCAATTCACCCCATTTGACGGAATCTTTTTTGGTTTGCTTTTCCTGCGAGTTATCGTTATTGATCACCGAAAAACGGCGGTCAATCGCCTTGACTAAAACATTTATTCGCAGATCAATTTCATTGGCATCACGGATTAATTCGATTTCTTCATCGGTAAAATAATCGCGTCTTTGCGCGTTTGATGTTTGCGGAAAAATAAGCGTCAGACAAAACGCAATGCTTAGAATAAATAGTAAAAATTTAGTGGTTTTCATTTTTTGTAATTCAATGCAATTCAGCAAATCTTATAAAAAAATACTGAGAATTTCTGTTAAAATTTGCTCTCTTGCCTAATTTCCTTCTCTAACTTTCGGAAGAACTGTGTTGCCGAAAAGCGGATCAACCGCTTTGCTGCGGGCATCGCGGACACTGATAATCAGCGTTCGGACGTAATATTCATAATTCATCGGCAGCGAACGCCGGATTAGTTCAAGTCGCGGCAGAAAAGCGCGCAGACCGATTTCCAAACGCTTGAAATTATTTAAAACCGCGCTTTTTCCGGTATTATTTTGTTTTAAATACCACAAAGCATTATCAACTAAGGCGTGAAATTTTCCCATTTCCTTAAACATTTCTTGATATTGGTTTTTAGAGTGTAATTCTTCCGCATTTTTCAGCCGCGCATTCATCAAATCTAATGAAAGCCGGGTGCGATTTCTGACATTTGTTTCTTTGCTTAATTTCTCTCTTTCATCTTGAGAAATAACCTTCAAAGGCGGCGGTTCGGCATCTTTTGGTATTTCCTGATTTGATGTCGGAACATCAGCATCAACATTAACATCCTGGGCAAAAGAAACAGAAGAAAAAATAAGAGTTGAAATAAGCAATAAAAGACAACAGCCTAAAGGTTTAAGCCGTTCTAAATTGATAATGTTAAAATTAAAAGTTCGGCTTTTCTTCGGATTGTTTTTATTTATTGATTTATTCATCTTTTTTCCCCTTTCCTTGTTTGATAAGTCTTTGCAGTCCCGGAAGACGCAAATTTACTTTTTCTATTTCCAGTTTATTCTGCGTTTGATCGGCGATTCGCAGAAATTGTTGATAATTGGCAGCCGCATCGAGATATTCTTGAAGATTATCGTGCGTAATTGCCAAAAAATAATAAGCGATTGCCAAATCGGGTTGTTTTTTTATAATCCACAGATACTCCGCTTTGGCTTCATTATAACGTCCTGCAAAAAAAAGAGCCGTTGCCAGATTTGTATGGGCTGTATAATTATCGGGCGTTATTTCGATTATTCGATTGAGAAGATTAATCGCCGCCGGATATTGTTTCGCCGTAACTAAAGCCGCGCCGTAACCGATGGCGTGATTCAAATTATTCGGTTCGGCTTCAAATGCTCGGCGGCAATAATCCAAAGATTTTGGCGGATTTTCAATTCTCAAAAGATTGCACAAACGTCCTAAAATCGCGGCATTTTTGGCGTCATTTATCAGCTGCTTTTCCAATTCTTCGACGTTTTGCGAATTGCTTGCCACTATTTTATCACGAAATGTCAACATCTCATTGGTCGGAGTTTTTATCGCGTCCAAAATTTTGACCGATTCTTCCAAATCGCCTTTAGTCGCATAAATTCGCGCCAGCAAAAAATTGATATTTGCCGAATCAGGCGACATTTGTTTGAGTTTTGCAGCATCTTCGAGTGCGCTTTTGTAATCGCTTTCATCAAGCGAAAGTTCAGCGCGTTCCGACAGAGCCAATTTATCAAACGGATCAATCGAAATTGCCCGGCTCAAACTGTTAATCGCCGATTTTTTGTCGCCGAGCGCACGTTCGAGCGCGGAACGCGAAGCCCAGAGTGAAGCCGTCGGGTTGGCTTTGGTCGTTAAATATTGAATTCTGGTCAAAAGTTGGCGCAAAACTTCAGGCGAGGCTTTGGTTCTGATTCGTAATTCGGTCAAAGCGGAAAACGCCAAAAAGTTTATACCGCTTAATTGAATGGTTTTGGTCAAAAGTTGTTCGGCTTCTTCAAATTCGTTTTTCTGAAGAAGCAAAACGCCCAGACTCGTCATCGGTAAAGTCCAATTTTGCCGTAGTTCAATGGCTTTGCGGAAAGCTTTTTCGGCTTCATCCATTTTACCGAGTGAAATAAGAGCATTTCCGCGCTGATATTCCGCTTCAGGAAATTCAGGAACAATTTCCAGAGCTTTTTCATAAAATTTCAAAGCCGTTTCAAAATCGCCCTTTTCGTGCGCTTCCTGACCGTCATTAAATATTTGCACCGGATCACTTTCGTTGTCGGTGTCTTCCTGAGCAAAAGTTATGGAAACTGATAATGATAATAAGGAAAGAAGAAGAACAAAAATTGAAACAATGATTTTTTTTCTGCGAATTTGAAAATAATTTGCCGAAAAAATATTTGCTTTAAGATTAAAAAAAATGGCTATCATAAATGGAAAGATAAATCCAAGAAATTTTTACAATTAGTTAAAGTGTAAAAAATAAAAAATAACTTACACAAATTATTTTCTACACTTTAACTAATTGTGTTAAACATTGATTTATTTAAATATCAAAGTGCTAAAATGAAAAATGCTTTTTCACAACATTATCTAATTGAAACAGTTGCGTAAATATGCACCACTGAGATAGAATTTGCAAATTAAGTTTAAGTTCCGAAATCACTTATATTTATGAAGTTTTTCGCGCCCCGTTTTTTATAAATGATAAATTCCCGAATAATTAACAAACAAATCAAACAATTCAACAGCCCGGAAAAGGAACTGAATTTACGTTCTTTGATGCGTGAAATGAAATCGGTGTTGGTTGCTTTTTCGGGCGGCGTTGACAGCTCTTTTCTGGCTTTGATCGCCACGCAGGAACTCGGCAAAAATGCGCTGTGTGTAACCGGAATTTCGCCGAGCGTTTCAGGCAAACAACGCGAAGATGCTCAAAAAATTGCGAAAGATTTCAATTTTAATTTTGAAATGATTAATACTGAAGAAATGGAAAACCCGAATTATCAGGCGAATCCGTCAAATCGCTGTTATCATTGCAAAACAGAACTTTACGAAAAACTTTCTAAAAAAGCGAAAAAGCAGGGAATCGCATTCGTTTTGGACGGTTCAAATGCCGATGATGTCGGCGATTATCGTCCGGGCAGAACTGCGGCGAAGGAAAAAGGGGTGAGAAGTCTTCTAATTGAAGTCGGTCTGACGAAGAAAGAAATCAGAGCATTGAGTTTAAAGTACGGTCTTCCGACCTGGGATCAACCGGCAAGTCCGTGTCTTTCTTCGAGAATTGCCTACGGCGTTCCGGTAACGATTGAACGGCTTTCAAAAGTAGAAAAAGGCGAAGAATTTCTTCGTCAACTGGGTTTTAGAGAGTTTCGCGTTCGCGTTCACAACGATCTGGCTCGTCTGGAAATCGCGCCTGATGAAATGGAACGCGCACTGAAATTAGACATTACAAATAAATTGGCAGAAAGTTTCCGCAAAATCGGTTTTAGGTATGTAACGCTGGATTTACACGGCTACCGCAGCGGAGCGATGAATGAAGTTTTATAATTAAGCTAAGTTTTCGAATTGACAGAAGTCAATAATCAAAATCTGTTGCATAAATGTTAAAAATTGACCCGTTTTGTGGAAGATATTCAAGTGCTGTGCCACATTTATACCTAAGAAAAAAACCTTAATTAGTTAAAAACACTTGATTTTCCAAAAAATATACAGTAAGGTTTTACGGAGTTGTAAATAAGTAAATAAAAGTTATTTTAACTTTTCAGCGGTACTTGCTTATAAAATTTACAGCAAATGACTAATATTTTATTTGTTGAGCTATTAAATTTTTAGGTTTTGTAACTTGAAAGTTTTTTAGTGTATGCAATAATTGATGTAGATTAGTTGAAGTAATGTGGTATTATTATTCGCATCTTGACTAACTACTATTGAAATTTAAATTTTTTAATAAATATTTTCGGCGGAGGAATGTGATGAAACTCGCGAAAAAAGCGTTTATAACTACGCTTCTAATGCTGGCTCTGATTGTAACAGCGTCAGCCCAGACTTTAAGATCAAATGATGACCCAAGAAACCATGCACCGACGGTCGGTACAGGAGGTCCTCCGGGAGGTCCTACAGGTCTTTTTACCATTTATGACGGAACAACCTTGAGAAGGGGTGAGTTCACTTTTAGTGCGGCATACAGTAATTATGACCGTGATCCCGGCAATGTAGATATTGTTGAAGTTCCGCTTAGCTTTCAAATTGGCTTAAACGATTATTTTGAATTGTTTTTCAATACGGATGCTTATCGCGGAATAAAGGTAAATTCCCCTAGAAATCTTTCAGGTTTTTACCTTCCTAATTCACGGTTGCTAATTGGAAATCAATTTACCAGCGGTCCGGCTATTGTTTTAGCTCCGCAAGGTCCCGGCGCAAACCAGTTTGCCAATCGAGCGGTTTTCCGCCCGACAGGATCGGCTCCTTTTACTCAGTTTCCTTTTTCAGGCGGCAATGCCGGAACATTCGGCATTACAGGACAGGTTAATCCCGGAACAATCTTCGGTTTTCCGGGCGGCTTTGTTCTCTTAGGACCGCCAACCGGCGGCAGCAGCAGCACAGCCGCTAACTTTCCTGGTATCGGTTCGGTTTTCGGCGGCATACTGCCGGGTATTGTTCTTCAAACGGTCAATCTGACCGGACCGACAGGCTTGCCTGCAGGAACCGCGCCGAGCGTCTTTACGCTTCAACCCAGCTACTTACCGGATGCGCCGATGCTTAATCGGACATATGGAGAATCTGCTTTCAGTACATTCACAGTAGGCGGCAAGTGGAGATTTACCAGTCCGAACAATCCGGTCGGAGTCGGTATCATTCCGTTCTATCGGTTTTATGCCGATAAGGCAGATGATTTTGCCGGATTTAATCAATTACAGCGCGGCGCAAGTCCGGGGGGAAATCGCGGAGATTTCGGTTTGGTCGGTTTTGCCGATGCCAGACTTCGTAAATGGTTGAATGTTTCGGCTAATATCGGCTACATCTATAACAGCAGTATTAAGAGTAATGATATAACTCTGTTAGATCGTCCCGATGAAATTATCGCCGGTATCGGTGTTGATTTCCCGGTTAATAAGTTTTTCCAACCGATTTTGGAATTCCGTTCAACCCAATATGTCGGTGGACGCACACCGAACGCATTTGAAAACAGTCCGATTGAAGGATTGGCAGGTGCGCGTGTTTATCCGACTCGTTGGATGAGCATCGGCGGTTGGTATCGTTACCACGCAAATTCGCAGAATGAAGGATTCTTTGATAATGATTCATTTTCGGGATCGGTCAGCGTTGCCGGAAGCGGCACACCGGCTTTCCAAAATACATTTAGCGGCAGACCTTCGGGATTTGCAGCATCAAGTGATCCGCACGGATTCGGATTCCAAATTACTGCCGGACGGCGTAATATCAGAACTGATGGTCAAAGAATAAATCTTCCGCCTTCGGTTAATGATGTTCGGCTTAGCGATACAGTAGTTAAATTGCCTTGCGGTCCGGGACAACGACCGCGTGAAGGTGCAAATTGCCCCGATTCAATGTCGGTTAATGTTGCCACATCGGCTTCCGATCCTGAAAATGATCCGCTTACCTACAACTACACCGTTTCAGGCGGTCGCGTTGTTGGACAAGGCGCGAATGTCAGTTGGGATTTGAGCGGTGTTTCACCGGGAACATACACGATTACGGCAGGCGTTGACGACGGTTGCGGTGTTTGCGGTACAACCCAAACCCGAAGCATTACAGTTGAAGCCTGTGATTGTGAAATTGTCTGCACCTGCCCGACCGGCTTGGATATTTCAGGACCTGTCGGAGTAACCAGACCGGGCGACACGATGACCTTTACGGCAAGTGCTACACCGGGAAGTTCGCCGACAACCTATAATTGGTCTGTCAGCCAGGGTGAAATCATCAGCGGTCAGGGAACTTCGACAATTAGAGTCAGAACGACTGCGGGTATGGCGGGTTCAAACGTAACAGCTACGGTTGAATTCAATTCATCTGATCCGAACTGCGAGTGTCGTGATACACGTTCCGAAACTGCGCCGATTGATGAAGATGAAGTTATTTCGACTCAGGTAGATGAGTTAGGAAGATTAGTTGCTGACGTAATTCGTCAAAGACTTGATCAATACTTCGTAACTCTGCAAAACAATCCTGATGCGAGAGGCTACATCATCAACTACGGTCCGGCGAGAGATGTTACGGCGCGTGAGCGTTTGATTAGAAATCACATCGCTTTCCGCAGATTTGATGCGAGCCGTATCACAATAGTCAATGGCGGCAATACGGGAGAAGGAATTAAGAGTACTCTGTGGGTTGTTCCCGCCGGTGCTGAAAATCCGACACCGTAATTTGCAACTAAAATAATTAACTTTCATATCTGAAATGGATATGAAACTTTCTAAAGCGGGTAAGCGTTCTGAATTGAACACTTACCCGCTTTTGCTTAAGCAATAGCTTTATAAGTTTTGAATAATCGGAAAAATTCTTGTAAGATAATAATTGTTTTTGTTACAGAAAAACATATTCTCTCCGCGTTGTTTATAGAAATAAATAAACAATCGAGTTTTAATAAGCAAACAAACCTTGTTTAAGAGTCATCATAGGTGGTGATGTTTAGTGCATTTAACAAGAAATTCTGAAGTTTCATTCCCAAACAAAAAAGAGAAATAAAAGACTATGAAGGAAAATAATAGAATTAATTTGAAAGCGATTTTTCCGGCAGCGATGTTGTTTTTGGTTTTATTTGGTGTAAATGCGGTTTTTGCCGGAGGAAACAGCAGCAGTGCCATAAAATTTGACGATTGGTCGGTTGTTGGTCCCAGCGGCGGCGATGTTCGGGTAATTGCCATTGACCCGAATAACAAGAATCGTGTCTATATCAGCACGCTCGACGGACAGATACATACTTCCGCAGATGGCGGCAAAACCTGGAGTTTGCTGGTAAATCTTAATCGTCCGCAGCTTATTCTCGATCAGCTGATTGTTGACTCGCAAAACTCGAATATTATTTACACTTCCGGTCATCGCCACACAGAACCCGGAGGTTTTTTCAAGTCTGTTGACGGCGGAAAGACCTGGAAAGAATCAAAAGAATTAAAAAGTCAATCAATCCACGCAATGACGCAATCCCCAAAAAGTCCGAATATTTTGATGGTCGGCACGATTGGCGGTGTGTGGAGATCGGATGATTTCGGTGATAATTGGAAAAAAATAAAGTCAGACACAATGCCGATCAACATCAATTCGATGGCGATTGATCCGCGTGATGACAGAACGATTCTTGCCGGAACCTGGTGGAGAGCATATAAATCAACAGACGATGGTAAAAGTTGGCGTTTAGTAAAAGACGGAATGATAGATGATTCCGATGTGTTTGCCATTACAATTAACCCGCGTGATGCAAATCATATAGTTGCTTCGGCTTGCAGCGGGATTTACGAATCGTTTAACAATGGTGAAAGATGGAATAAAATTCAGGGAATCCCGTCGCAATCGCGCCGGACACGCGACATTGTTCAGCATCCCAGCATTGCCGGAACAATCTACGCCGGAACTACCGAAGGTTTTTGGATGTCTACAAACGGCGGTAAATCCTGGGCGATGACCACGCAGAGAAATCTCGAAATAAATTCAATTGCCGTTCATCCGGACGAACCAAACAAGGTTTTTATCGGAACAAATAATTACGGCGTGATGGTTTCAACCGACGGCGGACGAAATTTTTCACAAACAAATGAAAATTTCTCAAGCCGATTTACTTATTCGGTAACAACCGATATTGAAAATCCGAACAGACTTTATGCAACGACGCATAACACGGCAACCGGCGGCGGTTTTGTCTTTATCAGCTCCGATGCCGGAAGAAACTGGACGCAAGCTAAAAATCTGGACATTACGCGCGTTTCGCCTTTTTCGATTATTCAAGACCGTGTAAATCCCAATACGCTTTATATGGGAACAAACATCGGCATTTTCCGCTCTGCTGATCGTGGGAATTCGTGGACGCAAATCGTTGCCCCGCGACCGGTCAGAACTCCACCGGCACGTAATGCCAGAAATGCCAGAACGGCAACACCTCCTGTGGCTGTCGAAACGCCGCTTACCCCGACTTTGACCGAAAAAGTGAAAATTTTGGGCTATACACAGGATGGCAAAAACGGATTTCTTGCCGGCACGGATAACGGTTTATTCCGCAGTTACGATATTTCCAAAGGATGGGAAAAACTCGATCTCGGTGTTGGCATCAGCCAAAATATTTTTGTAATTACAACAAACCCGCAAGATCCTGAAACAATTTGGGCTGGCACTTCGATTTCCGGTGTAATCGTTTCCCGCGATAACGGTGCGACGTGGAATAAAATAAATGGAATTCCTGATAGAATTCCCGTCAGTTCGATAAAAATTGATCCGTTAGATTCGGATAAAATTTATGTCGGAACTACGCAAACGCTTTATTTATCACGCGACGGCGGAAAATCCTGGACACGGCGCGGAGGCAATCTTCCGTTGGGAAACTATACGAGTATTTTAGTTAATCCGAAAAATACTGATGAAGTTTATGTTTCCAGCGCATTACAATCTGACGGCGGAATTTATTTTTCAAATGATTCCGGTTGGACCTGGCGCAGAATTGATACACAAGATCGTAAATTACCGAGTCATCGGGTTTGGTCTTTAGCCTTTGATCCGGTAAATTCAGACCGCATCTTTGCCGCAACGCATTCAGCGGGTGTTTATATTATTGAACGTCAGGTAATTCCGGTAGTCGCAACAGATACTAACGAAAGTCGTCCGCGTGTTACCGCTTCGGGAAATAATTAAATATTCGATTTGCCGATTAAATTTGTCAAAGCAAATAAATTTAAATCGGAGCAAATGAAAAATAAAAAAAACGACGTGTCCAAACGTCGTTTTTTTTATTTTCGGCTTGGAACTTAACGCCTGAGAATTCTATAATCTGAACTCTAGGAGTAAATTAAGTGAAACAAGAAATAATCTGTCCTTGTCCGAGCGGCAATGTGGTTTTACATACGGAAAGTTTGCCATTTTCCGAAGTTCCGAATCAGTCGAAATTATTTTTAGATTATCAGAGCAAGCCGCTCGAATTGCAGAAATATTATCCGCTTGCCGTTGATTCACACACCCAAATTTCGCAAAGGATTCCCGAAATTCTAGCTAATTATAAAGCGGATCGGCAGATGCTCTGTGATGTTTTGGAAGAAGCCAACATTAGTAACGGAGCGAGCGAAAAAACTCTCGAAAGTATTCAGATGCTTCGAGATGTAGATTGTGTAGCGGTTGTTTCGGGACAGCAAGCCGGACTTTTTACCGGACCGCTTTACACTATTTATAAAGCTCTGTCCGCCGTAAAAATGACTGAATGTTTGCGCGGACGCGGCTTTAAAGCGGTTCCGGTTTTTTGGATTGCCACCGAAGACCACGATTTTGAAGAAGTTTCTAAGATCGAATTTATTAATTCAAAAGGCAATCTGGCGGAAATCAAGAATGAACCGAAAAGATGCTACGAAAATTTGCCGGTCGGATACGTCAAACTCGATGAATCAATCAAATCTTCGCTTGATGAACTTTTCCGCGAACTTCCGCATACTGAATTTACCGATGAACTACGCGAACTCCTTGAAAATACTTGGGTTTCCGGTGTAGATTACGGCGATGCTTTTGCGCGGCTTTTAACAAAATATTTGGGAAAATTCGGTTTAATTGTCTTGTGTCCGCTTGATGTTCGTTTGAAAAAATTAGCTACATCGGTTTACGTCGAAGCGATAAAAAAATCAGATGAAATCGTTTCTGCTTTGCGCGAAAGAAGCGCAGAGCTTGAAAAAAACGGCTATCACGCGCAAGTTCTTGTGTCTGAAGATTATTTTCCGCTGTTCTGGCAAGCGAAAGATAAAACGCGGCACGCCTTGAAAAAAAGCGCAGAGGGAACATTTAAAACCAAAGATATCGAACGGGAATTTACGCTCGAAGAACTTGCCGATTTGGCTTCAACCGAGCCGCAACGGTTTTCGCCGAGTGTCGTTCTGCGTTCGGTTGTTCAAGATTATTTGCTTCCGACCGTCTGCTATTTCGGCGGCGCGGCGGAGATTGCTTATTTTGCACAATCAGCAGAAGTTTATCGCATCCTCGGAAGACCTGTTACGCCGATTCTGCACCGGCAAAGTTTTACGATCATCGAATCGAAACACGGCAAAATGCTCGATAAATACGAGTTGGAATTAAAAGATTTATTTAATGGAATAGAAAATGTTCTGCCGAAAATCGTTGAAGAATTCTTAAATAAAGATATGGCAAAAATTTTTGCCGAAGCCGAAGAAAAAATCAATACAGAGCTTAATCGTTTAGACAGAAATTTAAGTCAAATCGAACCGACTTTAGCCGACAGTCTGGCAAATCGCCGCCGCAAAATCATTTATCATATTGCCAATATCAGAACAAAATTCCACCACGCCCAAATCAAAAAAGATGAGGTAATTCATCGCCAAATCGAAACCGCTTTCGCATCGCTCATTCCAAATAAAGCTCTGCAAGAACGCTCTCTGAATGTAAATTCACTAATCAATCGTTACGGTATTTACTTAATTGATTGGATTTATGAGGCGATTGATCTAGATGATAAAGGTCATCGGATAATTTATTTGTAAGGCGAATCAAAACCGAAAGACTTGATTTGACTAATCGTTTTTAAGATACTTCCAAGGCTTTTCATAATAATTTTATAATCAAAACCTAGAGCAAGTTTATAAATGATGTATGGTAAAAATCAAAGGCAGAAACGCGACCGCGAGGAATCGTGCAGTAAGGCTGAGGTCGGCACGCTCGTTGGCACTCGCGTTTCTGCCTCACCATACACCAATCTCGAATCTGCTCTATATGCTTTTTATAAATTCGTGGATTACACCTCATTTTATCAAAGCATAATGTCAAATTTGTTTAAATTTCATTAAATATTGAAATTTACAATTCTTTACACAACCCGAATCACCTTATAATTTCAGAAGAATATTGAATTCCAACTGTAATTTATACAAAATACAAGATTTGATAACATCTTTCACTCTTGATTTTAATTGAAAGTTAATATTTTTGTGATATATTTTTAACAATACTTTCCACGTATTTCAATTTCAAAATTTTTAAGGAGATAAAGTTAATGTTTCAAACATCAACTAAAATGCGGGCATTTTTGCTTTGTTCCGTATTTACAGCATTATTTGTATTAAGTTCAGATTTTGCGTTTGCACAATCTCAGGCAATCAACGGACAGATCGAAGGAACTGTCACCGATTCAAACGGCGGTTCGCTTCCGAATGCTCCGATTACTGTGAGAAATATCGAAACAGGTGCGGAAAGAAGCGTAACCAGCGATGGAAACGGTTTTTATCGAATTCCTTTATTGCCGCTCGGAACATATCGCGTGACGGTCGAAGTTGCGAATTTCAAACGACTGGTGCGCGAAGGCATTACATTAAGTACCGGACAAACTGCAACGGTTAATGTTGCTTTAGAACCAGGTGGACTGGAAGAAACCGTAACTGTAAGTTCCGATGCGCCGATTGCCGATGCGGCAAAAATAGATCTCGGTCGTGTGATGAACGCGCAGGAAGTTCAGAATCTTCCGCTTGTTTCACGCAATCCGTATAATTATGCTCTGTTGCAGGCAAATGTGACGGGCAGACCGAACGCTGAATTCGGTGTTCCGCGCATTAATGCTAACGGATATACCCGCCGAACGAATTATCAACTTGACGGAAATAACAATACGCAGGCAGATCGCGGCGGTATTCGTTTGATGCCGATTTCCGATACATTCATATCGGAAGTACAGCTTGTTACAAACGGATTTTCAGCCGAATTCGGCAACACGCCCGGACTTATTATGAATGCTGTAACTCCTTCGGGAACAAATGGTTTTCACGGTTCAGCAAGTTATCGTTTCCGCCGCACGGCATTTTCTTCGCGTCCGTTTAATATTTCACCGACAGCCGTCAAACCGGAAACAAAAGTTGACAACATTACAGTAGCGATCGGCGGTCCGATTATTAAAGATCGCTGGCATTTTTACGGTGGAACAGAATGGGTAAATCGTGATCTGGCGGGAGAACCGCAGCGCACAATTACGATTAGTGAGGCGAATAAGGCTGCCCTGATCGCCGCCGGTGTTCCGGCAGGTGCATTTCCGACCGCAATTCCAACGGGGCAGAAAGTGAATTTCTATATCATTCGGACAGATGCACAGTTAAATGAAAATAATCGTTTAACCGGAAGATTTAACTATTTCAAGAATTTATCACCGAACAATATCGGGGGCGGCTTGAATACCTTAGAGCGAAGTATTGATTTTGATGACAAATCTTATTCGCTCGGTATTCAGTTGGCTTCGATTATTACTCCCGATATTTTAAATGAATTTCGCTACCAATATGCCAAAAGAGATTCAAGAAATATTCCGAACGCAAATTCGGGAACTGGACCGAGTATAGTAATTACGGGTGTCGCCAATTTTGGTTCACCGGAAAATGCGAACACAATTGCTCCGCTTCAAAAAACAAACCAGATTCAGAATAATTTGACGTGGACACGGAACAATCACGCGGTAAAAATCGGCGGAGGCTTTAATCGGATAGACGATACGCGCCGCGTTAATCAATTTGCCCGCTACACTTTTCCGAATCTTCAGGCATACTTAAATGCAAGAAGCGGTGTAAATGTCAGAAGTTATACGAATTATGTCGAGGCTTTCGGTGATCCCGGTATTGAATACAATTCAACCTTTTATAATTTCTTTGTTCAAGATGATTGGAAGGCAACGAGAAACTTAAAGGTTAATTTCGGGGTTCGCTACGATCTTTATAACATTCCAAAGGCAGATCCAAGTTCGCCGTTTGCGGCATCGCAAAAATTCAAAGTTGATAAAAACAATTTTGCTCCGCGCTTAGGTGTCGTCTATGGTTTGCGTGAAGGACGCTTGCCGACAGTAATTCGCGCAAGCGCGGGAATCTACTATGATACGGTGTATCTTGATTTTTATCAGCGGGCTTTGATCAATAACGGCAGTCCACGACTATTTAACTTTACATTTGCTCCGGCGACGGCAGGTTCTCCGGCATTTCCGACTACTTTAGGCTCTTTGCCGGCGGGAACGGTTCTTCCGGTGCAGAGTATCGAAACAATTTCGCCGGATTTTGAAAATATGTATGCAATTCACACAAATTTTCAAATCGAACAGGCTCTATCCGAAGATATTTCAATAACCGCCGGATATATTCGCTCAAACGGCAGACATATTCCGCTTTATCGAAATATAAACAGAATCAATCCGGTTGGAACTCTGGCAGATGGGAGACCGATTTTCAGTAATGCGGTCAACGCCGGAACACGGCTCGATCCGCGTTTTAACAATATCTTAATGGCGGAATCGGTTGGAAATTCCACTTATAACGCCTTTACACTGCAATTGAACAAGCGTTTATCACAAGGCTATCAATTCAGCGTCAACTACACTTTATCAAAAGCGAAAGATGACGCACCGGAACAAAATCTGGTGGCGACACAGGTCGGAAATCTCGTGACGCAAGACCCGACCAATCGCCGCCGTGATTTCGGTCCGTCATTAGCCGACCAGCGACACACCTTTGTTACAAGTTTTGTCGGTCGTCCGCAATTCGAGTTTGAAAATAAAACTCTCCGATATTTGGTCAACAATAATCAAATCGGAATTATTGCGACGGCAAACAGCGGAGAACGCTTTAACATCCGTTCGGTTGCCGATATAAATCTCGACGGTTTTATCGGCTCGGATAATCCGGTCGGAATCGGACGAAATTCCGGTAAAACACCGAAACAGATTAATGTTGATATGCGTTATTCACGGTTTTTCACTTTCACCGAAAGATTCAGACTCGAAGCCTTCGGTGAATTCTTGAATGTGTTTAATATCAACAGTGTGTTTCAGATAAATGATGTAACGGTTACGACCGATGCGCAGGGAAATCCCACCGGAGCTTTGCCGACCGCACAAACACGTCCCGTTACTTCTCTTGACAGCCGCCAATTCCAACTCGGCTTCAAGTTTATTTTTTAGTTGTTGGTCAAATTATTTCGGAAATCCGTCATTTGGCGGATTTCCGAAATATTAATTTATTATGAAGACTGATGAAACCGTTCAAAAAGAGAAGGTTGATGAATATCCTGATGCGTGGTGGTATCGCGTTTATATTGCCGTGATGATTACGACCGTTTTGGTGATTGCGGCTTTAGGTTATTTTTCTTATTATTTTTCAAACTAAATAAAAAATGTATTTATTAGATTGGGCAATTGTAGCGGCATATTTGTTTTATGTAATCTACGACGGTATTAAGCGGACAAAGGGCAGTGATAACATCGAAGGATTTTTTCTTGCCAATCGGAGTCTGCCTTGGTGGGCGGTCGGGCTTTCGGTGATGGCGACGCAGATGTCGGCGATAACTCTGGTCGGCACGACCGGACAGGCTTATTCGGACGGAATGCGCTTTTTGCAATTCTATTACGGATTGCCGCTGGCGATGGTTATTCTTTGCGTTACGGTCGTACCGTTCTTCTACCGCGCCAATGTTTTTACGGCGTATGAATATCTCGAAAGACGCTTTGATGCGAAAACCCGTTCGTTAACGAGCTTTTTCTTTTTGCTTTCGAGAGGTCTGGGAGTCGGGGTAATTATTGCCGCGCCCGCTGTTATTCTTTCGATTGTTTTGGGGTGGAGCGAGATTATCACGATCTTCGTGATCGGGTTGACGACGACCGTCTACACAATGTTCGGCGGCGTTCAGGCGGTAACCTGGACGGACGTTAAACAGATGGTTTTGATAATAACCGGACTCGGTGTGTGTTTGTTTATTATTTTGTCGAATTTTCCGGCTGACGTTTCCTTGTCGGACGGCTTGTTTCTCGCCGGAGCCAGCGGAAAACTGGCAACCATTGACACGAGTTTCGATTTGACCGAAAAATATACGATTTGGTCGGGAACGATTGCGGCTTTATTTCTATTTCTGGCATATTTCGGCTGTGATCAAAGTCAGGTGCAGAGATTTTTGACGGCAAAATCGGTCAGTCAGGGCAGAACTTCGCTTTTGATGTCGGCATTTTTGAAAATCCCGATGCAGTTTATGATTTTGCTGATCGGAATTTTCGTTTTTATATTTTACCAATTTCAAGCTCCGCCGATGATTTTTAATGAGGTCGAAGCTAACAAAGCGATTCGGACCAATTCAGTACAATACAGTCAACTCGAAGATAAATATAAACAAGTTCATACGACGCGAAGCGAAGCGGCGGTCGAATTTGTCAGAGCCAAAAAACAAACCGACGAAACTCAACTTGCCAAAGCCAAAGAAGATTATCTGAAGGCACATCAAAACTTTAACGACACGAGAAAGGAAGCGACGGAATTTGTCAAAACGACGAATAATAATAGGTCGTTCACCGATGTTAATTATGTTTTCCCGACGTTTGTGCTTGCTCAAATGCCGATGGGAATTATCGGTTTAATCATCGCCGCAATTTTTGCCGCCGCGATGTCGAGCATTTCTTCCGAACTGAACGCGCTTGCCACCGCCACGACCTTGGATTTTTACCGGCGGCATTTTAAGAAAAACGGAACTGATGCCGATTACGTGAAATTCGGCAGAATCGCCACGTTTGTCTGGGGAATATTCGCCTGTATCGTAGCGATTTACGCCACAAATCTCGGTTCTTTGATCGAGGTCGTCAATAAATTCGGTTCATTCTTTTACGGTTCGCTGCTCGGCGTTTTCGTTCTGGCAATCGTTGTCAAACGGGCGCGGGCGCGGGGCGCATTTTTCGGCTTACTTTTCGGAATTGCTTCGGTGTGGATTGCCAGCAATTTCACAAATATCGAATTTTTATGGTTTAACGTCGTCGGTTGTTTAGTAACGGTGATTGCAGGTTATTTAATCAGTTTGACAGTAAGAGAGGATATTGATGTTATCAAAAATTAAATTTGTTTCGGCTTTTTTGCTTTTATTTATATTAGTCAGTTCGAATGTTTTATTAGTGAACGGGCAGGTAAGACCTGTCTATGATTTGGGCGCAATCGGTTTGGGTCAACAATTAAAACGGCTTCAAACAACCGCCAGCGCCTTGCATACGGGAGCGCATCCGGATGATGAAGATTCAGGATTAATGGCTTATTTAGCCCGCCGCGAAATGGCGAGAACCGCATATCTTTCGATAAATCGCGGTGATGGCGGACAAAACGTCATCGGCGAAGAACTTTTTGAATCGCTCGGCGTGATTCGCACCGAAGAACTTTTGCAATCGCGCCGTCTCGATGGCGGAGAACAGCTTTTCGGAAGCGTGATGGATTACGGTTTTTCCAAATCACGCGCTGAAGCCGCTCGCATCTGGGGCGAACAATTGACGCTCGGCGATATGGTCAGAGCGATCAGATTGTATCGTCCGTTCGTGATTATTTCACGTTTTTCAGGAACTCCGGCAGACGGACACGGACAGCATCAGCTGGTCGGCTATTTAACGCCGATTGCCTTTAAAGCAGCAGCTGATCCGAAACAATTTCCCGAACATTTTCAAGAAGGTTTAACCCCCTGGCAAGCGAAAAAACTTTATATGGGACAAGGTTTTCGACCAAATCCCGAAAATCAGCCGACTTTGATCTTAAACACAGGTGAATATGATCCGCTACTCGGGCGTTCCTATTTTGAAATAGCTATGGAAGGCAGAAGTCAACATAAATCGCAGGAAATGGGCGTTTTAGAACTTCGCGGACGGCAAAGTTCGGGAATGCGTCTGATGGAAACCTTCGGCGAAAAAGTCGAAAATGAAACGAGCGTGTTTGACGGTTTAGACACTTCGATCAAAGGAATTGCCGCTTTATCAAATAATACCGATCCGGCATTTGCCAAAAGATTAGCCGAATTGCAGGAAACAGCGGAAACGGCTCTGAAGAGTTTCGATCCGTATAATCCAAACAAACTCGTACCGATTTTAGCCAAAGGTTATAAACAGGCATACGATGCGGAATGGTCAACGCGAAATCCAGACTCAAAAATATTGTTGCGGCAGAAACAAAAAGAATTTGCTAAAGCTTTGAAAATGGCGGGCAGCGTTGTCGTCGATGCTTTGATCGATACCGATACGCTTGTTGCCGGAAATTCGTCAAATGTTGCGGTTAGAGTGTTTGCACCGGAAAATTCTGAAGTGAAAATTACAAATATCACTTTGAAAACACCGAATGGCTGGACGGCGCAAACTTCGACCGAACCGGTCGTGCCGGAAACAGGTTTTCGTCCGCGCCGCGAAACTGCTTTTAACGCCGCCTTTTTTACGTTAGCTTCGCCGAAAGATGCCAAACCGACTCAGCCGTATTGGATGGAAAAACCGCGAAATCCGAATTTTACATTCGATTGGTCTGCGCCCGAATCAAAAAATCTGCCGTTTCAAAATCCGCTCGTTACGGCAGAAGTCAAAATGCTGATCGGCGGACAGGAAATTACGGTTGAAAGGGAAGTTCAGTATCGCTTTGCCGACGATATTCGCGGAGAATTACGCCGCGATTTAAATATCGTTCCGGCGGTAACGGTCGGTTTGGAATCAAATCTTTTGATCGCACCCGTTGCGGCACAATCTTCCAAGCACCGATTGGTGATGACCGTTACGAATAATGCGCCAAATGCCATTAAAGGTGCGGGAAGATTCAATTTACCGAACGGCTGGACGCTTTCACCAAATTCGGCTGATTTTTCGCTCGCGCAGAAAGGCGATAAAACCGCTCTGAGTTTTGAAGTTACGATTCCGGCAAATGCCAAACCCGACAGTTATAATCTGACGGCGACGGCGACGGTTGACGGCAATATTTACGATCTGCAAGTGCAGGAAATCGCGTATCCGCATATGCAAACTCATCGCCTTTATTCAAAATCGAATGTCAAAGCACAGGTTTTGGACTTGAAAGTTTCGCCCGTCAAAATCGGCTACATCATGGGCAGCGGCGACAAAGTTCCGCAAGCGATTCAGCGGCTCGGTTTGAATGTCGTAATGCTCGACGAAAAAGCACTTTCGACAGGAAATCTGAACGAATTCGACACGATTATCGTCGGCATTCGTGCTTCGCAGGTGCGTCCCGATTATGTTGCCAATAACGGCAGATTGAATCAATTTATGGAAAACGGCGGAACTCTGATCGTGCAATACCAGCAACAGGAATATGCACGTCTGAATCTTCCGCCGTATCCAGCCAAAATGGAAGGAAATATCAGAACGACCGATGAAAACGCGCCCGTCCGAATACTCGTGCCGAATCATCCGGTTTTCAATTTCCCGAATAAAATCACGGATGCCGATTTTGCCGATTGGGTGCAGGAGAGAAATCTCTACACGCTGACTTCGTGGGACGAAACCAAATACACGCCGCTGCTCGAAACGCACGACGACGGTGAAGCGGAAAGCAAAGGCGGAATGCTCTATGCCGAAATGGGCAAAGGGAAATTCATTTACACATCATATTCGTGGTTTCGCCAATTACCGGTCGGAAATCAAGGTGCGTACCGCATTTTTGCAAATATGCTGAGTTTGCCGAAGGCAGGAAAATAAAAGCCAGGGAAATTAGACGCGGATGAACGCGGATTTGTAAGATTTACGCGGATTTTTTAAATCATTTTGTTAACTATTATCGACGAAAATCCGCCTGATCTGCGTTTATCCGCGTCTAATTTCTTAAATGATTTTAATTTGTAATTTATGAAAATCTTATACATTCTGAAGATTTACGCGGATTTTTTAAATCATTTTGTTAATAATTATCGGCGCAAATCCGCCTGATCTGCGTTCATCCGCGTCCAATTTCTTAATTTCATTTATGATTTGAATTTGTAATTTATGGAAAATCTTTTACATTCTTACATTACAGGCGAGATAATCAAGGCTTTTTACAAGGTTTATAACACACTCGGTTACGGGTTTTTAGAAAAGGTTTATGAAAAGGCGGTCGCCTTTGAACTCGAAGAAAATGGTTTTCAAGTCCAAAAACAGCTTCCGGTAAAAGTAAATTATAACGGCAAAGAAGTAGGCGAATATTTTGCTGATCTGGTTGTTGAAAAAAAGGTTATTCTGGAAATTAAAACTGCCGCTGCGATTGATAAAGCCCACGAATCTCAATTGTTGAACTATTTGAAAGCCACTAAAATAGAAGTTGGAATGATATTAAATTTCGGTCAAAAAGCCGAATACCGCCGAAAAGTATTTGCTAATCAGAAGAAAAATTTAATCAGTAATTTGTTGGAAAATTAATTAATTTTACTTTGTTAGACTAACTTTGAAAGTTGAAAGTCAAGAAAATTAGCCGCGGATGAACGCAGATAAACGCTGATGGTTTCTATGATTTTAACGATTTTAACTGATTTAACTGCGGCTGATTTTTAATCTGACAAAGTAGTGTTAATAAATCTAAAAAAATCCGCGAGAATCCGCTTAATCTGCGTTTATCCGCGTCTAATTTCTTAAAATTTTATGACTGAAGAAAAATTCCCCGCCCAAAATTACAAAGAAAATGTTCTCGCCGATTGTTTTGACGACGCGAAAAAGTATTTTCTGCAACCGTATATCGACGTAGATTTCGCGCACGCCGTAATGCTTGCCGAGCAACATATTATCACCGACAGCGAATTGAAGGATTTGCTTAAATCCCTGCGAAGTCTTGATTTAGATTCAATCAAAAGTGCCGAATATGACGGCAGTTTCGAGGATTTATTTTATTATCTGCAACGCGAAATTACGAAAAATTGCGATGCCGACACCGCTGGAAAACTCCACACGGCGCGCAGCAGAAACGATATTGACGTAACGATCTATCGTCTGTATCTGCGACCTTTGACGCTCAAATTGCTTCGTTCGGCGATGGAATTGCGCAAGGTTTTTCTCGATCTGGCAGCGCAGCATCACGAAACCTTGATTCCGGCTTACACGCACACGCAGCCCGCCCAGCCTTCGACTCTCGCCCATCTTCTGTTGGCGATGGCGGAAAACGTCGGGCGCGATATCAAGCGTCTGCAAAGCGCGTATGACAATATGAATTTTTGCCCGCTCGGTTCGGGCGCGATCACGACGACCGGATTTCCGATCAATCGTCATCGCGTCGCGGAATTACTGGGTTTTACCGCGCCGACCGTCAATTCTTACGCTTCGATTGCCTCGGTTGATTATTTTACCGAAACGCTCGGCGCAACTTCCGCGATGCTCGTCAATGTCGGGAAATTCGCGCAGGAATTCCTGCTGATGGCGATGATGGAATTTAACGTCATTCGCCTGCCTGACGGTTTCGTGCAGGGAAGTTCGATTATGCCGCAGAAGCGAAATCCGGTTGCTTTGGAACATATCCGCGCCATCGGCAGTAAAGCTCTCGGGCAATGTCTGGGCGTGATAACGAGCATCCACAATACGCCGTTCGGCGATATAAACGATGTCGAAGACGATTTGCAGCCGCTGATTTACAGCGCACTGCGCGATGCCAACCGTTCGGTTTCGCTTTTCGGCGCAACGATGAAAGCGGCGACTTTTAATCTCGACACACTAAAAAAACGGGCGGGCGAAAATTTTATTACCGTTACGGAATTAGCCGATACGATTGTCCGGCGCGAAAATCTGCCATTTAGTGTTTCGCATAAGATCGTCGGCATATCGGTTCGTGCCGCGCTTGAAAATAAAAGCGAAATCACGCACGAAATTCTGCAAACAGCGGCAAAAGAAGTTCTCGGTCGCGAAATTTCGATGACTGAAGCCGAACTTGCCGAAACGCTTTCGCCGGAAAATTTCGTCAATATCAGAACGATCTACGGCGGAACCGCACCATCGGAAACGCGCCGCGCTCTTCTAGTCGAACGCGAATATGAAGCTGCCGACGAAGTTTGGTTTACGGAAAAAACGGAGCTTCTGGAAAATGCTTCGGAAAATCTAACAAGAATTGTTGATGAATACTTAAAAAACTAAAATTCTAATTTAAATTTAGAAAGCCGCCGGAATTTATAATATTCCGGCGGCTTGTTATTTCTGCTGACAAATTTGTTTTTGTAATAGAGCAAATTTGTATTGATAATTGATATAATTATTAAACTGAAAATTGCGCCGATAATTTAACAAATAAATGAATAAAATCAAAATTTTACCAGACAATTTAGCCAATCAAATCGCCGCCGGAGAAGTTGTCGAGCGTCCCGCTTCAGTGATTAAGGAATTGGTTGAAAATTCGATTGACGCGGGCGCGAAAAATATTAAGATTGAGATTGAATTAGGCGGTAGACGGCTGATGCGAATCACCGATGACGGCGAAGGAATGATGCGCGACGATGCGATTCTTGCCTTTGAACGCCACGCGACTTCAAAACTCAAAACTCTCGAAGATTTATCGAAAATTTCGACTCTGGGTTTTCGCGGCGAGGCTCTCGCTTCGATTGCTTCGGTTGCCAAGGTGGAATTAATTACCAAAACGAATGATGAAAATGCCGCCACAAGAGTTTCTATCGAAGGCGGTAAACTCATTGATGTCAAAGACTTTGCGCGTTCGGTCGGGACGACGATAACGGTCAGGGATTTGTTTTTCAACACACCGGCGCGGCGCAAATTTATGCGCTCGGAAGCGACCGAAAATTATCACATTACTTCAACCATTACGCATTATGCGCTGGCAAATCCTGATATTTCTTTTGTTTTGACAAGTAACGGGCGCGAAAATTTCCGCGTTTCGCCGGCAAAGGATTTCCGCGAAAGAGCGTATCAGATTTTCGGCGCAAATCTGCTGGAAAGCCTTCTGCCGATTGACGGCGGACGCGAATTTATTGCGAGAATTTCCGGTTTTATCTCTGCACCGCGTGAGCGCAGGACGACGCGCGACGCGCAGTTTTTCTTTATCAACGGGCGTTTCGTCAAAGATAAAATCATCGCCGGCGGACTTCTCGAAGGCTACCGCGCCGTTTTGCCGCACGGCGTTTATCCGTTCGCGTTTTTATTTCTTGAAATTCCGCTCGAAGAAGTTGATGTCAATGTTCATCCGGCAAAAACCGAAGTTCGTTTCCGGCGTTCACAAGCCGTCAAAGACGTAATTGCCGAAGCCGTCAAAAACGCTCTGCAAAATGCCGGTGTCATCGAACAAAAAGATTTTGATTTTGGACGTGAAGAAAGTTTTATTCCGGTCAATCAAACTCAGATGCTTCAGAATCCTTTCGCCAACGCCGAACAGCCAAAAATCGAATTTCAGGTCGAAAATGCCACCGAAAAATTTGAAGAAAAAGAATTTATCGCGCCAATTAATATTCAGCAAAAAGAAGCCGTAGAATTTCCGCAAACTCAAGAAACTTTTGAATCAAACGAACCGCAAAACTTCGAAATCCCGATAACTTCCGAAGATTTTGAACAAATCGCACAAGCCAAATCCGAAGAAAAAACCGAAGACCAAAGACCAAAGACCGTAGACCATTTCATTGAAGAAATCCAAAATCCAAAATCCAAAATCCAAAATTACGAAGTACTGCCGCCGGTTGATTCGGCGCAGAAAATTCCGAAAGCAATCGAAGTCGAGCAGCTTTCTTCCGCAAAAATCCGCCCGATCGGGCAGCTTCACGAGAGTTTTATCATCGCGGTTGATGATGAAGGAATGCTTTTGATAGATCAGCACGTCGCGCACGAGCGGATTTTGTTCGATAAATTTCGCAAAAAAGAAACTGACAGAAAGGTCGAATCGCAAAATCTGCTCCTTCCAGAAACTTTTGATTTAACGCCCGCACAAGCCTCTGCGTTTGATCTGGTCGAAGAAGAACTGGAAAATTGTGGTTTCGGATTAATGAGATTATCGGGCAGAACGATTGCAATCAAGTCTGTGCCGACCGATCTGCCGCCGTCGGAAATCAGAAATCTTTTCGCCGAAATTCTCGACACGGTAGAAAGCGAAAAACGCGGCAACGCTCGCGAAATGATCCGCGACAACATCGCCGCAACTCTCGCCTGCAAAGCCGCCGTCAAAATCAATATGCGCCTTACGCCGGAGAAAATGCAGTGGCTGATTGACAGATTGTTAATTACCTCATCGCCGACGACCTGCCCGCACGGAAGACCGGTTGTACTGCGCCTGACGATGAAGGACATCGAACGCGGTTTTCACCGCACGTAAAGAACAAAAAAATGTTATTCTGAAAAAAAATAATTTCAATTAAACTTTGGGTTTTATGAAACCAAAATACAGCGAAATTCCCGATACAAAATGGCGCAAGAAGCTGCACGAACTGATCTTCGAGGCGGAAACGACTCCGGGAAGAGTTTTCGATATTATTTTGATCTGGGCGATCATTTTAAGCGTCATTATCGTCATCGTTGACAGCGTCGGAAAATATCAAATCCAATACGGCAGATTTCTCTATGCGGCGGAATGGTTTTTTACGCTTCTTTTTTCTATTGAGTATCTTTTTCGTCTTTTGAGCGTCAGAAAACCGTGGCGTTACGCGTTGAGTTTTTACGGGATTATTGACATTTTATCAATCTTGCCGACTTATATCAGCCTGTTTTTTCCGGGTGTACAGTATCTTTTAACTGTCAGAATTCTGCGGCTTTTGCGAATATTTCGCATCTTGAAACTTTCCGAATACATCAGCGAAGCCCAAGTGTTGCGAACTGCATTAAAGGCAAGTGCCAGAAAAATCGGCGTTTTTCTGCTGACTGTTTTGACACTTGTTACGGTCATCGGTTCGCTGATTTATGTAATTGAAGGCGAGGAAAACGGTTTTACGGATATTCCGACGAGCATTTACTGGGCAATCGTAACAATGACAACCGTCGGTTATGGCGATATTGCACCGAAAACCGGACTCGGACAATTTTTCGCTTCGCTTGTAATGATTTTAGGTTACGGAATTATCGCCGTTCCGACCGGCATCGTCACCGTCGAACTGTCAAAAACGCAAAAAAATATGACAACACAAAACTGTCCGTCGTGCGCTGCGGAAGGACACGACACGGACGCGCTTTTCTGCAAATATTGCGGGGTGCATCTCTAGGAATGAATAATTGGTTCATTTATTCATTTATTCATTTTTCTAAACATCACTCGTGCCGGAATCGAAACTCGTGTCAACGGTTGTATCAATTCCGGTATCAAATCCTGTATCAACCGCCAAATCCGCTCCGGCATCGTAACTTGTGTCAATTCCGGCGGTTGCGTCGAAACCGCTGTTCGCGCTCGTATCGAATCCGGCAATATCTGCGTCGTATGTTGATTCAAAAGAACCACCCGTTTCGACTTCGGATGAAGGATCGTAATCTGCCATAACACTTTCTGAATCAGCTCTTTCGGCAAAATCATCGGCTTTTTGCTGGCTGTCGAAGGCGGCAGTATAAGCATTTTCGGCGGCTTCCGGGTTTCCGGCTTCGGCATAATATGCGGCATCATCCATCTGCGAATCGGCGATCTTTTCCTGCCAGACGGCATTGTCGAGATTGGCGACATCTTTATCGGATTGCCCTGTGTGATCCGCGCCGCCAGCAATAAAATCGGCATTGCTTGTCGCATATCCGGCATTGAGCGCGTCTTCTCTGGCGGCTTCGTAGTCGCCTTCTTTGAGATGTTCGGCTTGCTGCTGTTGATAATATTCGGCATCTTGTTGTTTTTCGGCGGCAAATTCAAAATCCTGCGCGTCATAAACTCCGAGCATCGAATTGTCTCCGGCTTGAAAGGCGGCTTCTTCGGCAACTTCTCGCGCTTCCGCCGCCGCTGCATAGTCGCCTTTTTCAACGAATTCGTCCGTCGCTTGCTGGGCTTCCGTGGCGGCTTGAATATTCGCTTCCTGTTCAGCAAGTTCTGCCGCTTCTTCTTCGTTTATTTCGTTTGATTCTGTTTCAAATGTTGAGTCGAAAGGTGTTTCGTTAGCCGTATTTTCCGTGAAAAGCGGTTCGGGGTTTTGAAAATCCGCGTCGAAAGATTCGGCGGCAAAAGGCGTTTCTATTTCCTCGGGCATCGGAATTTCCGATTCTTCTGAAGGCATCGCGTCTTGTGCTAATAATTCTTCGGGAATTGTAATATCTTCGAGCGTTATTGAATAATCGGGTTCGGCTTGATAAATATCTGCGGAATCATCTTCAACATATACAGGCGTACCGACATCAATCGGCGTAAGATTATCCGCCAATTCGATGCCGAGAACGGCGCTGACAAATTCAGCGAGCGGAGATTGTTCTTCAACCAAAAACATGCCTTCTTGATTGGCGATAATTTCAGTTACGGTTTCCGTTCCGTCCGGCGCAACTTCCGTGATCGTCATTTGTCCTTCGATCTCGGTCGGATTGTCGGGATTGGCGGTCGTTGTGATTTCGGCGGTTACTTCCGTTCCGTCCGCACGGATTTCGGTGACCGTCGCCGTGATTTCCGAAATATAATCGGTGCCGCTTTGATCGGTCGCGGTGTTAATTGTTTGATCTTTAATCTCCATAATTCATAATCTCCTTCGGTTTGTCCGTTTTGGAAACCGCCGGTTTTTGCGTCTCCGAATCGGACGGATTTTTCAGACGGGTAATTTTCCCGCATTTCGGGTTCGGACATTTTACGGGCAAAAAAGGTTTGCCTTCCAATACTTTAAAGGGAACTTGCATCGGCGTTTGGCAAGCGCTGCATATTGCGCGCAAAACGTCATTTTTCAACTGTTTACTATTAGATTCAGCCGGCTTCGGCGGCGCGGATCGCCTTATCGTATCAACAATGAGCTTGCGCCAATACTGCAATTCGGGACTTTTTGAAAATTCGCCTAAAAGTTTCAGACGCGGCGTGATATAAGGCGTTGAGGTCGTCGTCAATTCGGAAAGTCTGGAATAACCGTCGTCCGTTTCCGCCTGCTGCTGGAGCCACGAATTGATATTGATCTGTTTATATAGAAACGAAGATTTGAGCGACCAGGAAAGCAGCACACGGCGGGCGACATCTTCGCTGCCGACGGTCAAAAGACCGGCGCGGTCAGCCGTGATCTCCGCCTGCCGCGCCCAAGCCAGCAGAGGCATTTCGATCGCGCCACCGATCAGAGCCGTCGGGCTTAACGCATTAAAAATTCCACCCGCCATAAAACCTTTTGCCGGACCCTGTTCGCCTAAGAAAAATCTGATCACCGTTTTCCAGAGCGCGTGTCCCGCCTGGCAATGTCCCATTTCTCTGGCAAGCAGAAAGAACATATCGATTCCCTGAAAATTTCCCGCCAGAGCCGAACCGATGACGATAAACGAATCTTTTTCCGTTCCGAACGTCAAACAATCCCAGGGTCTTTCGCCCGACAGATAAACGTCCGGCATATTCGTTATGCCCAGGATGCGCGCCGCTTTGACGGCTTGTGCGTAAATCTGCGGCATTTGTTTTTCGCCCAAACGCACACCGTTAAAAGTTACTTCTATCCAACGCCGACCGACTTTTTCGGAAACGGCTTTTGCCGCCGCATTCAAAGGTGTCATTGCCCGCAGAGCCGCCATTGCTTTCGCATCAGCCGCCCACGCAAACGCCGAAGAATCCACACGATAGCCCGGCATTAAAGGTCGCAGCCAGCGGCATTCCTTACAAATCACGGTTTTTTCGGGAAGTCCGCGCCCGTCTCCTCCGCAGGTGTAGCACGAAAGTGTCTGAATAAATTGCGGCTGATTCTGCGGAAGTTGCTGCTGTTGTGGATATTGATTTTGCTGATAATTTTGATTGTTTTGCGGAAATTGCGGGGGCGGAATCTGCGCTTGCTGCTGATAATTCTGCTTCACTTGATTCGGCGGCGGCTGTATTGGCTGAACGGCAATCTGTTGCGGCGGTGTGTTTGGATTTGCGTTGGAAGCGGCGTTTTGATTATTTGGCTGATGCGGTTGAGCCGTTTGCACATTTAAAGCCGTTCCGCAAAAGATACAGAATTTCGTATTGGACGCAGGTTGCGGATGTCCGTTTTTACAGATAATCGGATGTTTAATTTGTTCAGCCATAAAAATACTTTTTCAGATTTAAGATTTCAGATTTCAGAATGTTTGTATTTTCAGCAAATAATTTTTGACCGATAATCATTTTATCCTGATTTTCAATTTGAAATCTGGAATCTGAAATTTAATATCCGCCATACGGAGCGGATGCGGCGGAAAGCAAAACCAGCAAAAACCACAGACCTCCGCCGGCGATATGTATAACAGTTCCGATAATTCCGATCCAAAAACCGAGTTGTGCGAATAACAGACCGTCTTTTGATGATTGTCCGGCTTTGATCGCGTTCATTTCCATCCAGCCGACAAAGATCGCCGGAATAGTCGTAAAGATCGAACAGCAGAAAAATCCGGCAATTGCCAGAATCAAAGCCGCCGTTGCCTTCTGGCTCGCGCCGTTTCCGGAATTTGACGGTGGTGCAAAATTTTGTCCGTATTGCGCGCCGAAATTCGGTTGATTGCCTTGCTGTTGACCGCCGCCGAAATTTTGGGGCGGAAGCGGCGAGGAGCAGTTACTGCAAAATGTCGCTTGGGGCAGATTTATTTGATTACAACTTTGACAGGTTTTGTTCATATTTTTATACAGATTCTATCCGAAAAGTTTTTCTAATTATTATGAACGGAACTTTTTGCGACAATCAATAAAAATTCAATCGTTTCCGTTTAATAATGCGTAAAAGCTCTATAAAAAAAGACACAAGAAATCACATTCTTTTGCCAAAATTATTGGTTTGAAAAAAATAGTTTGAAATTTGTAATAAATATACGGCGGAAAATGCAAAGTTTTATGTGATTTTACTCGATAATTGCCAGAACATCTCCGGCATTGACAGTCGCGCCTTCCGCAAAGCGTATTTCTTTGATAACTCCGTCTTTCGGCGATTTCATCTCGTTTTGCATTTTCATCGCTTCGACGACCAAAACGCCTTCACCGGCTTTGATTTCCGCACCTTCTTCGACCAAAACACGGACGAGTTTTCCGGGCATCGCCGTTTTAATCTCCGCGATTCCGTCTGCCTTTGCATTTAAAACGCCCGAACCTCGCAGTTTTTTCGGATCGAAAATATTTATTTCAAGATTGTGATTTCCAATACTCACATTAAAAGGCGCGGCGGAATCCGTCTGCGGCGAAACGAAAATCTGACAAATTTTGCCTTCATCTTTAAATAAATAAATATTCGGTTCAGGCTCGCTCGCTTCGAGTTCGTATTCGCGCCCGTCAACCCGCGCAAAAACCTTTGCGCCATCGCGCTTTATCTCGATTTCGTATTTTTCGTTATTTAATTCGGCTTGTAGTTTCATTATTAATAATTTTGACTTCGCAATAATCTTGAATATCCTTCTGCAGCAATATTTTCAAAACACGCATCTAATTCCACAAAAATTTCCCAGCGGTCTTGATTTAATAATTCGGCAACTTTAACAATTACGGCATTTTCGAGAAGATTTTCACGCTTACCTTTCCATAATTTATCTGAAAGAGCTATAAGATATTCTTCAAACGAACAGTCCATAGTTTCCCATTTTCCGTGTGATTGACAAACTCTTGCTAATTTTTTATCAACGCCGTTTTTCAATAAAAGTTTTTCGCCATCAGCTTCATGAAAGTTCCCTTGAATAGAAAGTTCCTTAGGATGAATTATTTTTCCGGTATCGTGAAATACTACGCCAAATCTAACAAAATCAGCATCAAAAGAAACTTTTAAATCTGAAAGTTTCAAAATCAGAAGTTCTGCGGCTTCACCAACAAGTTTTACGTGAAGCAAAAGTTTGTTCGATGCCCCCAAATCTCGCAATAAATTATACGCATCGTCCAAAGTATTAAATTCTTTTAACATTATCTACTCGTTGATATTTCGTATTCATTCTGCAAGAGCTTTATCAATTAAACGCGAAAGATTTTTGCAGCTTGAAAGGGGCAAAACCGCAGTAAGAATCAGCAGCGAAACCAAGATTTTTGCTTTCAATGAAATCATATAAATAGAAAGGGCTTTGCGATAAAAAAATATCACAAAGCCCTGCAAAAAAATTATGCACTTTCGCTTTTTGCGCCTTTATTCGGTTGCGGCGTAATCCGCAGATACGGTTTTACAGCGTTCCAACCGGCGGGGAATTTTTCTTTGGCTTCTTCATCGGAAAGCGCGGGAACAATGATGCAGTCGTCGCCGTCCTTCCAATTGACGGGCGTGGCGACTTCGTAATTATCGGTCAGTTGCAGCGAATCAATAACGCGTAGGATTTCGTCGAAATTGCGTCCGGTGCTTGCCGGATAATTAATCGTTAATCTCACCTTTTTATCGGGATCAATTACAAAAACCGAGCGAACCGTAAAAGTATCATCGGCGTTCGGATGAATCATATCGTAAAGATTGGAAACTGCGCGGTCTTCGTCGGCAATTACGGGAAAATGCAGCTGCGCGTGCTGCGTTTCTTCTATGTCTCTCGACCAGCCTTCGTGCGAATCAAGCGAATCTACGCTCAGAGCGATGACTTTGACTCCGCGTTTGTCAAATTCATCCTTGAGCTTTGCCGCCATTCCGAGTTCGGTCGTGCAAACGGGCGTGTAATCTTTCGGATGCGAAAATAAAACGCCCCAGTTATCGCCCAGCCATTCATGAAAATTAAGCCGTCCGCCGGTCGTATCGGCGGTAAAATCGGGTGCTGTATCACCAAGTCTGATAGCCATTTTTTTACTCCTTAAGTCTTACTAAAAAGCTGATTTTTTAATCGCTTTTTGTATATTAACCCGAACAAGATTGTCGGGGATTTTTAAATGTAATTCTCGATAAACACAAAACTTCTGAAAATTATAATTAAATCTCTTTAAAAATAATTTTGAGCTGATAAAAAAGAAAATTCTTTGTCATAATTTATATCACAAAAAAGGCGGCAAACCAATGATTATACCGCTTCAATATTTTCCGTATTTGTTATTGAAATTACCTTTTTTATTCTGACAAGCGAGATTTTCTTTTCGTCGGCAATTAGTATTTCAACGGCAAGCCCGCGAATGTCCAGTTTTTCGCCGATCTTCGGCACATATCCGGCTTCGCTCGTGATCAGACCGGCGATAGTCGTAAAATCGTCGTCCTCGATTTCCATCCCGAACAGGCGTTCGATCTTCCCGATTTCGGTCGAACCGAGTACGTCGTAATAACCGCCGTCCGTTTCCATAATTTCGATTATTTCATCTTCGATGTCTTCGTCTTCGATTTCGCCGACGATTTCTTCCAAAATATCTTCGACCGTGATAAGTCCGGCAACTCCGCCGTATTCGTCAATGACAATCGCAATCTGTGTGTGATTCGACTGCATATTTTTCAGGAGTTCGGCGGCGGATTTGGTTTCGGGAATAAAATACGCGGGGCGCAGAAATGATTTGATCGATTCTTCTTCCTTGCCGTCCGACCAGGCGTTCATCAGATCGCGCACGTAGATCACGCCTTCGATATTGTCAATCGTGTCTTTATAAACCGGCAGCCGCGAATATTTTTCCTCGATAATCAAATTACGCGCGTCCTTGACGGTCGAATCGATCGGCAAACCCGTCATTTCGGTGCGCGGAGTCATAATTTCGCCCGCCTTTGTTTCACTGAATTCGACCATCGTTTCGATCAATTCGCGCTCGCTTTCGTCCAGAATTCCCTCGGCTTCGCCCATTTCAATCAGAGCTTGAAGATCTTCGGCATAATCGGATTTTTCCTCTTCGGTCGGCTGCACCGGTAGAACGGTGTTTTCGAGTTCAGGTTCGTCTTTGGTGAAAAACTGAAACGGATCGGCAACCGCCGACAACAGCCCGTAAAAGGGACGAATCAGCGGAAGCATAAAAATAAGCTGCTTTTCGGGATTATTGCGCGTTAAAAGACGCGGTATGATCTGGCGGAAAATGATCGAGGAAATCAAGCAAACAACCAGTGAAATACTCAGAAGTTCGAATTGTGTCTGGTAAAAGTGAAAGGTAATGATCGTTACCAATACTGCAAAAACGATAATTAAAATGTGAATCGCCGCCGAAATTGCGAAGCGGAAGCGCGGGCGATTTTCCAGAATTTCCTGCAAAAAAGCAATCGTCTTGTCCTTTTTGCTTTCTTCGTAATCGGACGACAGCCGGCGCAAACCGACATCGCTCAATTGCGAAAACGCCATATCAACCGTTGCCAAAACGACCAGCAATAAAAGAATTAAAATCGAGATGACCAGTTCAATTTCCATTTTTTAGTTCTTCAAAAATTCGGCGGCATCTTCGTCAATCAACCAGGTTACTTTTCCGTCGAGAGGTTTGACGGCTTGAACCGGGAATTTTTCCGGCTGCGGATCGGTTTCCAGAATTTTTTGCAAAGTTTTCGCTTTTTGTTCGCCGCTTACCAAAAAAATAATATTCGACGCGTTGTTGATGGTCGGAAAAGTCAGCGTCAGGCGATATGAATTCAATTTTTTAACCTGATTGGCGACCGCGATTTTTTTATCTTCGTTCAAGGCTTTAGTGTGCGGAAAGAGCGAAGCAGTGTGTCCGTCGTCGCCGATGCCGAGCAAGACTAGATCGAAACGCGGAAATTCTTCCGGTTTCAGAGCAAAAAATTTCCTGATATATTTTTCGTATTGTACGGCTACTTCCGCCGCGTTGATGATTTCGGTCTGCCAGCGAAAAATGTTGGTTTTCGGAATTTCCAGGGGCTTAAACAGATTCTCGTTCGCCATTTTGAAATTGCTCTGATCCGAAGCCGGCGACACATCGCGTTCGTCGCCGAAAAAGAAAAACACTTTTTGCCAGTCGATCTGCGCTTTGAATTCTTCGGAAGCGAGCAGTTTGTAAAGCTCCTTCGGCGTTGTGCCGCCTGCTAAGACGACGGTAAAACGAGAGTTTTGTTTGATTGCCTTGTTTCCGATTTTGACAAATTCCTGCGCGGCAGTTTTGCTGATTCCCTGTAAATCGGGCTGAATATTTATTTTTGCAGTTTCCATTTAATTATTAAGATTAAAAAAATTTAGGTTAAATCGTTTCTCCAGCTCGCGCCGCATTCTTTGATAAGCAAATCGGCTTCCTTCGGTCCCCACGTTCCGGCTTCGTAGTTCGGAAAATCGCGCGCCGGAATTGCCTGCCAGACGTCCAGAATCGGCGAGACGATCTGCCAGCTGGCTTCGACCATATCGGCGCGTTGAAACAGCGTTGCATCGCCGATCATACAATCGAAAAGCAGCCGCTCATATCCGGTCGAAATGGTTTCGCCGAAATGATCGAGATAATTGAAATCCATATCAACCGCGCCCATTTTGACAATCGGACCCGGAACTTTTGCGCCGAAATGCAGCGTAATTCCTTCGTCCGGCTGAATATGGATGACAATGCGGTTGGTGGTCAGTTTTTCGATGGAAGTGTGACGAAACAAAATAAACGGGGCTTTCTTAAATTGAATAACGATTTCCGAATATTTGCCCGGCAGGCGTTTTCCGGTTCGCACATAAAACGGCACGCCTCCCCATCGCCAATTGTCAATCTGAAGTTTTAACGCCGCAAAGGTTTCGGTATTTGACTCATTCGCGACGTTTTCTTCGCTGCGATACGCCGGAACTTCTTTTCCGTTGATCTTTCCCGCATCATATTGTCCGCGAACGGCTTTCTGCAAAACATCTTCGGGCGAAAACGGCTGAATCGCTGCCAGTATTTTCGCCTGTTCGTCGCGCACCGCGTCTGCTTCAAAGGAAACGGGCGGCTCCATCGCGGTCAGCGTTATCAGTTGAAAAATGTGATTCGGAATCATATCGCGCAACGCGCCCGCCTTTTCGTAATAATCGCCGCGCTGTTCGACACCGAGTTGTTCGGCAACGGTGATTTGCACGTGG
>JBGTIH010000093.1:0-18501 GCA_041745765.1 Pyrinomonadaceae bacterium | reverse complement strand
AAACGACCCGATCTGTCGGGCTGTGCGCCGGCTGGTAGATGCGGGCGTAGTCGTAATTGCCGCCGCGGGTAACAACGGCAGGAACGGACTAGGCCAGAAACTCTATGGTCAGATTCATTCGCCCGGCAACGAACCTTCGGCGATTACGGTCGGTGCGGTGAATACGTTCAGATCAAACGCCAGAGGCGATGACGGCATCACGACCTTCAGTTCACGCGGTCCGACGCGCTCTTATTATATAGATGATTCGGGAACGAAGCATTTCGATAACCTGGTCAAGCCGGATTTGGTTGCGCCGGGCAATAAAGTAGTATCGGCGGCGGCGGCAAACAATCTGTTGC
The DNA here is from genome assembly GCA_041745765.1 of Pyrinomonadaceae bacterium. GTDB lineage: Bacteria > Acidobacteriota > Blastocatellia > Pyrinomonadales > Pyrinomonadaceae > JAHCHG01. The sequence continues at coordinate 18,160 of JBGTIH010000093.1, read as the reverse complement.
TGGCAAATCATCCGCAACTCGCTTTTTCAAATCCGGGCGGTGTCAGAGAAAAAGTGATGTATATGAGCGGAACTTCGATGTCCACGCCGATTGTTTCCGGCACGGTCGCAATGATGCTTCAGGCGAATCCGCGGCTTACGCCGAATATGGTTAAAATGGCTCTGATGTACACGGCGCAGCAGCTTCAAGGTTTTAATCATCTCGAACAAGGCGCGGGACAGGTCAATATCGAAGGCGCGATTCGTTTGACGCGAAACATCAAAAACGATTTTCCGCAAAATCCGCCGCTCGGTTATCCGATCAATGCCAATTGCCTGTTAAATACGGTCTGCACTCTGCCGACACCCCAAACGACTATTTCGAGTCATACCTTTAAATGGTCGAGCGGCATAATGGTCAATAGCGGTTATGTGATGGGAACCGATCTATTTACCAAATACCAGAAGGTTTATGATCACGGATTATTGATGAGCGACGGACTTTTAATGAGCGACGGACTTTTAATGAGCGACGGACTTTTGATGAGCGACGGTTTATTGATGAGCGACGGTTTATTGATGAGCGACGGTTTATTGATGAGCGACGGAACGATGTTTGCCGATTACAGTCAAAATTTCGATTCGTCTCAAGGAATGGCTGACGGCTCAATTCTCGGCGACGGACTTTTAATGTCTGACGGCTTATTAATGAGCGACGGACTTTTAATGAGCGACGGACTTTTGATGAGCGACAGCATTTTAGGAGATTAACTCAAAACAAAAAAAGCCGATCTTGACCAAATAAAGGTTTCAAGATCGGCTTTTTTTTGTTCTAAACTCTAATAAAATCAAATCATTTTAGTGTTTTTATAAAAAAAATCGCTAAAATGATTTTTTTACTGGAATTTTAACTTCGTTTAACTTATAATAACAAAAGCTAAAGATTTTTAATCATTAGCTTTCAAGAATATCCAAATCCACCATCTGAAATTTTTAGAAACAGATTTTCAAATATAAGTCTGATTAGAAATTAACCAAACAGGAAAATATAAGTGACGACCAAAGAAAGAATAATTCAATTCTCCACGTGGGCAACCCTGTCATTAGGGGCTTCTTTCTGTTTCTATTCCATCGTTTATTTTCCGGTTGAAAAAGTTGACGTTCAATTAATTGGTATTCTGTTAGTTACTCTTTTTCTCGGTCAATATCTTCATTTGCAGCTTCCGCGCACAAAAATTCATTTATCAATTTCCGATGCGATGATTTTCGTTACCCTGATATTATATGGTATCGAAATAGCTGTCTTACTGGCGATTTTTGAAGCAACCGTAACAAGCCTGAGTATCAAGTTAAAGGGCGGTTTCTTGCGTCCTGTAACAATGGGACTGAATGCTGCATCCGCAAGTATAGCAACATTTGCAACGGCGGTTACAGTAACATACTTCTTTGTTTCGATGAAGACGACAGCAGAAAACAAAGAATTTTACTTGTTTGTTTTGATGCTTGGATTGATGGCATTTGTTCAATTTCTTGTAAATTCGATATTTGTCGCCATATTTACAGCGAAGAAAACCGAAAAATCAATCTGGCGTGTTTGGAATGAAACCTGTCTGAATGTTCTGGTAGTTTATGTGTTTAATGCAATAATTGCCGGAGTAATCTTCAAAGCGTTTCTTAAAATTGACGCTTTTATGGCATTAGTCGGGATGATTGTTTTAGGGGTTGTTTTCCTTACATATCGGCGATATGTTGATGATGTCAAGGAAACCTCGGCAAAAGCCGAACAAGCCGAAAGAGCAAGAGCCGAACAAGCCGAAAAACATATTGAAGAACTCAAACATCACATTTACGAACAAGATCGAATCGGCAAGGCTCTCAGAGAAAGCAAAGAGCGTTTTCGCCACGCCGCCTTTCACGACGCGCTGACTAATCTGCCGAATCGAAATTTATTTCTCGAAACGATTCGGTTTATACTTGAGAAAAGCAAGACCGCCGGCGGACACACATTTGCCGTTTTATTTTTAGATCTCAATCGTTTCAAAACAATAAACGAAAGTTTAGGACATTCAATCGGCGATAAACTTATTCTTCACGTCGGCAAACGACTTTCAAATCTAATTCGTGAAGGCGATTTAGTCGCTCGTTTCAGCGGCGACGAATTTGCCGTTATCCTCAATAATGTTAGATCAGTAGAAGATGCAGTCAGTTTTGCCGAGGTAATCAGTCAAAAACTCTCCGAGCCTTTCAACTTAAAAGGCAGACAAGTTTTTACGGGTGTCAGTATCGGAATTGCGATGAGTAGTCCGACGTATGCAGATGCCGAAGACATTTTGCGCGATGCTGATATTGCGATGTATTACGCCAAAGATAACAGCAAAATTTTTGAGATTTTCGACAAAACGATGCACGCTCGCGCCGTTACTCTTCTTCAGCTGGAAACCGATTTGCGCTATGCGATTGACCGCAGTGAATTATGTACATTTTATCAGCCGATAATTGATTTGGATTCATTAAATTTAGTTGGTTTTGAAGCATTGATTCGCTGGAATCATCCACGACGGGGACTTGTGCCTCCGGTTGAATTTATTCCGGTCAGCGAACAAACCGGCTTAATCGTGCCGATTACTTTATGGATTTTGCGCGATGCCTGTCAACAAATGGTCGAATGGCAGAATCAATCGGTCTTGAATAAATCGCTGGTCATCAGCGTCAATCTTTCGGGTAAGCATTTTGCTCACGGTGATTTGGTTGAGCAGGTTCAAAAAATTATTGAAGAAACGGGAATTAAACCCGAATGTTTGAAACTTGAAATTACCGAAAGTGCCGTGATGGAAAATGCGGAAATGGTTATTTTGATGCTAAAACAACTCAAAACAATCGGGGTTCAACTGAGTATTGATGATTTCGGCACAGGTTATTCTTCCTTGAGTTATTTGCACCGTTTCCCGATTGACACGCTCAAAGTTGACCGCTCATTCGTCAGCACGATGGAAAACGGTTCAGAAAACGGTGAGATCGTCCGCACGATTGTTTCTTTAGCAAAAACTCTCGGAATGAATGTAATCGCCGAGGGAATTGAAACGATTCATCAAATTCATCAACTCCGTATTTTGGGTTGCGAATACGGACAAGGATATTTATTCTCGCGTCCCGTTCCGAGCCAGGAAGCCGAACAGCTTATCCAAAACAAAGACCGCTGGCATCATATTATTTCGCCGACAGCCGCACATATTCCGCCTGTTCAAAAACGCGAAGTTTCGCATTTAAGATTGGCGAAATAAAAAGTGAAAGAGTGAAAGAGTGAAAAAGTTGAATATTCAATTTTTTCACTCTTTTTAATTTAATCGGAGTCTTAAGATATTTTAAGCAGCGAAAACTTCCGGTTTTTTGTTGATCGGAAATTCTTTTTCGTAAACATTTGCCAGATTGAGTAAAACATTTTCTGACCAATGTTTTCCGACGAGCTGCAGACCGATCGGCAAACCTTCGCCTGACAAACCGCACGGCACGGAAATTCCCGGAATTCCCGCCAGATTTGCCGAAGCCGTGTAAATATCGCTCAGATACATCGCCAGCGGATCGTCGGATTTTTCGCCGAGTTTGAACGCGGTCGTCGGTGAAGTCGGCGTGAGAATCACGTCGCATTTTTCAAACGCATCGGAAAAATCGCGTTTTAAGAGCGTTCTGACCTTTTGCGCTTTTGCATAATAAGCGTCGTAATAACCGCTGGACAGAACATAAGTGCCGAGCATTATGCGGCGTTTGACTTCCGCGCCGAAGCCTTCTTCGCGGGTTTTCATATACATTTCGCGCAGCTCGTCAGCGTTTTCCGCACGGAAACCGTAGCGCACGCCGTCAAACCGCGCCAGATTTGAAGACGCTTCCGCCGTGCAGATAATATAATAAACGGCGATCGAATATTTTGAATTCGGCAATTCCACATCAACAATTTCCGCGCCTAATTTTTTGTAATTTTCAATCGCATTTTCAACCGAATCACGAACTTCCGCGTCCAGACCTTCGCCGAAAAGCGCGCGCGGAACGCCGATTTTTTTTCCCTTCAAATCATTTTCTAATTCTGCAACATAATCAGGAACTTCCACATCGGCGGTCGTCGAATCGTGTTGATCGCGTCCGGCAATCGCTCTTAAAACTTCGGCGACATCTTTCGACGTTTGCCCGAAAATCCCGATTTGATCGAGCGACGAGGCAAACGCGACCAGACCGTAACGCGAAATTCTGCCATAAGTCGGCTTCAGACCGACGATTCCGCAAAACGAAGCGGGCTGGCGAACCGAACCGCCTGTTTCCGAACCCAGACTTGCCCGAACCACGCCCGAAGCGACCGCGACGGCAGAACCGCCCGAACTTCCGCCCGGAACACGTTCTAAATCCCACGGATTTTTGACATTTCCGAACGCGGAATTTTCGTTCGACGAACCCATCGCAAATTCGTCCATATTCGTTTTACCGATAATAATTGCGCCCGCCGCGTTTAATTTTTCAATCGCCGTCGCGTTGTATTGCGGGCGATAATTTCCCAAAATGCGCGAACCGCACGAAGTTTGCGAAAAACGCGTGCAGATATTATCTTTGACGGCGATTGCCACACCGCGCAAATTTTGAGATTCTTCGGAAGAATTCTCAACTTCTTCGGCGCGTTTTACCGCGTAATCATTCTCGATTTTTAAGAATGAATTCAAAGATTCATTTAATAATTCCGCGTTCTTTAAAGTTTTTTCAATATTTGAACGAATTGTCATAAAGTTCTATTTTTCAGCTTAAATTATTGTTGTAAGTTTAAAAGTGAAAGTGTGAAAAAGTTTTTAGGTATTTTCCATTTTAACTTTGAGAAGAAAAATTAAAAATCTTTATTTTGAAAATTTCGCCTGCAACTAACGCACCTGAAACTTTTAAACGTTTTCACTTTTAAACTTTTTTCACCCGAAAATGATAATTAATTCTTATTCTCTACTTTATTTACCAACCAATTTTCATTTTGTTTAATTGCTTCGACATTGATCTCGCGCTGTTCGCTGCGGTTTTCGTCCTTCCAGAAAAGCACGACCTGAAAAACCGCTTTTTCGGGCGAAACGGCTTGGCATCTGCCGACGCGAAACGTTTTCGGATAATCAGCGGTTTGCGTAAAATAATCTACATCAGTTTCGCCTTGCTTTGCCAATTCCTGTCGTAATTCTGCGGTCAAAAACTTTTCGCGCAATTGCAGATTTTCCGCCGAAGGCTTCATCTCGTTCCCGACGTGAAACGAATAAAACTGTCTGACCGGCGTTCGCGCAGCAGTGCATTCCGGGCTTTCCAGATTCGGAATGCTGCAAGAAAAGGTAAAAAGTAAAAAGGTAAAAGGTAAAAGGTAAAAGGTAAAACTCAAGATTTTGAATTTTGAACCTTGAACTTTGAACTTTGAATTTTGAACTTTGAACTTTGAATTCATAAAACCTTCGGTACTCTGAAATGTCCGTCCGTTGCCGTCGGAGCTTGATCGAGCGCGAGTTTCTGCCCGAGAGATCCTTGCGGCACATCTTTGCGGCGCGTATTCGTTGCTTCGCCTTCGGGCGTTAAGCCACCGATCGCGGGTTCGATATTTTCGGTATCGAGTTCGTTCAGTTGCTCGACATAACCGACGATGCTCGCCATCTGCGGCGTGTAGAGCGCGACTTCTTCTTCGGTAATTTCGAGATGCGCCAGTTTGGCGATTTTTCTTACGTCCATTATGGTTTTAATCCTTCAAAATAATTTTCAAATAAATCTTCGATATTTCTTGCGCCGTGCAGAACGCGGTAAATTTCAACTCCGTTTTCAACCTGAAAATAAAAGATTACGTGATCTTTGTACGGAAAACTTCGCAGATTAATAATCAATTCGTCGTGGCTGCGTCCGATCTTCAGATTTGAAGCGATAAGTTGAAATTTTTCTTTGAATTCTCTTAATTTTTTGTCGGCAGAATTCGGACTAAATTCAGCAATATACGTCCAAATTTCTTTTAAATCTTGCCGTGCATCTTCGGTAAGTTTAAATTCATTTGCCATTTTGTTTTCTCGCTTCAAATTCCGCTCTTGCCTCGCCGATTACATCTTCGATCATTTCATCGGCAGAATTGTAAGTTTTAAATCTGCCTTCTTTTATCGCATTAACCCCTTTTTGAATCTCGCGGCGCAATTCTTCGCGGCGGATTTGCCGAAGCTGATTTTGTTCGCGCAAAAGCCGCAAACCTTCGCGGATAACCTGGTTCGGTGAATCGAATGCGCCTGATTTCAATTGTTCATTAATTAATTCTTCGAGTTCGCCCGTGATTGTGATATTCATACTTTTTAACTCCAATTAGAGTTTAACAAAATCAATGAAACCGGCAAAATTATTTGTCTTTTTCCTTCAATTTTTCCTTGCGCGCCAGACAGCTTCCGGCAGCGAGCAGAAATTGATAACGCAGATTGTCGTCCTTGATCGCGTCCGCCGAATGCCGGAGTTTGGGCGTAATCTTATCGAGCGCGATCTCTTGTAATTCTTCATCGCTCATCAGTTGATTCTTTGCTTTCGAGCGTTCGTTCTTGACCAATTCTTCATCAATCCGAAACTCTATAAATTTAACGACTTCTTGTTTGAGCATTGAATTTAACCGGAAAATCATATCGCCGCTCAATGTTTCGAGGTGGCGTTTCCACATTTTATCGGCGACGGCAATAATCAGATGTTTGCCGAACAGCCGAAAGGGAACCGTATGTTCGCACAAACTTTCGCCAGCGATTTTGCGCCACGCGGCAAAAACCACCGATTCCAGAAATCCGGGCTTTTCCTTGAATTCGTCAATCAGTTTCGGTAATGCTTGAAATAGTTCGTTCATCTTTTATCATTGAACAAATACCCTTGAACATTTATCATTGTGATAAATGATAAATGATAAATGATAAATGATAAATCTACCAAAACTGATTTTGGCATCGGGAAGCCCGCGCCGTGCCGAAATTTTAACTTCCGTTGGCTGGGAATTCACAAAACACACGGCGGATATAGACGAAACCGAATTTCCGGGCGAAAATCCGGCGGATTACGTGCAGAGATTAGCGCGTGAAAAAGCCGAACGCGTCGCCGAATCTTACGAAAACGCCGTTGTTTTAGGCGCGGACACGACAGTGGTGATAGATAATAAAATCATCGGAAAACCCTCGGATTTGGAAGACGCACGGCGAATGTTAAAAATGCTTTCAGGGCATTGGCACGAAGTTTTAACCGGAATCGCTTTTGTCAGAAAATTTCCAAGTTCGGAAAATCCAAAATCCAAAATCCAAAATCCAAAATCCGCCATCGGTTTGCAGAAAACGCGTGTAAAATTTGCCGAAATGAATAATGCGGAAATTGATTTTTTAGCGGAAAAAGGCGAGCCGCTCGATAAAGCCGGCGGTTACGCCGTGCAGGCGCAAGCCGCGCTTTTTATCGAAGAAATCGAAGGCGATTATTGGAATGTCGTCGGTTTGCCGGTAAATCTTACGTACCGGCTTTTGCGGGAAATCAATTCGGATTAACAATATCGGAAGGCACGAGTTTCCATTTGCCGCGTGTTTTTTTAAATGTATAGCCTAAACCATCATTGCAGTCGCCGAATAAAACGGAGGCTTTTTTGCCGGAAACCGCAAAGCTGCGAAACTCAAAAAGACATTCGCTGTCTTGTAATTCGGTTTCCGGCGCGATCAATTTTGCCGTAATATTTTCAATCGCCGGGAATTCGCTCTGGATTTCCGAAGGAATGTTTTTGGTTGAAAGATATATCTCTCTATTTTCGATATTCTTAAAAAAATCATTTAATAAAAGTTTGATGATCGTGCGTTTGGCTTTGATAATTTGAGGCTTTTCGGCAATCGTCGAAGGTGTTTTGAATTGTTGAGTTTGCGCCGCAACAGTTAAAGAAAAACTCAAAGTCAGAATAATGCTTAAAAAAGTGAATTTTAAGAAAATCGTTTTCATATCAAACTTATACTACGATTGGATAGTTTTTTCCAAACAAAAGACGAGCCTTTTGCAAGACTCGTCTTTTTGTTTTTGTAAATTTTTTACAAAAGTTTATCAATTTCCCGCGAAATCGGAACTGAAAGATCGGTTTTCGGATCTAAACCGCTGAAAGGTTCGGTTGCCACTTTGCCGGTTTTGTCTAAAATTACAAACGAAGGCAATTGATCAATGTTGAATGTTTTCAGCGAGGTCGCGCCGTCTGAATCACGCAAAATTGTTACTGTAAGCTGATTTTCTTTGGCAAACTTGCGGATTTTATCATCGCTTGCAAAATTCTTTGATTTTTCCGAAGTCGAATCGGCGGAAATAAAAAAGAAAACGACATCACGATTGGCGTATTTTTTGGCAAGTTTGTTGATATATCCGGCTTGCTGATTGGAAAGCGGCAGCCATTGCGCACCGATTGCCAGAACGACAACTTTTCCTTTCTGCGCTTCGAGGTCAATTTTATCGCCGTCAAGCGAAGTAAAAGAAATGTTTTGCGCCGAGATTCCGATTGAAAAAGCTAGAACAAGACCGAAGATCGCTGATAATAGTTTGATGTTTTTCATAATTTTTTTTGTCTGCTGCCAAAATCGGCTACTCGCTTAATTAGATGCAATTTTAATGCCGATTTACTGCTTTGCATTAAGAATTGTGTTGTCTATCAGACGAACCGAACCGAAGCGTACGGCAACCGCAATTAAAATCGGATTTTCGCCGATTCTTTCGATATATTCGAGCGTTTCCTTGTCAACGACGGCGATGTAATCAATCCGGGCAAGCGATTCGCTTTCGATTTTTTCACGTACTACTTCCGCGAGTTTTACGGCATTTCGTTCGCCGTTTTTGGCGGCAATTTTTGCTTGGCGCAACCCCGCGTAAATTATCGCCGCCGCCTTTCTTTCTTCGCCGGTTAAACGCTCATTCCGCGAAGACATCGCCAAACCGGATTCTTCCCGAATCGTCGGCTCGACGATGATTTCTGTGTCGAAGCCCAAATCTTTGGTCAAACGCTCGATAACAGCGACCTGTTGCGCGTCTTTTTGTCCGAAAAAAGCAAAATCGGGACGAATCGTGTTAAACAAAATTGTAATAACGGTTGCCACGCCGCGAAAATGTCCGGGACGCGCCGCGCCTTCCAGCGTTTCGGTCAGATTTTCGACATAAACATAGGTCGAAAAATTATCGCCGTAAATCTCGTGTTCATCCGGCGCGAAAATATAATCTACCTGATATTCGGACAAAAGCGTAGCATCAGCCGTCAAATCGCGCGGATAATTTTTGAAATCTTCCTTTTCATTAAACTGCGCCGGATTAACAAAAATCGAAACGATCACAACGTCGGACATCTGTCTTGCTTCTTGAATCAAAGAAAGATGACCTTCGTGCAATGCGCCCATCGTCGGCACAAAACCGATGGTTTTATTCTCGCGCCGCAGTTTGCGCGTCAGCGAAGCCATTCGTTGTCGGCGGTTGATTATTTCCATTTGCTAACTTTTTGCTCCAAAAAACAAAGACATCTGTTTTTCTTTTTCATTTAAAGCATCTTTTTTATTTTGTGAAGGTTTTGGCGGAGAAAGAAAAAAATCTTTGGTTCTTGCGATTCGATTTAAAATCAATTCGTAATATTCTGGATTTAATTCATAAGTAATGAACCGGCGATTGTTTTGCAGACAAGCCACGGCGGTTGTTCCTGTTCCGGCAAATGGATCAAGAACGATTCCATTTTCAGGACAGCTTGCCTTAACCATCCTTTCGATTATTTCCAAAGGCTTTTGCGTCGGATGATCTTCGCGTTCTGCGTGAATTCGATGAAGGCGCGAAACAGACCACAAATCTTTTGGATTATAGCCGACTTCTAACCATTTTTTGCCGACAAAAATTGAACGGCTTCGCGCTTTTTTAGTTTCTTCATCGTAAGGAATCCGAATCGAATCAAGATCAAAATAATGATCTTTGGATTTTGCAAAAAAACCTATCGTGTCGTGAACGGAACTGTAACGGCGTGTGCTTCCGCCCATACTCGGAACTTTTCTGTCCCAGATGATCTCATTGAGCATTATCATTTTCGATTTCAAAAATACGAAAATTTCGGGCGAATATCGCCAAGTTGCAAAAATGTAAAGGCTTCCGTTCGGCTTGAGTTTTGAAATTGCCAGATTTAACCATTCTTCCGTCCAACGCAAAAATTCTTGACTTTCCTGTTTATCTGAATCATTCCCGTAATCTTTGCCCAAATTATACGGTGGATCAGCGACAATCAAGTCAATTGATTCGTCAGGCAAAAGCCGTATACCTTCAAGCGCGTCTTGATTAAAAACTTTGTCGGTAAAATTTTCCAAAATCATAATTACTCCAAAATAATACTTCTCGAATTTTCGCGCTAAAGCCGAAGAAAATCTTTTCTCGTGCGATACATTTCTGTGTGATGATAATAAGCCTGAATTTTATCATTTCTCGGGTTCACATAGACAGGCAAAAACTGCGGTGAAAAAGTATGAATAGATTCCTTGTCAAAACTAATTGTTAAATTTTGAAATCTTATGCCGAAACACGCATAAATCAGCCGATAATTCGGATTTGTCGTATACTGCATATAAAGTTTCTCGACCGCTGAAATATCATTTTTATTTTTTCTTCTCTCAATATTATGAATTTTTATGTTCACATAGTATCGGTCTTCGCCAAAGTCAATAACGCAATCGTGCAGACAAGTGTCAGGCATCTTGAAATCAACATCCGCAATGCCTAATTTTTCGGCGTGAAATTTTGCTTGTTGAGTGATAACTTGTTCGACAATCCAACTAATTGATCGGGTATGCGCCCGCAAACCGTAAGGTAAGATTTTTGAATCGGTAATGTTAAATGTCGGAATAAGATTAACCGTTGATGTAAATACGGTTTTGATAACATCAAGTTCTTTGAGAATTAAAAGTTTTTCAGTTTTAAGCGACATTTTTTTAATCGGTTTATTTATTGTTCGCGCCGCAGTTTGCGCGTCAGCGAAGCCATTCGTTGTCGGCGGTTGATTATTTCCATTTAATCACACTTTTAATACCAAGTTTCATAACTTGTCACTTTCCATTTGTCTGAAACTTTTTCTAAATTTATCCAAACATTACTGTAATGATTATGGCTTTGCCGGTAAACTTTGTAATGCAAATTGATTTGGTCGCCGTTTTCTACGCGGTCGGCTAAGTCCCAAGACTTTAACTTGTATTGATTTTCGCGCTCGCAATCAATTTTTACATTCGGCTCGATTTGCTCGCAATTACCGATTTTCAAACTTTCAAAAACTTTTTCGGCTTCGATTTCCGGTGTTTTATCCCGAAACGGATTGAAAATGACATAAAGTTCATCAGCCGGATCAACAGCGGCTCTGTCTTTGTATTTATAAAGCACGGAAGATTTACCGGAAAAATAAAATTGGGCGAAGACAAATAATAATCCTGTCGCAATTAAAACAACCGGCAAACCGAATTTGAAAATTTTGCTTTTGAATAAATTCATTTTTTATCGAACTCACAGGTCTTCACGTTGCATAAATAATTTTAGCTGCCGACAAAACCTTTTGACGAATCAATTTCTTCAATCCTTTTTTAGAAACTAAATCCACCTTTTTACAAACAATATTTTCCAATTCTTCTTGAATCTCGAAAAACTTGAATAAATCAGTATTCGCATTCGGTTTGAATTCGACCAAAAAATCGAAATCGCTGCCGCTTGAAAAATCTCCGCGAACCTGCGAACCGAAAAGCGATAATTCTTTGATTTGATATTTTTCGCAAATTTCGGCTATTTTATCTTTTGAATTTTGAATAATTTTCGGAATCATCACTTTAATTCGTCTAAATCAACATCTTTCGGCAATCCGTAAGATTCTTTTTCGTTCGGATAATTGGCGTTTTTGACATCGTCAATCCAATTCGTGATCGCGTCCGACATCACTTCGCGGATGTTGGCGTATTGGCGTACGAAACGCGGCAGTCTGCCGAAACTCAAACCGACCAGATCGTGCAGAACGAGAACCTGTATATCGCAATTTGTTCCCGCGCCGATGCCGATTGTCGAAATTGTCAATTCGTTTGTAATAATTTCGGCAATTTTACGCGGAACAAGTTCTAAGACTATCGCAAATGCGCCGGCTTCTTCAAGCAATTTCGCGTCTTCGATCAGGCGTTTTGCGGCATCCGTCGTTTTTCCCTGAACGCTGTAGCCGCCGAGTTTGTGAACCGATTGCGGCGTTAAACCGATGTGCGCGACGACCGGAATTTCTTCATCCACAAGACGTTTAACTAACTCGACACGGTTTCGTCCGCCTTCGAGTTTGATCGCTTCCGCACCGCCGTCCTTCATCAATATCAGAGCGTTTCTGACGGTCGTGTTTTCGCCCGTGTGATAACTTCCGTACGGCATATCGGCGACGATCAGCGCATTGCTTGCACCGCGTTTGACGGCTTTTGTGGCGGATAAAATTTCTTCCATAGTTACAGGAATCGTGTTGCCGTAACCGTGTATGACGTTGCCGATACTGTCGCCGACTAAAATTATTTCCACGCCCGCTTCGTCAACGATTCGCGCCGAAGGATAATCGTAAGCCGTCAGACAAACGAGTTTTTCGCCTTTTTCTTTCGCCGCACGCAACGCGGGAACGTAGATTTTTTCGGGTCTATCGGGTTTTAAGTATGCCATAAATGTTTCGTGTCTAAATAATAAAGTTTAAAAGTCAAAAGGTTTAAAGGTGAAAAAGTTCAGCGGCGTTTCGACTTTAGATTTTGATAAAAATCCAAGGAAAATGCCTTGAAAATAAATTTGATTGAATCTATTGCCATAAACTTTTTCACTTTTGCACTTTGTTACTGTTCGTCTTATGCGGTGATGATGACGGCTTTCGTTCCGGTTAATTCGGTAAAATCTTTGGTAAAAATCGTATCAACCTTGCGGACTGCGGCGAGTATTTCGACAATATCCTGCGTTGAAATAAAGCCTTCGTCAATATGCGCGATTGCCCAGTTTGAAATATGCGCGGCTCTCTCCAGAGTTTCTTTGACAAATTTCAGATACTGCGATTTCGTTTCGATAAAATCGCCGAGCCGTCCGACCTGTTTTTTTTCAAAATCGTTCCAGAAATCATTGCCCGTTCTCAGCCATTCTTCGCGCCAAGCCGTCCAGCCCATAAATTCCTTAGGCTTTTGAATATGCGCCTGCGGCAACTTTAAAAACATCAGATCGCCCTGGTTTTCGGCGATAAAATCATCGGCGGTTTTGTTTTGGCAAGTATTGTTCACGCCGTTGTTGACGGGTTCGGGGAAAACGCTCCAGAGCCGCCGGAAAACGGTCGAAAGCGGCTGGCGGAGTTCGAGCGTGTCTTTATCGAAAGACAAAACATAATCGCCGACGCTCATACCGATTGTCAGCGCGATGGCGCGGGCGGTCGGCGATGTGATGCGCTCGATATTTTGCCGAACATTGTCAAACCACCACGAATCGGTTTCGTTAAACCAAGTCCGCAAAGATTCGTTTTGCAGACGATAATGCGGCACATACGCGTCTTCAAGAACCGCATTAACATCTTCATCCGACAAAAATTCCGAGTTGTTTTGAATCATCGCAACCGCTTTTGTCCAGCCGGTTTGCGTTAAATCATTCGCCAAAATACGCGCGTTCCAGCGTTTCAGGTATGCGCCGAGATTAGGTTCGGAAGTAAATGGGAGAATCGCTGTTTTATATTTCAAGCGACGCAGAATATTTAGTTCAAAAGCCAACCAGCCTTTTGGAATATTTGTTGATTGATTGTGCATATTATTCGGTAAAAAAGTTTAAAAGTGAAAAAGTGCAAAAGTTTAAATTCGGTCGTCGAGCGGCTTTTTCAAATAAATTTTTCTATCTTTCAAAAACTTTAATTGTCAGAAGCGTAAAAACTTTTCCACTTTTTCACCTTTAAACTTTATTATCAAGAATTGTCGGCGTAGGATTCGATTTCGCGCAAACCTTCGAGCATTAGAAACGCTTTAACGACTTTTGGATCAAATTCGATTCCAGCCCATTCGCTCAAGTATCTTTTCGCTTCCGAAGCAGAAATCGGAATACTATATGGTCGGCTATCGGTCAGAGCCACGAAAGTATCGGCAACGCGCAAGATTCTTGCCGCAAGCGGAATTTGTTCGTGTGCAAGCGCGTCCGGATAGCCGCTGCCGTTCCACCATTCGTGATGCCAGCGCACGAGAAGCTGAACGGCGCGGTTAAATCCGCGCTTTGCCGCTTCCTGTTCGCCGATCACGGGATGCCTCTGCATATCGAGTCGTTCGTCATCGCGCAAAATTCGATTGCTGTTGATATAATCACGATTCATCACGACTTCGCCGAGGTCGTGAATGAGCGCGGCGTGGCGCAGAGCCATTCGGTCGTGCGAAGCAAGATTAAAATTTTTTGCGATTGCATCGGCAATCACGGCAATTCGCGCCGCGTGGCTGTGCGCGTAGCCTTCAAATTCGTCCATCATTGCTGCAATTTTCATCACACGATCTTCAAATTTGGTTTCTTGAACAGAAGAACTTTCCATACAGATAATATAATTCATCGAAAAAAGCAGAAAAATATGCTTATAATCTTTGAATTTTCTTCATCGGATTACAATTAAAACTTTGATAAAAAAAGAAAATATTGACTTTAATACAATATATTTGATTTTCTGTATGACAGTTTAACTATTTCTTTTGCAGACTGTCGAGCAGAGCCAAAGCATCACGGTCTTCGGGAACAATTGTCAACAACCGGTTAAGTTCGCCTTCAGCACGTTTTTTCAAGCCGATATGGACAAAAAGTTCTGCCAGCATTAACCGGAAAGTTGTATTTTCCGGTTCGATTTTGATAGCGGTTTGCAGTTCTGCTTCAGCTTTATGAAGATTTTTCTTGTTAAACGAGAGAGCTTTTCCGTAATAAGCGTGATACAGCGCATTATTTCCGTCAAAATGAACAGCACGGGCAAAAAACGGAACAGCTTCTTCAGACTCATTTTCCTGTAAAAGATTTAAGCCCCAATTAAAATTTTCCGCTGCTTGTTCGGCTTGTTTATTCAGGTTCGATTCATCCGCAGAGATACCGGATTTTTCTCTTTCTTTTAATTCAAGCAATTCCTTACGCATTTTATAATTGTATAAATCGCGGGAATTGTCTGTTTTTAATGTTTCATACGCGTGCGCGAGATGCGTAAAAGCCAGTTCAATGCGTTTGTGCAGTTCTGCATTGGTATAAAAAAGATCGGGGTGATATTTTTTAGCCTGAGCAAAATAAGCTTTTTTGATTTCCGCTGTTTCCGCCTCTATTGCAAGTCCGATTGTTTCGTATAAATTAGCCGCATTTTCTACTCTTTCCAGATATTCGTGAAGCAATATTTCTTCACTAATTTCTTTCGTTTCTTTTGTTTCCGGTTCGGCTGATGGTGTTTTTTCAGTTGTTGCCGAATCTGTTTCAGTCGGAATTGAAGCGGAAGTGTCGGGTTTTTCCGGTTGGCTTTCTGCAACAAGCCGAATTCTAGCCGATAAAATATCGGAAATTTTATTTTCGGAAAGAACGCATTTCCAATGTTGACGATAAAGAAAACCGCCAAGCCAAAGACTGTAAAGAACTTGGCGGATGATGTTTTTCGGCAAACCGCTCAGATCATCAATTTCATCAAGCGTCAAAAATTCTTTTTCAAAGCGCGACAAAACAAAAGCTTCGTGTGATTGAAGATTAAGATCAAAACTGGAATCCGGTTTTATTCCGAAAGATTCCCGATTCGATTCAAAGCGCCGCAAAATATCCTCCGGCAAAACAGTTCGTGAAAAATCAAGCAGCAATGCTTGCAAATTAAATTCAAAATGAATGTTTTCTTTGATGCGGGCAAGCGAACTGAAAATCCATTCGCCATCTTTCCAATCCAGACAAAATTTAATTATTTCTTCGATTTGTTTTGAAACGAGTTTATTAGTATCTTGTTGTGAAAGAAGGTTTTGCGCCGTCAGATTTGCGCTCAGTTCCATATCGTTGGCAACATTCGGCAGCCTTAGAATTTTTTCTTTAGGAACTTTGTTTTCGTTCAAAATAACTGAAAACAAGCGATGCTGACGCAGATTTGAAACGGCAAAAACCACTTTTCCCTGATTCAAATAGATGATTATTTTTTGATCATCTTTGGTCAGACGGAAAGAACCGCTTAAATTAGCTTCGGTAATTTCGACAAGAAGTTCGCAAAGCGGATGCTCGCTGAGATTTCCTTTGATTTCAAGTTTGGTTTGGGAAGTCATTCTGGTTGTAAATGAAAGAAGAAGGCTAGGGTTTGAATTTATTTTGAAAAATCGTCGGCAGAGCTTCCGACTGACTTTATAATAACAAATTTAACTATAAAATGTTAAGAAAAAAATAATTACCGAATTTTACCGATAATTTTTTTTGTAAAAATGCTTCATATTTTCAACTTAGCTAAAGAAAAAATACGTCTTTGGCAAAGACCGGGCGAAACTTACCGGCATATTTTGATGAAGGCTCTCGGCTACGCAATGTATGTTGAAAAATTCCCGTCACTCGAAATCGAAACAAAAGTCGGATTGCGTTATAAGCCCGATTTAATCGCGAAAAACCAAGGCGGTGAATTTATTTTCTGGGGCGAATGCGGCTTGAATTCGATTCGCAAAACAAAATGGCTCTTAAAGCATACGCGCACGGAAAAGTTAGTTTTATTTAAGATCGGAATCAATGAAACGCAGTTGATCAAACAATTACGGACTGAAATCAGCGAAAAATATCGTCCTTGGAAGCGACTGATTTTGATAAATTTCGTGAATGAAATCGAAGATTTGACCGAAGACAAAAAAATTGAGAAAGTTTCTCAAGAATGGTTTTCAGAATTTATTATTTAATCCTTTTAAGTTGATGAAAAATAAGACAATAGAAATCCGCGAAGTCGAAACTATTGAAGAACTCGACGCGTGTCTGGATTTGCAGAGAGAGGTTTTCGGTTTTAATGATCTGGAAGTTTCTCCGCGCCGTTATTTGATTGTTGCTAAACAATCGGGAGGCTTCACGCTCGGCGCGTTTGACGGCGGAAAAATGGTCGGTCTGGCGATTACGGTTCCGGCATTTCAGGGCGAAAAACGCGTTTTTTATTCACATATGGCGGCGGTGTCGCCTGCATATCAAGGTTGCGGAATTGGCGCGAAATTGAAATGGGCGCAGCGGAAATGTGCTTTGGAGCGAAACGTGAAATTTATCAAATGGACTTTTCAGCCCGTTCTTGCGCGAAACGCTTTTTTTAATCTAGAAAAACTCGGCGCGGTCATTCGATGCTATATTCCGAATTTTTACGGCGCGGGTTTCTCAAATTCCGGCGTTCAATCCGAACTCGAAAGCGACCGCGTTTATGCCGATTGGGAATTGGAAAGCGAAAAAGTCGTCGCGCTTTCAAAAAACGAAATTTTCGAGGAAAAACGCGAAATCGTCAAAACAATCGAAATTCCAAAAGATTGGAATGCGCTTCTAAAATCAAACGCGGAAGCCGCAAAAAATGAGCAACATCGAATTAAACAAGAATTTCAAAAAGCATTTTCTAAAAGTTTGATCTGCCGAGGTTTTCGCCGTGATGAAAACCAGCCGCAATATTTATTTTTTAATGATGAATCAAGTTAGAAATTTCGACAAATAATTCTTCTTCGACTTCTTCTTCTCGGCGTTCCTTGCGTGAAATCTTCTCACGCAGAGGCGCAAAGAACGCCGAGAGAAAACCATTCAACGTATTTTGATAAGCCAATAAATAATTAAGATTTTTGAGGATTTTACAAAATTATAAAAATGCCGATTTTCCAAATAAACCCGGACATTCGCCGCGCTGAAACGCTTTCTTCGGAATTTTATACGAACAAGAAATATTTCGACCAATCAAAGGAAAAAATCTTCGCGCGAAGCTGGCAAATGATCTGCCGGACGGGCGAGATCGAAAATATCAAGCCATTGATAATTTTGGAAGATTTTCTGAATGAACCGATTTTATTGACCAGACAGGGCGAAAATATAAATTGCCTGTCAAACGTCTGCACGCATCGCGGGAATATTCTGGTTGAAAAAAGTTGTCAGGCAAACGGAATTCGCTGCGGTTATCACGGCAGACGGTTTGATTTAAAAGGAAAATTTCTCTCGATGCC
>JBGTIH010000092.1:0-10731 GCA_041745765.1 Pyrinomonadaceae bacterium | reverse complement strand
CGGGCAATCGCGCTTAATCCCAGCTACGCGACGGCTCGCCAATGGTATTCGGAATATCTGACGGCGATGGGGCGATTTGATGAAGCTTTCGTCGAAATCCGTCAAGCCAAAGAGATAGACCCGCTTTCGCCGAGCGTCAACGCGCAGGAAATGTGGATTCTCTTTTACGCGCGGCGTTACGACGAAGCCATCGAGCGCGGGCGCAGACTTGCCGAAATGAACCCGGATTACGCCGAAATCTACGATCCGCTGAAACGCTGTTCCGACCAAAAACAGATGTTCGCGGAGGCGATTGCCGCGCGGCAGAAGCGCCGCAAGCTGGCGGGATGGGACGCGACCGAAACGGCGGCTCTCAAAGAAGCGGCTTTGACTTCGGAATCGGCAGTTTACTGGAAAAAAAGACTGAAACAGGAGATCGAAGAAGCGCGCAGCGAACTGCCCATGCCGTTTGAAATGGCGGCAATTTACGCGCAACTCGGCGAAAAAGATTTAGCTTTCGAGTGGCTGGATAAAGCGATCGAAAATCGTAATTATCCGGTGCTGTTTCTGAGAGTAACTCCGGATATCGATCCGCTGCGATCAGACGCGAGATTTGCCGATGCTCTGCGGCGCGTCGGGCTATTGTTTTGAAATTTGATCTCAAGGTTGGAGACTATTTGAATTCAAAAGACCGGAGCGGAGAAAGAGGTGCTTGTATGCTCGGATGTTTTAGGCGGGCAATCGCGTTCAAGTTCGTTGGTCTGAATCTTGATCCGTTACGCAACGATCCGAGATTTGATGGTCTTTTGCAGCGAATCGGACTTGCCAGATGAAAGTCGTTTCTCAAGGAAGACTTCCGGTTGTCATAATTTTGTATGAAAGATGCGAATCAAAAATTTGTCTATGAATTCGGGAAGTTCGCGCTTGACCCGCAGGAGAAGACTTTGTTCGCCAATGGCGTGCCGCTGCATCTTCCGGCGAAAGAATTTGAAACGCTTTTGCTTCTGGTCGAAAACAACGGACGCGCGCTCTCGAAAGAAGAAATGATAACAGCGGTTTGGCAGGATGCCTTTGTCGAAGAGGGAAATCTCGCCAAGAAGATTTCGCGTCTGCGAAAAATTCTTAACACGAACGGCGATAAACTTATCGAAACTTTGCCGAAACACGGCTATCGCTTTTCGGCTGATGTCAGGCAAATTCTGCCGTCAGCAAATGAAACGATTCTCGAAAAACGCACGGTAAAAAGATTGACTTTGAGGGTTGAAGAAGATAATTCAGATTCTCCACTTCTTTTGCCCGCCGCTGAAAAAAAGTTTCCGAAGCGAACGATTTTTATTTTTTTCGGGCTGATAATGGCGGCAGCAATTTTCGGAATTTGGTATTCGAGCAAGCCGAAACCGACTTCAAAAATCGGTTCGATTGCGGTTTTGCCGCTGCGCTCTCTGAATGCGGGAGAAAATGACAAAACCGTCGGGTTGGGTTTGACCGATGCGCTGATTACAAAAATCGGGGGTTTGAAGACGGTTATTGTGCGCCCTCTGAGCGCGGTCACCAAATTTACGGACGATGACGCGCTCGAAATCGGCAAAAAATTAAGCGTAGATGCGGTTCTCGAAGGAACGGTTTACGAAGCCGACGGGCGCGTCCGTCTCAATGTCCGTTTGCTGAGAGTCGAAAACGGCGAACAGATTTGGGCGGAAAAATTCGAGGGCGAATCAGCCAGAGTCTTCGATTTGGAAGACCGTCTTTCGGAACAGACGGCACGGGCGTTAGGCTTAAAATTGGGCGAAGGCGACAGCGAGAGGCTGACGAAGCGTTACACGATCAATGCCGACGCGCATCACGCTTACGTTCGCGGGCGATTTTTCTGGAATCGCCGCACACCGGGTGACCTCAAGGAAGCCGTCAAATATTTTAGCGAAGCGGTCGAAAAAGACCCGAACTATGCTCTGGCTTATGTCGGTTTGGCGGATGCCTACAGTTTGCTTGCCGATTACGGCGCGGTTTCGCCGAAAGAATCTTACGAAAAAGCGCGGGCAGCCGCATCGAAGGCTTTGGAACTCGACGATAATCTGGCGGGTGCTCACACCTCTCTCGCCTACGTCAAAATGTATTACTACTGGGATTGGGAAGGTGCGGAAAGCAGTTATCGCCGGGCAATTGCGCTGAACCCGAATTACGCCACCGCGCGTCAGTGGTATTCCGAATATTTAACAGCAATGGGGCGTTTTGACGAGGCGCTCGCCGAAATCCGGCGGGCGAAAGAGATTGACCCGCTTTCGCCGATTGTCAATGCGGGCGAAGTCTGGATTCTTTACTTCGCCCGCCGGTATGACGAGGCAATCGCCCAGGGGCAGAAGATAGTCGAAATAAACCCCGAATTTGCCGAGATTCACGAATATCTGAAGCGTTGTTACGACCAAAAAGGAATGTATCGTGAAGCCATCGCCGCCCGGCAGATGCGTCGGAAATTGGCAGGATCAGATGACCGTGAAACAGCCGCCCTCAGAAACGCGGCTTCGGCTTCCGATGCCGATGTTTACTGGAGAAACAGACTTGAGCAGGAAATAGAAGACGCGCGAAGGGAGAAATCTGAAGCCTTCGATCTGGCGGAGATATACGCCCGGATCGGCGAAAATGAAAAGGCGTTCGAGTGGCTGGAGAAGGCTTATCAAGAACGACACTACACCGTAATGTATCTCAAGGTCGCTCCGAATCTCGATTCTTTAAGAAACGATCCGAGATTCGATGATATTTTGCAGCGAATCGGTCAAATGCCGCGTTAAAATTTGTCAGGCGGCTGAATAAATTGAAACAAAAATAATTTTTTCTTGATGCTTTTTGATTTAAGGTGTAGTATAAAAAACTTAATTTCGGCGAGAAGAAAGGCAGAAGTTTTTATGTTGAAACAAAATTTATCAAAAATTATCGGTCAGCGGCGAAATCAAACGCCTTTGCAGCACGTTGTTAATAAAGACGGATCAAAGCTTCCGATGCTTTGCGGAGCGGATTTTACCGAAACTTAAAAAAATATTCGATATTGCAGCTAAAAGCCGTCAGCTTAATTAGCTTGACGGCTTTTTTAATTTAGTCATTTGTCAATAGTCCTTTGTCCTTTGAAATATCAATTTTTTCAAAGGACAAAGGACCAATGACTAAGGACAATTCAAATGAATCTGACATATTCACAATTATTAAAGGGAAACCGGAATTTCCGCTATCTTTTATACGGGCAATTCGTGTCCGAGATGGGAAATTGGTTTAATTTTATCGCGGCGTTGGGTTTGATCCGCGTTGTGTCGGAAGCATCGCCGACCGCCGCCGGGATTTTATTTGCCTGCCGCATTTTGCCGTTTGCCTTTTTTTCACCGATTGCCGGAACTTTTGTTGACCGTTTTTCGCGGCGGCAGGTGATGATCTGGTCGGATTTGATCCGCGTTTTCGTTGCGCTCGCGTTTTTGCTGGTGAGCAGCGCGGAAACTCTCTGGATCGCTTATATTGCGATGGCTTCGCTTTCGATGCTGGGGGCGTTTTTCGACGGCGCGAAAAATGCATCTACGCCGAATTTAACGGGAAAAGAAGGACTTTTATCGGGAACTGCTTTGATGTTTTCGACGCGCTTTCTGCTGATGGCGGTCGGTTCTGCGCTCGGCGGATTTACGGCAGCTTATCTCGGTTATGAGATCGCATTTATTATCAATGCAATTTCGTTTGCGGTTTCGGCGTTTTACGTCTGGCGGATTCCCGACGAAGCGACGCGCGAACAGATAAAACCGCAGGAAATAGACGAAACCGTTATAACTTCGCCGATTACTCCGGCAGGTGCTTTTACGACCGTTCAGCCGCTCGAACAGGCGAAACACGCATCTTTTTTTTCCGAATTAAAGGAAGGATTTCATTACACAATCAAAAACCACTTCGCGCTGACTATTTTGCTGATGAATATCATCTGGGCATTGGGCGGCGGCGCGATAAATGTGATTTTCGAGCGAATGGGGGGCGTGTATTTTGCGGCGCGTGAGAATTGGCAACCTGATCTGGCGGTTGCTCTGCTTTGGACGGCGGGCGGTTTGGGGTTGACGTTCGGAATGCTGATCGCGCACCGCACGGAAGCGATTGTTGCGCGGCGCAATGCTCATACGCCGTTTATCGTCTGGTCGCTGATTTTGCACGGCGTTTTATTTTCGGTTGGAGGCTTTATGCCGAGTTTGTGGCTGTTTATGGTCTTCGTTTTTATTTCGAGAGTGTTGATCGGAGTCGAATTCGCCGTGCAGGAAACGCTCTTTCAGAGAAGTTTGCCCGATCATATTCGCGGACGCATCACGACGCTTGATCGCGGCGCGGAAATGCTGATCTTCGGACTTTCCAGTTATTTTTCGAGCGAATTGATGTTTTATATTTCGCCGCAAATGCTGACTGTTATTTCAGGAATTCTTTCAGCCTGCGCCGGAATCGTTTGGCTCGTTAGAAGCCGTCTGAGCAAGGAAAGCTACGTTTGAGATTTTTATTTTTCCAATATTTTTCTGACTAATTTCTCATAAAGCCGGACGGATTCTTCCAAATCTTTTTTCAAAACGAATTCGTGCGAAGTGTGCGCGTCGAGAATTGAACCCGCTCCGAGAAGCAGAGGCGTTCCCCAATTCGGCAAGTGCGGAATATCGGTTGTAAAGCGCACGACCTTTTGATTAAATCCTTCTACTTCAAGCATTTTGACCGGCAGACTGCACGACATTACTTCGATCTCGCCGCGATCTTTGACGGCTTTTTTTAAGACTTTCATTACGGGTTCGAGTTCCGAAACCATTCGTATATGAATTCCGGCTTCGGCGTTCGGCGGAACAATATTTGTGCCGATTCCGCCGCTGAGCAATCCGATATTCAGCGTTGTTTTGCCGAAAAATTCGTCATACGGTAATTTTAATTTTTGTACGTCCTGTAAAATATCGAGAAGTTTGACAATTGCCGAATCGCCCTGTTCGGGATAAGCGGAATGCGCGGCTTTTCCTTTGGTTTTGATGTAAAGACGAAGCGAGCCTTTTGAACCGATGGCGAGATCGTTGTCGGTCGGTTCGCCGTTGATCAAATACTTGCATTTTTCCGCGAGAGGATGGAGATTCGCGGCGCGCGCGCCAGTGCTTCCTTGTTCTTCGTCAACCGTGTAAAGCAAACCGAGATTTGTAAATCCCTGTTTCCGAAGCTTTTCCGCCGCCGTAATCTGCGCGGCGATTATTCCTTTAGCATCACACGCGCCGCGCCCGAAAATTTTATCGTCGGCTTCGGTCGGCGGAATAAACGGCGGAACGGTGTCGAGATGCGTCGAAAGAAAAACGTCCGGCGTGTCGTTCAAATAAGCGATCACATTATTTTGAGTTTCCGAAACCGGCTGGAATTCGACCTTCCAACCCAAATCCGTCAGATAATCGCGCAAGAAAAAACCGATTGCCTGTTCGTCCCCGGAAATCGAGGGAATATTCATTAAATATTTAGTCAATTCAAAAAGTTTCATAACAATTTTTTCGATTATAACTGATGTTGCGCTCCCGGCATTTTTTTCGTTTGGCGTAACATCGTTTATCAATGAGATTTGCGGTTAAGCTTCACACCTTCCGCATTTATTTCCGACTGATAAATATTAAACTCAATTTCGGTATTTTGATAAACCGAGCGCATCGCGTTTTTAACTTTTTTTGATGTTTCCAAAGTTTCGGAAAACATAAAAACCGAGGGACCCGAACCGGAGATTCCGCCGCCGAGTGCGCCTGCCGTTAAACTTTCCGTTTTTAATTCGGCAAATTTCGGAATTAAAATACTGCGAACGGGTTCGATAATTCTATCTTCAAGGGAACGCGAAATTAAAGCGTAATCGCCTGAATTTAAACCGGCGACGAGTGCGCCGACGTTTCCCCATTGGGCGATTGCGTCTTTGAGTTCGATATTTTGTTTGAGAATTCCGCGTGCATAAGAAGTTATTATTTCGATCTGCGGATGAATGACAGTTACGAAAAGTTTGGGGAATTTCAGCGCAACTACATCGAGCGGATCGTTTGAACGAACAAGCGTAAAACCACCGAAAATCGCGGGTGCGACATTATCCGCGTGGCGCGCGCCGCTGGCAATCTGTTCACCGTCCATCGCAAATTCAACCAATTCCAACAGAGAAAATCTTTCATTTAAAAGTTTGTTCGCTCCGACGACCGCGCCCGCCGCGCTTGCCGAACTTGAACCGATTCCGCTTCCGGGTTTGATTTTTTTTGTGATTTCGACTTCAAAACCGATATTTTCTTCGATTTTCTCAAGCATCGCTAGAAGTGCCGCACCGGCGACGTTTTTTTCGGGTTCAGTCGGTAGATTAAAATCGTCAAAATGTTTGATCCTGATGATTTTTTCATCAATCAGGCGCAGAGTCATCTCGTCGTTCGGTGCGCTCAAAGCAAAACCGAGACAATCGAAACCGCAGACGACATTGGCAACCGTCGCGGGCGATAAAATGTTGATTTCATTCATAAATTTTGATTGTTCAACTTTGGCAAAAACAAAAATTCAATTATGATAATTTCTTTGTAATTAAAGAGCGAAATATTATACCGACGGCGTCTCGCCGGCTGTCTTGGCGGCATCTTGCCGCCAATTTAACTAATGAAATACTTTATCACGAATAGAAAATCGGCTCACGCCACATTCGGCGATGCGGTCTTAAACGGTCAACCCGGCGACAGAGGACTGTATTTTCCCGAAAAAATTCCGGTTCTTTCAGACGATTTTTGGCGAGAATTTCCCGAAAAATCAAAAGCGCAGATTGCTTATGAAGTAATTAAACCATTTATCGGCGATGAAATACCGGAAGAAACGCTTTTCCAAATCTGCGCGGAAACCGTAAATTTCGATTTTCCGCTCGTCAAAATCACCGAAAATATTCACGCTCTCGAACTGTTTCACGGCGCAACGCTTGCGTTTAAAGATGTCGGCGCAAGATTTATGAGCCGCTGTTTGCAGTATTTTTCGCGCGAGAAAAAAGAAAAAATAATCGTCATCGTCGCCACTTCTGGCGACACTGGCGGCGCGGTTGCCAGCGGTTTTTATGAAGTTGCGGGAATCGAAGTCGTTATTCTTTACCCGAAAGGAAAAGTATCAAAAGTTCAGGAATTGCAGCTGACAACGCTCGGCAAAAACATTTCCGCGCTCGAAGTTTCGGGAAATTTCGACGATTGCCAAACTCTTGCAAAAACCGCGCTTGCCGATAATAATTTAAAGAAAACAGTTTTCTTAACTTCGGCAAATTCAATAAATATCGCCCGATGGCTGCCGCAGCAATTTTATTATTTTTACGCGCTTCAGCAATGGCAAAACAAAGTTCAAAATTCAAAGTTCAAAGTTCAAAATTCGGTAATTTCTGTGCCGAGCGGGAATTTCGGCAATATTTGCGCAGGAATTCTGGCGCATATTTCCGGTTTGCCGTGTGAAAAATTTATTGCGGCGACAAATGCTAATGATGTTATTCCAAAGTTTTTGGAAAGCGGCGAAATGACGATAAAAGACTCGGTTGCAACGCTTTCCAATGCGATGGATGTGGCGAATCCTTCCAATTTCGTGAGGATTTTGGAAATTTTCGATCACGATCATATAAATTTGAAAGAGAAAATGTGCGCGACGAGCGTTTCGGATGAAATCACGGAGAAAACGATGCGCGAGGTTTTTGAAAAATATAATTATATTCTCGATCCGCACGGCGCGGTCGGTTTTTACGCGCTCGAACAATATTTAAACAAAAATCCCGAAAAACAAGGATTTTTCCTCGAAACCGCGCACGCAGTCAAATTCGATTCGGTTGAAAAAATCATCGGAACTTGCGGCGAAATGCCCGAATCGGTGAAAAGTTTGTTTGAAAAAGAAAAACACAGCGTCGAGATTGAGGCGAATTACGAAGATTTAAAAAAGATTTTGTTAGAAAAGATTTAAATCAACCGCTAAAAACGCGAAACACACGAAAAAAGAAAAAAGTTTTTTTGTTTTTTTAGCGTTTTTAGCGGTTAAAAATACTTATGAAAGTTTTAAAGTTTGGCGGTTCTTCGGTCGGAAATGCCGAAAACATCGAAAAAGTGGTCGAAATTATCAAAAGTGCGATTGAAAAAGACGCGTGTGCGGTCGTTCTGTCGGCGATGCAAGATATGACCGATGCTTTGATTGAAACCGGAAAATCAGCTGAAAATGGTGATGAAAATTTTCGCGGAAAAATCAAGCAAATCGAGAATAGTCATTTTGAAACGGTCAGAGATTTATTACCGATTTCCGCACAAAGCGCGACTTTGAGCTTTGTTAAAACACAGATCAACGAACTCGAAAACATCTGCGAAGGCGTTTTTCTGCTGCGTGAATTAAGCCCGCGAACTCTTGACCGAATCACGAGTTTCGGCGAGATTCTCTCAACAAAAATCGTTTCGGCAAAACTCGAATCTTCGGGAATTGAAAACATCTGGAAAGATTCGCGAGAACTGATTAAAACCGATTCAAATTTCACAAACGCGGCGGTTGATTTTGCGAAAACTAACGAAAATATCAAAGAATTTTTCGCAAACGAAACCGGCTCAAGGCTCAAGGCTCAAGACTCAAGTCTTTTCATTCTGCAAGGTTTTATCGCTTCCGATTCAAATGGAATAACAACGACCTTGGGACGCGGCGGTTCGGATTATACGGGCGCGATTCTGGCGGCGGCTTTGGGTGCAGAAGTTTTGGAAATCTGGACTGATGTTTCAGGAATGATGACCGCCGATCCGCGCATTGTGCGAAATATCAAGCAAATTCCGCGGATAACTTACCGCGAAGCGATGGAACTGTCGCATTTCGGCGCGAAGGTCATTTATCCGCCGACGATTCAGCCGGTTTTGCAGAAAAATATTCCGATTCTGATTAAAAATACATTTGAGCCCGAAGATTTCGGGACATTTATTGAAGCCGAAACTTCCGCCGAAAATGGAATTATTCGGGGCATTACGAGCATTGATGAAATCGCGGTTTTGAGTCTTGAAGGCGCGGGAATGGTCGGAATTCCGGGTTTTTCAAAACGTCTTTTCGATGCGCTTTCTCGTGCAAAAATTAATGTGATTTTAATAACGCAGAGTTCTTCGGAGCATTCGATCTGCGTTGGAATCGAAGAAAAATCGAGCGAATCGGCAAAGCAAATCGTTGATGCGGAATTTGAATACGAAATCGCGGTCGGCAAGATCGAGCCGTTGCAAGTTGAAAAAGGACTTTCGATTCTCGCGCTCGTCGGCGACAATATGCGGAATCACACAGGCGTTTCGGGAAAAATGTTTTCCGCGCTCGGCGCGCAGGGTGTTAATATCCGCGCTATCGCGCAAGGTTCTTCGGAAAGAAATATTTCAGCCGTAATCGGTTCAAAAGACGTTCGCAAAGCCGTTAATACTTTGCACGAAGAATTCTTTTCGGACAACAAAAAACAGATAAATCTATACATCGTCGGCGTTGGAACGGTCGGCAAAAAATTGCTCGCGCAGATTGAACAGCAGCGGGATTTCTTGAGCGAACAGATGAATTTAAACGTCCGCGTCGTCAGTCTGGCAAACAGCAAAAACATCGCTTTTGATGAACACGGAATTGATTTAAGCAATTTCAAATTTCAAATTTCAAATTCCACATTGGCTTCAAATAGTGAAAATTTAGCGAATTTAATCATTGAAAAAAACTTGCGAAATTCTATTTTTGTTGACGTTACGGCAAGCGCGGAAATAGTTGAAGTTTATCCGAAACTTCTGGAAAAATCTGTTTCCTTAATTGCGTGCAACAAAATCGCCGCCTCAAGCGAATACGAAAATTACCGAAAATTAAAGGATTTAGCGCGGGAATATAACGCGAATTTTCTTTTTGAAACAAACGTCGGCGCGGGACTTCCGATCATCAATACTTTAAATGATTTAACGCGAAGCGGCGATAAAATCAATCGAATCGAAGCCGTTCTGTCGGGAACTTTGAACTTTGTTTTCAACAATTACGACGGTTCGAGTTCTTTTTCTTCGGTCGTTAAACAAGCGCAAACGGAAGGTTACACCGAACCCGATCCGCGCCTCGATCTGAACGGAACTGATGTTGCCAGAAAAATTCTGATTCTCGCGCGCGAAGCGGGTTTTAAGATGGAAATGTCTGACATCGAAAACAAAAGTTTCTTGCCCGAATCTTGTTTGCAGGGAAACGTCGAAGATTTTTATCAGGAAATGAAAAAACACGAAAGTTATTTTTGCGAATTGCTGGAAAATGCGAAAAGTAAAAATCTTTCGCTCAAATATATCGCTTCATTCGATAACGGAAAGGCTTCGGTCGGTTTGCAAAGCATTGATTCTGCACATAATTTTGCAAATCTTTCGGGCAAAGATAACGCTGTTTTATTTTATACAACGCGCTATGCCGACCTGCCTTTAGTTGTCAAAGGCGCAGGCGCGGGCGCGGATGTAACGGCGGCGGGAGTTTTCGCCGATATTATTCGGGCGGCGAGAATTTAAAACTATACTTCTAAAAAGAGTATTCACTGGCTGATATTTGAAGAAAGAAATCTTTACTTCGGAACAAGTGAAAAGTGAAAGGGAAGAAGTAATAAATCGTTTAGAAGCTGTTTGAAAACTCAAAAAGGTTTTAATCGGCGAAGCATTAATCGCATCATGGCAATCTGAATCATCGTTTCGCTCGTTTTGGTAAAGCGTTCATAGTCTTTCGATAATCGCCGATGATTATTCAGCCACGCAA
>JBGTIH010000091.1:0-32326 GCA_041745765.1 Pyrinomonadaceae bacterium | reverse complement strand
AAAATATCGCCGTCAAGCCACATCGTAATTTTTACTTTTGATTCCGAAGGTTTTGCAACTCTTGTCGTTCGGCGAAATTTATGTTTCCCGGGTTTTTGTATATCATCATCCGTCCACCCTTTTTTCATAGCTTCGTCGTATTCTTTCTGCGTAACTTCCAAAATCAATTCTTTATCTGTTTTGCTCATAATAAATCTTTTCCTCTTCCGCTTTTCCCTTGCGGGCGGAAATTATTCTGATTATTTCATCCGCATCGTTTTCATTAGTCCGAACGGTAAATGAAACTCGCAACAATCTTTTCGACGAATTTCCGATTCTGACAAAACGTATTTCTTCCGTGTCGGAATGTTCATCGTCATAATCTTCAACCGCGCTTTCGTCATAGAAAACCTCAACGGCTTCCTCAAATGAAACACTGTCGTGCTTTTTCTCATTATTTAAAGACTTGTCAGGGTTCCAATCAAATCTCATGTTTTAATTGTCGTTACTTGTATGTATTTGTCAAGACATTTTTTCGATTGAGCATTCATTTAAAAATAGTCGGCTGAAAATCAAACAATTCCACAAAATGCGCCGTAAAAAGCTGCTTCAAAAGCAATCTTTTATAACTTTCCGAACCGCGCACGTCGGAAATCGGCGCGACTTCGGTTTGCAGAATTTCGCAGGCTTGCGTGATTGTCGTTTCGCTGATTTCTTTGCCGCAGAGGAATTCGGAAGTTTTTTGCAAATATAAAGGGATTGGCGCGACGCCGCCGGCGGAAATGTGTGCATTTTCGATAAAATTGTCCGACATTTTCAAACTTATTGCCGTGTTGACCGAAGCAATGTCCAAATATGTCCGTTTGCAGACCTTTTCAAAATTGAAATGCGTGAAATCTGTTTGGAAAGAAATCTTTGTCATAAATTCGTCTTCGTTTTTTGCCAGTTTTTTGTAGCCGAGATAGAAATCTTTGAGCGCAAGAGTGCGTTTTGATTCCTTGCTGACGCGCAGGGTTCTGCCTTCGCCAATCGGCGTTTCCAGTTCGATTTCCGCGTCTAAAGCCAAAAACCAAGCCGTCATATCGCCGATCGGCGAAGCATTGACAAAGTTTCCGGCGAGCGTCGCCATATTACGGATCGGTGTTGATGAAACGAGTTTTAAGTGTTTGTAGAGATTCGGGAAAACACGCTTAAAAATTTCCGATTCGAGCAAATCCGTGACCACGACGGACGCGCCGATTTCGATAAATTCGTTTGACTCTTTAATAAATCTCAAATCAAAATTATCGAAAAGATTTTCCGAATCTGAGCAAACCATTTTTTCGGGTTTTTGAACGTAAAGATCCGTTCCGCCGCCAAGGAATTTTGGATTTTGGATTTTAGATTTTGTATTTTCTGATTTTTGATTTGCTATTTCAATCAATCTTTCTTTGATATTCGCAAAATATTCGGGAACGATTTCATTGGCGATAGCATTTTCAAGATTATTTTCATCAGCGGCAACGGACAAAGGACGTCTGACAAGGGACGAACAAGCGCGTTCGATGGATTTATAACCCGTGCAGCGGCAGATATTTCCGTCAATTGCGGAAATTGCTGAATCGAGGGTTTTCGGCGCTTCGTCAATGCAAAAATTCGTCAAAGACATCACAAAACCGACCGTACAGAAACCGCATTGCGTTCCGCTGTTTTCAACCAGAGCGTTTTGCACTTCGGTCAATTCGCCGTCGTCGCGGTTAATTCCCTCGATTGTGACAAGATGTTTGCCGTTCGCATTGGCAAGCGGCATCAAACACGAAGTCTGTGTGCGGTATTTTACTTTTTCGCTTGAAAGTTCGCCGACAAGAATTGTGCAGGCACCGCAATCGCCTTCGCGGCAACCGATTTTTGTGCCTTTCAAATTTTTGCGGTAACGCACAAAATCCAAAACCGTTTCCCCTTTCGGCAGATCGGTTTCGACGATTTGATTGTTCAGAATAAATTTAAGCATCTGTAAAACAATGGATAATAATCAACTCTTAATTTTCCATTTTCCGTTTTTTTTAGAATTTGCGAATCAAAATCACGCCGACGGTAATAAATGTTACGCCGACGACGCGCATCAAACTTGCCTCTTTGACCGGAACACCGAGCAGACCGTAATGATCAATAACGAGCGTAACGAGCATTTGTCCGGCAATAACAAGACTGAAAGTGAGCGCAACGCCGAGGCGCGGAACTAAAATTATGGTCGAAGCGACGAAAAACGCGCCCAAAATCCCGCCCGTCCAGACGATTACGGAAGCATTTTTCGCCGCAAAGATATTCCCGAGCGGAATGCCCGTTGCCAGAATATACAAAAACAGTGCGACCGTTCCGACGACAAACGAAATAAACGCCGACAGTATCGGGCTTTCAACGCTCAACGCCAATTTATTATTGATCGCCGCCTGCGTCGGCATCATCATTCCCGCGACAATTGCCAGAAAAATGAAAAAGTAATTAGACATTTTTAATGGTGAATGGTGAATGGTGAATGGTGAATGTAAGAATCATTTTTGTATTAACAATTCACCATTCACCATTTATCATTCACCATTAGTACTCCGTTTTATCCGCCTTTTTTTCCCAGTTTTCAAAAACGGTCAAACCTTCTTCGCGCAGGAAATTCAGGCTTTTGATATGTCTTTGTTCGACGGGCAGCGCGATTTCGTCGTAAATAAAATGATCGTCAAAACCGATTCGGGCGGCATCTTCGCGCGTGCAGGCAAAATACATCTTCGCGGGACGCGCCCAGTAGATCGCGCCCAAACACATCGGGCAAGGTTCGCAGGAAGTGTAAATTATGCAGCCGTCAAGCTGAAAAGTGCCGAGTTTTTCGCACGCCGCGCGAATCGCCACGATTTCGGCGTGCGCCGTCGGATCGTTTTCGGAAGTTACCTGATTCCAGCCTTCGCTGATAATCTCGCCGCCCCTGACAACAACCGCGCCGAACGGTCCGCCGTCGTTTGCCTCAATTCCCTTCTGCGCCAGTTCAATCGCGCGGCGCATAAATTTTTCGTCTTGCTTTGTCATTTGTTAAAAATTTGTTCCATGGAATAATCCGTGTCAATCATCGGCGAATTTTCGAGATTTTTCTGGATGTATTCGATTAATTCTTGTTCGCTCATAAATTTGTTTCTATTTTTTGCCTTAAAAATAAGGTTTCCAGATATGACCATACATTCTTAAAATTACAATTAAGTTTTGAAATATTATGTGTTTGCTTCAACTTAGGTGAATAAGTAATTATGAATTCATCTTTTCCAATATACCGTACGCAAATTGACGGGTAATTAAAACTCTCTTGAAAATCCTCCATTCTCGAAATAATTAAAGCATCGTGCGAAACTGTTGGAAATAACGAATTAGCATAATTAGAATTAACGATTTTTCTTACAATTTCTAATTGCGGAAGATAATCAAATTTTTCCACGATTAGTTGTTCGTAATGACTTAAAACATCTTTCCACTGCATATTACAGCCTCATAAAATAACATTTTTATTGAAAATCCCGAATATCTTTGAATGGTTTTTCTTTGTCCGTAAAATCGGGGCGATAATAATGTGAAGCCGCTTCGTATTCCTGCATAAAGCCGTTTTCAAAACCTAAATCTTCTAAAATTGTTACCGCTTTCAGCCATTCGCGCTCTGAAATTCTACGCGAAAGCAGAATATAACGCGAATCGCTCGCCGCTTTGTTCGTCGCGTAATACTGCGCCATTAACGAAATCGAAACTTTCGGTGATAAATTCTCTTTTATCCAAACGAGATTTTCTTCGATTCCCGCGAGATCATTCGGCAAAACTAACATTCTGATAACCAGACCTTTTTTCAAAAGTCCGTTTTTGTCAAATGTGAGTTCATCACCCGTTTGACGAAACATTTCCTTTAAAGCTTCGCGGGCAAAATCCGCGTAACCGCGCACTTTTGAAAATGTAAATCCGGCATCGTTTTCCGCGTATTTGAAATCGGGTAAGTAAATATCAATAATTCCGTCAAGCAATTTTAAGACTTCGACCGAATCATACGCATTCGTATTATAAACGATCGGCAGGCGCAAACCGTTTTCCGCCGCGATCAAAATGCCGCGCGCCATCTGCGGAGCGAAATGCGTCGGCGAAACGAAACCGATGTTATGACAACCTTTTTCCTGTAATTCGAGCATCATTTCCGCGAGACGTTCGTGCGTTATCTCATTTTTTTTCTGCTCTTTCCAGGTTTGCGAGATTTGATAATTCTGGCAGTAGACGCAGCGCAGATTGCAGTTGCCGAAGAAAATATTCCCTGCGCCGTGTGTGCCGGAAAGCGCGGGTTCTTCGCCGAAATGCGCGGTGTAGCTCGAAACGATCGGCAACGCGCCCGAATAACACGCGGCGATTTCGCCTAAAAGACGATTATTTCCGCAATCTTTCGGGCAGACGGTGCAGTTTTCCAGAAGTTTTTCCAGAAATTCAACTCTCGTCCGCAATTCGCCCGTCTTCAGGAGTTTTAGAAAATTTGCGCCGGAATCTTCGTTTTCCATAAACATTGTAAGTATATTTGCTGATAATTTCCTGCGGCGCGACTTTTCGCGCCAGTTCCCACGTAAAATCCATTTCGGCATTAACGGTCGCAGTCGCCATACGCGTTTCGCGCAGCATTAAAACGCTGCCGTAAAATAGAAAAACAATGCCGATCACGCCGATCGGAATCGGCAGCCAGCGGTAAGAACTGAAAAATTCCGATAAAAGCGCAACGAGCGCGATAGTTACGCTGGTTAAAATAAAAAACCCCAGACCGTAATAAAACGCGCCCATCGCCTTTTGCAGAATCCGTGCGCGCGTCGTAACTTTATCCAGCAGTTTAACAACCGTATCGAGCCGTTTATCATAAAGCGGAATGCTTTCTTTATCTTCCGCGACGATCAAATCGCTCAAACGTGTTTCGAGTTCGCGCACGCGGTCAATCACACGTCCGAGCCGCGTCGAGGTCGAAAGCACGAGCGAACCGGTCGCTGAAATCAGAAGCGTCGGCGTAACCATCGCGGTCAAAAATTCGATGGTCGAATTCAAAGCAGTCGGATCAACACTGATTATATCTCCGGCGAACATATTTTTTTACCTTTCATCGGCGTTGTTGCACAAATCAATTAAATCTTGGAAATAAACGGTTTATTGAAAAACAATAGTTTATGAAATCAATTAAATCGTTATTTATCAACAATTTGAAAATATTTATGCAACAAAGCCCCTTTCATCCTTAAAGCAATTGATAATTGATAATTGATAATTTAGTATTCGACCATTAAGGTTAGTTATTTCTTAAATATTTTCTGTAAATTTTCGATTCGCAATTTATTATCTATTATCAATTATCAATTATCAATTGTTATAAATTTATGATTAGAAACGACCAAAAGCAAGGAACTGTTAAAGTTTTAAGCCACGAAAGCACGATTTTACAAAATAATCCGCTCGGCGATC
Organism: Pyrinomonadaceae bacterium; assembly: GCA_041745765.1. GTDB lineage: Bacteria > Acidobacteriota > Blastocatellia > Pyrinomonadales > Pyrinomonadaceae > JAHCHG01. The sequence continues at coordinate 26,863 of JBGTIH010000091.1, read as the reverse complement.
CATTCAAACGTGATTTATACGTTTATCTGCCGCACGAATACGAAGAAAATCTGAATAAAAAATATCCGGTCGTTTATTGCCTGACCGGATTTACGGGACGCGGAAAAATGATGCTCAACGATTCTGCATTTACTCCGAATCTGGCGGAAAGATTGGATAAACTGATCGCCGAAAAAACCATTAAACCGATGATCGCCGTTTTGCCCGATTGTTTTACGCTTTACGGCGGTTCGCAGTTTATAAATTCAACTGCCACAGGAAATTACGAAGATTATTTAACGAGAGAAATCGTCCCTTTCGTGGACGAAAATTTCCGCACGATCAAAGACAAAAATTCCCGCGCCGTAATGGGAAAATCTTCCGGCGGTTACGGCGCGCTGATTATGGCGATGCGCCACGCTGATTTGTTCTCTCTGGCGTGTTCGACGAGCGGCGATTGTTATTTTGATTATTGCTATCTGCCCGATTTTCCGAAGGCTTTTCGCGGACTGAAAGGAAATCCGAAAAAATTGGTCGAAAAATTTTATAACGAAGAAGCGAAAAAAGGTCAGAACGATTTTGACGCGCTTAATATTCTGGCGATGAGCGCGTGTTATTCGCCGAATACAGAATCGGAACTCGGTTTTGATCTGCCGTTTGATCTCGAAACAAGCGAATTGCGCGAAGATATCTGGCAAAACTGGCTGGCGCACGATCCGGTCAGAATGGTTGAACAATATGTGGAAAATCTGAAATCCTTGAAACTTTTATATCTCGATGCCGGAACGCGCGATGAAGTTTTTCTCGATCTCGGCGCGAGGATTTTGTGCGAAAGGCTGAAGAAATATGAGATTTCTTTTATTCACAAAGAATTCGACGACGGACACCGCAACATCAATTATCGCCAGAATCATTCGCTGCAAATAATTTCGAATAATATTGTCGCAACGGATTAACACCGATTTTCGCGGATTTTTAATTTTTATAAAATCCGCGAAAATCGGTGTTAATCCGTTGTTAAAAACTAAAATTATTTATTCAAAACTCTTTCGACTTCCGCGTCCATTTTTCCGATGAGCATACAAAACATCATTTTATAATCGGAAATAAAAGACCAGAGCGGATATTTAAATGATGCGGGTTTGTTTCCCTCGATGAAAAAATGCGAAAACCAGGAGAACGCATAACCGACCGCAAAACACAGCGGAATATAGACATACGCGCCCGAACGCAAAAACCAGACGAGCATCACCATGCCGAGCGCTGTGCCGACAAAATGAAAATACCGCGTCGCCGGTTTGCTGTGTTCGGAGACGTAAAAATCCCAAAATTCGGCGTAAGTTTCGATTAGTTTTTCGTCTTTTTCCATTCCTTTTAAAACCTCAAAATTGCTTTTAACATCAAGATTTTATGCCATTTGATTTACTTCCGTCAAAGTTTTTTCGGCTTTCGCATCATAAACGCGAATATTCTTTGCCCAGCCTAGTTTTTTGAAAATCCGAATCGCAATCCAGTTCATATCGAATTCGTACCATTTAAAACCGTGCCGCGCCGAAGTCGGCTGCGCGTGATGATTATTGTGCCAGCCTTCGCCGAAAGTTAAAAGCGCGACGAACCAGTTATTGGTCGAATCATCGGTCGTTTCAAAACGTCTTTTGCCGAACAGATGCGACAGCGAATTAACAAACCACGTCGTATGCCAGCCGAAGATCACACGCACGACAACGCCCCACAAAACCGCGCCCCAACCTCCGTACGCATATAATAAAATCGCCGAAATAATGATCGGCAGATAAAAATATTTGGCGATCAAAATCTGCCCTTTGTCTTTCAAAAGATCGGGAACGTATTTCTTAAATGTCGCTTCGTCGTGATCCTGCGCCGTTCCTTTGAAAATCCAGAACATATGCGCCCACCAAAATCCCGGTTTTGTCGAATGCGGGTCTTTGTCGGTTTCGGTAAATTGATGATGAATGCGGTGCGTCGCCACCCATTTATACGGTTCGTTTTGCAGACTCATCGTGCCGAAAATCGTCAAAGTGTATTCCAGCCATTTCGGAGCTTTAAAACTCCTGTGCGTCAAAAGCCTGTGATAGCCCAAGCCGACTCCGAGACTGCCGACGATCCAATTACCGACGAGCATAATCGCCAGATTCGTCCAGCTGAACATAAATAAAGCGGGAATCAGCAAAAGGTGAAACGACGTGATAATTCCTAAATCGCGCCAGTTTATTCGGTCTGCGGTGTTTGGTAAAACTTTTATTTCTTGCATTAGTTATTAGTTTGTAAGTATTTAAATTTATAACTATTTAAGAGTAACAGATTGGCGGCAAGGCAAACGTAAGAGTTTTGTAAGATTATAAAATAACATTGATAAAAATCACTCAACATATTCAGAAATATTTATTTTTCCAGCAAGCCCGGTCAGAAATTCATGTCCGGCAGATCCAAAGTTTTTCATTACGTCAGTGAACATTTTAACAATCTCTTCATGAACGTCTGGTTCGGAGCGACCATCTTTGAATTTATCAATCAAATAATTTAGGTCGATCGTATCTGCCATATCAAAGTAAAATTCCATCATTAGATCTGATTTTCCAGATGCTAAATCATAGCGTTTTAATTTAAGATTACTTAGTGCTAATTTTGTTGACTTGTCTTCAGAATCTAAATGAAATGATATTTGTCGAATTTCTTTTAAAACTTTTCGATGTTGTTTATATTCATCACTTATCAAAACATTAAGTTTACTGAAAAAAGGCTCTTTTATGTAATTTAATCTAATGCTATTTGCCAAATTTAAACCCTCATACAAAAAGCCACATGTTGTAAAAAATGCTCGGTAATATTGCCGACGACCAACTGGAGAATCATCGTTCATATAATCTGAAATAAATTGAATACCTGATATAACAGCATTAACAGCTCGTCCTACTTTGATTAGTGCTAGAAAATCAGGATTGTGTTTAATTTCTCGAAAACGATGCCTACGAATACGAATTCGTAGAATTGGTGATTTAGGTTCATCAAGATCTAAAAATTTGCGTCTTTTTGGAGTTTTTTTCTTAGGATGTCTGGATTTGGGCATAACCTTTAATCGGCAAAAGCAACGCTCAATTTTTTGAGCGGCATTGATTTTCTTTCATCCAAACCAACGCTTTCTTCGCGGTTAATATAATTGTATAAAATGTCTCTCTGCTGCGGTTTGTAGCCGGCTTCGGAGATTTGGTAGCGCAGTTCAATTTCGCTGGCGTGATTGTTTGCGCCTGCCGCCGAGACGACGTTTTCTTCGATCATAATCGAACCCATATCGTCCGCGCCGAAGCCGAGTGCGGCTTGTCCAAGTCGCAACCCTTGCGTCAGCCACGACGATTGAATGTGCGGGATGTTATCGAAAAATATGCGCGACACGGCGAGCATTTTCAAATAATCGATTCCGGTCGGCTCTTCCGTGATTTTTCTTCCAAGAGCGGTGTTTTCGCGCTGAAAAGTCCAAGGAATAAACGCCGTAAAACCGCCTGTTTCGTCCTGAACGTCGCGGATTTTTTGCAGATGATTGACGCGGTGCGAAACATTATCGCCGATGCCGAACATCATCGTCGCTGTCGAGATCAGACCGACTTTGTGAACGGCGCGCATGACGTCGAGCCATTCCTGCGAAGTGCATTTGGTCGAAACGCGCCGTCGAACTTCATCGTCCAGAATCTCGCCGCCGCCGCCGGGCATCGAATTGAGTCCGGCGGCTTTCAGACGGCGCATAATCGTTTCGTAATCTAAGCCTGAAATTAAAGAGATATTATGAATTTCCGGCGGCGAAAAGCAATGTAGCTGAAAATTCGGATATTTCGCGTGCAGAGTCGAAAGAAGGTCTTCATACCATTCGATATTAAAATCGGGATGAAGTCCGCCCTGCATCAAAACTCCAGTGCCGCCGAGCGCGATTGTTTCATCAATGCGTGAACAGATTTCTTCGATTGAATGCACGTAAGTATCGGGCTTTCCCGGTCTTCGGTAAAACGCGCAAAATGTGCAGACGACGTTGCAGACGTTTGTGTAATTGATGTTGCGGTCAATGATGTAAGTTACGACGTCTTCGGGGGTTTTGCGCTTGCGAATCTCGTTGGCAACTGCGCCGATCTGCGCGAAATCCCGCGCTTCAAGCAACGCAGTCGCCTCTTCTGCGGAAATTCTCTTGCCGTCCAAAGCTTTGTCTAAAATCGGTTTAATATCGTTCATAATTCACTTTTAATTTTATCAGATTGCAAATAATAAATGGCGTTTTGCAAAAAATTCTAAAAACATTCGCCAAAAGTATAACTTATCCCGTCTTAAAGCTGTCTTACTTTTTATTTGAAACAAATTTTGTGCCAAAAAACTTTGATACTTTTTTTATAAATTCGGCGCGTTATCAAATAGGAAAAGAAATTTTACTAAAGGAGCGAAAAAAATGCGAAATCAAGAAAATAAAATACAAATAAACGACATAACCTTGGTTTTGTTTGTCATAATCGCCGGATGGGCTTTAATTTTTTATTCGGGTTTATTCAAATAATCAAGCTATTATACAAATTTATACAAAAGAATATCGGCTGAAATTTTTCAAGAATTCAGCCGATTTAACTTTTATAACTGATGTTATACTTGCGCTCCAGTCTTTTTCTCTATTTGCATATTATAAGTTATAAGAAATTGAGCGGCTTTAATTCATCAATCAATTTATGCTTGAACGCTAATTCGTAATAAAGTTCGAGACCTTTCTGCATATTTTCCGAGATCGAAAATGAGATATTTTCCGAAAGATATTTTCTGAATTCTTCGTGCGAGAGCGCAATTTCCGGTTTGTAATTGGCAATAATTTCGTCAAGATGATTCAAACCTTCGTCGCGGATGGCTTCAAAATCAATAATTTTCGCCATTTCGAGCGAATCTTCACGCGCTATCCACATGGCAAACACAAATCCGAAACCCGTAAAACTTCTCCAGATTTCGACGAGATCGAATTTTCTTAATTGATCTTCGGTCTTTGATCTTTGATCTTTGTTTTTTACCAAAAGCGCGGGATCGCCGATCAGCAGCGCACAATCGGATTCAGCGAGCATCTGCGTCAAATCCGGTTTTGAAACTTTATAAACCGGTTCGATTTCTAAGAATTCGCGGAAAATGATTTGTGAAAGCGCGACCGAAGTTCGTGAAGAAACATCGAGCGAAACGGTTTTTACGTCGCTTAAATCTTTGCCTTTTGTTACAAGACAAACGCTTTGCACGCGTTCCTCTGCGCCGACGCAGACATTTTGCACCAGCAAAATATCGGCGATTCTCTGATATTCGATGACCGGAACGAGAGCGCAATCAACGCGTTTTTGCGCTAAAAGCTCGGCGGAACGCGCCGGAGCATTATCTAAAATAATCTCATATTTTCCGTGTTGCGAGCCGTATAGAAACGACCAGATAAGCGGTGCGGTATTTGAATAACTCGAAGCTGAAATTCGCGGCGGTCTTGTCATTTGAAGGAAAAATTATTGTGATCGAATTTTACTCTAAACCGGAACTTTTGTTTTCATCAAAATATCTTTTAAAATCTGTTCGGCTTCAAAATTCCGGCGTTTTCCGCTGCCGGTTTGGCGGGCGTTGACGATTATTCGATGCGTAAAACACGGCAGAACAAGACGTTTGATGTCGTCGGCGATGCAGAAATCACGTCCTTCGAGCAAGGCAAAGGCTTGCGCCGAACGAAAAAGTGCGAGCGTTCCGCGCGGACTGATGCCGAGTTCGAGCGATTCGTTTTTGCGTGTCTGCGCGACGATCTGCAAAAGATATTCAACCAGAACATCGTCAACCCGCACATCGGCAACCATCTGCTGTAGATGCAAAATTTCCGTTTCATTCATTACGGATCTGACGAATTCGAGCGGATTATGACGCTCGCGGTCGCGCAGGATCTTTCTTTCGTCATCAATTCCCGGATAACCGACGTGAATTCTCAACATAAATCGGTCGAGCTGCGATTCGGGCAGAGGATATGTGCCGTGATGTTCCGAAGGATTTTGCGTGGCGACGACCATAAACGGCTGCGGCAGAGGGCGCGAAATGCCTTCGACCGTGATTTGTTCTTCCGACATTGCTTCCAAAAGAGCAGACTGCGTTTTCGGCGTGGCGCGGTTGATCTCGTCGGCTAAAACGATATTTGAAAAAATCGGTCCCGCATTCCATTCGAATGCGCCGCTTCTCTGATTAAAGATCGAAAGTCCGATCACATCCGAAGGCAAAAGGTCGGACGTGAACTGAATCCGCTGAAACGAAAGTTCGAGTGCACGCGCCAGAGCTTTGGCAAGCGTCGTTTTTCCGATGCCCGGAACGTCTTCGATCAGAAGATGTCCTTTGGCAAGCAGCGCGACGAGCGCAAATTTCACCGTTTCGGGTTTGCCTTTGATCACCTTTTCGATCATCGCCTGCAGATGAACGATCTTATTTATCGCGCTGAACTCCGGCGGCGCGGTTACAGTTGCAGTTCCGGTTTCGCTTTCTTTTGCTATCCAATCTCTCATCATTTTTTTTCGCGGCAAAATGCGCCCGCTTTCTATTCTACAAAATTATTGCGGTTTTCGGCAGATAATTTTGCAAATTTCTTTTTTCATTAGACTCGTTTAAATCTAAAAAGTTCCATTATTTCCAAATTAAAGATTCAAATTTCGGGAACTTGGATGTGTTTTTGGCGTGTTGAGTTTCAAAACAAAAGAGGAATTTATTCAGATATGCTTAAAAATAGAAAAGTCGGAATTGTTTTAATTTTATTGATTTGTGTTTGTTTTGCTAATTGTCGTTATCTTCGTGGCAAAAGTGATACTGAAGTATCTGCGATTCGAACAATTGTAACGATTCGCACTCTACAAAATCAATATGCTTCAAAACATCAAGGAAAATTTGCGCCGAATTTTGATGAATTGATTAAATATGGAAATCTTGCTGAACAATTTGCCGGTGAAAAACCAATCGTCAACGGTTATGTTTTTACAATGACTGTAACCGAACCGACGGGAGCTAAACCCGCGTTTTATTCAATTAAAGCCAAGCCGAGAATTTCTGAAGGATTTAACGCAACCGGAACGCGTTCTTTTTATTTTGATTCATTACTCGGAACAATAAAATATTCCGAAGAAGGCGAGGCAAATCCGGAAAGTCCTTCGATTTGAAATTACAACCTTTTTCTTTTCAATTGACATCTTAAAAAGCGAACTTAAAAACTAAAATGTTTCTGAAAGGTTGCAAATTTATCCATTTTCCAACTAAACTTTTTGAAACTTCTCTAAAAGTTCTTCGTGAAAGACAATCGGAGGAAAACGAAAAAAACGATATGAAAAATGTATGCCGGAAATTAAAAGACCAACGCGGTTTTAACTTGATCGAATTGATGATTGTAATTGCAATCATCGCGCTTCTTATCGGTGTCGGCGTTCCCGCGTGGCAATCAATGGTCAGAAGCGGCAACGAAACGACCGCCATTACACAAATAACGACGATTCGCACCCTGCAAAATCAATACGCTTCAAGACATCAGGGCAGATTTGCACCTAATTTCGATGAATTAATCAAATCGGCTTCATTGGATGCAAAATTCGCCGGCGAAAGTCCGGTTGTCAACGGTTATATTTACACGATGAGCGTTCAGGAGTCTTCCGGAACGCAGCCCGCATTTTATTCGATAAAAGCCAACCCGCAAGTTCCTCAGGGAATTCAAGCAACCGGAACGCGGTATTTTTATTTTGATTCATCGCTCGGAGCAATAAAATATTCCGAAGAAGGTGAGGCTAACGAAGGAAGTCCTTCAGTATAATCATACTTTCAACCCCCAAACATTATAAAGTCTTTATTTTATGATGTTTATGAATATCATTGATAGTTCAAGCTCTTTTAAGTTTTAATTTGTCCTGAATAAAAAAAGGCAATCTTGTTTTAAAACAAGATTGCCTTTTTTTGTATTCTATCGGATTGAACCAAAGTTATCTGATTTTATTCAAGGTAACTTTCCGGCTTTCTGCCGCGGTTATCTTTGCTGCGATCATCTTCTTTCGGTTTGTCCTTCGGCTTATCCCGATCTCTGTCTTTGACAACGACAACCGGCGGATCTTTCTTCGGCGGCGGATCATTTTTTTCTCTCTGCGCCATCGAAGTTACTGAAAACCCGATAACTAAAGCGAATGTTAATAATGTATATCTTAAAACTTTCATTTTTCTAAATTCTAATCAAATAATAAAGTTTGGGGCTTATTTCCTCGTTTTTCTTCTTCCCGGCGTTTTTCATCACTTTTCTTGTCGGGATAAACGATGACAATAGGCGGATTCGGTTTAGGAATTTTCTTTTCTTCCTCTTTAGTCTGGGCGGTTGCCGTCAGCGAAAAACTAATGACAAATGCCAGCGTAAATAATGTGTATTTCAAATAATTCATCTCAACTTTTCCTCGTTTTTGTTAAAACTTTTTGGCACGGAGGAGAAAGATAAAGTGCGCCTCAACCATTTTCTCAGGCAATATCAATGCCATAGAATGATTTTGACGTTTCTTCTGCAAATATCAGGTCAAATCTATCCACGCTTGTTTGATGTCTTTACAAAAATTTACGTTTTCCGTAAATTTTATACGAAAAGGTGAAATATATCCGAAGATTCAATAAAATTCAATGTTTGAACGATTTTCAAAAGAAAAGTTCTCGGGCAAATTTCGTTTTCCCTCAAACTTTTTGCGCAATTTCCGCTCTTTTTTTACCAGGCGCGGTAATAAAAATCCGGCAATTTTCATCTGTCGCAATGCTTGAATAGGATTAACGAGATGCGTTTCCGGCAATTTCGCGCCTGATTCCTTCATAACGAGTCCGATGGGCAACTCCATTTGGTCTTGAAGTTTGACCATTTGCGCTATCAATCTGGTTGCCGGAGTAATCAGCGGACCGAAACCGTAGCGCGCTTGCTGCGTGCCGATAATATAAAGATTCTTATAGTCCGGCAAAACGCATCCGCCGTAGAGCAACGCCAGATTGCCGTTTTTTACGGGAACTAAACCTTCGGGCAAAAACGGAAAACTGACAAAAAATCCCGTTCCGCAAACAACGGTGTCAAAATCCGCGCTTGCGCCGTCAGCAAAATGAACCGTATTTCCCTCAAACCTTTTAATATCGGGACGAACCTTTATTTTTCCGTGTTTCAGATAATGCAGCAATTCGCTGTTTAAGGTCGGATGTTTTTCAAAAATCTGATGATCGGGTTGCGGCAGACGGTAATCTTCGTACTTTCCAAGAACGGCGCGAAGTATCAACTTCAATAAAAATCTCTGCACAAAAACCGGAAAATGTGTCAGAGGCGATTCGGCGACCGGTTTGCCGAACAGCGTTTTCGGCAAAAACCAGTAACCGCGCCGAAGGCTCAGATTGCAGGATTTCCCGACCCGCGCCGCTTCTGAAGCGACATCGCAAGCCGAATTTCCGCCGCCGATAACTAAGACGCGCTTGCCTTTCAGTTGGTTTGGATTTTTGTAATCTTTCGAATGAAAATATTCGCCCGCAAATTCGCCTTCGTATTCGGGAAATCTTCTGTGCCAATGATGACCGTTGCAAACCAACACGCCTTTGTAAATTCTTTTTTCGCCCGATTCCAGTTCAATTTCCCAAAGTTCGTTTTCAAGCGGCAAGACCTTGACGACTTTTGTTTCAAATTCGATATTTTCGCGTAAATTAAATTTTTGCGCATAACTCCGCAGATATTCATACATTTGCAGACGGCTCGGAAAATCCGGATAATCTTCTGGCATCGGAAAATCGGCGTATTCGGTCGTTTTGCGCGAAGAAATAATATGCGCCGTCGTATAAACGCCGTGTTTCCAGTTGCCGCCGACATCCGTATCCGCATCAACCTGATCGTAAGCAATCGCGGCATCTTTCAGGGCTTTTGCCATTCCCAAGCCAACCGGTCCCGCGCCGATGATTAAAAATTTTTCCGCGTATTCTGGCATAGTTTCTTGAAACATTATAATCTTAAAACATATATTCGGGTAAATTTTAGATAAATAATGGAAAACGGAAAATGGAAAATGGAAAATATTTTCTCTTAAATTTTTCACTTTCCGTTTTCCATTATCCATTTTCTATCTGTGGATAATATTCTCAATTTTATATAAATAACGAAAAAACACAATGAACGACAAAATCAGACAAATTCTTGTTCCAATCGCCACAATCGGCGTAATTTTTGTAAATTATCTCGCCGGAACCGGAAAAATCAATAATGTAACGCCCGGATTTATTTCCGACAAATATCCGACGCATATCACGCCCGCCGGTTACGCTTTTGCGATCTGGAGTTTGATTTATGTCGGAATGATCGGTTTCAGCATTTATCAGTTTTTGCCTTCGCAAGCCGATAATCCGCGCTTTCGCGCCATTCGCACGGTTTATCTCGTAAACTGCGCCGCCAATTGCGCGTGGATTTATCTGTGGCATTACGAAATGATCACCGCCGCGCTCGGAGTGATTTTTCTGCTTCTCGCCACATTGGTTTATATCAATCTGCACGTAAAAGATGCCGAAAATGCTGCCGAAATCTGGCTGGCGAAAGTTCCTTTCAGCATTTATTTCGGCTGGGTAACGGTCGCTTCGATTCTTAATGCGACGATCGCGCTTGTCTATCTCGGCGTTAAGACTTCCGATTTTACCGCGCAGGTTTTAGGCGCAGGTTTAATCGCAATCGCCGTCGTTTTGGGGATTTTGATGCGTTTTAAACTAAAACTCACGGCATATCCGATTACCGTCGCGTGGGCTTTGACCGCAATCGCCGTCGCGCACGGCGGGAAAACGATTATCGTCGCAACTTCCGCCTTTGCCGTAATTATTCTGCTTCTGACCGCGCTTTCCGCATTTCTAACCGCCAAAAATCAAACCAGATGAACAACGGAAAAATCTGCATCTCCGTCTGCGCCGAAACCGCTGACGCGCTTATTGAACAAATAAAACGCGCCGAAGATTTGGCGGATTTTATCGAGATTCGTTTTGATTGTTTATGTGAAAGCGAATTTAAAGTCTTAAACTCTGTTGAAAGTGAAAAATCCTTTAACAAAATTTTAGGAAATAAAACTTATAAAGATTCAATTATTTTGACTTTTCGTCCAAGAGAACAAGGCGGAAAGCGAGATTTATCTTTACAAGAGCGTGAAGCTTTCTGGAACTCTGGATATGATTCTTGGGGCGGTGATTTTGAAGAAGATGTTGTAGAAAATCATGTTTATTGGTTATATGGTCCGCCAGTAATTTGCTCTTACCACGATTTTAGCGGCGTTCCCGAAAATCTTTTTGAAATTTACAAAAGAATAATTTTTCATCCGAATGCAAATGTTGATGTTGTGAAAATCGCGGTTCAAGCCAATGACATCACCGACACGATTCCGATCTGGAAACTTCTCGAACGCGCAAAATCCGAAAATAAAGAAATCATTCCAATCGCCATGGGTGAAAGCGGAAAATGGACGCGGATTCTGGGTTTGGCGCACGGCGCGTTTTTGGCTTATGCCGCGCTCGATTCAGGCAAAGAAACCGCGCCCGGACAAGTTTCGGCGAAAGATTTAACAGAAGTTTACCGCGTCAAGGAATTAGACAAAAATACTAATATTTACGGCGTTATTGCGGGAAATACGAGTTATTCGATGTCGCCTTATATTCACAATGCGGCGTTCAAATTTCATAAATTAAATGCGGTTTTCGTTCCGCTTCAAGTACAAAATCTCGACGAATTTATGCGCCGGATGGTTTTGCCGGAAACGCGCGAAATCGAATTAAATTTCAGAGGTTTTGCCGTAACGAATCCGCATAAACAAACGATTATCAGATATTTAGACGAAATAGACGAAACTGCAAAAAAAATCGGCGCGGTCAACACGGTTAAAATCGAGAACGGCAAACTTTTCGGCTACAACACCGACGCACAAGGCTTTATTGAACCGCTAAAAAATTCTTACGGCGATTTACGCGAAGCGAAAGTCGCCGTCTTCGGCGCGGGCGGCGCGGCGCGCGCCTGCATTTATGCGTTAAAACAAGAAAATGCCGAAATTACGATCTTCGCCCGAAATCCCGAAAAAGCCGAAAGTCTTGCAAAAGAATTTGAAATCCAATTAGAAGAATTCACCATTCACCATTCACCATTCACCATTAATAAAGATTTTGAAATTTTAGTGAACACGACGCCTTTAGGAACAAAAGGCGAATTCGAGAACGAAACGCCGGTCGCCGCCGAACAATTAAAAAATGCTCATCTCGTCTATGATCTGGTTTATAATCCGTTTGAAACGCGTCTGTTGCGCGAAGCCGAAAAAGCGGACGTTCCGCGCATCGGCGGTCTGGCAATGCTCATCGCGCAAGCCGCCGCGCAGCAGAAAATCTGGACAAAACTCGACGCGCCCGTTCAAGAGATGAGCCGCGCCGCGCTTAGAAAACTCTAAAATTAAACGAATGAAGACTCTATTAGAAACGGCGATTCCCACGTCTTAAAACGTGATTTGAATTCGGGAAAATATCACCCAAAATTTTTATTAATTTCAGCGAAAGATTTTGGTCAAACAGAAGTTTCATTTAGGTTACAACGAGCAAACTTTTCTCGCATTCAGGCACAAAAGCCAGACAAGCCGTAATATCTTCGTGCGTCAGAATACGGAAAATCTTCAAGAATTTCTTGTTCGCTCATTTCCGGAAGCGAGATATTCCAAAACGTCATAAACCGTCATCCGCATTCCGCGAACATAAGGCTTTCCGCCGCGTTTGTTCGGTTCGATGGTGATAATTTCTTTGTAGTTCATAGTCAGAAATTCTAACACATTTTCCTACTCCACATTAAAATACTTCGCCTCCGGATGATGAATAATTATCGCCGAAGTTGATTGTTCGGGATGGAGTTGGAATTCTTCCGAGAGTTCGACATCAATTCTTTCCGGCTGTAATAATTCAAAGAGTTTCGTTTGATCTTCGAGTCGCGGACATGCAGGATAGCCGAATGAGTAGCGTGAGCCTTGGTAGCCTTGATGGAAAAGTTTGGTTAATTCTTTTGCATCCTGTTCGGCAATTCCGAGTTCTTCGCGGATGCGTTTGTGCCACATTTCGGCGAGGGCTTCCGCCGATTCGACCGACAAACCGTGAAACAAAAGATAATCCGTATAATTGTCCGATTTAAAAAGTTCGGCGGCGTGTTCGCTTGCGCGTCTTCCCATTGTTACTAAATCGAATGCGACAACATCTATTTTGCCCAAATCTTTCGCGGCGAAATAATCTGCCAGACACAAGTTTTTACTGCCGCGCTGTTCGATCGGTTGACGCGGAAAGGTGAAACGCATTCTTTCCGTGCGTTCGTCTTCTTGGTAAATTATCAGATCGTTTCCTTCGGATTGACACGGAAAATAGCCGTAAACAAGCTTTGCTTCCAATAATTTATCGCGTGTCGCTTTTGCCTTAATTTCTTTGAATTTCGGATAAACTTCAGAGTCCAACAGTTTTTGATAATCTTCTTTGGTAGTTCTTCCCTGTTTATATTGCCATTGACCTTTAAAGAGCGCGGTTTCGTTAATAAAATCAAAAACTTTCGATAAATCCGTGATTTCAACGACTTTTGAGCCGTAAAAAGGCGCAGTCGGAATAATTTCTGCCGGTGCGACATCTGATTTGGTCGTGTGTTTTGTCCTTTGTCCATCGTCATTTGTCCTTTGACTGACTCTTGCCGCGACCATTCCGAGTTTTGCGTCTTCGCCGACAAGGTCTTCGGAATCGTTGACCGTATCTATCGAATCATCATTTGACGCATCAGCTGATGCCGACGCTACTGACTTGCCGTTGCCCGCGACCGCGACTTTAGACTTTGGACTTTGAACTTTGGACTGCTCACCCGAAGTGATCGCGTCCATCGCGTGCAGCCCGTCGAAAGCGTCGCGCGCATAAAATAATTTGCCGTTGTAGATCGGAACCAAGTCATTGTCAACGTATTTTCTATTTAACGCCGCGCCGCCCAAAATGACGGGAACATTGATGCCGCGCTCGTTCATAATTTCGAGATTGTCGCGCATAATGAGCGTTGATTTGACGAGCAAACCCGACATTCCGACGGCATCGCAATGCGTTTCCGAAACGGCTTTTAAAATGTCTTCGATCGGCTGTTTAATGCCCAAATTTACGACGCGATAACCATTATTCGTCAGAATAATATCGACCAGATTTTTGCCGATGTCGTGAACGTCGCCTTTGACGGTCGCGAGAACCATCACGCCTTTCGATTGTTCGCCCTCGACCTTTTCCATAAACGGTTCGAGGAATTTAACTGCCGCTTTCATCACTTCCGCTGACTGCAAGACGAACGGCAATTGCATCTGCCCGCTGCCGAACAAGTCCCCGACGACTTTCATTCCGCCGAGCAGAATGTCATTGACGATTTCGAGCGCGGGATATTTTTCGAGCGCGATTTTCAAATGATCTTCGAGTTCGATCTTTTCGCCGTCAATGATGTGATGTTTGAGTTTTTCTTCGATTGACAGATTCGACGTGTCAACCTTCATTGATTTCGCCGTTTTGCCCAGAAACATCGTCGTAAATTCGCCGAGCGGATCATAAGCGCAAATATCACCTTCAAATTTGCGTTTATCATAAATCAAATCAAGTGCTACCTCGATCTCGCGCTCGGTAAAACGATTCAAAGGCAGAATTTTCGACGCATTAACAATTGCCGAATTCATTCCCGCTTCAACGCATTCGTGCAAAAATACCGAATTTAAAACAATGCGCGATGCCGGATTTAGCCCAAAAGAAACATTTGAAACGCCCAGAATTATATTCGCTTCGGGCATTTCTTCGTGAATAATTTTAATCGCTTCAATCGTCGCTTTGGCATTTTCGCGGTCTTCTTCGATTCCGGTCGAAATCGGCAGAGCGAGCGGATCAAAGAAAATATCGTGCGCCTGAATGCCGAACTCCGTCGCTTGTTTGTAGGCACGACGCGCGATTTTTACTTTATCTTCCGCGGTGCGCGCCATTCCCGTTTCGTCAATCAAACCGATGACGATTGCCGCCGCGTATTCTTTGGCGATTTCGAGCAGTTTTAAAAATCTCGGTTCGCCGTCTTCGTAATTCGTTGAATTCAAAATACATTTGCCGCCCGCGAGTTTGAGACCGGCTTCCATTTTTTCCCATTCGGTCGAATCGAGCATCAAAGGAATTTTGACGTTTGTTACCAGGCGCGAAACAAGCGTGTGCATATCGGCAACGCCGTCGCGTCCGACAAAATCCACGTTGACGTCCAAAATATGCGCGCCTTCGCGTTCCTGTTCTTTGGCGAGTTTGACAAGTCCGTCCCAATCTTCCGCCTGAAGCAGATCGCGCATTTTCTTTGAACCCGACGCATTGACGCGTTCGCCGACGATCAGAAACGAATTGTCCTGCTCGTAGGCTTGCGAAAAATAAATGGACGAAGCCGACGGCGTAAAGCGCGCGTCGCGCTGTTTCGGCGAAACTCCCTGCATTTTTTCGACCGTCTGGCGCAGATGTTCAAACGAAGTTCCGCAGCAGCCGCCGACGACATTCGCGCCGAAATCCTTGGCAAAATGCTCGACTTTGCGCGAAAAATCTTCCGCCGTTTCCGTGTAAAATTGCTGTCCGTCTTTGACTTCCGGCATTCCCGCATTCGGCAAAATTGAAACCGGAAACGGCGAATTTTCGCACAGATATTTGACATTTTCGGTCATCTGATCGGGACCCGTTCCGCAGTTCATCCCGATTATGTCAATCGGATACGGTTCGAGCGCGGTCAGAGCGGCGGAAATTTCCGTGCCGTTGAGCATCGTTCCGAAAGTTTCGATCGTAACTTGAGCAATCACGGGAAGTTTGACGCGATTTTTCTCGAAAAATTCAAAGATCGAACGCAAAGCGGCTTTCGTCTGCAAAATATCCTGGCACGTTTCGACGATAAACATATCAACGCCGCCGTCAAAAAGTCCGCGCACCTGTTCGTCGTAGGATTTTTTCAGGTTTTCATAAGAAATATGCCCGAGCGTCGGCAGTTTCGTTCCCGGACCCATCGAACCGGCGACAAAACGCGGAAAGTTTGCAGTCGAATAATCATTCGCCAGTTTCTTTGCCAGTTGCGCTGCTTTAAGGTTGACATCATAAGCTTTATCGGCAATTCCGAATTCCGTAAGCACGACTTCGCCGCCGCCGAAACTGTTCGTTTCGATCACGTCAACGCCGGCTTCGAGAAAACCGATATGCACCTGAGCGATCGCGTCCGGCTTGGTATAAAGCAGATTTTCCGAACAATTTTCAAAGTTCGCGCCGCCCCAATCTTCGATCGTCAAATTCTGCGATTGCAGATTGCTTCCCATCGCGCCGTCAAAAACGACGACTTTTTCTTTTAGTAATTCGAGAAATGATTTCATATCAATTTTTTATAATTTTTCTTTTCGCTTAATTTCGTAATTTAATACTGGATAAATTGTAATTACGATGCTTGCGCCAATATCAGCAATAAGTTTTACAATTTCATTTTTAATAACTGTGTTGAAAGAGTTTTCGGTATTGCCACTCTCAAAACCGATGTCAAACCTTTTTTCAATACACTTGTCCCAAATTTTTCGAGATTTATACGGTAAATTTTCAACCAGATTACAAAACGAAGAAATTATTTTTTCCGGTTCTCCATAAATTCCGTTCTCAATATAATCCAAGTGTAGGTTAAACGAAGCAAAATCATTTCCGTTTTCTAATCGGTCGTGATACAAAACGTTAACATCTTCTCCAAAAGCATCAATTAAAGCCTGCAAATCCAATGCTGATTCGATTTCCAAATCTACATTGAGAAAGCAAATATCTTGCTTCCGCCGACTTCTGACTTTTATAAAATCTTCGCCTAAATTTGAGTTGTGTTTGTTCAAGCCCATCAAATCAAAAAACTCCGACTTTTTCTTTTAATAAATCTAAAAAATTCTTGCTCATAAAATTAGTTCAATAATCTAGCTTTTACTCCAAGTTTCTGACTTACAAGTTTTTTGAAATCATCAATTTGACTTTTGTTTTTGAAAAATCGCTTTGGAATCGGATAGAAAATATTTTCCTGTGGAAAAAAGACGAAATCAGTCTTTGTTTCGCAAATTTTTGCAAAACGTTCCCAAGTTGTTTCAAACGATGTTGAGTCAGATTTTGTTTTCAAGCCGTTTTCGTTAAAGCTAAGCGTTGCATCTTCGGTGATGATTGCAAGTTTTTTCGCCTGTTTCCAGATTGAAAGCAAACTTAAAACTAAAGATAACGGTAATGAACCAAATAATACTAATGTAAATATTATTAACAAAAGGTCTCTGCTTTCTGCATCAAACGGATTTGTCCCTTTTCCAAAAGCTAAAAAGAAAATCAGTATCGGGATTGAAAGAAGACAAATCAAGGCAATTCCAATATTTTTTTTTCTGTGATACCAAAACAAAACTCGGCGATAATCTTCTGCATTGACATCATTCATATCAAATTCTATGTTTTGACTGATTTCCATAATTCAATATTTCTTTCATACAATCCGAAAATCAAAAAACTCCACGCCAAACAAGCGCAGAGTTTTCTTTTCTTCAAAAATTATTCAGTTGAAACTCTTAGCTTTTTAGCGATTTTTTTCGTGGTCGCAAGTTGCCGTAACTCACCACGTTTTGAAGATTTAGTTTATAGGCTTAGGAAATTTGAGTCAACTTAAAAACCTCCTGCAAAAGCCGAACTAAACATCTTGATGAAAATTGTTTCAGATTTCCAAAATCGCTTTGACTTGATCAAATCAATCCGAGATTTATTGAGAAGTTTTAAAACAATCTTTTCTATGATTAAACAAAAAAATAGCCCGCTGATTTCTCAACGAAGCTATTTTTTTGCGGGAAATTTGGTCTATCTAAGGGATGAACAATGTTTAATCTTTTTTTATTAGTCTGACATTAAGATTCCGTGATTAACATTTTCACAGCTATTAGGTGAAAAGTCGTTCACGATAATTCCTGTAAGTCCGCTGACAATGATTCCGACTATATCATTAACGATGATTCCTTCATCAAGTTTATCTGTGCAGGGTTGTTCAGTAGTGCCGCCCATAAAATCACTCATTAACAATCCTGCTTGTGCGGATGTAACGCCCATCATAATAATTCCTGCCAATGCCATTGTTGTTGCGAATTTTTTTAAGTTTTTCATTTTCTTTTTCCTCTTTTTTTTTGTTTGAAGTTTTTGTTACTTCTTGCCCTTCTCTATTACAAAAGTCGTGCCAAAGCGGTTTCATCATTAATAGAAATCACGCAACTACTTGTAAAAGCTGACTTTACACTAACACAACGCATTAAAAGATTGGAATTTTCGCTTAATTCTTCAGATGTATACTGAGTTCCCAGTATTTTATTAAACTCTTGAAAAATATAGACTTTTAGTGCTTGGTTAGTTAATATACAAGTCTAATATGTTTAATAAGTATGCAATCGGTTGAAGTAATTCCGTTTTTGCAAAAAAATGTGTTTAAGCATAGTTAAATCCGGCAAATATCAAATAAACGGTAGTAATTTTCTGCGTGAACGCATAAAATAAAAAAGCTTTTTACAAAACAATTTTGATTTGATGGTTTTACAATGCAAAAAGAATAGATTTCTTTTGCAATAAAGTGTTATATTTTTAACTTGGGAAGTTCCTAAATCCCATAACCCAACTATACAAATACAAATAAAGTTTTAATTTGGAATTATTAATTTCTCTTTTTCATTCGTTGTATTTTTTTTATTCCCAACAATTTATGAACCAGGAAAAGAAATTTAATTTTTATAAGCTGGCAATCAGCCTTCTCGGTGCTATTTGCGTATGTTTTGCCGTTTATAAATTAAATTATGGATCGCTCAATTGGAAAGCTGTTCTTATTTTAGTTTTTGCTCTTCTGATAACTTCAAGACTTACTCTGTCTGTTCCACATTCAAAATCAAATTTAAGTTTTGCAGACACAATGATTTTTCTTGTGTTTCTGCTGTTTGGCGGCGAAGCGGCAATTATTTTCGGTACTTTAGAAATGCTGATAAATTGCTTTTATCTCAAATATGAAGGCGTTTATTTTAGCAAGCTGACTATTTCCTTTAATGTTTTCAGCACTGCACTTTCTACCGCAATAACTTATTTTGTTCTAATGACCGTTCCACAATTGCTGGGAATCGGGCTTAATTATGAACAAACCAGTACGCTGATTCCTATTTTGGGTATTTTGGCTCTTTCACAGTTTTTAACAACATCTACTTTTGCGGCAATTTTTCACTCATTACAATTCAATAAAAGCTTTTGGAAGTCGTGGAAAAAAGTTTGTTTTTCGAGTTCGATAACACAGATTGTCGGTGCCGGAATTGCGGGAGTTGCGTTTAAGGTACTCAATTACGGCGATCTTTTGACGAGTTTGATAGCATTTATTTTCTTTGCGATCACTTATGTCTACTATAAGCAGTCAATAAACGAAATAAACGAATCAGTTATAAAAGCGGAAAAAGCACAGCGGGAAAAAGCCGAAACCGAAATGAAACGAAGAAAAGAAGCGGAAAATTATGCCGCCGAACTTGCTCTTTCGCTTAAAAATGAAGAAGAGATCAGCGAAGCCTTGCGCCAGAGCAAAACCAAACTCGAACACGCGGCATTTCACGATTTTCTGACGGATTTGCCGAACCGTACGTATTTAGTCGAAAGATTAGGGCTTTTAATCGAAATCGGTATTAAAATTTCTCAAAAATATTACGTTTTATTTTTGGATTTAAGCCGTTTTCAGAATATCAACGACCGGCTCGGTCATACGGTCGGCGACCGCGTTTTGAAACTTGTCGGAAAAAGACTCGTGCGTTTCTTGCGCCAGGGCGATACGGTCGCACGGCTCGGCGGCGACGAATTTGCGATTATTCTCACAGATATTTCTTCGATTGATGAAGCAAAGGAAATCGCCCAAGAAATTCACGATAAACTTTCGCAACCGTTTTATTTGCAAGGACATAAAATTTATTCCAATCTGCATATCGGCATCGCGCCGTTTGATGCCGAGCATAAAAAGCCGGAAGAAATCTTGCGCGATGCCGATATTGCGATGCACAATGCGAAAGCAAGCAGACGCGGTGTCGCTGTATTTACCAAAGAATTGCGGGCGCAGTTTCTGGAAAGAATTAATTTGGAAGCCGATCTGCGGTTTGCGGTCGAGCGTGAAGAACTTTTTTTGCATTATCAGCCGATTATCTCTTTGAAAAACGGCAAACTCCTCGGCTTTGAAGCCCTTTTGCGCTGGCAGCATCCGGTTCACAAATTCATTTCTCCGGCGCAATTTATTCCGATTGCCGAAGATACCGGCTTGATTCTGCCGATAACGCGCTGGATCTTAAATGAAACCTGCCGACAGATTTCCGAATGGCAGAAAATTTCGCAAGCCAACAAAAATCTAATCGTTAGCGTAAATATTTCCGGCAAACATCTGATTGACGACGGATTGCTTCAGGATGTTGACGAGGCTTTGGTTAAAACAGGATTGTCTGCGACCTCGCTGAAGCTTGAGATTACGGAAAGCATTGCGATGGAAAATGCCGAGCAGACCATCGAAATTCTGAAAAGCCTGAAGAATTTAGGTGTTCGGCTCAGTATAGACGATTTCGGCACGGGTTATTCTTCGCTCAATTATCTGCATCGTTTGCCTTTTGACACGCTCAAGATTGACCGTACATTCGTCAACAGCGTCGACGAAAACAGCGAGAATTCGGAAGTTCTGCAGACGATTATTCTGCTTGCCAAAAACCTGAAAATGGGCGTAATTGCCGAAGGAATCGAAACCGAAACACAGCTTGAACTCCTTCAAAACCTGCAATGTGAATATGGGCAAGGTTATCTGATGTCAAAACCTCTGCCGAAGGAAGAATTGGAAAAAGCTCTGCGGGAAAACAAAGATTGGTTTGGCTCTTTAAAAAAAGAAACTCTAAAAAAAATACCTAACTCATCAATATTTGAAGAAAAACTAAATATCCTCAGTTAAACTTTCTCAAATTTTCACTAAAATATATTCTCAAATAAAGCATCTATGCCAATTGCGCTTTGTTTTACATCAAACAGCACACTATAATTAAGAAAATCTAAAAACCGAGGTGATTATCAATAAAATGTTTTTTAAGAAATGTGCGCTTTTTCTAATAATTATGTGTTTGACCGCAAGTGTTTTGGCTCAGACCAAAATCGAATATCCGAAAACGAAAAAAGTTGAGCAAATAGACAACTATCACGGCACAAAGGTTGCCGATCCGTATCGCTGGCTGGAAGATGATAATTCCGCTGAAACTAAGGCTTGGGTCGAAGCCCAAAATAAAGTTACATCCGCGTATTTAAATACGATTCCCGAACGCGAAAAAATCAAAAACCGTCTGACCGAATTGTGGAATTATGAAAGATACACCGCACCGTTCAAGCGCGGCGGAACATATTTTTATTACAAAAACGACGGTTTGCAGAATCAGAGCGTTCTCTACGTCGCCAGCTCGATCAAAGATAAAGGGCGCGTTTTGCTCGATCCGAATACACTTTCGGCTGACGGAACGGTTGCCTTGAGCGGCGTTTCGATCTCCGACAACGGCAAAACTCTGGCTTACGGCGTGGCGGTTTCCGGTTCTGATTGGCAGGAATGGCGTTTCCGCGATGTTAAAACGGGCAAGGATTTACCGGATGTTTTAAAAGACATCAAATTCTCCGGCGCGTCCTGGAAAAAAGACGGCAAAGGCATCTTTTATTCGCGTTTTCCGAGACCGGATGAAAAGGAAAAACTCTCCGCCATCAATTATTTCCAGAAACTTTATTATCACGAACTCGGTACGCCGCAGGACAAAGATTACGTCGTTTATGATCGTCCCGACGACCGAGAAATGGGCGTTGGCGGCGGCGTTACCGAAGACGGAAATTGGCTGATAATTTACGTCAGCAAGGGAACTTCGCCGAAAAATATGATCTACTTCAAAAATCTGACGACGCAGCGAGCGCCCGTGATGCCGCTCGTTGAGAAATTTGAAGCCAATTACTCATTTTTAGGCAACGACGGTTCGACATTTTATTTCCGCACAGACAAAGACGCGTCGCGTTCGCGCATCGTTTCGGTTGACGCTCTGGCAAAGGAAAAACAATGGAAGGAAGTCGTTCCCGAAGCCGAAGAAACTCTGCAAAGCGTTTCGTTTATCAATAATCAATTCGTTTTGGGTTATTTAAAGGACGCTTACACGCAGATAAGAATCCACGATCTTAACGGAAAATTCGTTCGCAACGTCGAACTTCCGGGCATCGGTTCGGCGGGCGGCTTCGGCGGAAAACGCGAAGATACCGAAACCTTCTATACATTTTCGAGCTTCAATATGCCGCCGACGATCTATCGCTACGATATGAAAACCGGAAAATCCGAAGTTTTCCGCAAATCGGACGTAAAATTCAATCCGGCGGATTACGAAGTCAAACAGGTTTTCTATCCGAGCAAAGACGGTACGAAAATTCCGATGTTTATCGTCCATAAAAAAGGTTTGAAAACCGATGGAACGAATCCGACTCTGCTTTACGGCTACGGCGGATTTAATATTTCGATGACTCCCGGATTTTCGGTTTCGCGTCTGGCGTGGCTGGAAATGGGCGGAATTTATGCGGTTGCTAACCTGCGCGGTGGCGGCGAATACGGCGAAAAATGGCATCAAGCCGGAACGAAATTGCAGAAACAAAATGTTTTCGACGATTTCATCGCGGCGGCTGAATTTTTAGTCAAGGAAAAATACACGCAGCCCGCAAAACTCGCCATTCAAGGCGGCTCGAACGGCGGTTTGCTCGTCGGCGCGGTTATCAATCAACGTCCCGAACTTTTCGGCGCGGCACTTCCGGCAGTCGGCGTGATGGATATGCTACGCTTTCACAAATTCACCATCGGACGCGCCTGGACTTCCGATTACGGTTCGGCAGAAAACGCGGATGAATTCAAGGCTCTCTACGCTTATTCGCCGATTCATAATCTGAAAAAAGGCACGAAATATCCGGCAGTTATGGTGACGACCGCCGATCACGACGACCGCGTCGTTCCTGCGCACAGCTTCAAATATGCGGCGACTTTGCAGGAAATGCAGGGCGGTGACGCGCCGGTTTTGATTCGCATCGAAACAAAAGCCGGACACGGCGCGGGCAAACCGACCGCCAAACAGATCGAAGAAGCCGCCGATATTTACGGCTTTTTGATGAAAAGTCTGGGAATGAGCAGATAAGGCAAACTTAAAAAGGCAAAAGGCAAAAATTAAGAATTGAATTTTGCCGAATAAAAAAGGTTAGAAACTAAAGAAATTAACAGGGATTACAAGATAAACAAGGATATAAAAAATAAAAATTATCCCTGTTAATTCTGATATCCCTGATAATTTCTTTTTTTTGTATTTCACTTCCCTGAAATTTGCTCCAAGGTGTTTTTCGCGAATAAAATTTTCTTAAAAACTCAAATAAACCGCATAAACCGCCGCCAGACAAACGCCGCCGTAAATTCCGGCGAGCAGATCGTCGGCGCAGACTCCGATTCCGGCGGGCAGATTTTGAAGAGAATCAATCGGATACGGTTTCCAGATGTCGAAAAGCCGGAAAAACAGAAAACCCGCGAGAACAAAAAACCAGTGAACGCCAAACGGGATAAAAAGAAAAACCAGAAGCTGTCCCATAACCTCATCAACAACAACCTTTTGCGGGTCTTTATCCTTAAAAAGCCGCGTCGCTCTGCCCGAAGCCCAGACTCCGAGCAGACAAAAAAGCAGGAATAACACCAGGTTTACGACGTGAAGCCACGCGTAAATCTGCACGTTCGTCCAGCCGCCGGTCGAGAAAGAATTTATCGCGCCTGTTTCGATGCCGTCAAAAAGCAGATAGATCAAAACGCCGACTGCCGATCCCCAAGTTCCCGGCGCAAGCGGAATATAACCGACTCCGCAGGTCGCAACCGCCAAAGCAAAATAATCGCGGAAACCTTTTTTCCCTATTTTCTCTTTAGCAAGTTCGCGTTCTTCGATTGCGGCGGTTTTGCTTATAATTTCATCGTAATCAGGCATAGAAGAAGATAGTTTAACTTAAAAGTAAAAAAAACTTTTAATCGCAAAACTATTTTCTTGAATTTGATTGAAAATTTTAAAAAATAAAAAGGCAGAAATCAGAAGATTTCTACCTTTTTATGAAGTTAATGTAACTGATTAGGATTAAATTAATCTGAAAATAGAGCGTCTAAGACCTTGAGTAAATCTGCTATGGCTTCACTTTCGGCATCTTCCTTTAATCGCGTTGCCCGAAGCTTTATAAAGTTATTTTGATAACCGAAAATGTAAATCTCCGAAGCTAATTCCGTTCCTCTCGAACTGAAATTGTAAAGAGTGTCGAGAGCTTTTACCTTGCCCGAATTTCCGCCGGGGGTTATAGTGCCGTTTTTTATTTCTTTAAGATTGTCTAGAGCAGTTTAAGTTTAAATATACGGGTCAGAACCGCCTACGGTAGCGGACGGTTAAACGTAATTAACTCAAATTATGCCGGCGAAATTCAAGTTCTTCATCTTCAGCCATCCGCTACCTCAACTGATTTCAACTGTTACCGAAGAAATTTAAGCCGAAGTTATCAGATGGCAAAATTGTCCGCTTGGCAAGATTTATCCGTTTGTTTTCTTAGATTAACCTTTCGTTATTGTTCATGGAGATTTATTTTCCGATTATTGCAGGATGTCAGAAAAGGCTATTTAACGTGAATCCTCTTGTTTGAGGGAGCATTATAATTTTCTATTTTTGAAATTATTAATAAGAGTTTTTGATACACGTTTTACAGAGGGCGGGAGACGCAGCAGCATATCTCCGATTTGATAAAATATTCGTGTTCGGTTATCAAATTCTCCTTCCATATTGACCGTTGCCTGAATCGGATTTGGAGGAATTCTTTTTTTTAATTGTTCAAAAAATTGTTTGCGGCTGCTAAGATTAACTTCCAGATAACTGAAACTTACAGTGCTTTCCCATTCTTTCTCAACAGTTTCAATTACCCATTCAGGAATATTTTTTATTTCTTCCGCAATTGGAGTTTCTTCCAAATTTAATCCAAGATAACGATTGACTAACCCGATCGTACAAATCAGCCATCTTCTTCTAGTTTTGCCCTGGCTATTTAAAAAATAATCCCAGTTGAAATCAGCCGGGCGATTCTCCACGGCATAGTATATATCCCAGAGCTTTTCTTTATTAATTCCGCCGTCGTTTAACCAGTGAACAATTAATATACGAAGATGATCTTCAAATCCTGGAATCTTTATTTCTGTTTCACCACAATTTGCGGTAAGTGAGTTTTCATATAAAATTTTCCAGTCTGATAAATCTAATTTTCTTAAACCTTTGTGTAAATCTATTAGCCCGATACTTTTTCCATTCAAGAAGGCAAGAGTTGATTGATACTGTTCAGGATTAACGGCTATATCAACATCACCTATATGACGCAAATAAGGTTTGGGATAGTTTTGAGCCGCTGCCCAGCCTTTTATTAACATCATTTCAAGTTTCTCGCTCTGCAGTGCTTTCCAGATATCTGCAATTTTTTTCTCTTGAACCTTAAAGGTTATTATTCTGAACTTTTCTTCTGTATTATCCATTACAACTTTTTAGGCAGCAATCCGTTGATTTCAGCATTATTTCCCTTCCAATAATTTAAGAGAATTTAGATTTTTCAACTTTAAATCAATGATATCTTTTTTCATTTTTGAATTTCCCAAAAACCCATTCGATCACGCTTTTTGTATCGCTTCTTTTACCTTTATAAATTTCGACCTGCGCGGTAATTTCGTTTAATGATTTGATAATTTCACCCGGCATCAAGCCAATTGCGGACGTGGTATAAAAATTATTCATCAATTCCATAACTGCCTGCCCACGCGTCAGCGGTTCGGGTGACCATTGGCTGTTTTCTTCAAACTCGGTGAATAAAATTAATCGGAGCTTCATTTTATCTTCAGCGGTTTTCGCTCCGTAATATGCTGCTTCCCTGATGAGTCTTTCGTCCGAATCGGTTCTGACAGCCAGAGGTCTCGGAAAAGGATATAAATATCCTTTATTATCTAAAATCACGCAGTCGTCGGAAAAATAATCCGCGCCCGCTTTTATAAAATCTCTCGTCAGAGTCGTTTTTCCGGCGCGCGAAAATCCGGGAAGCAGTACGCCGAAGTCGTTCCAGCCGACTGCTCCGGCGTGTATGTAAAATTTTGAAGGCAGAGAATTTATCGCCAGAATAAATAAAACCTTTTCGCCGATGTATTCCCAGAGCGTGTCTTTTATTTGCTCAAATTCCATCGCGACTTCATCGTTGTAATATAAGCCGTTAAGCTCCGCGCTCGCTTTCGTGATCAGCGACACGACATTTTTCTCGCTGTCATAATCGCAGACGTTACCGGCTCTCGGCAAAGATTTTACAAAGCTTGATCTGAGATTCGAGTCATCAGCCCTGATTGCTATTTTCACTCCGTAACATTCAAAGCCGAACTTTTCCCGCCATTCGATTTTACTTAACCCTTTTAACTTCATATATTGACTGTTTTTAAATAATGGCAATTAAACAAAATTAAAACTTTTTCATTTCTCTGTAGAAATTTCCTTTAAAAAAAGTCATCCATATTTTCTAGGAAAATATGGATGATTTTTTTAAGGGACGAATCTTAGAAGCTGTTTGAAAACTCAAAAAGGTTTTAATCGGCGAAGCATTAATCGCATCATGGCAATCTGAATCATCGTTTCGCTCGTTTTGGTAAAGCGTTCATAGTCTTTCGATAATCGCCGATGATTATTCAGCCACGCAA
>JBGTIH010000090.1:0-11009 GCA_041745765.1 Pyrinomonadaceae bacterium | reverse complement strand
TTCCGCAGCTCGGTGCTAATGTCGGTTTTCATAAATTTCAAATGTCGTATAACACATTTTATTCGCTTCCGCGTTTTAATAATGTGATTCTGGCAGGTCGCGCAATTCTCGGTCTGGCAAGCGTTTATTCGAGAAATCAGAACTTCGATGCCGGTAAATTTCCCGAACTCGAAGGCATTTTGCCGATCAGCGAAAGATTTTTCGGCGGCGGTTCGACGACGCTCCGGGGTTTTGCGTTTGAAGGCGCGGGACCGCGTCTGGCAATCGTGCCGGAAGGATTATTCCGCGACAGAAACGGCGATGAGATTTTTCTCAGCCCGTTCACCGTTCCGTTCGGCGGCAACGCGCTGGCAATCGTCAATCTCGAAGCGCGAATTCCGTTCACGGATGGTTTTCGCATTGTTCCTTTTTACGACGGCGGCAATGTTTTCCGGCGCGTCCGTGATATTTTCAAAGCGCCCGAAGTTTCGCCCGATGATATTGTTGGACAGAATCTTCGCGCGCTCTGGACGCATACGGTCGGTCTTGGTTTCAGAATCAGAACGCCGATCGGCGGCGAATTTGCCATTGATTATGGTTATCTGCTGAATCCGCCGACGTTTTTAATTCCGCAGCAAAACGGTCCGCCCGCGAATCTGATTCCGAAGAAAGGTCAGCTTCATTTCAGATTTTCACAGGCATTTTAACGCAATATTTCAAATTCCAGATTTCAGATTCCAAATTTCAAATCTGAAATCTGAAATCTGAAATCTGGAATCTGAAATCTGAAATCTATGTTAGTTTTAGGAATCGAAAGCTCTTGTGATGAAACCGCCGCCGCCGTTGTGCGCGGCGGCAGAGAGATTTTATCGTCCGTCATATCTTCGCAGATCGAACTGCACAAACCTTACGGCGGAGTCGTGCCGGAACTCGCTTCGCGCGAACATCTCGAAAAAATCGAACCAATTGTTAATGAAGCATTAAAAAAGGCGAATGTTTCGCTCGAAGAAATCGAAGCGATTGCCGTCACGCAAGGTCCGGGTTTGATCGGCTCCTTGCTCGTCGGGGTTTGTTATGCAAAAGCTCTGGCGTGGGGTTTGGATATTCCGTTTGTCGGCGTAAATCATATCGAAGGACACGTCTATTCGGTGGCGTTTGACAATCCGCCGGTCGAATATCCTGCGCTTGCTCTGATCGTTTCGGGCGGACACACGAATTTATTTTTTATCCCCGAAGCCGGAAAATACAAGGTCGTCTCGCGCACACGCGACGACGCGGCGGGTGAGGCGTTTGACAAGGTCGGGAAAATGCTCGGACTCGAATATCCGGGCGGTCCCGTGATTGATAAACTAGCGAAAGAGGGCGATCCTGATAAAATAAAATTTCCGATTGCGAAAATTTCCGACGGGCGACCGGATTTCAGTTTCAGCGGTCTGAAAACCGCCGTAATGCGCTATCTGCGCGAAAATAATATCGAACCTGTTAAAAACGGTGAAACGCCGAGCCAAGAAATCAAAGACATTTGCGCGAGTTTTCAACATACGGTCGTTAAATCTCTGCTCAAAAATGTCGAAAAACTCGCGCTTGAATTAAACCCGAAAACCTTGATCGTCGCAGGCGGTGTGGCGTGCAATACGGCTTTGCGAAGAGATTCGGAAAAACTCGCTGAACGGCTGAATTTGCCGGTTTATTTTCCGTCAAAACATCTTTCGACCGACAATGCCGCAATGATCGCCGCTGCCGGACATTTTCATCTCGCACGCGGAACACGCGCCGGTCTGGAAATGACCGCCGATGTAACGATGCGTCTGCAAAATTTTGAAAATGAAGATGCCGATCTGCGAAGAAAAAAAGTGCGCTACAGATTATGATAGAGCCGTGCGTGGTTTGGTAATAATGTTTTTATCCGCCGGCAAACGCAGGCAGTTCTGACCTGTTGCGCAATTATTACTACTTATTGCACGGCTATAATATAATCTGCAAATTTCATTAACGGTTACAAATTAAAGCGAAATTTAATATGGCTGGAAAATCAATTTTGGTAGTAGATAACGAAAAATTTCAGCGTGAGATTTTGGAGATGATCTTGTTGTAAGTTACCGGTAGCTTAATACTTAACTCATTAACCATTTTATTTAAAAACAATTTATGACCTAATCAGTTACTAAAAAATAATCAAAATTACTTTAGTCTTTCATTTCTTAAAATCTTCTTCTTAAGCGAACTTCAAAACTGAAATTATTATTCCTTTGCGTGACATTACTCAAAGAACGCTGTTCATATTAGGCGACAAATGACAGACGGTTGGAGTAATGCCTCAATAAAAAGTTACAGATGTTGTTTCAATAAAACGCCTTGATTGAAAATAAAAGACTTACGGATTTTAAATGAACAAAGAAGTAGTTCCACAACTTATAGTCGAGGCATTACAGTTTAACAAAAATTTTTCTTGACAGAAAAATAATATCGGTATATCTTTCGTTTATCAAAACAAAATTCACGCAACATTCTTAAAAAAACTGTTGCTCACTTTTTTCCCGAAAGTTTTCCGAAACTTTCATAACCCAAAGGAGATTAGTAAAATGTTCTCGCAAGTGTTGAAAAAAAAACAGTTTAGCGTCTTTCTGCAAAGTTCTTCCGGTTTTTTTCAGTTTATTTGTTTTTACCCTTTCCGCTCAATCACAAGGCAAGTTTGAAACGGAATTTATCAAAAACATTTCCAATTCATCAAATGCGGCTTCAACGAAAATAATGCTTGAGGACGAAACTCAAACGCCGCATACTTTAGTCGGCGGATATTACACTACGCAGAGCGGATTGGAATCCAGACTCGTTTTGAATAACAAGGGACCGCAGCCAATTGAAGTCCAGCCGACATTATATAGTAAAAACGGGGCGATTCTGCAAATTCCGCCGATAATTGTCGAGCGTAATTCGCATCAAACCGTAAATCTGAGCGATTGGGCAAATATTGGCGGAGAAGGATTTCAAGAAGGAAATGTCAGATTATTTCACAGAGGAAAAGACCTTGTTCTCGGAACGCAGATTCAAATAATTGATAATAACAACAGTCTTATATTCGAGAATAAATTAAGCGAGTTGGGTAAATTCGATTCCCGTCGTCTCGAAGGCGTATGGTGGATACCAAATAATAATACGGATTCAACAATTGTTTTAACCAATACGGGCGATGAGTTTTTGACGGTTACGGCAACTTTGACAAGAAATCCTCACGTTTCAGGTTCTCCGCATATTTTTAATCTTCTTCCGCATGAAACCAAAGTTCTGAGTGTTAGGGATGATTTCAATCAAGGAAATGTTTTTGCTAAATCAAATGTTTTAGGTTTATCGTTGACGCACGACGGATCGGAAGAATCTCTTTTAGCCTGGACTATGATTAAAGATGCGTCGAAGGGTTATTCAAATACAGCCAGATTCACAAATCCGGTAAGCTCAAAATCAAACCAATATCACGGTGCCGGTTTGCAACTCGGTGCGGTCGGAAATGATGCGCTTGAGCCGATCGTGGTTTTGAGTAATACGACCGACAGCCGGATAGATGTCAATATCAGAGTACCTTACACAAAAAACGACGGCACGAATGATGCAGTCAGCGTGAATACCGTCAAACTTAAACCGCGTGAAGTTCATCAGGTAAATATGCGAAGTGTTATAAATTTGATTAACGTCAAAACTGCCGGAATCGAGATTGAATATACGGGAAATGCGGGAAGCGTAACGGCATCGGTGCAAAGCGTCAGTCAAACTAAGAATCAAGTTTTTTCAACACTTTTATGGGATCCGCCCGCTTTGAAAAGCGCGGCATCTTTGTATTATTTCTCTATCTACGGCACATCGTCAACAAAGGCATATATCAAAAATGCCGGATTTAAGGACGAAAATTATGTTTCGCATATAACTTGGGGAACTGACGGAGAATATATCATTCCGGTCAAAAAAATCAATAAAGGCGAAACCGTCGAAATAGATGTAAAAAAACTCAGAGACGAGCAAATCCCAGATGAACAGGGCAGAACGATTCCTTTGAATATTTCAAAAGGACAAATCCACTGGTCATTGCGAAGAAGCGAAGCAACGGTTGAAGAATCTTTAGCCAACAAAGTTCCGCTGGTTGGGCAAGCCACACAGATTGATACCGTCAAAGGCATCAGTTACAGCTATTTTTGTCTGAATTGTTGTGAATACGGAGCATACAGCTTTGCGACATTAGTTCCGGGTAATGCTCAGGTTAATCATCCTGCGGGAGTGCAGTATCAAGTGCTTGAGAACGGAATAGACTGTTACGGAAATACGATTTCCGGCAGAAATATAACTGTTTTAGCCTACGATTGGCAAAGCACGAATACAAATATTGCGACAGTCAATAATTCCGGTTATGTAACCACCATTGGAGGCGGTCAAACACAGATAAAAGCCAAAGTTCAGCTTCCGGTATATTACGTTTACGGAGGATACTGTCAGGGAGGTCCGTATCTTGCTAAAGAAGAAAGGTTTATTGAAAACTATAATGAATTTCCCATTTTAACGGAAGTAAAAAAAGACAGTCCGGAAGTATCATTCAGCAATGTAGCTTTCAAGAAAGAATCCAAGCAAAATATTGCATTTATTCCCGACGGATGTGATTGCATAACATTAACGAATGTAGGGAATTTAAGTGCAAGCCTTACAGTTAATCAGCTTATAATCAAGAGAGATGGGCAACCTGTAACAACTTCTAACAACAAAATAATAGTTGGAGAAAGATTAAATTTAACGGCTGAAGTTATTCCTTCAGGCACTTTATCAAATCATTCTTGGACAATTCCGCAAACAGCGGTAAAAGATTTCGTAGTTTCACAGGATCAAACACAGGGAAATATAGTTTTAGTAGATGTATTAAATACGTCAAGTGTAAATTTTGTTTGGGTTGACGGGCATATAAACGGAACAACTGTCAAGACAGTTACTTATAACGGTGTAGTCAATGGACAATCAGTAAACGGACAAGCCAGTTTTAATGTATTTCGTCCAACTACAACTTCTTCTACTCAAACTGATGCAACTACTGAGATAGATACCGCTACAGGGCAATTAGAACTTCATTTAGGCGTTCCAAACGGCATCCCTGGAATAAAATTTCTGAGAGGGCTTGTGAGTGTCCCTCAACCATTTTCAGGCGAAACACAATGGGTCCAATTGTATAATTCCAGAGTTATAAACATTATTCTTGCGAATGGACAAACGGGGGCTATCAATGATAGCGGGCTTGACGGCTGTTATCCTTATGCACCTGTGGATTCTCCAACTGCTTCTGATTCCCCGGGATTTATTCTATCTGCACCGCCACTGCCGTCGCCAGTGCAGTCTATTAATTCAAGTAATAATTGGACGATGTGGTTAATGTTCAAGCCATCCGGTGCAAATTCTGTTTGGGTTCCTCTTAAAAAGGCTACGTGGTCGTGGAGCGCTTCGGCAACGCGCCAGTCTGACGGAACATATGTCAAAGGACCTTTCACCGATCCGAGAAAAATAACATTTGAGGATACAATTCAGCATCCACAATGGAGTGATTTGCTTCAAACGGCTCAGTCGAATTGTAGTAATTAATACATATTTATTAGACGTATATGGAGGATTTATGAGGAAATCGAGTGTCGTAATCGTAATTATTTTGGTATTACTACTTTGTGTGGCTGCGATGTCAAAAGAAACGATTGTAGAAATATTACAATCTGCTAAATATCAAACAAACAAAAAATGTAGTACTGAAATAGAAAATCTCAAACTTTGTACTAATTCAAATCAGCTGTTAATAGCGGATGGTGAAAAAGCAGTATTCACTATATTTGTAACTAATATAGGAAGCGAGGATTTAACAATATCAAATCAACTTCCGATTGAGATTAATGCTTATGATGAAGAAGGTAAAAAGATGCCGCCAATTCTACAAATAAAAGCTGGAGAGAAAAAATTAACAGATGATGACTTTAAAAAAATTATTTCTGAGGCATCTATAAGTCATCGTTACGGAATAGTTCTTAAATCACAACAAAGTTGGGAAAAAGTTGTAAACCTAAACAATGACTATAATCTGAATAAAAAGGGCAAATATTTTATTGAAGTTAAAATCAAATTACCCGTAAAACGACAAAATGATTTTGTTGAGCTTACTCTTGATAAAATCGAGATTGTTGTTAAATAAATGTTGATAAAAAAGGATGGAAATACCGGAAATCATTTTAAATTTCCGGTTTCTAAAATCTCTTTCGCAAGCGAACCTCAAAACTGAAATTATTATTCCTTTGCGTTACGTTGCTTAATGAACGCTGTTCGTATTGCGCGACGAATGACAGACGGTTTGAAACGCGGTATTCGAGCGCGAGAACCTGATTTTGATCTTCCGAAAGATTTGTCGAATATGTAACGAGCAGATTTCGGTTAATCTGTCTGCCGACCGTCAGACGCGCCGACGGATTTGTTTGCCCGGAAATGATCGGATCGAGTTCAAAGCGATTCAGACCGAAAAGCCGGTCGGTGGCGCGGCTTGCCGGATTATTGATAAACGAATCGGTCAAAATTTCCGCCGCTGTATTGATTCCCGATTGCGCCAGCGTCGGAATTCCCGTATCGGTATTTGCCAGATTTCCGGTCGTGATCAGCGAAATAACATCGGGTTGCGGCAATCCCGGATTCGAGCGCACCGTCGCGTTCAGCGATTCGGTATCCGTAATATTTCCCACTAAACTGACGATAATCTGATAGCCTCTGATCTCGGTTTCGGCTTGCAGATTGATGAAGGGTTCGATGTTTGTATTCGGCGGAAATTCGATAGTTGCGCGCTGGATTTCGTAGCGGTCTCTACGGAAGAAAATAGTTCCGCTGGTTGCCGTAATTCTACCGGAGATTTGAGGAAATTCCGTGTCGCCCGTAACGCGCAGGGAAGCTGAAGCAGTCAAATCTGCCAGATTATTGCGAACGATGAGCGCGTCGCGCCCTTCTATTCGGATGTCGAGACGCGTTATGCCCAGAATTGAAGAACCGCCGTCACCTGTTCCGGCAGACAGCGAACCGCCGCCGCCGCGTCCGCTGACAATATCGGCAACGTCTATGTCTTTTGTATAAACACTGCGCCGTGCATTAAAAGTTCCGCGAATCAGCGTGTTCATCTGTTCGCCTTGGCGGAAACCGCTGATCTCGCCTTCGGCATCGCCCGTCGTTATAAAATCAGGCGGCAGCGGCGCTGTTACATTCGTGCCGCGAATGTTCAGCCGAAATTGCTGTAATTGAAGATTGTTTCCGATCAATGCACCGCCTGAAGCCGTGATGCGTCCGCCGCCCAAAAATCCGGTTAAATTTTCAATCTGCGCTTGGTTTGAAGTGAAAAGCAAACGTCCCGTAACACGGTCGAGAGAAATTCGTTCCGAACCGATAAATGTAGCTACCGAAGCTCCTTGCAAATCGGCTGTGCCGTTAAGTCGTGCTGTCGCATTAACTCCGGTCAATCTGACAGAAACATTCGTGATGCCGGCAAAGAAAGTATTTCTCGAAAGCGCGTTTAAAATTCGTAGATTTACACTTCCGTCAACTGCCAGATTATTCACACCCGTATCGGTCAGAGCTTTTGTACCGTTGACGACGATGTTCGTGCCGCCGCCGGAAAATCGCGCATTATCAACGACGACTTCTCTTGAATTAAATCGAATATCAACCGGCT
Organism: Pyrinomonadaceae bacterium; assembly: GCA_041745765.1. Lineage (GTDB taxonomy): Bacteria > Acidobacteriota > Blastocatellia > Pyrinomonadales > Pyrinomonadaceae > JAHCHG01. Next base: position 3,316 of record JBGTIH010000090.1, on the reverse strand, counting down.
CGGTCGCCACGAGCGGCGTGTCTTCGATTTGCAGCGCAAACTGGCTGAACTGAGCCGCGCCGCTCAAATTATCGGTTGTAAAACCGCGTGTTCCGTCAGGATTTATACCGGAAAGATTTCCCGCGATAAAGACTTTTCCGGTTGCCGTTCCCGTAACCGATATGCCTTCGGGACGAATTAAATTGATGATCGGCGAAAGCTCCGTATTATTGAAAACGGTTTCGGCGCGAAACGGCAGATTTTCGTCCGCAAAATTAACGCTTGCCGTTATGTTCTGCGGCTGACCTTCAAAATTGATCGTAAAGTTCGTATTAAGCTGCTGATTTTCCGTGTTTCCGGCAAAAACGATTCCACCGACCGATCGCTCGCCGACCGCCACATTACTGCCGCTTCCGCTAAAATTTATGTCATAAGTTCTCGCATCCGAAGCAATTCCCGTCGCCTTTGCCTTAACGTCAACCGTTCCGCTCAATTCCGGCAGATTTTGACTGTTCGGAATAAACGGACGAACACGCGCCAGAGCGACATTTTCGCCGGTTACGTCGAAATTAAATGCTTGCGAATCGGTTTGATAAGTTCCCGATGCTTTCAGAGTTCCACTTCCGAAACGACCTGTGAAATCTTCGAGATTGACGAGATTACCTTGAAAAGTCGCCCGTGCATCAAAACCGTCAAACGCTTCGCCGTTAATTGTTCCTTTGCCGGAGGAGATATTCGCTGAGCCTTCCATCGCGTTCGGCAAACCGCTCAAATTGATCGTGCCGGAAGTCTGCGCTCGAAAATCCTGAAAACCTTCGGGCAGAATATTAACCGGCAGAGCGGCGATCAAATTTCCGGTATTGATATTGTCGAGTTTGGCGTTGACCGAAATATTATTTGTGCCGATATTCGGAACATTTACGTCAAAAGCCAGAGTTCCGCCGTTTCCGGGTTCTCTCAAAATTCCTTCGCGCAATTCCAGACCGTTCGGCGAGAGAAAAATATTTGTTGCAAGTGAACCTAAATTGCGGTTTCGCAAAATCAGCGAATCAAGGGCAGCGCGTCCCGAAAGCGTCGGGTTTTCGAGATTTCCCGTTAAGTTTCCGGTAAAGCTCAGATTTCCGGCAAACGCAGCTTGATAATTATCGAGCTGCGTTTCGAGTTCGGGCGATAAATTCAAAACTCTGATAATCCGTTCGATCTCGCTTGCGTCGGTCGAATTTAGAGCGAGATTCAAATTTGAATCGTTGCCGCTTAAATCAAAACTGCCCGAAGCGTTAAATTCGCTTTTGTCAGTGTTTAAGTTGGCAAAATCAATATTGAAAAGTCCGTCCGTCGCGTTTAATCCGAGTTTGCCGTTGACGGGAACTAGTCCGCGATCTTCCGTTCCGGCATTGGCGATAAAATCTGCGGTCAAAGTTCCGCTTGCCGTTCTAATATCAGTTCCGGGAAAATTCAAATCAACATTTCCGGTCGTTTTGCCTTCGATGGGAACGACTTTTCCGCCGGACAGCGCGAGCAGTTTTCCAAGGTCTAAATTATCAAATTGCGCCGCCACATTTGAACGCCGCCGATTTGTCAAAGCGATTACTGCATTGCCGCTTAAATTTCCGTCCATTACTTCGGCGGTTAAATTATTGAGCGCGATTTGTTCGGTTTCGGCAACGACCGAAGCGCGCGCCGAGCCGAGTTGGACGCTTCCCAGAACTCCGCCGCCGATGCTCATATCCGCACTCGCGCGGTAGCGTCCCGACGGTTCGAGAACGAAAACGGGTTTTGCAATTCTGACATTTTCAAGATTTCCGCCTTCGGGAACGGCGGATTTTGTCAACACGACATTTCCCGCATTAATATCGCCCGAAGTTCCTTCGATTCTTCCCTGACGAATCGTCAAACGAACTCCGGCAACATTTAAACTGCCGAGAATTGCCGCGTCAGTTGTGATTTTCGCAATCTTTAAGTTATTTGAATAAACTCTTGTTTCATTTCCGGCGATATTGACGTTGACATCGGTTGCCGCCATATTGCCGATTTTTGCGCCATTGGTATCGAGATTATCGGCTTGCACACTTCTTGCATTGATATCGGCCGAGTTTTGCGTGTCGCGGATTCTGATGTCGTTTGCCGAAAGATTTCGCAATCTTCCGTCTGCCGTATCAAGCGTTTCGGAGCGCAGACTGCCGGCTGTAATATCGGTTGTGTTGCCGCTGTTTTTTAATTTTAGATTATTTGCCGTCGCGTTTCTTAGTGTTACGTGATCGGTTTTTACGCTTCCTGCCGTTACACTCGGCGCGGCAACGTCGGTTACGCCGTTTGCGGTTGAAAGTCTGACGTTGCGCGTTTGCAGATTTTCGATGCTGAAATCGGGCGAAACAAAACTCCGCGCCCGAACATCGCCGAAATTTGCGCCGAATTGTTTTTCTTTATAATCGGCAACCGCGTCTTTGATAAAAAGACCGGTGATTGTGCCGAGCGGCGTTTTGGCACCGATTGCCTGAAGTTCGCCGACCCATCGAAAATCCGTTCCCGTGCCGCGAATGTTGCCGATCAGCTGCGGATAATCAATGACAAAATCCTCAAACGTCAGCATTTCCGCGACTGCTTTGCCATTGGCGTTATACATCGAATCGCCGTAATCGGCGACTGCATTTATTTTTACGGCTTTCAAACGAATGTTGTCCGCCGCCAGCGATTCTGAAAAAACCTCACCTTCGACTTTGAAAACATCGCCTTCGCCCGTTACCGTTCCGCTGAAATTTCCGATGCCGCGAATCGAAGTTCCGAGCGGAAAAACGGTCGAAGTCTGCGTCAAATCAACCGTCGAATCAATCTTTAAATTATATTTCGGCGATGCCCAATTGGTCAGCGTGCCTGACAGATTCGATTCGCCGAGTGGCGTTATCAAACTCAATTGCGAAATCTCCGCGCCCTCATTAAAAGCAATGCCCGTCGCCCGAATGGTGATCGGCGCAACTTTGCTTTCATCGTAAGTAAATTGCGAATCGGTCGAAGAAAAATTAACTTTGTAGCGTTTTTGTTCGTCGGGAACTTCGTAATTTTCGGGTTCAAATCCGAGAGAAATATTGGTTGCATCAGCACTTATCTTGCGCTGAACGTCGCCGAAATGAACCACTCCGTCCTGCAGAGAAAATTTTACGGAAGTGTATTTAAAATTGACACGCGAGCCGGCTTCATCTTCGACTAATTTCAGATTTGCGAAATTTGAATTGCCGTTTTCATCAAAATTTACCCACGCTTCAACGTCTCTCAGATCGGTTGTGTCAATGCTGATGTCGCGGCTCAACTGCCACGCGTAAAGGTCTGTAATGGTTAAACC
>JBGTIH010000089.1:0-17526 GCA_041745765.1 Pyrinomonadaceae bacterium | reverse complement strand
AAAGTTTTGTAAGATTTTGGTTTTAGTTCAAATTCCACGCTTCAGCGTGTTTCCGCCACCGAAGCGCGGCGGAAAGGCAAACTAAAGTTTGGACTCTGAACACGACACATTATGTTACAAAATTTATTCTCACCTGCTTATTTCAGATTTCGACAAAGATTCAAGTTTGCGCCTAACGCCCGAATGAAGATTTCTGATATAGACAATGCAAGCATTTGTATCAAGCAAATATTTCAGCGGAAAAATCATACGATTTCCTCTCGCTCAGGTTGAACGGGTTGCGGTTCGCGGTCAGGAAAATCGGGCAAACTTCCAGCCGTTTCTTCAAAAAAGCCAATTGGATAGCCGTTTTCGTCGCGTTCGACATCATCGCCGTTTTCCGACTCTCGATCAAGCGGCAAAATTATTATTTCAACATCGCGGTTTCTGAGTTCTTTCGGAATCGAAATAAAAGACGGCGCATTTTTAATTGTTTCTCGATAAAAGTCCATTATGCAAAATTCTCCTTTTGTGAATTATAACTTATTTATCAACCTTTCTTCGCTGTAATCACAATCGAAACGCCGAACGGAAAATCGAAATTTTTGAGCCAGAACCGTTCCGCGCTGAATATTTTGCCGAAAATTCCGTTGAGCGCGAAAATATTGACGTTGTTTTCCGATTCGGGTTTGATTCCGGTGATTTTCATCAAGGTTCTGCCGGCGAGAATCGGCGCGAAAAATGTCCAGTTGGCAAAAGTTGCGCGTTCGATCTCAAAACCGGCTTTTTCGAGTCTTTCGACAATTTGCTTTTTCGTATAGCGGATGCGGTGATTTGAAATGTCGTCCTGCACGCCCCAGAGCCACATAAACGCCGGAACAAAGATCAGAGTTTTGCCGCCCGTTTTCAGAACGCGGTGCATTTCTTTTAATCCGGCAACATCGTCGTCCAAGTGTTCGACGACATCGAGCGCGGTTACGATATCGAAACTTTCATCTTCAAACGGCAGTTTTTCCGCCAGACCTTTGTGCGCCTTTAAACCTTTCGCTTTGCAAAACTCCAAAGCATCGTCGGAAACATCAACGCCTTCCGCGTCGCCGAAATTCGCCAACATTTCAAGATTCGCGCCCGTGCCGCAGCCGACATCGAGAATTTTGGGATTTTGGATTTTAGATTTTGGATTTTGGATTATTTGGCGCAAGAATTCTTCCAGAATCGCACGACGACCGACAAACCACCAGTGATTGTCTTCGACGCGGTTCATAATCGCGTATGTGTGCTGCTCCATTTCCTGTGGCAAAGCTGTGTTCATAAATGATTCAAGAATTAATATAACAAACGCGCGGCGGAAATTTTATTTTAAAAGCATCAATCTAATTAAAATTTTTGCCTGTGCCGGATCAAGCATTTTCAGCATTTCATAATACTGCCGCGCAAGTTCGAGATTTCCGGTTTTGGCATATAAAATGGCGAGATTATAAACGACGGGCGCATTCGTAGGTTCGACGGCAACGGCGCGTTTATACATCTCTAACGCTTCCTGACGCTTTCCTTCGTCACGCAGAAAATCGGCATAAGTCTTTAAAACATAAATTGAATCGGGTTTTATCTCCAGAGCTTTTTTATACGCTTCGTGAGCTTCGGACGCGCGTCCGAGTTCGCGCAGACTGCCGGCTAAACTCAAATAAATAATGTGGTGCGGTTTGAGTTCGGCGGCTTTTCGATAGTATTCGACAGCCTTTTCCGGCTGATTCATCTCCGTGTATAAAACGGCGATTTTGTTATAAGAATCGCCCGATGGTTTTGAAATTTTCAGCCATTGTTCGATATACGGTTCGGCTTCCTGCGGACGGCGCAGAGCAATCAGCATACTTGCCAGACTGTCACGGACGGCGGCATCTTTCGGCTTTCTTTCAGCAATGTCTTTCATCAATTCAATCTGCGTCGCGCCTTCGCGTCTGGCTTCGGCAACTCCGAGAAGCATCGTGATTATTTTATCGCCCGGACGAAGCCGATTGGCTTCACGCAGAACGTTGATGCCCTCGTCAAATCGCGCCGCGCTGACGAGCGCGAATCCGAGCGTGGCTTTTGTTTCAAAATGTTTCAGATTAAGTTGTTCGGCTTTTTCTAGAAAAGGAATCGCTTCGTCAAATTTTTTCGCGTCGTTCAAGGTTTTGCCGAGTTCAAAATTAAAATGAAAGTTTTCCGGCGCGCGAGCCGCCGCTTTTTGTAAAGCGGAAATCGCCGCATCGAGCTGGTTGCGCCGCGCTTCGGAAATGCCGAGATTGTAAAAAAATTCCGGTGTTTTCGGGTCAATTTCCGCCGCTTTTTGAAAACTCTGCGCGGCTTCGGTGTCTTGACCGAGTTCGAAATAAACTCTGCCAAGATAAAAATGCGCCATCGGTTGGCGCGGTTCCAGCTCGATTGCCCGCCGCGCCGCCGCAATCGCGTCCGCGTCGCGTTCAAACCGGAGATAATTTTCCGCAAGTTTTACCTGATAGACGGCTGCGTCCGGGCGCAGACGCGCCAGCGTTTCGTAATTTGCCAGAGAGCGGGCGTAATCGCCGGCTTTTTCATTTGTTTCGGCGGAAAGATTAAGCAGGATTTCGTATTCGGGAAATTTTTGCAGCGCGTTGGCGATTTTTAAATAAATCTCACCGTCGCGTCCGGCGTTTTGCAGAGCGAAAATCAAACCGACGTGATTTTCCGGCGCGTCCGGATTCAAACGCGCGGCTTCTTCACACTCGGACACGGCTTCGGAGTGATTTTTCGACAAACTCAAACTCTGACACAAAGCCAGCCGCAAACTCGCGTTTTTCGGCTCAATCCGCACGGCTTCACGAAACGACGCAGCGGCTTCGCCGGCGCGGTTTAAGGCAAGCAGAACCGAACCGATATTGGCATGTGTTCCCGTCTGCGTCGCGTCAAGTCGCGCACTCTGACGAAACGCTTTGAGCGATTCGTCAAACTTTTGCTCCTTCATCAACTGCAAACCTTTGTCGAAAAAATCCTTCGCCGTCGGCTGATTGGTCTGCGCCGTAATTTCGGTTAATTGAACGAACGTAAAAACGAGAATGATAAAAAGTCTAAACCGTTTGAGCATTTTTTACCTCACAAAATTTTGAGAAATATGTGGCTAAGATATTATTTTATTTCACCAAAACCACACCACGAATTTTGGTTGTGCCAGACTATTTTAACATCTATCGCGTCAATTTCCTGCCACCATTTTTCAAATTCTTCTTTCGGAATATAAAATGCGGTCGGCGCGACCAGATGATCGAAGACGATATTATGCTGTTCGCGCCAGCCGAATGTGCCGAGATGATTGAGATAATCGTTATAGAAAAGTTTTCGCGCCAATGGTTTGGCGGCTTTGTTAAGCGGTTTGTAAATTAGTTTCGAGGCGAGAAAAACGCCGACGGTCGGGAGTTTCGACAGTTGAAAAAGCGTCGGTTGATTGATCTTTGACGTAAAACCGGTGCGAATCGGATTGACGTAATTGATGATCCAACTGTTGTTTTCTTCGCCGTAGATCCAGGCGGAAATATGTCCGCCTTTTTTGACCTTTTTAGCAAGCGATGTGAAAGCTTTTTTCGGGTCCGGCGTGTGATGCAGAACGCCGACCGAAAAGGCGTAATCAAAGACGCGTTTGAACGGCAGTTTGAAAATATCGGCTTGCACGATGTGAACATTTTTCAAATCTTTCGTTGCCTGAAAAGCCGTTTCGACCGCCGCGCTCAGGTCAATTCCGATCACTTCCTTCGCGCCCCAATCTGCCGCGAGCGATGTGTGTCTGCCTTTGCCGCAGCCGCCTTCGAGAACGATTTTTCCCTCGAAAAATTCGGGTTTGACGGGCTGCAGCCAGCCTAAAAACTGTTCGGCGTATTTCTCGTCCTTTTGCGTAAAATGCGTCCATTGCCAGCCGAAATTTTCCGCCGTATCGGCTTTATCCTGCTCGATCTTATCGAGCATTGCAAAACGCGGAATGCCGCGCGTAACTTTATATTCGCGGTTGCATTTTTTACAATTCAAAACCGCTTCGATGATTTCCTTGCCCTCATATTTGCTGGCATAAGCGAGCAAAATATCGCCGCCGCAGCACGGACAAGCCAGAAGTTCTAAAAGTTTTTCTTTCACAATCCAAGACAATGCCGAACGGCATTTTCAATTTTTTCTAAATTTTCGTCAGAAACTTTTCCGGACGAATTTTGCGGAAAACGATTCGGGTCAATTGACCGAATTTGAAAACATAAAAATACGGTTTCCATGGGCAAACCGCTTTCCTCAGCAGAAATTCTAACATTTGTCGGAAAATCGCGCGGTAGATTTTCGCCTTTAGTCCCAACGACAACTGTGACGACTAAGGGTAATTTATTTATCGCATCGATAGATAAAACCAAAACAGGGCGACGACCTGATTGTTCGCGTCCCTGAACCGGGTTTAAATCAACAAAATAGATTTCGCCGCGTTTTATCATTTACCTAAACCATCTAATTCCGTTCGCCGGAAATCTTTTTCAATTTCCCTTAATTCACGTTGAATATTTTTATCACTTGCCATTTCGGTTAGTTGATTTTCAAAATCTGAATTCCCTTCAATTTTCCCGCGAAGTTTTTCTGCTACACGTGAAATCAGCAAAAGTTGTTCATCAACCGGAAGTGATAAAATATTTCGTTCGATCTGTGATATAGCTTGATTCATTTTTATAACCTCTGATCTTATTATAGATTATTTGCCGCTGTTAATTTGTTTTTGAAATTATTAAATTCTTCGAGCGGAAAAGGCTGCCGCCAGTTTTGTTCAAATTCGTCGTTAAATCTTTCTTCATAAAGCTGCTCGAATGTTTGATAAAACGCGCGGCAGATTTCTCTCGCGCTGCCGCTGTATGAAAAAACCGTTTCGCTGCGCCGGCGGCTTCTGTCTTCGGTCGGATATTCGATGATTTCGAGCGAAGTGTTTTTGGCATTTTTGCGGAAAATAAAATCGAATTCTTCCGGGTTTCGATTCCATTTCAGAGTTTTTTCAAATTCGTGCAGATCGGGATCAATCAAAAACGACAATATCTGCAAAAGTTCCGGCAGAGCGTTTTCGTGCGGCGCGTGCGCCGTCGTCGTGTAAAATTCTCTCGCGCCGCCTGTGAAACCGACCGACATCCAGCCGCATTGCGGCGAATTAAAGCTGACTTCTAATTTTTCCGACATAATCCGTTAAATTCTAAAAATAAAATTTACTCGTATTTTAACAAATAAAAAGCCGTGAAATCGCCTTCCGAAAATCAATCCTTTTTTAACTTTCTGAAAGATTCGCTCAATTGGCGTTTTTCGCTGCCCCAAACCGCGTCGAAGGTTGTGCGATTTGTATTATCGTCTTTTAACGCCTCGACGAAGATTTTCGCGACGTCGGCGCGGGAAATACGGTAGCACAAATAGAGCGGATATTCGTTTTGGCTAAGTTCGAGCGGCTTTTTTCCGCCTGCGCCGTTCATCAAAAAACCGGCGCGGACAATCGTGTAATCGAAACCGCTTTTTCTGATTTCGTCTTCCATCGCCTTACGCCATTTTAGCGCATTTCCCTTAATTTTGTTCAAAAGCCTGCTTGCCCAATTTTCTTTCGTTACGCCGATTGAACTCAAAAACAGAAACTTTCCGGCAAAGCCCGCATTTTTCGCTGCTTCCAGAGTTTTCTTAAGTCCGTCAAATTCGGTCTGGACGATCAAATCTTCACCGCACGGTCGTTTTGTAACTCCGGCGGTGAAAATTATATGGTCAATATCTTTGACGGCTTCGGGCATTTTGTCGGGGTTTTGCAAATCTCCGATGACGATTTCTACTTTTTCGCCGAACTTTTCACGCGCTTTTCCTTCATTTCGCGCAAAGACACGGACTTCGCGGTTTTCCCGCAAAAGCTCTTGGACAATCTCGAATCCCGTTCCCTGCGTCGCGCCGACGACTAAAATTCCGCTCATAAAATTTTCCTGTCAAACTACTGCAAAATCCAAAATTGTATGGTAACTTTTATAAATAAAATTCACAAATTTACAACTAATCTGCGAGGTGAAAATATAGTGAAAATAAAAATTCTTATTTTGTTAATGATTTCTCTTGGCATTATTTTTTCTCAAAATCTTTACGCTCAAAAATCATCTGTCGCTAAAGAAAAGGAATCTTTAGAATCTGTAAATTACGTTTTTGTTTTGCAAATAGATGCGATTTCTAATGTTACGCTTACCGTTCAAGACGTCGGGTTTAATAATATCGGAAGTATTTTAGACACGAGTTCTCTAACGGACTTTTTTTTGCTTTTGAATAATTCACAAAAACGAAAAATTAATCCGGACATAATTGTAAAAGCCGATCCTGATTTGAGTTTCGGTTCAATTGTTAATTTTCTAAAAAAATCGAGACAGTTAAGTAAAAATAATATTAAATTGGAAACTTCAGAAAATTCATCCGACCCGTTTGTTTTTATTCCGCAAGAACCGAAAAATAATCCGAAAGAAGAATTGAGACCAAATCCTCATACATTAGTAATTCAGATAACATCCGACAGAAAAATTACTTTAAATAATGAAGACCAAGGAAATCTATATGATACCTCTAAATTAACGGCATTATTGACAAAAATATTTCAAGAAAGAGAAGATTACGGAGTTTATCGCGAAGGAACAAATGAAGTAGAAAAAACAGTTTTTATAAAAGCCGCGCCATCTCTGCAATTTAGTGAATTGATTCAATTAGTAAATGTAATAAAAGAATCCGATGCTTCGCCGGTTGGTTTACAAATTGATGATTTAACTCTTCCTGAACCGCCTCCGCCGCCACGTAAATAAAAATAATAAATGAAACAATACCAAGAACTTCTTCAACATATTTTGGACAACGGAACGCGCCATGAAGATCGAACGGGCGTTGGAACGATCTCGGTTTTCGGTTATCAAACTCGGTTTGACTTGCGGAAAAGTTTTCCAATCGTAACGACAAAACGCGTGCCTATCCGGTGGATTTTTGAAGAGCTGGCGTGGTTTTTGTCCGGCGATACGAATGAGAAAAATCTGCGCGAAAAAGGCGTTGATATCTGGGCGGAGTGGGCTGACGAAGAACATACCTCGAGATTCGGGCGTAAAGCCGGCGATTTGGGACCGGTTTACGGTTATTTATGGAGAAGTTTCGGCGGCGATTATCCGAAGATGAACGGCTTCGATCAGATCAAAGACTTAATCGAACAGATTGAAAAAAATCCGAATTCGCGCCGCCTGATCGTTTCCGGCTGGAATCCCGAAACTGCCGTCAAAGTTGATCTTCCGCCATGTCATACATTGTTTCAGTTTAAGATCGAGAATGAAAAAATTCTGCATTGCCAGCTTTATCAAAGAAGCGCGGACGCGTTTTTGGGCGTTCCGTTTAATATTTCCAGCTACGCGCTTTTAACGCATTTGATCGCACACGTTTGCGATTTAGAGGTCGGCGAATTTATCCACACTTTCGGCGATCTGCATATTTATCTGAATCATATCGAACAAGTCGAAGAACTCTTGAGCCGCGAGCCGCTTGCGTTGCCGACGCTTGAATTTACAAATGCGGAAAATCTCAAGGGATTTGAAGGTTTGTTGAACTTCAAATATGAAAACTTAAATCTGATCGGCTATAAATCTCATAAAAAAATCGCCGCGCCGGTTGCCGTTTAAAATAGAAAAAAGCGGCGAAATCCTTAAAAGGAAATCCACCGCTTTTTCTTCAAATTTCCGCAAAAAATCATTTAGCGCGTGAGTATTCAATCCGGCGGTTTTGGAATTTTCCGTCGTCGGTATCGTTTGTCGCTTTGGGCTTTTTACTGCCGTAACCTTGCGTTTTGAGTCTGCTTTCATTGATTCCGGCTTTGATCAGCTCTTCTTTTACAGCATTAGCGCGTCTTTCGGACAGCGGCTGATTGTTGGCATCACTTCCCACGCTGTCAGTATGTCCGCCGACTTCAATCACCACATCTTGCGGAATCTTCTTCATATATCCGGCGGCGGTTTGCAGGAATTTTGCATCTTCCGGACGAATATCGTGTTTTCCGGTATCGAAATGATTGATGTATAGATTCATTGCTCTGAGCAAAGAATCTACATCGGGCGGATCGGATAATTTACCCAATTCCGTATAAGCGCATTGTCTTGATGTTGCGTAATCTCCGGCTTTAATTTTCAGACAACTTTCATCAATCGTAGCAACTTTTTTGCAGATGTCTTTAGCATCAATTTCTTTGATATCACCATCTTGCCCGACAACCGAAATCGGCGAACATTCGAAATTCGGATGAACGATTTCAATATTTTTCTGACCTGATTCAAGAAGCGGCAGACGTCTTGTATCATCGGCAGTCGTTTCGCCCCAGAAAGAACCATTTACACGAACGCTGCTTCCGGACGGAGCATTCTTAACTACTATTTCAAATCCGGGCGTTTTCCATAAGAAAATGTAAAACCCCACTAAAGCGATAATCACGAACATAAACATCGAAAAAAGCGCACCGGAGATCCAAACCCAGGCAGGAATTCCTCCTTTTTTCTTTTTTTCTTCTTCTTTCAGTTTGGCTTCTTCCGTCGGTGTGGGCGGAATATCTTGATACTTGGCGCGTTCGGCTTCCGGCAGACGGAAATAAGGTGTCGTTACGCCGTATTCCTGATTTTGTTCGCCGCTGTCTGATGAACCGAAATCATCTTGCCGGAGATTTATGTTATCTTGCGTTACGCCCCAATCGGGAACTTTCGGACTGTTTGATGAAGGCGCAAATGTTTTACCGAAATCATCCGCATCATTATCGAAAGGTCTGACATTGGCAACCGTATTTCCCCAATCGTCAGACGGCGGTTGTGCCGGATATTTATAATTTGTTTTACTCCAATCGTTATCGGATGATCTGTCGCTTCCCGGAATATTTATATTCGGAGTAGTTTTTGAAAAATCATCCGGCGGCGGTTTCGGTAGTTTATTAGAATCACTCACGACTTCAAATCTCCTTAATCTCTGGCAAATCTAAAATGATTTGGACAGTCTTGACGCAGTAAAATAGTTGATTTTGCCTAGCTACAAACGTAAAACACAATGCCATTGATGTCAAGAATTCAGCAGAAAAGCGCGAAAAATTGAAAACTTAGGGCGAGAATATCAATTAATAAAAATTTTATTGATACTTTTATGATAATTTCTGCGCGTTAGTATTTTGAGACAGGAATAAACGATTTTATTTATTAAATTTATTTTGGAGAAATAATCGCAATGATAAAAAAAATTATTGGAATCTATACTTTGATTTTTGCAACAATCGTCTTTTCGGCGACCGAAGCAAAAGCGCAATATGTCGGTACAAGTCCTTTTATGACATACAGCAACAACATTTTCGTCAACAGCAATATGCACCTGTTTTTTCAAAAACGCTGGCGAATTGCAAGCCTGCGGGCGGCTGGCAAACATCAACTGGCGGACGCTATGGAAGGTCGGGTCACGAGCGGCGGACAAAAACAATCTGGCGCACCGTCAGCAGAACCCGGTCTGCGCCGTGTTCCGCTGGCTCGAACATCTTTTAAGCCGACCGGAAAAACAATTGTTCCCGACGAATTGACTGATGATCTGCAAGATATTTCGGCTGAAGAAAAAGCTGCGGTTCGAGAGCTTTTTAGCGAATTATTAAAAAATTACGATCAAATGCTTACGGAAAACAAAGAAACGCGGCTTAGAAATAATGTCGCCGGCGCGGCGGTGTTTGCTCTTTTGGTCAGTCATTCGGTTTTGACAAACGGTTCGGAACTTTCCGAAAAACAGACGGAATCGCTTTTGCAGGATATTAACGCGCTTTTGGCTTCGGCGGATTCATTTAAAAAACTTTCGGCGCGCGAGCAGCAGAAAATGTATGAAACTTTTGCCGTGTTCGGCGGATTGACGCTGATGTTTTACAGGCAAGGCGAGGAAGAAGGCGACAGAGAAAAAATTGCTCAAGGACAAGATTTGGCGAAATTTATCATTTCGCAGTTTTTTGACCAACCGATTGATGAGATCAGTTTTACCGACGAAGGTGTGCGGTTCTGAAAAATTACAAGAATATGTTTATTTAATATTCGGCGGTTGAGCGGTTTTCGTGCGGATTTCAATTCCTTCGTCGGCAATTAAAAACAATCGGCGGGCATCGTAAGAAGAAGTATTTGTCGGAAAATACGAGAGCATATAGCGGTTTTTCCGTAATTCGTCGCAGATAAATTTCGCGGCTTCTTCGGCTTGTTCAAGCGGAAAAGACTTTCCGCCGGTATTTTCGGATAGTTGCTGGACGACTTCGCGTGCTTTCGGTTGATTCCGGCGATACGCGCCGCCGGTGCGGTCGGGCATCTGAAGTGTATAAACGACGATGTTTTGATTTTGCAGTTTGTCCAGAACTTTTTCAAAAGAAATTTTACTTCCGCGGTCTAAACCGTCGCCGATCACAACGATGGCGGTTTTCCGCGTTCCGGGCATCAAAGGAGCTAAGACTTCGGTAATGGTTGCATCAATCGCATCAAAAAGATACGGATTTCCTTGTTTGCGAAATGTGGCGATTGAAGTTTCGATTTTCTTTGCATCGTCGGTCCATTCTTGAATAATTTCTGGCTTCGTATCATAACCGATGACGAAAAGCTGATCGCCGTCGAAAATTTCATAAGCAAATTCCATCGCAGCTTTTCTTAAAACCTCAACCGTTGCCGGAACGGTCTGCGAATTATCAACCAATAAAACAATGCGCGCCGGCGATGGATCGTAGCTGAAATTTCTGATTTTTTGTTCGATACCGTTTTCGTAAAGATAGAGATTTTCAAGTTTTATCGGATCGGTCGAACCGTTCGTGCGTTTTGCTACAACACTCACAATTGTTCCGTCCGCGCTTGTTATATTTCTCGAACTATGTCCCGATTGAGCCGTAACTACCGCTGTAAATATCAACAAAAACAAACTTAACGGTAAAACCTCTTTCATCGAAAATCTCATCTTTTTACCTCTATTCTTTCTTTGAGACAGTATCTTGTTTTGCATCCGAAGAACTTTCGCTTTTTTCCTTTGATGCGGCTTTTGGCTTTTCGGTTGAATCGCTTGCCGAATTTTTTTCGGCTTTCTCGGATTTTTCAGCTTTTTCAGGCTTTTCCGCACCGTTTTTCTTTCCGGCGTAATCGGTCACATACCAACCTTCGCCCTTAAATTGAAAACCGGAAAGCGACCATTGTTTTTCTAAATTTCCGCCGCAATTTTCGCAAACCTGAAGCGGCGGATCGGAAACTTTTCGCATTTTTTCAAAACGCGAATCACACTCTGAACATTTGTATTCGTATATTGGCATAATCTAATAAAACCTTTTTCTAAAACGAGTTAGATAACTTTGGATAAATTATAAAAATTGTTTGACAGCAAAAGCAAACCATTGGCAAGTCATTTGCATATAACATAATTGATTATACAGATTATTTTGATTAAAAGGACATATTAGAGATGAAAAAAACAATTATATTGCTGATTTTACAGCTTCTTTCAGTAACCTTTATTTTTGCTCAGGATGCTTCGCAAGTAAAACCCGTCCAAAATGTTGACCTAAAAAAATACACCGGAAAATGGTTTGAGATTGCGCGATATCCAAATAAGTTTCAAAAAAACTGCGTCGGAAATACAATGGCAACTTATACAATAAAAGAAGATAAAACAATCGAGGTCTTAAATGAATGTTTGGAAAAAGACGGCAAAGTGAATCAGGCTAAAGGAAAAGCAAAAGTTGCTGATAAAACAACAAACGCTAAACTCAAAGTCCGTTTTGCTCCGTCATTTCTTTCATTTCTACCGCAGGTTTGGGGAGATTATTGGATAATTGATCTCGATGAAAACTATCAATACGCCGCTGTCGGTGATCCGAAACGCGAATACTTCTGGATTTTAAGCCGTGAACCTGAAATGAGCGATACAACCTTTCAGGCAATTTTGCGCCGTGCTGAAAATATGGGATTTAATCCCGGAAAGGTGGCTAAAACTTCACAAAATATTGAGGTTATCAAAGGCGAGATTATTCGCAGACAATAATCACCAATGGAAAATAAAAAATAAGCAGGTCAGAACCGTCTGCGTTAGCGGGCGGGTAAAAACTTTATTACCAAACAAACAACGCTCTATTTAGTATGTTTTAACAGGCTAACAGTCGCGTTTGGTGAAAATACCACAAAACTTTTGCTCAGGTGCTTACCTTAAAAATTTTGCTTAGACGCTTTTTTTCTCTTTCTCTACGAACTTTGCGGCTCTGCGTGAAATTTTACTCACGCAGAGCCGCAAAGTTCGCAGAAGCCTAAAATCCCTCAAAGTTTAATTTATAGAGTGCTTTTTAGAGCAATTTTTAAATTTTCTGGTAAGTAAAGTTGAGCAGATAAGAAAGTGCATCAATCGCTCTTTTTGTTAATTGTTTCTTGAGATTCTTCTTATATAAATCAAAAAAGTTTTCAAATTCCATCCTTGCTCCTCAATCATCGGTAGCGTGTGCTGATTGATTGCTGCCTGACTTCATCAAAGAATTTTAACTAATAATCGCCAAGCACCGAACTTGAACCGTTAAATTAAAGGTTTCAAAATACGTAAAAAATGATAAAATGCCCCTCATAGACGAGAGTTATTTCAGTTGATAAATTTTAGCAAAATAATTATATCTACTAAAAAACTCGTTTCAATCTATATTTTATCTCAAATTTTCAAGCATCTTTGAGCGAAGGTATTTTATCGAAAACCACTTTATTTTATGGAAGAAACTGAGGAAAACAAATTACTTCAAGAATATGGAAGGCGGGCGCAGAGGTGTTTTGGGTGTTTAATCGCATTTCATTTGAAAGATATGTACCTCGGAGAAGATGTCAGCTATTTTTGCGAAAACTGCAAGGACGATTCGATGTTCCATTTTGACGATTTTTCAAAATTTATTGATAAATCAAAACTGCGCGAGCTTTAAAATTTAATTTCTTTAATTTCAATGAAAAAAGTAAAGTTTAAAATTGAAACACGCGATGACAGCAGAACGGTTTCGCTTGAAGATGAATTATCAATCGGACGAACGGACGCGGCTGATATTGTGCTTGACGATATCGGGCTTTCGCGTGTCAACACGACGTTTTTCCGCGACGGCGACATGGTTTTGGTTGTTGACGAAAATTCACTGAACGGAACTTTTCTTAACGGCGAAAAAATCGGTAATAAACCGGTCAGAATTTTCGACGGTGACGGTTTAAAACTCGGTGTTGAAACCTACATTACGGTAGAAATAGAAAGCGAAAAAGGTGGATTTACAGAGAAAAAAGAGCCAGAAATTGTTCAGGAGAATAAAGAAAAAGCAGCGGCAAAAACTCCCGAAACTCCGACTCTGAATCCGCCGGCGAAAAATCCGCCTTTGTTTATAATCGGTGCGGTGGCAGCAAGTTTTTTAATTATTTCGCTGGCGGCGGCAACAATTATTATCGTCCGTTTTTCCGGCAACGGCGGGGGAGCAACGTCGCCGACACCAACTATAACGCGTTCAACATCTTCAGTTCCGATTCGCGTAATTGATCCTTTGGGCGGCGGCGATGCCGGAGATATTAACGATCTGATGAGCTTTTGGGACGTTCAGGAAACAGAGCTAAATACTGCCGATGTTGCCGCGGTAACTTCGGAAACGACGGAAACGGCTGGAACAAAAATCAACTTAAATGTTTCGCTGGATTTTTTCAAAAAACAAATGGATCGTTCAAAAGCCGGACGCGGCGCACCGACCGGAAACGATCCGCCCGGAACAATTGTGCCGCCCGAACTTCGCAACAGCATTGCCAAACAAACCGCCCATATTGCTCAAATGCAGAAACAAGGTTATGAAATTCCGCTTGATTTTGCTGATCTTGCCAAAAAGCGAATCGCCGGAAAACTTATGGAATTGCCGATGGCAACCGAAGATTACGTTCTCGATGTCGGCGGAAGTTCCGATGGTTTGCCTTTTAATATTTTCAGGTTTGAAACAAATCCGAGAAGCCAGCCGGCGGCACCGGGTTCGCCGGGTTACGCTATTTTATCTCAGCTTGCCAATAATTTCGACGGGCAAAAATACAGCCTCGATAACCCGACCGACCGGCGGCAGATGAAAATTCGTATGCTCAGAATGTTTCATCCTTCGGCAAGACCGGTTTTGGAAAAATTGGCAAAAGATTACCGTGAAAAATTCGGCTATCCGCTGCGCGTAACATCGCTGACACGCTCGATGGAATATCAAATTGAATTAAACAAAGGCAATTCGAATTCATATATCGTTCGTGGAGCCGGATCTTTGCCGCCGCATACATCGGGCTGCACCTTTGATCTTTCGCGTAAATTTATGACTGCCGCCGAGCAAAATTATTTGATGGAAGAACTTGCCACACTGGAAAGACAGGGAATCGTTGATGCTCTGCGTGAAGGCGGTGTCAATGCCTGTTTCCACGTTTTTATCTTAGGCGGATGCGAAACTTAAAACTAAAAATTGATAATTGATAATTGATAATTCTAAGAAAGCTCTTTTCATTCACCATTCACCATTCACCATTCACCATTAAGAACTTTCACCATTCTTTTTTTCCGCCTTCTCGCTAACCGCGCGGCGTTTTTGCTAAACTTAAAAATATGGCAGAAGCGGAAAAAGATTTAACAAATTCCAAGAAAGAAACATTTACCGGATTGGCGCGAAAACTGAGCCGTTTGCCGGTTGAACAAAAAAGAGTTGCGCTGGAAATGAGCGCGTCGCTGGCTGGCGTAAGTTTGCGCGTGAGCCGTGAGTTTGTCGAAGCCGTGCCGAAGGCTTCGCGGATTTTGACGGCGGATGACTTGCGAAATTGGGCGGATATGGGCAGAAAACTGGCGATGGCAAACGCCGATCTAGGAGCGGAATTTTTTATCAAAGGCGTCGAAAAATACCGGAAAGTGCCGAAAAAAGCGCGTCCGCTCGTTTTTCGGATCTGCTCGCGGCAACTAATTTTGTCGAGTTCGATTGCGCTCGAAACTTATGAAAAAATTCCCGCTTTAGCTGAAGAAATTAATGACGACAAACTTTTCACGGAGATTCTCGAACTTGCCGCCGAAATCGCCAATCGTTCCGCCAAACACAGCGCGGATTTTTTGGAAAAAACCCCGCAAGTTGCCGAAACACTGAAAAATTTCGGTGAAGATAAACAAAAAGTCTCAAAATCGGTGCTGACGCTCGCTTCGCATTTTGCTAATCGAACCGGCGGAATGACGGCTGATCTGTGGCAGATTCTGCCAGATTCGCTCGAAAAGCTTTCTGCCGCGCAGGCAATTGTTTTACCAAAAAAAGCGGCTGAATTTCTCGAATTTGGCGGAAGCGTAACGCTTCATTTCATCAAAGCGGGCAGCGAAGTTCTCAGACGTGTCGAGGAAGTTTTCGATGATTGGTGCGATTGTTTATTAAAAATTGCCGGCAGCGGAAACGCGCTGTTAATCTCGTTTCTGCGGGCATCGCCGCAGTTTTTCTCGAATGTTCTGACCTTAAAAAAACGCGCGGAAGTCGTCGAAATTGCGCGAAAAGTTATTAATTTAATCAAGGAAATCGCCGAAACCGATGCCGAATCCGCACTTGCCGCGTTTCGTTCGAGCACGAAGGCTCTGAAAAAAGTTTCGCTCGCGCAGTTTGAAGATTGGGTTGAAACAGGGCTTGAAAAAAACAAGGACGAAAGCGCAAAGGCGCGGCGTTCGTTCTTCGCGCTGGAAACGCGCAACAGCAATTCGCTGCTTCAAGACGCGCAGGTCGGTTTACCGCTCGAAAGCGTGCAGACCGTTTTGCGGATTTATATCGAGGGTTTGACGGGAAAAGAAGTCGAGATCGCGCCGCTTTCGGCAATGCCGCAGGAGTCGCGCATCGGCGACGGCAAAACGATCTATCTGCCCGCGCTGATCTCCGAATTTGAATCGGATGAAATGGATTTCCGGCTCTATAAAGTTCTCGCCGCACACGGCGCGGGACAGATCGAATTCGACACTTACGAACGCGACTCGGAAGGCTTAAAAGCCGCATTTACAACGCTTTCCAAACTTTACGAAGCAACTATTGATCAAGCCGACGCGTTTTCTCTCGCCGGATATATCGAAGACGTGCAGACGGGCGAAAAGGCTCTCGCGCCCGAAGAAGAAGCGAAACTCGCCAAAACGAAACTGAAAAAACTGCCGAAAAATTCCGATTACAAGGAAGTTTTAAAGGTTTTTCCCGAACCACGTCTGGCAAAAAAGATTTTCGGCACGATGGAAAATGCGCGGATTGATAAACGCCTCCGCTTCGAATATCGCGGGTTGCGTAAAGATTTGGATTTAATGCAGAAAATCTTAAAGGAAAACCGCCCGTATATTTTCGATCTGCCGATGAATCAAGTGCCGTTTGAATTATTGTTTCAAATCACGCTCTGCGGCGGTGCGACCGATGATGCACGGCAGTTTTACGGTCAAATCGTTTCGGAAATCGAGTTGATCGTCGAATCTTATCTGCGGATTGATGAGAAAAAATTCAACCGCAAAGACGCAGAGACGCAGAGTGATTTAAATAAGAATTCAAAGGATGAAACTCTTGAAAAAAATTCAGTGTCTCAGCGTCTCAGCGGTGAAAATTTATCTCCGACGGTTGCCGATTCTTTGATCGCGACAAGCCGCGTTTATACGCTGTTTCAAACGATTACGCCGGAAGAAACGCAAGCTGAAGAAACGGACGACAAACTCGAAAAAGACGAATCCGCGCAACTGGAAAAAAGCGAGGGCGAAGCCGTTTTGGAAAGTCAGATCAATCGCGAGGAAAAACCGAAGGATGCGCGAGAAGACGTGCGCGATTTGTTCAATGCCTGGAATACTTTAGACGACGAAGGCGAACCAGACGATCTACAAGGCTCGGAAACGTGGGCAAATAATGAAATGCCGGAACAGCCGCTCGAACTCGGTGATGTTGCGTTTTCTTATGACGAATGGGACAAGGATTTGGCGGATTTTCGGACGAATTGGTGCCGCGTCATCGAAAAAAAGGTACGCAAAGGCGACCGCAATTTTGTCGAACTCGCCCGCTCGCGTTATCGCGGCGTGATCTCTTCGATTCGCCATCAATTCCAACTGATGAAACCGGAAAATCTGACAAAGATCCACCGCGAATTAGACGGCGAAGATTACGATTTAAATGCGCTCGTTGATTACGTCATAGACCGCCGCGCCGACGGTCAGCAATCGGAGAGAATTTATACGAAACGCCTCAGAAAACAGCGCGATGTCGCCGTTTCGATCCTGCTCGATCAATCAAGTTCGACGGCGCGGACGATCACGCGAAATCCGCTCCAGCCATATACGCATCCCGGGCGCAGAATTATCGAAATTGAAAAAGAAGGCTTGGTGCTGATGAGCGAAGCCCTCGAAGCCGTCGGCGATGTTTATTCGATCAACGGTTTTACATCAGAAGGCAGGCGCAACGTAAAATTCTACGTCGTCAAAGATTTTTCGGAAAAATACTCCGAAGAGATCGAACGAAGAATC
>JBGTIH010000088.1:0-8591 GCA_041745765.1 Pyrinomonadaceae bacterium | reverse complement strand
ATCAGCAAACCGACAAACGTAATAAAACAAACGTATATGCCCGAAAGCCTGTCCATTCCGAGTCCGAAATCCGCACGGAAACTGCCCACCTGAATCCAAGTCCAGATATGATCGAGAACCGGTTTTTGGGCAAAAAGCGCGCCGGTTTCTCCCGTTCCGATGCCGAACGCGATCATAAATGCCACGACACACGCCACGCCGACCGACGTACACGCGATAATCGCGCTGACCGTTTCATTCCGCTGTTTCAGCCAACCGCCGTAAATCCAGTTGACAACCGCACCGATCAGCGGCGCGAAAATTATTAGACTTAAAAAGTTGTTTTCAGTCATTGTTTAAAATTAATTATCTTTACTCTGGATAAAAAACTGGTTCTGTTTGTCTTTTTGGAAAAGTTATTTTCTTTGACGCTTCAGGAAATACCATTTTGAAAAATTCCGGTGTTCCCCTCCATAAATACCAGTCTTGTCCGTTGTTCTCCGAAACGGCTAATTCAAATCCATCCATTTCATACCGACCACTTTGAATGTTGTTTCCGTTAAAATCTTTTGCTTGTGAGCTTTTTTCAATCCTTATAACCGATTTTGTAGGAATAAAAGAAAATAAAGTGTTTTCTGACTCAATAATTTCTTTCGAGTCGCCGAAATGAATTTCAAACTTAAATCCTTCTGCTTTTGCTTGATCAATTTCCTGTTGAGTTTGAGCCAATCCTTTTTCTCTGAATCTTTTAGCTTGCTCAGGATTAGTCTTTTCAATTTCTTTAGGAAAAAATATCAAATTTTTTATCTTTCCAACATCATTATTGGAAATTGATTCTTTAACTGTATTGATTAATTTCTGAAGATTTTCTGCTCTAACATCACCTTTGGTGATTTCAGTTTCAATTTTTGTATTTTCTAAATTATTACCAGTTTGTCCGCAGGCAAATTGAGTAAAGGTAAAAAAACAAAATATAATTAAATATAAAGTATTCTTCGATATCATAATTCTTAAAATATTAAATCTTCGTCATCATCCTCAACTTGAAAATCTTGATTCTTGATATTCTTCCAAGTTTCCAAAACCGCTTCGCTGACATTTTTCTCTTCCAAAACTGCTAAAACTTTTTCCTTCAATTCGGGAAACTGCAAAAGCAAAACCGCTAAATCGCGCCAATCCGTTCCCGATTTCGGTTTTCCGCGCCGTGCGTGATAGGAAATAACTTTGCTGACAATCAATTCGAGCGGCGATAAAACCCGTATATTTTCAATCTTTTCAGTTTCGGGAAAATCTTCAACCGGTCTGACATCAACCAGATGCCTGTTTCCTTCCTTGCGAGTTTGGTAAACTCTAAATCCTTTTCCTTCGCCGATTTCGCGCACCCGAACAGCAATAAAAAACTTTTCGCTCAAGTATTCACGTAATTCTTCGGCAAATTCTCTGCCGTGAGTGGAAAGCAACTCAACGTCTTGCGTCATTCGCGGCTCGCTGACATAAGCATTGACGGCTTGTGCGCCGAACAAAACGACATCTTCGCGCCCTTGCAGAAATTCTAAAATCGCGCCGTGAATTTGCGAAAGCGGCAATGTTTCGTGCGCCATAAATTCCTGAAATGTCAAAACTTCTGCATTTAACATCTAAAAAAACTAATTCTTCAAAATACTCGCATCGTCAACGTCAACCGATAAACGATTGCGGAAAAACGAGATGATAATGCCGAGTCCGACCGCTGCTTCGGCGGCGGCGACCGACATAATCATAAAGACGAAAAGCTGTCCGGTCGTGTCGCCGTAATGACGCGAAAATGCGACGAATGTCAGATTTACGGCGTTGAGCATCAGTTCGATGCACATAAACATGCCGATCGCGTTGCGCTTATAAATCACGCCGACCGTGCCGATGGTGAATAAAATTCCTGAAAGTGCTAAGTATGTAGCTAAGTTCGGTTCCATTTCTTATAATTTCCAGATTCCAGATTCCAAGTTGAATTTACTCGAAATTTTGGAGAGCGGACAAAATTAAATTAGTCTTTTCAATTCTTCTAAATTCGTTTCTTTGTCGAAAATTGCGCGGATTTTGATTTCAAAATCTTCCAAAACAATGCTTTTAATCTCGCCGCTTCCCGATTTTAAGATCAGTTCGTATTTTTCGTTTTGCAAAACAAACTGCTCCACCGTTTCAGCCACCGGATCAATTATCCAATATTCCGCTACGCCGTGCGCCGCGTAATCTGCAAATTTCACTTCACGATCTTGTTTTTCGGTTGATTTCGATAAAACTTCAATCGCCAAATCCGGCGCGGGAAACTGCATTTGACCTTCTTTGAATTTTTCCGATTTCGCGTTCCCGAAATAACAAACATCGGGTTCGTAATCATTTCTTGTCAGCGAAATCAAGATTTTTTCAATCCCGACAAATCCCAAATCGTGCATATCAACGAAAGTATCAATCAATTTGAAAACTCTCTTTGTTGCTTTATTGTGTTCAATTTTTACAGGCGATTGAAAAACGATTTCGCCGTTGATAAATTCCATTTTCTTATTTTCATCAATAATTTCGTAAAAATGCCGCCGCGCTTTTTTCTCTTGTTCGAGCGCGGTTTTCAGCCTTTCCGCCAAAATTGCGGCGTTCGGCATTTCCAAAATTTGATTGAGTGAAATTTGCGTCATCAGAATTTATTTAAATCATTGTTTTATCGTCTGCGTTTCGTCGTTCCATTTCATTATCTACGACAGCTTCGATTTCAGTCTGCTTCATTCCTCGCGCTAAAAATACCGCGCCGACGAGTGCCATCAACAGCATAATCCCGACGATTTCGACCGGCAGCAGATATTCCGTGTACATCGCCGTTCCGATGCTCATGGTTTTCCCGGCAGTTTCATTGACATTAATATCTTTGATCGGTGTTTTGCTGACGGCATAGAAAATAAAAAACGTCTGCGCCAGCAAAACCACGCCCAGAACTCCGCCGATGACGTATAGATTTTTAAGTCGCAGAAGCGGTTTGTCTTCATCGAGATTCAAAAGCATTATCACAAAGATCACCAAAACCATAATCGCGCCCGCATAAACCAGAATCTGCACGGCGGCGATAAACGGCGCGGCGAGCGTCACGTAAATACAGGCAAGCGAAACTAAAACGCCGACCAGCGAAACCGCGCTGTAAATCGGGTTTTTGTGATAAACCATCGAAACCGCGCAAGCGATTGCGAATCCGGCAAGTAAAAAGAAAATTACACTAACCATTTTATATAATGATGAATGATGAATGATGAATGATGAATGAAAGGAATTTTCCGATCACCAAACATTCTTCACCAATCAAATATTCAAAAAATAAACAATAATAATCGTGAAAACCACATTTGCCAACGCGAGCGGCAGTAGGAATTTCCAGCCGAAATTCATCAATTGATCAAAACGGAAACGCGGCAAAGTTCCGCGAATCCAGATATACAGAAATAGGAATGCACAGATTTTTCCGATAAATGCCAGATGGCTCACCAAAGCGTAGGGAATCGAACCCGGCTCGAAAATATGTCCGAGTCCGGGAACATACCAGCCGCCTAAAAAAAGCACCACGATCATTACCGAAACCGTGAACATATTGACGTATTCCGCCATAAAAAAGAGCGCGAATTTCAGAGCGGAATATTCCGTGTGAAATCCGGCGACGAGTTCGGTTTCGGCTTCCGGCAGGTCAAACGGAACACGGTTGGTTTCGGCAAAAGCGGCGATCAAAAAGACGATAAATCCGATAAACTGTGGAATGATGAACCATTTCATGTACCACGGCGAATGAATTTGTGCATAAATAATCGAATTCAAATCGAGCGATCCGGCTAAGATCACAACACCGATAACCGACGCGCCCATCGCCAGTTCATAAGAGATCATCTGCGCCGACGAACGAAGTCCGCCCATCAGGGAATATTTATTATTCGAAGCCCAACCGGCGAGCGCGATTCCGTAAACGCCGACTGAAGTTATTGCCAAAACAAACAGCACGCCGACATCAATCTGCGCGATTGTTAAAGGAAGCTGCGTGATTCCTTCGCCCAAACCGTATGGCAGAAAAGTCCAGTCAACCGTCGTGATCGCCGGACCGAACGGATAAACGACAATCGGCAAAAGAGCGCACGTCAGCGCGACAATCGGCGCGATATAATAGATAAATTTCGTGGATTTGTCGGGAACGATGTCTTCTTTAAGAATAAACTTAAAAAGATCGGCAAACGGCTGCAAAATTCCCCACGGTCCGACGCGGTTCGGTCCGATTCGCCCTTGAATCCAGCCCAAAATTTTGCGTTCCGCCAAAACCGTGTAGGCGACGATCATCAAAACGCCTTGAAAAGCGAGAAATATTCCGCCGCCGATGACGGCAAAAGGGAAAATTGTTTTTACAATTTCTTCCATAAAGATTCACTTAAACGATAACTTATTTATCTACCTTAAATAAAAGTTCGGCTATAATATTTTTATCAATCCGCATTTCTTGAGAGAAGGGTTTTATATTAAAGTTAGCTAAAACTATAATATTTTCCTCTTCGATATCAATCAATTTAAAGTTTGTAATGATTATTTTAGTTCCATTCACGCTATTAACTGACTTAAGATACTGTTGATCAAACCAATTATTATAGCCGTCATCTTTTCTGTGCTCAGTAAATTTTATTTTCTTGTTATTAATGTCAAGAAAAACTTGATCAATATCTACTCCGTTCTTAATCTGTCCCAAATTGCCCCTTGATTTTCTATAAAAATCAATATGAAGAAGTCGCCCAATATATGATTTATCTAAATTTTCAAGTTTGACATAATTTATATTTCCACCATCTTGTGAAAATGCAAATCCTACTTGAATCAAAACAAAAATAACTAATGCAATAATTCTCATCTTTTTAGTTATCTATATTTAAATTTTTTCTGTCAACAACACCGACCGCAACGGCTTCGGCAATTTCCTGTGTTTTTACGGTTCCGTCCAGATTTAATTGAACGAGCGGCGCAACGAGCAGATTTTCCGGTTTCGGATTGCCGTGCGCAAGCAGATGAAACTGCGGCGTTTTTCCGGTTAAAGTAGTGATACGGTGCAGTTTATGTCCGATTCTCGGCGTATGCGTATTTTTCTCCGCTTCGTCCGGCAGATTTTCGGCGTTTTGTGTTAAAGCGTCCGATTCCTTTGATAAATCGCGTTTTGAGGCAATTGAATGTTTAACCTGAACCGGATTCGATTCATCCTTCAAATGCGGATAACGAATTCCTTCATACGGCGCAACGCTGTCGGCAATCGCTTTGAAAACGGCGGTTGTCGCCAGATTGTATCCGAAATCCACGCCAAGCGCGTCGGCGATCATCGAAGTTATCATCCAATCGGCTTTCGCCTGATGAACGGGTTCGATGGCGCGGCGCACTCTTTGAACAAAGCCCGTATTATTCGTAAATGTTCCGTCAACTTCCGCAAAAGACGCCGCCGGTAAAATGACGTCGGCGTGTTCAGTCGTCGCCGTTTCAAAAAGTTCCTGAACTACGACAAAATCTTTATTTGCCAAAAGTTCCGCATTTTCTTCCGAAAGACTTCCAGCGATCAGCAGAGATTTTGAATTTTTCAATACTTCCGCAACCGATTTTTTACCCGCCATCATATCGTTTGCCCCGACCGAATTGTTATACATAGGCAACGGATGAAGCAGAACGCGGCGCGTGTCCGAAGCGAAATTCGCGGCTGAACTCGCCAAAACCGCCTGCGCTTCCGGCGATAAATCTCTGCCGAACATAATCACAATATCGCCTTCCGTTTCGCCGAGGGTTTTTGTTAAAGACTCGAATTCGTCATTTTCGATTCCGAGCTTTTTCAAAAGTTTTTTGTCGGATTTACTCGAAAACGCGAGTGCAAAAGCGTCGTAAGAATTCGGATTGATGTGAATAAATTGCTCCGCGTTTTGCGTTAAGCGAATCGGCGTATCATTGACGATTATCAAATTCGCTTTATTATTGCGAACAGCCTGGCGCATCTGTTTCGCCGTAAATGTCTGTTCTTCTTCGGGTTCGCCGCCGATCAGCAGTATAGTTTTCGCATAACGAATATCTTTGTGCGTCGCCAGCGGCACGCTCAGATTATCAAAAAGCGGCGCAAGATCGTAAGCGTCGGAAACCGCGTAATTTTCAGTGTTTACGGCTTCCGTCGCAAATCTTTTCAATGTAAAGATCGCTTCGTTCGTTAAACGCGAAGAAGCGATTACGCCCGTATTTCCGGTTTCTTTTAATTTGTTTGCAACAAAATTGATCGCGTCGTCCCACGTCGAAGGAATCAGTGTTCCGCCTTTTTTATAACGAATCAGAGGCGTTTTGATCCGTTCGGAATGATTGATAAAGCCGTGTCCGAAACGTGCTTTGACATCGAGAAATTCACCGTTCAGACCGTTGACATAGCGGTCGCGCGCAACGATCCGGTGAACAAAACCGCCGCGTGAGCCGACTGAAAGCTGCATTCCGTCCGAGCCGTAAACGTCGGTCGAAATCGTTTGTTCGAGTTCCCACGGACGCGTTTCGTGGCGGTAAGTTCCGTCGAGCAGAGTTCCGGTCGGGCAGACTTCGATGCAGTTTCCGCACTGCGAACAATTGAGCCAGCCGCCGTAAGTACCGATCACGGTATTTGCGCCGCGATTTCCGGCTTCGATGGCGTCTTCGCCCATCCATTCGTCGCAGACACGCGTACAGCGTTTGCACAAAATGCAACGTTGCGGATCGTTGGCGACAATCGGCGAGAGAAATTTTTCGGGTTGGACGTTTTTGTTTTCGGTAAAACGCTCTTCGACATCGCCCCAATCGAAAATTACTTCCTGCAGTTCGCATTCGCCGCCGCGGTCGCAAACCGGACAATCGAGCGGATGATTTGCCAGAAGAAATTCGCCCATCGCGCGCTGCGCTTTTTCGATTTCCTCGCTCTGCGTCGAAACGACCATTCCGTCCGTGCAGGTGATCGAACACGAAGTCTGGAGTTTTGGCATTTTTTCGATGCGAACCAGACACATCCGGCACGAAGCCTGCAACGCAAGGTCTTTGTAATAACAAAACGAAGGAACTCCGAAACCGTTTTCGTTGCAGACATCAATCAGCGGTCTGCCCTTTTCGGTTTCAAATTCTTGTCCGTTAATCGTAACTTTTATAAGTTCTGTTGACATTTAAATTCTATCTTTAATTGTAAAATTATTGATCTTGTTCTTTGGTTTCTTTTGTTTCGTTCGATTTTTTAGTATTTGATTTTTTCGGACGGCTGTTGCCGTAGCTTCCCGCAAAAATCTTGCCGCGTTTTGTTTTTTTATCGCCTCTTCCCATAATTTTATACCTCTTGAATTTTTCTAATTATTTCCGTTGTGAAAAAGATGTTTTTTGAAATCTTCCGGAAACCTTCGCACGGCGCTTTGAATAGGCCAGGCTGCCGCATCTCCAAGCGGGCAAAAAGATTTTCCTTCAATATTATCGCAAATATCCAGTAAAAGCTGGGCATCTTCCGGTCTTCCGCCGCCGCTTGCGACGCGGTCGAAGATTTTTACCAGCCAGTCCGTTCCTTCGCGGCATGGCGTACACCAGCCGCAGGATTCGTGTCTGTAAAATTCCGTCAGGTTTTGCGTCGAATCCACCACGTCAACCGTTTCGTCCATGACGATAAAACCGCCCGAACCGACCATCGAACCGCCTTCAACCAAACCTTCGTAACAGAGCGTAACATTTTTTCCGATGATTTGTTCGGCGTTCATAATATAAACCGATGATCCGCCCGGAATTACAGCTTTCAGTTTTTTATCATCGCGCAGCATTCCGCCGCAATCTTCCATGATGAATTTTTCCATATCGGCATAACCCATCGGAAGCTCATAAACGCCGGGTTTTTTAACGTGTCCCGAAACCGACCAGAGTTTTGTTCCGCCCGATTTTTCCGTTCCGAGATCGCGCCAATTAATTCCGCCCATTTCGATAATCTGCGGCACCGCCGTTAAGGTTTCGACATTATTAACAACCGTCGGGCACGCGTAAACGCCTTCGATTGCCGGAAACGGCGGCTTCATTCGCGGGTGTCCGCGATAGCCTTCGAGCGAAGATAAAAGCGCGGTTTCTTCGCCGCAGATATACGCGCCCGCGCCGGTGTGCGTGTAAACTTCGCACGAAAAATCAGAACCCTGAATATTTTTGCCGACTAATCCAGCCGCCCGTGCTTCCTCGACTGCCTCATCCATTATGTCAATCAAATAATTATATTCGCCGCGATAATAGATGTAACAGGTTTCAACGCCGAGCGCGAAAGCCCCGATCAACATTCCTTCGATCAGAGCGTGCGGATCGCGTTCGAGCAAGTACCGGTCTTTAAATGTTCCCGGCTCCGATTCGTCGGCGTTGCAGACAATATATTTCGGCTTCGGCGAATCGCGCGGGACGAACGACCATTTCATTCCGGTCGGAAAACCCGCGCCGCCGCGACCGCGCAGGGCGGACGCTTTGACTTCATTAATAATCTCGTCCGACGACATCTTCATCGCTTTTTTCAAGCTGTTATATCCGCCGTGTTCCTGATAAACCTTCAGCGTATGCCCGTCTTTCACGTGCATCATTTT
>JBGTIH010000087.1:0-12222 GCA_041745765.1 Pyrinomonadaceae bacterium | reverse complement strand
TCTAAATTGCTCAAGCGTAAAAAGGACGTTAAAACGCCCTTTTGGTATTAAAACAGATCGTTCCGCGCCATAAATGGACGCGGCTAAAACGTGCGCGGACGCACGAAAGCCTGTTAAAACAGGCTGAAAGAATGAAAACCGGCTGGTATTCTACTCTTGATTCACATAAATTTAAGAGTATTACCGACTCGATAAATATGATGCTGATTTTTTGTTTTTGTTTTATTACGATTTTTCTTTGATTATGGGTTTCAAAACTTTTGTAAAAGCCGAATCTTGCGCCTATTTTTCGCGTTTTTCCAGAGGCAAAATCGGGCGTTAAATTCATATCAATCAGAATTTTCATGCGGCAAGCGGAACTTCGATTTCCTCAACGCGCCACGCTGCATAACGCAGAGATTCGCGCAAATCTTCTTCTTCGAGATACGGATACGCAAGCAGAATTTCTTCAAACGAATGTCGCGAAGCAATCAAACCGACAATCGTACCGACTGTTACGCGCATTCCGCGAATGCACGGTTTTCCGCCCATTATTTTTGAATCAAAAGTTATTCGTGTTAAATCTTTCATACCCAAAATTCTACTACAAAAATAAAATTACTCACTATTTACCTTTATCTTCTTAAGATTTTTTCCATCCCTTAATAATATGACATTTTTTTTGATGTTCAAGATGATTCTTCCAATGAAACTCAACGTAATCAATATAACCTTTTTCTTGAAAAGCGAATTCATCAAAATACTCTGCAAATGTTTCCAATGCTTTTTCTTCCATCGAAACATGCGCCGTCCGAAACCAAATTATTTTGTCCCAAGTCGGTGTTGGCGGTAAATCAGAGTAGCCTGTTGCTCTTAACCAAAATGGTTTTGCCTCAATATATTTGTGAAAATCCTTATAAATCTTTTCTTGTTTGCTTTCTTCAAAATCAAAATCTTCTGTTGCTCTAAGCCAACCTGAAATAAGACTTGTAATTAAAGTGAAAGATTTTCTTCCAACATACATCTCAGGTCTTTTCAGAATGACTTTTAACAAAGTAAAGAAATCAACTTCCCTTATTGCAACATTCGTCTCATCAGTTTCTCTCCGTTTAACATAATATTTTGCAAGAACAGTTGTTTCATCTTTATTTGATAAAAATTCTTCTAAACTATTAAACCAAAGGTCAAATGCCTCCGCTTTATTTTTTGAATAAAATTCTGCTATTTTGTAAGAAGAGCGATTTGTAGGAACTCTGAATTTTTCACACATAAATTCGTGAAAACCATCTAACAAATCAAAACCTCTGTAAGCTTTAGATTCAACTTTATATCGCCATTCATACCCAAACCAAAAAGCATTGAAAGGCGAAAGAGATTTTTCCGTCAGATATTCCGACGGATTTTCTCTGATATACCAAAACGCTTCGTTGAGATTTTGAAATTTAGGCATTTCTATTCATCAATCACAGGCTCTTGTTTCCGCGTCTTTCTGCGTTCGGTTTTCCATTTTTTTCGGACGCTTGCGACATCGAATTTATCGCGCGTTCCGTCTCTTAAATTTTCGACTTCGTGCTGGACTCTGGCGGCGATTAAACGATAAGCCTCGGTATTCGGAACGCCTTTGGTCATTTCCCTTAATTCTTCGTAAGACAAGAATCTGCCGACTTTTGCGCCGATTCGTGCGCCGATGCTCGTTCTGGGGGGAATCGTCATTCCCTTCGGAAACGCTTCGTAAGTTCCCCACAGATAAACGGGCAGAATGCCGATTTTATCATTGAGCGCGAGATAGCCGATGATCGGTTTGAATTCTGCGATCTGTCCCGATTCCTGCCGTCCGCCTTCGGGGAAAATCAGCGCGTTGTAGCCTTCGTGCAAAATCTGCGTAACGTGGCGCAGAGATTGGCGCAGGCTTCCCGTGCGTTCGATCGGCACGAGCGTCGTAAAATTGTTCATATACGCGCGTTTGTATTTCGTGTCGAACCAGTAATCGGCGGCAGCGACCGCGACGGTTTGTTCCGCCGCATCTTTGCCGAGTGCGCGTTTGACAAGTCCCGTGTCGAGATGCGACGTGTGATTCGGCGCAACGATAAAGTTTGTGTGAACCGGAACATTTCTTTCGCCTTCGAGGTTTGTTTCGAGAACGTTTTCGTAAAGTTTTTCCTGCGCGAAATCAACGATCGAATTTCCGACGCGGCGAATGATCGAAGGCACATAGAGTTCGTCGTCTTTTTTATCTTCGGTGCGCGGTTCGTCAATGAGTTTCTTCGATTTATCAACGCGCTGAACCGCTGTAATCAATTCGCGCACGGTTTCGACTTCGTTCAGAGTATCGGGCGAAATAATCCGTCCGCCCGCGTCTTCGACCGCGCCTTGCAGTTCGACGAACATCAAGGAATCAAAGCCTAAATCGGAAAGTTTGTCGCCGAGCGCGACATCCGAAAGCGGACGATTTGAAACCGACGCGACAATTTTGCGAATCCACAGCGCGGTGTCGTCGCCTTTTGTTTCAGCGACCTGTTTAGTTTTATTTTTCGCCCGCGCTTCCAGATTTTGCAGAAATTCGACGACTTCCTTGCGTTTGACCTTGCGCGTCGCCGTTCGCGGCAATTCAAACGGTGTCAGATGCAATACCTTGACGCGTTTAAAAAACGGCAATCCGCTCGAAATACCGCGAAAATGTTCCTCGACCTTTTTATTCGTCTGAGCACGTGTAAGCGCGATGTCGTATTCATAATCCGGCACGACCAAGGCGGCGATTTTTTCGCCGCCGTCTTCGTCCGGCAAACCGACAACCGATAATTCCTTGATAAAAGCGGATTTCCCGTAATGGTCTTCGATCTCGTCGGGGTAAATATTTTTGCCGTTCGAATCAATAATGACATCTTTCGAGCGCCCGACGATATAGAGATTTCCGTCTTCGTCAATCCGTCCCAAATCGCCGGTTTTCAGCCAACGGTCATCTAAAACTTCAGCGGTCGCTTCTTCATTATTAAAATATCCGAGCATCACATTTTGCCCGCGAGCGAGAACTTCGCCGACGCCGTTGGCGTCCGGATTATCA
This sequence comes from Pyrinomonadaceae bacterium, assembly GCA_041745765.1. GTDB lineage: Bacteria > Acidobacteriota > Blastocatellia > Pyrinomonadales > Pyrinomonadaceae > JAHCHG01. Next base: position 9,182 of record JBGTIH010000087.1, on the reverse strand, counting down.
ATTTTGACCTCAACTCCGGGAAGCGGTTTTCCGACACTTCCGCGCAACAACTTATTGCCCGGTCGTGCCACGGTCAAAACCGGCGAAGATTCGGTCAAACCGTAACCTTCGAGAACCGTAAACCCGAGTCCGTGCAGGTCTTTCTGAACTTTTTCGCTTAATGCAGAACCGCCCGAAATTAAATAACGCATCTGTCCGCCCATTCCTTCGTGAATCGGGAAAAAGATGAGCGGTCCGAGATTAAATATCGTATTATCGCGCAGCCAGGCGTTAAATTCAATGACATTATCCGCCAGATCGGCAAACCAATCGCCGCGCTCGCGCATACGCGTTTTGATCCGGCGGTGCAGCATTTCCCAGAGCGCGGGAACGCCGATCATGCCCGTCACGTGATTGCTTTCAATCGCGCGGGACAATTCTTCGCTCGATAATTCGTCCAGATAGGTGATCTGCGTGCCGTTTGAAAAAGGCGTTAAGAAACCCGCCGAAAATTCAAATGTGTGATGCATCGGCAACACCGACAAAACGCCGTCGTTGATGTCCATTTCCAGAACGGATGAGAGCATCGAGATCATATTGACGAAATTTTTATGCGAAAGCATCACGGCTTTCGGAATTCCGGTCGTCCCGGAAGTAAAAATTAATGACGCGACCGAATTCGACAAAATCCTCGGCGGCAAGAGCGCGATTCTTCTCGCTTCTTCCTGCTCGGTCTGCAGTTCGAAAACTTCTTCAAACGTCCAGACGTTTAACTCGACGCCCGCTTCATTCAGTTTTTCGGCTAAATCGAGATTTTCGTCCGCCAGTTTTTGCGAAAGAATGATCGCCGAAGCCTCGCCCGTCCGCGCAAAATTGACGATCTCTTCGACCGAACTCGCCGGATCGATCGGAATCGCCGTCGCGCCGGTTTTCAAAATCCCGAAATAAGAAATTCCCCATTCCGGCATATTATGCGAAAACAAGATCACGCGGTCGTTTTGTTTAATACTGTTTTCCGCAAGAAATCCGGCGGCGCGCATGGTTAATTCTTTGACATCTTCAAAGGTATATTGCTCTTTTTTCCCATTGCGTTCGATTCGCATCGCCACACGCGTCGGAAATCTTTTGACCGAAGTATCGAACAGATCGAGCAGATCCTTGTAGGTATAAGAGCGTTTTTCAATCTTTTTCAAATCTTCTTCGAGCTGCGGCAAAACCCATTTCCGCATTCCGGGAAAATGAACATTGAGCCAGTAATCATACCAATCCAGTTTTTCGGGATACCACGGCAGCAGATGATTTTCTTTTTCCTTGACGAGCGACATCAGCGCGCGTACGTTATCCGAGCGGTATTCATAAGCGTTGTCGATCATAAACGGCTTGAACATGGCAAACGCGTCAATCGTTTCGCGCGTCGTTTCTTCGAAATTTTCGACCGATTTCTTTAAATCCGAAACGATATTGGAAAGCCGTCCGCCCGCCCAGGTCGGCGCGGCTTTATCAAGCAAATCATTCGCACTCTTGGCAATTTTATTGAGCATCGGCGCGGAAAAACGGTCGTAGTTTTTCTGCGAAACGGGCACGGTTTCGAGCATTGCCGCGACGTTATTGATAAGTTTATTGCCGGTTTCCTTTTCCTTGTAATAGTCGCGTTTGTAAAGCCCGACGAGTCCGACCATCCGCTTCATATCATTAGGGTTAGCATCGCCGGAAGAAGCTTGAAAGACGAGCGGCGGATTTTCGTCAACGAGCGCATTCATCGCCGCCGCCAAGATCGCGCCCGCGACCATATCAACCGGAATAATATCCAAAACCAGTTTTTCATTAACGGGAATGATCGGCTGTCCGCGCAAGGCGATCAGGAGCAGCGGCGCAGTCGTCGTAAAACCCTCGGTCCAACCGGCACACGGATATTGATTTGCCGATTCGACGACCGACGGACGCACGAGAATTTTTACAATATCTTCCTGTTTCGCAATAATTTGCTCGGCGAGCGATTTCGAATAAGTGTAAATATTCGTCCAGCCCCAATATTCGGCGCGTTCCGCTCCGAGTTCGGTCGTCCGTTCACGAATCCACATTTTTCTTTCACGGAAAATCGCCGATTTGAGTTCCGATTCGTCGTCCGGGTCGCGTCCTTCTTCTTCAAAACGCAGGCGCGCCTGCTCGCGGAATTTAGCGATCTGCATCGCATCATCGGATTCCTGACGCGCTTGCTCGCTTAAACGCGCACAATCTTCGATTTCCTTATTCACGTCAAAAGTCGTGCCGACGAGTTCGTTTTTTCGCGGAAAATACCCGACGACCGGCTCGTTTTCCCAAACCGCGCCGCTGCGTTTTCCGGCGACAAAACACGTCGAAACGTGTACGAGCGTCGGACGTTTCATCATCCGCGCGAGCTGCAAAACATTGTTCGTGCCGACAACGTTCGTCCGCAAAGCGGATTCGAGCGGCGGATTAAATGTAACATTCCCCGCGCCGTTGATAATCACGTCGCAATCCTTCAAAATCTTTTTCGCGCTCTTTTCGTCCATTCCTAAAAGGTCGTTCCCGACATCGCCATTGACCGGAACGACCTTTTCGCGGATAAAATCCTCAAACCCATCGCCGTATTTCTCGCGCAAAGGGTCAAAGGTCGGCGAAGTAATAATCGTCGTCCAAAAACGAATCTCCGATTCCCGCGCATCCCGCGCCCGAACGGTCGCATAAACTCGCCCGATGTCGGGAAAATTATGCAATAACATCGAAAGCGTAACCTTCCCGACAAACCCCGTGCCGCCGATAAAGAAAATCTTCTTTCCCTTAAATATTTCTGTTGGTGATAATTTCATCTTAAAAATTCAATAATCCTAAGCTATAACCGACTCTGTTATATCTGGAATGTCGCTATCTTCAATTATAGATAGTGTTTGTTCATCAATATCCGGTAAGGTAATAATCCTATTAGCTTGATTATTAATTGTTAGTTCAAATACATTTCGGGCAAGCCTTCCATTTCCAAACGTCTTATCTCTTTTTTCAAATAGTGAATCAAATAATTCATTAGCTTTTAGGATTGCTTTTTCTGACAATTTAAATCCCGCATTTGCACAAAACATCTCAAAAATTTGACCAAGTTGTTTCGGGTTATAATCCTCAAAATTTAGATACTTATTAAAACGGGAACGAATTCCAGGATTTGAAGAAAGAAAATCGTTCATTTTATCCGTATATCCTGCAACAACAACTATCAAATCGCCCCTATTATCTTCCATAAATTTGAGTAGCGTATCTATTGCTTCTTGCCCAAAGTCTTTATTGCCACCGGAACTCAAGGTATATGCTTCATCTATAAATAAAATTCCGCCCAAGGCTTTTTCGGCAACTTCTCTGACCCTTAACGCAGTCTGACCTACATAGCCTGCAACGAGTCCTGAACGGTCAGTTTCAACGAGATGACCTTTGCTCAAAATACCTAAAGACTTGTAAATGTTTGAAATAACGCGAGCTACCGTAGTTTTACCTGTACCCGGATTACCGTAAAATACCAAATGTCGAGAAATTTGAGTAACAGGCATTCCTTTAGCTACTCTAATTTGTTGAACTTTCAAAAAATTAACGAGTTGAGCAACATCGCTTTTAACACTCTCAAGACCAATGAGTTCATTCAATTCAGTAAGTAGTTCATCAACTTCTCGTTTGTCCATTTTGCTAATATCTTTTTTATTTGAATCGAATGTCTTTTTGTATTCTGATTTTTCGCTGTCAGATTCTTTGTTATAAAGAACATCTTTTAATTTGTTAAGTTGGATTTCTTCTTGACGTGAAATCGCTCCATCAATTTTTACAAATGAATTAGCAAATCGGAAAAACATCACCCTTGCAATTTCAGCGTAATTAGTTCCGTGTTGAATATCGTACGTTTCTAATGCTTTAATACTAGGTGAAAGTGAATCTTTATTTTCAATAATACTTTCCTGATTTTTTCTAAGTGCTTCTTGTAAAGCATTTCGTCTAACATCAAGAGAATATGTCTGATTGAAAAGTTCACCTGATTGAATGTTAAAAAACCAGCAGTAATCACTATAAAGTTCAAATTCTTCATTTGATATTTTATGAGTTGATAAAAGTAAACCGCCAATAACCATTTGAAGTTCGTACGAAATTAACCATAATCCGCTAGGTGCCTCTGGAAAAGGGTGTACCTTCATCTCCCAAACCGCAAACTCTAATGGCTCTAGTAATTCCTGCATATTTTCTCGGAGAGACTCTAAGAGAATTATATTTTTCTTATTTGGTCTATACATTTATTGTTATTTTATTATTCTATTTATTTGAGAAAATTCACATTTCCTATATTACAATTCACTAGCAAGACATCACATCACAAAATTCGTGCTACCAAATGGAAAATCTTTTTATCCTTAAAAACTTCTGTTAGTAATAAATTAACTAAGTCTTTTTATGAATCCAATAATTTAGTTAAATATGGGATGAACATTGCAATTAAACTAATATGGTCAGCAGTTGTGCCAATAAATTCTTGATATTTTGTTAGAAACTCTTTGGTACCAACAGATTTCTCTAATTCATCTATTTTACTCAAAATTTGTGCTTTATCACTTTCGTTTTGAATCTGATTCTGAATAACTTGACGCATATCCGCAAAAACATTTTCTGTATTTTGATGTGATATATTTACTGAATTGTCATTTGAATTAAAGTTAACTCTTGCGTGTGTTCCTTGAAGATTAAAGATTGTTCCTAAACTCTTTGTAGGTCGCGTTTGTTTCCCAACACTATTAATTTTTTCTACTCGAACATCGAAACTAATAAAAATATTGTCTATAAATATGTCTTCAGTATCAGTAACTCTCCAATAGTCTCTACTTCCTTTGACTTGCAATACAGAATCCACAGAAATATCAAGTTGTTCAGAAAATTGAAATATTACTTGGTTTGAACTCTGCTCATCTTTTTCATTCATTCCTCTAGCTTCAAAAGAGGTCGCTTCTTCTGAATTAAAATCTTTATGGACAATGATTGTTTTGCCCATATGTTTCAACATAGTTGTAATTCTTTTCCGATGTGTGCTTCCTATTCCCATTACTTTATTTAATTTTCCCTTTCTTTTCTTCGATAAACCCAATTTTGCTTTTCAGATATTTCGGATCGTTGAAAATTTCGCTTAACAATTGAGAAACCACCGCAAAATTTTGGTCGTGTTTATCGGTAGTTTTTTCTAATTTTTCAAGCCGTTCGGCTAAATCCTGATGCAACGCCAGAATCGAACGCATTTTGACGAATGCTCTGACAACTTCGATACTCGCCTCAATTGCCGTCTGACTTTTCAAAACGCTTGCCAACATCACCGCGCCGTGTTCGGTAAAAGCAAATGAAGTATATTTACTGTATTTGCCGCGTTTAGATTTTTCGTCCTCTAAGGTCACAGTTTGTGATCTTAGAGATTCAACGCGGCGCGTTTCTTCAAGCGACAACTCAAACATAAAATCCTCTGGAAAGCGATGTAAATTACGTCTAACGGCTTGTTTCAGAACTCGCGTTTCAACTTGATAAACTTCCGCCAAATCGTTATCAAGCATTACTTTTTGACCGCGAATCAAATGAATCTTTTCTCCGATTCCTTCAATTATAGCTAAACTTTGTTCTTGATCTTTTTTACTTGCCATAATTTTTGTTGTCGCAATTTGCGACCTCAAATTTAATCCGATACATTACAAAGCCCGATGACCGGTTGATGAAGCATCGTGATTTCGGCGTTTCTGCCCATATAGGTTCGAGCCTGCGCGATGGCTTCGGTTAAATTATCGGCGCGTTCCCAGCCGAGCATTTCGGGGACGTGGGCGTTTTCCGCGCCGGCGACGATGACTTTGCCGACGTGCGCCCGACCGTTTTCGCCCCAGTACCACATAAAAAACGGGTGCGCGCCGTGATAGGCGTTGCCGCGCCGGTACATTTCGATATATGCCGGGTTTTCGGCAAATTCGCGTTCGTATTTTTCACGCAGGTAAAAAGCGTCGCGCGATTCGGGCAAAAGGCGATGGAAAAATTCGATATACGAAGGGTGAAAATTATGATCGAATTCGTCAAAACACGGATGCGTAATAATCATCACGCCGCCTTTTCTGAGTAGCGGCTTGTTGCGATACATATTAAAGTGATAACCGAGCGCCATCACCTGCACGAGCAGCGGATTCAGCACGGAATAGACGTTATACGGCGAAATGTCGGGAATGCCCGTAATCATTATGTCGCATTGACCTTTAACAGGAATTTCGTATTGCTGGTAATTTTTCTCCAGAATTTTTTCATGAACGGGTTCGGTTCGTCCGGCATGACAGGCGATCAATTCATACTGCGCCGGAATCGCGTGGAGCATTTTTCTTCTTGCGCCGCGAGGCATTTTTGAAAAGGTGCGCTTCATCGCTTCCCATTTCATCCGGTCCATAAACGTAAATTCGTCTTCGTTGCGCGTTAAAATGTCGTAGCCTTCGGGAAACATTTTATTATTGATCGCCGTTTCGATATGAAAAACCTTGCAATGCTCGTCAACGAGTTTGCCGAGCCGGATGACTTTGTGATTAAGTTCCGACGCGGGCGGATCCATATACGAATGCGAATCGAGAATCGTCTGCGGTTCGTGATGCGCCCTTAAACTCTCGTAATCGCACAGCCCGACGGCGACCGATTTATGTCCGCCGTCCATCGGCACTAAATTGATATTTAAATAAATCAAAAGATCGCTTTCGGCGCAGCGGCGGTTTATCCGCAGAGGCTCGTTGTGCCGCGTATGTCCGAGCGTGATTAAACCTTCGTCGTCTTCCGCGTCGTGATTGTAATAGCGGTCAGGATAAAATTCGTTATGAATCGTATCGCCGACCATTCGGCGCATTTCCCATTCGGTCATCTTGCGGTGCAGAGAATTGGCGATAATCAGATGAACATCGTCCACGCCGTTTGCCGCGCACATATCGAGTACGACTTCGAGCATCGTCTGGCGCAAATCGGGAGTTGCCATCGGCGGCAGCGGCAGCGAAATATCGTCCATCGCAATCGTAACTCTCATGCCGGGTTCGAGCAGAGCATAAAGCGGCTCCATCTCGATCGGATGATTGACTGCATAACGAATCGCCGCCTCGCGGTTCGGCAAGCCCTTGATCGGCGGATTCGGATAAATCACGCGCGTCCCGACCGGCAAATCTTCAAGAATAAAATCCTCGCCGTGCGGCATAATCCGCGGCGCGCTGTCTTTGTCAATATAAATAATTGATTCGTGTGTTTTTCTGCGTAATTGCAATGCCATAAATTATTTTAGTATCTGAACTCGATATATCTGTCAGTGTATGGAATTATTATTTCGTTTGGATAGTTTTCGATTATTACTTTTTGCTTGTCTCGTTCTTCAATCCGCCATTGCGTACCTCCATGAAGCTTCAAGTCATTAGCAATTAAATTGATTTCGTTATTATCTTTTACTAACCAAACAAAACTTTCATATATTTCCCCTTTCTCAAATTTCGTTAAACAATCAATATGATAAACCATTTCCCCTTTGACCTTATCTATTTGCGGTTGGGCAACCCGGAAGATTTCCCAAGAAAGCGGTTTGCCATATTCAGCGTGATTATTCTGAATATCTCTTAAAATTATGTTTTCCCAATAAGTGTTTTGTCTGCCTTTAGAAAGGTCTTCCGCTATTTCATTGAATTTTTCTTTCTCGACTCTTTCCAATACCTTCGCCAATTAAGGGGTAAAATGAGCAATTTTGGGTTTATGGATACACCCGAATTTGCTCATTCTTTGTTTTACTTCCTCAATTGTCTCTTTCATTAAAATTGTTTCCGCTTTTTCTTGAAGTATTTTTATTGCTTCGACGGCGTATTTTACTCCTCGAAAATGCGTTTTCAGGTCTTCGATTCCAACACGGTTTTCTTCGCCGGTTTTTAACAATTCGGCACTCACGTTGACCATCATAAACGCCAGATTTGCCGCATTTTCCACTCCCGTTTTGGTCGTCGTCATAAAATCTTCCAACCCGAAATGCTGCTTGGCATCTCGAAAGTTAAATTCGATCTGAAACCGCAGACTATAATAGTCCAACAACTTTTCCCATCCCAATTCCAAATCATTGCTAAACAATATGGCATTCCCGATTTTTTTTGTTTTTAAGTCGATTCTTTCAATTATGACGACATTTAACTTATCTCCAAAGCCGCTGTGCAGAAATATCCCTTGATAATAATTGGTGATTATTTCGCCCGCTCTTTTGCTCTTTTTCCAATACTTTTGCGGCAGATTTTCATAATCTAACCGCTTTCCATATTTCTTTTTTCGTCCTTTCCCGCTGTATTCTCCTTCGTAAACTTCGCATAATGCCGAGTCTTTTCTCAGTTTTGAAATCAAATATAATCCGTTCGTAATTGCCATCAAAACGGCTTGATTATGCCCGAAATGCCCGTCCAAAGCCAGATATTTTATCTTCACGAATTGTCCCAATAATTTTAATGTTCTAATGAGTAACTCATTGATTCTCAACAATTCCGGCGATAACTCCAACTGATTCTTGTCTTTATTCAGACTTCCTTTTTTCCTTCCTCTCGGCTTTCCTTGTCCCGTTTTCGGCTTTTTGCCGCGCTTCTTTTTTCTCGTTTTTAGCGCCTCTTTTTCCGCCTTGCTCCGCACCGTTTGGCGGCTTGCCACCGGATATGCCCGACGTTCGTTCACATCAACCAACGAAAAGACAAAAAACTCCAATCCGCTGACCACCTGACTCTGAATTCCAGAAAAAAACGCCCGATTCCGTAAGTTTGGCGACCGGCTTTGAGAATTGTCGAAGCATCTCCGGCTAAAATATATTCACTCAGCGGGTTGAATAACTGAGTTTCAAAGAACTTGGCAAATAATTCGTCCCACGGCAAAACTGTCCCGAAAAATCGTTGGACGGTTCGATAACTCCCGCCTTTTTCCGTCCAACGTGAAATTCCCAACATTGTAATTCTCCCGGTCATCGTCAAAACCGCCGGAATAATCAACGAAAAATGACGTAACGTAACCGCTGACACGAGTGGTCGAAAACAAGCAAGTAATGATATTATATCCATAGAAACGAGATTCCCTTTTAGTTAAAAATTGTTGTAAATTTTATTCTACTAAAATCTCGTTTCTTTTGTTTTTTTAGATCATCTTCTTTGGCGAAGGTATTG
>JBGTIH010000086.1:0-47439 GCA_041745765.1 Pyrinomonadaceae bacterium | reverse complement strand
CGATTTCGGACTCGATAATTCTCGCTTTTCTGATGATTTTCAACCAGTTTGGTATAATCTTCTTCAGACAATATTTTGACAAATTTATTTGGCACATTCATATTGTTATTATATTACAATATTTCTGCTTCACTGCTTAGTTTCTGTGTTCGCGACCAAACTTCGCCGCTTCTTTGATAAACGTAAACCGCGCCGTGATTGGTGATGTTCGGAACGATCTCGTGCGCGGGCGAACCGATGGCGAGCGTGTCGCCTTTGATCGTGACGGCATAGCCGAAACGGTCGTTGCGCGGCGTTAATTCCTGCGCGGTAAATCTCTGCTGCTGAGTCCAGACAGTTCCGTTTCGCACGAAAACATAAGCCGCGCCGAGTTCGCCGCTCGAGCCGATCGGTTCGGTATTTGCCCCGATCAAAGCGTAATCGCCCGAAACCGAAACCGACACGCCGAACGCGTCATTCGGCGAACCACCCGTTGCCTGCAAAATCTGTTGCTCCGACCAAGCCGAGCCGTTTCGCACGAAAACGTAGGCTTTGCCGAGAGCATTCGGTGTGCCGAAATCGTTGACGGAACCGATGATCGCCGTGTCGCCGGAAAGCGCGACCGATTCGCCGAAAAAGTCCGAAAAACCGCCGTCGGATGCGGTCAGTTTTGCCTGCTGCGTAAAACTTCCGCTGCCTGAAGGACGCGTAAAAATATAAGCCGCGCCTTGAAAGAAATTTGTGCCGATTTGTTTGTTTCGTGCGCCGACGGCGAGCGTGTCGCCTTCAAAAGCGAGCGAATATCCAAACGAATCGCCCTGTAAGATGTCGTCTGAAACCAAAGTCTGCGTTTCCGTCCAGAGCGAACCCGAGCGCGTGAAAATATAAACTTTTCCGTCCGCACGGTTTTGTCCGGTCGTCGTGTTGTATCTGCCGACCGCAATCGTATTTCCGCTAATTGCCACCGCGTTGCCGAATTGATCAGTCGCAGCGCCGTCCGAAGGCGTTAATTTCTGCTGCTCGATCCATTGATTCCCTGAACGCACATATACATACGCCGAGCCGCGATTCTGCAGACCCGTGCCGCCGCTGTTGCGCGGTGCGCCGACAACCGCCGTATCGCCTGAAATAGCAACCGAAAAACTGAAACTATCCTGCGCCGCGCCGCCTGATCCCAGAAGTTTTGCTTCCTGTTCGAATGCCATACTGGAAGCAAGTAGATCAGATTCATTATTTTGCTTTTGAAAATCAACGGTTTTGTTTTCTTGAAGAAGTCCGGTTTTTGCTTCTGCATCCGAGTTTGCCGAAATAAAAAGACTCGTTTCAGATAAAAAGCCAATTAAGGTTAGGAAAATAAAGATAAAAAAGATAAATCTAACTCTGTATTTCATAAAATCTCCTCGTTTTTGAAAAAGTTTTTGTACTCTAAACTTAATCGCAGAAGTTTTCGGCAAAGCAGGTCAGAAAAATAAATTTTTTTAGAATAAATGGTTTTTTATCAGTTTCTTATGTAGAATGAATAAAAAATTACCGGCAAGCTCACAAATTTTGCAAACTGACGGCATTTTAACTATTTATAAAAGACATCTGAAAAAAGTTTTTGACGTAAATTATTAACGAAATAATTTTTAAATGACTGAAAAAACGGACGTAACCCAACTTTTAAGTAAAGCTCAAAGGGGCGACGAAAACGCGCTTAACGAACTCCTTCCGCTCGTCTATAACGAACTGCGGCGCGTTGCAGCGAACCAATTAAAAAGCGAACGCGGCGATCATACGCTGCAAGCGACCGCGCTCGTTCACGAAGCGTATTTAAGATTACTGGAGCAAAAAGAAGTTGATTGGCGCAACCGCGCTCATTTTTTCTCGATTGCTTCGGAAATGATGCGGCGCATTCTGGTCAATTACGCGATTCAGCGAAACGCCAAAAAACGCGGCGACGGCGCGACGAAAATCGCTCTGGATGAAGCGGTCAGCTTTGCCAACCAGCGCGATTTCGATCTGGTTTCATTAGACGACGCGCTGAAAAATCTGGCGAAATTCGATGAAAAACAGGCGAAAATTGTTGAACTCAGGTTTTTCGGCGGTTTGACGATCGAAGAAACGGCGGAAGTTCTGGAAATTTCCGATTCGACCGTCAAACGCGAATGGCGAATGGCAAAAGCGTGGCTGAAATCGCAGTTGTAAAAATAATATTAACAGTTTAGCCGGGCGGTCTTTGCCCGCTGCTACCGACGAATTTTATTCTAACCGCGGCTCTAAAGACCGCTCGCTTAACTTTTTCTAATGGATAAAACTAAATGGAATAAAATAAAGGAAATTTTCAATCAAGCGGTCGAATTGAGCACGATCGAACAGCAGAATTTTGTCGCCGAAAAATGCGGCGATGATGCGGAAATGCGCCGCGAAATCGAAAAAATGCTGCTCTTTGCCGCCGAAGAAACCGATACGCTCGAAAAAAACGCTTTTCAGCTTTTTACTAACGGTGAAAATAATCAAAGCATTCCTGAGCAGATCGGCGATTACAGAATCATCAGAGAAATCGGGCGCGGCGGAATGGGCGCGGTTTATGAAGCGTTGCGCGATACGAAGGATTTTAAGCAAAAGGTCGCGCTGAAAATCATCAAACGCGGAATGGATACGGACGTGATCTTGTCGCGTTTTCATCACGAACGACAAATTTTAGCGTCGCTCCAGCATCCGAATATCGCGGGTTTTATTGACGGCGGAATGACCGAAGACGGTTTGCCGTTTTACGCGATGGAATATGTCGAAGGCGTTGAAATTGATGAATACTGCTTTAAGAATGATCCGGACATCGAAGAAATTCTCAAACTTTTCCGCTCGGTCTGCGCGGCGGTTCAGCATGCACATCAAAATTTTGTCGCGCATCGGGATTTAAAGCCGAATAATATCTTGATCACCGAAGACAAAACCGTAAAACTCCTCGATTTCGGCATCGCCAAAGTTCTGTCGGCGGACGGAATTGATAAAACCGGCACGGTGACGGAATTTCGGATGATGACTCCGGCGTATGCTTCGCCCGAACAAATCAAAGGCGAAAAAGTCGGCGTGCAGAGCGATATTTACAGTCTGGGAATTATTCTCTACGAACTTCTGGCGGGGCAAAACCCTTTTAATTTCAAAGGCTTGCGCCCCGATGAAGCGGCAAAAATAATCTGCGAAGCCGAGCCTGTTCGTCCTTCGTCCTTTGTCATTCGTCCTTTGCCGGTTGATAAAAATCTGACATCTCAAAACGAAGGACAAAGGACAAAAGACAAAGGACAAAGGACAAATCAAAGATCAAACATAGTAAATCGCAAATCGCTTGCCGGCGATCTGGACAATATCATTCTCAAAGCTTTGAAAAAATCGCCTGAACGGCGTTATGCTTCGGTGCAGGAATTTTCCGAAGACATCCGGCGCTATCTGGTCGGTCTGCCGATCTCGGCGCGTCCCGATACCTTTGCCTATCGCGCTTCGAAGTTTATCAAACGCAACAAAGCCGGAGTCGTCGCCGCTTCGCTGATTTTTGCCGCACTCGTTACGGGACTTTTCGCCACGCTCTATCAGGCTCAAATCGCGCAAGCCGAGCGAGCACGCGCCGAAAAGCGTTTCGAGCAGGTCAGAAAATTGGCGAGCAATGTCGTTTTCAAATATCACGACGCGATTGCCACTCTGCCGGGTTCGACCGCCGCGCGTGAAATGCTTGTTAAAGACGCGACCGAATATCTCGATAATCTTGCACAGGACGCGGGCGATAATCCCGGATTGCAAAATGAACTGGCGCAGGCGTATTTGAAAATCGGAAATGTGCAGGGTTCGGTTTATACGGCGAATTTAGGCGATTCGGACGGCGCACTTCAAAGTTATGAAAAAAGCCTCGCCATTTTTGAAAATTTACTCGAAAAAAATCCGAACAGCATCGAATATCAAAAAAATCGGCTTGAAGTTCTCGATCAAAAAACCTTACTTTTAATCAGATTATATCGTTCGCAGGAAGCCGAACAGACGGGCGAAAAACTTCTGGAAGGCGCACGGAAATTAACCGAACTCGAACCACAAAATTTGGATTTTCAAATCAAACTTGTCAGAAGCTTTCAAACGATGGGCGATGCCGTTAATTTTTCTGGCGGTCATCTGGCTTCGGTCGAATGGTCAAAGCGTTCGCTCGAAGCGGCGGAAAAACTTCTTGCCGCCAATCCGAATGACGAAATTGTTCGCCGCAATGTGATCGTCCCTTTGCAGAGAATCGGCACGAAAAGCGAATATTACGCCGAGATTCTAAAGGAAACGGGCGCACCATTAGGGGAAATCGAAAAAATTTACACGGAAGCCGAACAAATGCACCGCCGTTCGGTCGAGATGGCGGAAGCTCTGCAAAAGGAATTTCCCGAAAAGGACATTTATAATCGTTATGTCGGCGCGGTTTTCATCAATCACGGAACGGCTCTCGCTCGCGTCGGCAAGGGCGTAGAGGGAATTCCTCTGATCACGCGCTCATGCGAAGGTTTTCGCCGTCAAGCCGCTAATGATCCGAAAAATTACGAAGCAAAACGCGATATTTCCGAATGTTTGCAATATCTGGCATTTGCCTTTGACGCGATGAACGAATCGGCAAAAGCGATTGAAGCAAACCGCGAATCAATCAAAATCCTGGAAGAAATCACCATTCAAGACCCGACGAATTTTGAATTTTTGAGCCAGACGCATCTGACTTTTAACAATACGGGCGATATTTTCTTTCGTGAAGGCAAATCGGATGAAGCTCTCGATTTTTATAGGCGCGGCATTGATTATGTGGAAAAAATGTCGAAACTCAACGAAAGCGCACAGATCAAACTCCTCAGAAGCGATTCAAACCGCAAGATCGGCGAAGCTTTTCTGGCAATCGCCGAGAAAAACAAAACTTCCGATGCGGCAAGATCGGCGCGGGAATATTTAACCAAAGCGCAGACCGATCTGCTCGAATTGCAGTCGAAAAACGAACTCGGCAAAAACGATCAATTTAAATTGGATTTGATAAAAAACGCATTGGACAGAGCAGCGAATTTGAAAGTTTGATTGAAAAAAAAATTAACCACGAATAAACACAAAATTTTCACGAAGGACATCAATCAATTAAGCAGGTAGACATAAGTAATGAGTCTTAAGTCTTAAGTCAAAAAAATCTATAAACATAACCAATTCCCTTATTTAAGACTTTCTTCTTAATTTTAGTGTTTATTCGTATGATTTCGTGGTTAATTCTTTGGTTTTATTAGAAATCTGTGATCTGCAAACCCGTTTTCTGAATAAATTGCTCCGCCATCGAAGGCAAACCGACCGCATCTTCATCGCGCGAAATTCGTTCGATGCGCCACATCGGATAAAAGGAATCGTGCATCGGCAAAACCGGTTCGCCCGATTTTATCGCTTTGCTCCATTCGTCGAAATAATTCAGGTCAATGCCGCGCACAAACGCGCCCGACGCATTTATCTCGTGCAGAACGCCTAAAACCTTTTCGCGCGGATTCTGCATAATAACAATAACGATTTCACCCGATTCGATTTTCATAAGTTTTAAAGTTTAAAAGTAGAAAAAGTTTAAAAGTGAAAAAGTAAAAGCTTTTAACCAATTAAGTAAAAGCTGGAAAAAACAAAAGCTTTACCCTTTACCTTTTTACCTTTGGTCTTTTTGCGGCGGCGAAGCCAGCGGAATATCGCCGTCGTCGGTGATCGGAACAACGGGCTGACGCGCTTTCGGGCTTGTTCTCGAATAGTTTCGCAGAATCGGCGGACCGCTTGGCTTTGCTAATTTGACAGTCGCAAAAGATTGCGAGCGTTTCAGAATCGAACCGCCGTTTCCGGCAACCCATAAATTTGCACCGCCGCGATATGCCAGAGTTTGCAGAGAATTTCCCGTAATATTCGGTTGAATTTCCCAGTCTTTGCCGTTATTTGTCCGCAAAACTCCGCCGCGTTCGCCGACCGCAATTGCTTCATTTTCTCTGTAAGCTACTACGGCATAAAGATTTATGGCAAAACTTGATTCCTGATCGCGCCAGGAGTTGCCGCCGTCATCCGTTCGCAAAATCGTGCCGCTTGCGCCGACCGCATAACCGGTCTTTTCATTATAAAAACTCAGCGCGTAAAGATTCTCCTTAAAACCCGACGTTACGGCATTCCACGAAAATCCGCCGTCATTCGTAACTAAAATCGTGCCTTTATCGCCGACGATGACACCGTGGTTTTCATCTATAAATTTTATATCTTCGAGCCAAAACCGCGTTCCCGATTCGACCAGTTCCCAACTGAAACCGCCGTTTTCTGTTCGCAGAATCAAACCGTTTGCACCGACGGCGTAGCCTTTTTTTCTAGTGATAAAAGCAACGCCCAAAAGGTCTTCTGTGAAGTTCACATTTTGGATTTTGCTCCAACTCGCGCCGCTGTTCAGCGTACGCAGAATTGTGCCTTTATTTCCGACCGTCCAACCCCAATCGGAATCAATAAAAGTTACTGCATTGAGCATTTCCGAAACAGCGGTATAAACCGGAAGCCAATTTATACCGCTGTCATTTGTAATCCAGATTTTGCCGCGTGAACCGACGGCAATGCCCAAATCATTATCAAAAAACAATAAATCGTTGATGTCGTCGCGCCCGCCTTCGCTCAAACGCTGCCAACTGTAACCGCCGTCGTCCGAGCGAATAATTAAACCCTGTGTGCCAACCGCCCAACCCGTATATTGATCGGCAAAATACATCGAAACGAGTTTCGGATTTGTGCGCACATTAAACGGCAGCCACATATTTCCGCCATCGCCTGTGAGCCAAACCATTCCGTTTGAATCGGTCATCGAACCGTTTTTTTCGTCTGAAAATGAAACCGATAAAAAATCGGCACGGCTGAAGATATTGATTTTTCTCCACGTTTCGCCGCCGTCTTCGCTTTTAACAAGGCAACCGCCGTAGCCGACCGCCAGTATCTTTTCGCTTGAAAGATACGCCGTGCTTGTCATCTGAAAACTTTCGCAAGGTTTATTCGACTTCCACAAATCGCCGCCGTTTCGAGTTGCAAGAATCAAACCGTCTGTTCCGACAATAACTGCTTTTTCCTCATCAAAAGCCGAGATTTTGAGTAGATGATTTTCCGTCGCGCTTGGCTGCGGAGTCCATTTTCCGCCGCCGTCGGTCGTTTTCAGAATACTTCCGTGACTGCCGACCGTCCAGCCGGTGTTTAGATTTTCTCCGGCAAACGAAACGCTGTAAAAATGTTCCCGGATTTCTATGGGAATCTGTTTCCAATTTTTACCGCGATTTGAAGTCGAAAAGATCGAACCGCGTGCGCCGACGATGACAGCGTTCCTCTCATCTTTAACAAAAACGCCGGAAAGATTTGTAACCGTCGGAGCTTTTTGCCATTCCCAATTAAACCCGCCATCTTCAGTTCGCAAAATCGTATTATCCGCGCCGACCGTATAGCCGATTTCCTTGTTTTTCGCAAAATGAATCGAAAAAAGTTCGTTTCCCTGCGGCAACGGATTTTGCCAATACCAGCCGAGCGAATCGGCTTTTTGGGCAAAAGCTGTAAAAGGTAAAATAAAAAACAAAATAAGCAGAGAGATGCGCGAGAATAAATTCTCCGTTTTACCCTTTCTTCTTTTCTCCCTTTCTCGCTTTCTTTCTCTCATTCTTAAATCTCAACAACTCCGATTTCTGCCACCGTTTCTTCTAAAATCACTTGGTCAACTCTGCCCATCTCCGCTGTCGTTCGCGCCATCGTGTCGGCGACTTCCTGCACGATATGTCCTGAGTGACCTTTGACCCATTCCCAAGTAATATCGTGTTTTTCAGCAGCTTTGTCGAGCCGCGCCCACCATTCGTGATTGGTTTTTTTGCGAAATTTTCCGAGCATCGTCTGCACGACATAATTGGAATCGCTCAAAAGCCGCACTTTGCAAGGCTCGGTCAAAGTCCGCAGACCGATTTCGGCAGCCGCGATTTCCGCCTGCTGATTCGTCGCGTTTCCCAAATATTCACAAAACCCGCGCCAAAACCCTTTATAACCCAAAACAGCACACGCCGCCGCGCGCGGATTTCCTTTCCCGTTGCCTAGCGATGAACCGTCGCAGACGATTGTAACTTCTTTCATACTTTATAAGGTCAGAACCGTCTGCGTTAGCGGATGGTTTAACGTAATTTACCAATTCCCGAGAGTATAATCTTAAACCGCCCGCTTGCAGCAGACTGTTCTGACTTTCACTTCAATTTTCGCGCTGAAATTTTCGACCAAACGAATTTGAAAATTAATCCGTTAATAAAACTACAAACTAAAGCAAACAAAATATTAACTAATAAAAAATGCCAAATGATCCTAAAATTAAATCCGCATTCCGGTATAACAAACGTTAAAGGAAAACCTATAAACGTTGAAAATTCAGGACAGAATCCGTTACGCCAAACCGAATAAAGATTTCCGCCGACAAATAAAAAAATGCCAATGAAGAATCCAAATAAAAATGCTTTATTTTTAAATAATTTACTCATTTTTACTGTTCCTAAACTCTGCAAATAATACAGGCAGTTGTGCTAAAGCATCTTCCTCATTTAGATGTTTTTCTTCTAAATTGGAAAACCAAGCTACATTTCGCGGTAAACCAAATTTTGTTCCAATCCAGAAAGAGAATTCCTTTAATTCGTCTGATTCGTCATTTGCATACGCAAATCCTTCAATAAATGCCGCCGCTTTACCAAAATTTGAATAACCGCAATACATCGCAGGTCTTTTACAAATATTGATAATTAAATCGCCTAAATCAATTTCACGACCTTTATAATTTTTCTGAGTCATAGTTATATTTCGGCATTCTCATTCGCATTCACCGAAACCACATTATCAACATAACCTTCAAAAGTATCATCATGCGAAATCACGAAAAGCTGGTCGAAGGTTTGTTTTTCCGTGATGTGGCTAATCTGCTCGGCAAGGCGTTCGCGCCGCGCCGCGTCCATATTCGTTGTCGGTTCATCAAAGAACGCTAATCTTACATCGGATAATTGTTTCAAAAGCGCGAGTCTGACCGAAAGTGCCGCCGCCATCTGTTCGCCGCCGGAGAGATTGACGAACGGGCGGTCGTGTCCGTTTTCTTCCAGCAGAATTCCGTAATCTTCCGTCCATTTCAGCGTGCGTTCGGCATTTCCCGAAATTTCGCGAAACATCTGATTTGCTTCTAAAGACACGTGATGAACATAATTTCGGGCAACGAGCGGCGCGGCTTCTTTGAGCGTGTCGCGGATAAATTTCGTCGCTTCGCCGATTTTTTCCAGACGGTCTTTTTCCTGAAATTCGGCTTGCATCGCGCGTCGAACTTCCGCCAGACGCTCTAATTCCGCGGCGGTTTCATCGGCGCGTTTTTGGGCATTTTCCAGATTCGCTTTCGTTTCCGCCGCTTTTCTTTCAAATTCGAGCAAAAAACTTCTCTCGCTCTGATGCCGCTCGCGGTCGTAATCTTTGCTTGCTGTTTCGAGTTCGCTCTGAACTTTTTCTAAATTTTTCCTGAATCTTTCTACTTCCGCATTTGCTGCTGCGAGTTCCTTTTCGCGTTCGGGAAGAAGTTTCGCCGAATCTTCATTTGCTACGAATTGCCGGTGCGCCTGGATTGTCTGATCGCGTTTATCCGAAAATTCCTTCCATTGCTCGTCTAAAAAACGATAACTTTCGAGTTGCTCGAGCAAAATTCCGCGATCATTATCAAGGCGTTCAAGATTTTTCTCGATTTCCGTACGCTTTTCGCGCAGGACGATCTCGTTTCCTGCTTCCTTTTCGAGCATTTTTAAACGCGCTTTCGGATTGTCTAAATTTTTCAAATCCTTTTCGATCTTATTCAAATCTTCAGTCAATTTCGGCAGATCGGTTTGATTTTTTTCCAGAGCTTCTTTTTCGGTTTTTAATTGTTTGCCCTCGTCGCCGATTTCCTTTTCGCGGTTTCGCAGCGTATCGAGCTGCGCTAAGTGTTTCTCCGCTTTGCGGGAAACACTTAGCGCGACCGACAAAGTTTTCTGCTCGGTTTCAAGCGCGGAAATCTGCGCGGAAATTTCCGTAAACTGCGTCGAAACAAAACTTTCCAGAGTTTGTCCGGGTTTCAGATTCAAACATTTTTCCGACAAGATCGGGCAGAGTCCGTTTTTTATTTCTTCCTGAAATTTGCGGTCGCTGTCGAGTTTTGCCCGAAAATTTGCCAGATCGTTGGTTAATTCTTGTTCGCGTTTTTGTCTTTCGTCCAAAAAATTCGCTTCCGCGCCGTTTGAATTCGCTTCCTTGATTTGCGCCTGATTTTTCGCATATTTTTCTCGTAAATCGGCGAGCTTTGCATCGAGGGATTTGATCTGATTTTCGGCGGCTCTGGCATCGGCGATCTTGTTTCGGAGAGATTCGCGCTCTTTTTCAAATTGTTCCTGTTCGATGATCTTCGGCGCGAGTTCTGCCATTTCCTTATGCGCTTTGAGGGCGGAATCGAGTTTTTCCGCGTTTGATTTTTGCTCGGCTGTGACATTGACCTGCGCGGTTTCCACCCGTTTTAATTCCGAATTTATCTTGTCGCGTTCGGTTCGCTCGCGGTCTAATTCCTTTAATTTCCCAAGCGCTTCAATGTGAATTTTATAATCGGCTTCGACCGCCTTTATTTTTTCCTGTGCTTCAAATGCTTGATTTCGTTCGCTTTCCTTTTGTTTTTGAGCAAATTCGGCTCGGGTAAATTCCGTTTTCGATTTATCGAGCGCGATTTTTATTTCGTTAAATTTACTTTCTTTTTCGTCGAATGTTTTAACGATCTCGCTTTTTGTTTCTATTTCCGTATTTAATTTTTCAAGCGATTCAGATAAATTTTTCACTTGTTCGTTAAAACTTTTATTTTCTATTTCCAACCTTTCGATTTGCGCCAGTTCGCCTTCGGCGCGGGCGATATTTTCCCTGACAATCGTAATTTTCGTATCGATAAAACGCGCCGTTTCGAGCAGTTTATCCGCACTTTGCCGGTATTCTTCGACCTTAAGAAGCTTGTCGAAAGCTTTTTTTCGTTCAGCCGGAGTTTCTAAGAAGATCGCCGTAAAAGTGCCTTGCGGAACGCCGATCGCACGGCGGAAAAGCGTCTCCAAATCCGTTCCGGCTTCGACTCCGAGATGCTGCCACAAAAAGCGCGTAACTTCTTCTTTTTTATCGGCAATGCGTGTTTTCAGCTGCGGATCATAAACATAATAACCCGTTCCCGAATCGCGATAAACGAGATATTCGCGCTCGTCCAGACCGCTTTCAAAGGTTACGCGCACCACGCCTTTTTTCGCGCCGCGCCGGACGAAATCGTCTTTTTTGTAATCGAGAAGATCAAACAGAGTCCACGCGACGGCTTCGATCAGAGTCGTTTTTCCCGCACCGTTTTCGCCCGTAATGGCAATGGTTCCGCGCTGAAATTCGTGGAAAAAATGCGCGTGAGATTTAATGTCTTCGAGTTCGATTTTCGTGATGTGCATAAGAATAGATTTCAGATTTCAGATTTTTTCTTTACTTCTAATTTTAGAATATTCTTGCCGAAAGAGAAAATGCAGAAAATCGAAGGGTTTTGATTAATTTATTGATTTTTACAAACATATCGCCGGATTATTGATATGAAATTTGAGATTTGAGATTTGAGATTTTTACGGTAATTCCGATCCATTCGCCGTCAATTTTTACGGTGAAATTTTCGATGTTGTTTTCCTTTAATTTTTCCGTCACCAGATTTTCCTGTTCGACTAAAATTCCCGATAAAACTAAGATTTGCCGTGTTTTGTCAATCAGGAGCGGCAACAGCGGAACGATCACGTCAGCCGTTACATTAGCGCAGACAAAATCGAAGTTCGGGGTTTCAGCGGAAATCGAACCGACAAAAAAATCAATATCGTTTTCACCATTTAAATGCGCGTTTTCGCGGGCGATTTTTACAGCATCGTCATCCGTATCACAGCCGGCAATTTTACCTTTTGCCTTTTTACTTTTGCCTTGAATTTTAGCCGCGCCGACGGCTAGAATTCCCGTTCCCGTGCCGAGATCGAAAAAGCTCATTTCCGGTGAATAATTTTCTTCGATCGCCCGCAGGCAGAGGCGCGTCGTTTCGTGCGTTCCGGTGCCGAAAGCCATCTGCGGTTCGATGCGTATAACTATTTTTTCCGCGTTTTCAATCTTCTCCCACGGCGGCGCGATGATGAATTTTTCGGTTTCCGTTGATTTCCAGTGTTTTTTCCACTCGGCGATCCAATCCTGATTTTCAATCTCGCTCCATTTCAAACTTTTTACCGCATCAATTGAAAAATCGTAGATTTTCAAACATTCATCTAATTTTTTCCGTAAAACGCGTTCGTCAATCTTTTCGTTAAAATAACCGATAACCGTTGTAGCTTCGGTTTGCGGTTTGCCGAAATCGCTAATTTCATTTCCCAACGAATCGAGTTCGTTAAGCGCAAATTCGACTGCTTCTTCCGCTTCCGTTTGCGCTTCGACGGCGATTGCATACCACTTTTTTTGTTTATTGTTCATCTTTAAAAAAAATCGATTGCCCAATAATAGGACAATCGAGTGCAAAATTAAATATTGCAAAATGCTTTAAGGTCTTTTGCCTTTTCCTTTACCATTCTCATCGTCATCGCCGCCGCCACGCTTTTTTCCGTTTCCTTTATTGCCGCCGCGCTTTTCGTCTTTATTTTGTTTCGACGATTTTTCATAATCGATAATTTGCCCTCTGTTCGGCAGATTTCTCGATTCATATCTTTCATTATTATCTCTGCCGGATTTGTCGGAATCTTTTCGATTTTCCTTTCGTCTTTCTTTTCTTTCTTTTCTTTCGTCCTTCTCTATTCTTTTTTCGTTTTTCTCTATTCTTTTTTCGTTTTTCCTTAAATCCTTTCTCTCGCTAATGATTTGTTCCCGATTATTTTGAATAATTTCCCGTCGGCGCGGATTGTTTCTGATAAATTCGATCTGCTCCTGCGACGGCTTGGCTAATCCCGCGTAGATATTTTTAAAGGATTTGTTCTTATAAGATGATCTTATTTTGACATCTCTAACCGTCGGCTCAAACGTTTGAATAAAAACGGGGTCTGAGTAATATTCCGTCATTCTCGTCCGGTAAACCGGCGTTTCGACGACATTGTAAGTTTCATATTCTTCGGGATAATTATCGTAATAATAAGGCGATTCATACCGCTCGGTTCGATCACCGAAAATCCAATCGGCGATCGCGACGCTTTTATCCAGCCAATTTGTTTCGTAATTATAGTTGTCACCGTAAATCTGCTCATTTCCGGTTAACAAAACTCTTGCGCCGGTCGCGTCCTTTCGGTCGCGGTTGAAAATTATGCTGGCGATTTCCTGAATTTCGTTTGCGCCGAAGCGGTTAAAAAGCGTAAAGCCGCGCTGATCGTCATCGCGGTCGTCATATTCGGCGACGCTGATGTAATCAACAAATCCGTCGCCGTTCAGGTCGAGATTATTTACGCCTTCGTTGTTGAGCAAATATTCGAATTGTTCCGCCGTTTCGGCTCTTTCAAGAAGCTCACCGACTGCCCGCAA
The DNA here is from genome assembly GCA_041745765.1 of Pyrinomonadaceae bacterium. Classification (GTDB taxonomy): domain Bacteria; phylum Acidobacteriota; class Blastocatellia; order Pyrinomonadales; family Pyrinomonadaceae; genus JAHCHG01. The sequence goes on along the minus strand of JBGTIH010000086.1, from coordinate 33,879 downwards.
ATCCAGATTTTCCTTTGCCCAATAAGTAGTTTCGCCGGAAACTGTTTTATTTTCCGGTATTTCATTCAGAGTTAAATCCGAAGAAATCGTTTCGTCTGTTTGAGTTGAACCGCAAGCCAACATCAAAAAAGTAATTGTAAAAATTACCAAAGATAATTTTATAACTCTCATAAATAAACCGTCCCCTTTAATCAGCTTCTACTCCGAAAAATTAAAAAGTAAAAAGAGTAGATAGTTTATGAATGGCAATTCGTGTGCCGCAAATCCGCTTGATTTGCCGTAAATACAGATAGTTAAAGACTTACCCGGGCTAATAAGGCATTATAATCCGAAGTAAATGTTTTACTTTTGACGTATTTTCATCCCATATCGGGGAAAATAAACCTTTATAAGGTGTATAAAATTGAGACAATTTACTGGAAGTTATTGAAAATAAGAAACAAATCGTGAAGAAATACGAATATTTTCGTGAAGAAAAATGAATTAATATCAAGTTGCGTGAATAAAATTAAAAAAACTTAACCATTATCATTTTTTTATGAGCAGTAGACTGAAAATAACAAGATATTTTGAAAAGTTCAGAGTACAAACTTTAGTTTGCCAACCGCCGCGCTTCGCTGGCGGTCTTCACGCTAAAGCGTGAACTCTGAACGCACAAGCGAAACATCTCATAACATTTGCTCAGGTGCTTAGAATTTCGCTTTTTATTCTTGAATGCCCATTTCGTCGAGGTCTTTTTCCTGATTGCGCCAGTCTTTGACGACTTTGACGAATAATTGGAGATGGATTTTTTTGCCCATCAGTTTTTCAATGTCGCGGCGGGCTTCTTCGCCGATTTTCTTTAATTTCGAGCCGCCTTTGCCGATGATTATTCCCTTTTGCGAAGACCTTTCGACATAAATGGCGCAGTAGATTTTTGTGCCGCCGGATTCGGTTTCGTCGAATTTTTCCGTCACGACCGCCGTTACATACGGCAATTCTTCGCCGGTTGTCATCAGGATTTTTTCTCTGACCATTTCCGCAACCAGCGTTCTCAAAGGCTGATCGGTCATCTCGTCTTCGCCGAAAATCGCCTCATTTTCCGGCAAGTGTTTGATGATTTCTTTGAGAAGAATTTCAATCGCTTCGCCGCGAAGGGCGGAAATCGGGATGATTTCCGCGAAATCGTTTTCCTTTGAATAAAACTCGATCAGCGGCAGAAGCAATTTTTTGTCTTTGATTTTATCAATTTTATTAAGAACCAGAACGGCGGGTTTCTCCGATTCTTTAACTAAATCAAGCACAAAACGGTCGCCGTTTCCGGTCGAAACGGAAGCGTCGCGCAGCAGAATCACCAGATCAACCGAAAGAATCGCGTCGTGAACTGCCGACATCATCCGGCGATTGAGCAAATATCCGGGTTTGTGTACGCCGGGCGTGTCTATAAAAACAATCTGCCCGCCCTCTAAAGTTACGATTCCTTTGATCTTATGGCGCGTCGTTTGCGGTTTGTTGGAAACGGCGGCGATCTTTTCGCCGACGAGATGATTTAAAAGCGTTGATTTCCCCGCATTCGGGCGACCGATCAGCGCAACATAACCGCTTCGAAATTTTTCTGAATTCATTCGTTAAAAGTAACAAAATAAAGTTTAAAAGTGAAAAAGTGAAAAGGTGAAAAAGTTAATGTTTTTTAAATTTGAACTTTAAGCAAGTCAAATCAAAGACTCGAAAGAGCAGAAGTTAAAAATCAAGAAATATAACAAGAAAGTGGAAATGCAAAACAAAGTCAACAAAAACTTTTTCACATTTCCACTTTTTCTTTAAGGATTTTTCATCAATCTGGTTTTTGCCGCGACGGCTTCTCTGAATGCGCCGCCATCTACTTCGCCGATATTTATTGCGGCTTCATAGATTTGCAAAGCATAATCGGTTTGGTCATTGAATTCATAGATTCGAGCCAGTGCGACATAAGTCAGGGAAATCAAAGCGCGGTCGGTTTTTGTTTTTTCGGCAACGGAAGCCTTGTTATATGTGTCAATTACTTTGCTGTAAGCCTTTTGGGCGGCAACCAGATGATAATTGCGCGTTTCGATGTCTTCGGCGGCTTCTTCGGCGGAAAGACTTTCGAGCCGACCGAGCGAATAATAGACGCGCACAATTTCATTGGCTTCATCTACGAGTGCCGTGTTGGTTAGAAGATCAATAAGTGAAATTCGTGCTTCTGAATACTTTTTGTTATTTATTCCGGTGTCAATTTCGATTAACTTTTTGGTCAGCGGATTTTCGATAACGATTTCCGTATTTGCCGCTATTGTTCGGCGTTTTTCGCGCTCTGCCAAACCGCGACGGCGGGCTTCGGCAAATTGTTCGAGGCGGTTTGTTTCTTTGCTCGCGTCAAAAGCGGTAATCATATTGCCGACCGATTCCGTTAAATCAAAGCCGGAATCTTCGATGGCTTTTAATTTATCGGAAAAATAAAATGCCAAAACCGCGCCGTTTTCATACGCATCGGACAGCAAAACGGCGGTTTCATCCGACAAGGTTTTATTATATTCGTTTAAGTTAGCGACGATTTCCCGTTTCAACGCATCGCGTTTTGCTTGATCAAATTTGCCTTCTTTTTTTAGTTTCTCGTCTTCGGCTTCGATTTCGGCGATTTTCTGACGCGCTTCAAAAGTGGCAACGCGTGATTTACCGAATTCGATCTCACGGGCATCAACCGCCGCGACCAGCGAACGCGAAACTGCCAAAACAAAATCGGGCGAGATATTCGGATTTATTTTTCGGCGTTCATTGACCAAATTTCTAATACTTTCCCGGTGCGTGAAAATTTCCTGTGATTTGCTCAAAATAATCGGATCAAGAACAAATTGCAGATAGGCGCGGCGCACTTCCGACGTGCTTAAATCCGTCGAAGGCGGCACAATCGCAAAATAATCATCGCCGACGTTGACAAAATTTATCGTTCCGCGAGTGGCAAGCATTTCCGGAACAATAAAAAATCTGCGTTCGCGGCTGCGGATTTCGATAGTTTCCAATTTTTGTCTGCCTTTTTTGGCAGGTTGCGATTGGGTTCGTACTTTTTCCGTATAATTAAGCTGCGGACGCGTGTTTAGATAATCGAGTAATTGTCCGATCATCAGGTACGTTGACGGTCGAAGTTCGTCGCCCGTTTTTTGATAAGATTTTACGTATTCGTCTAATTTTTGTCCGAAGTTTGCCTTGCGGTAAAATTCGCGCAAAAGCGGTGCGTAATCGAGAACGTCCAAAAGATCACCGGGCAAATCGGTCGTACGGCTGGGTTCGGCTAAATCCGGCACGGGCGATAATGTATAAGCCATCGAAATAAACGGGGCGATTATTTCCGCGTCGGTTGCCTTCGGATTTCGCTTTTTATACTGATTTATAAAATTCGTCATCCGCTGTTTTACCGTTTCATCAAAGCCGGCTAGATCATTTTTAAGTTTAATGCGGTGCTGCTCGCCGTTTTCGGTCAGAGTCGTTTTTAATCCGGCAGTTTCGAGCGATGCCAGCATTACAATCAAACGTCTGTCCGGCTCAATTGTTACGCCGTATTCCGTAAAATCAATACTTTGCCTTGTATTTTGGGCAAAAGTGTTAAGGGAAAAAATTAAAACAAGTATAAAAAATAAAACTTTTCTCATTGTGCTTTTTTATTAGACGGAAAATTACAAAGACGCAAAATAAATAAAGAAAAGAAAGGGGGAATTTTCTTATCCAAGTCTTCATTTATCTCGCATCTTTGCTGTCTGTAAAGATGCTTTTGCAAACGGCAAAGATGCCTTTTGCTGTCAAATAAAAAAAGGTAAAGAATAAAATTTATTAAAAAGCTATTTATTCTTTACCCCTTCGATTTTTTTAGATTTTATTTTAGAAACTGCCCAGAGCCGCGCCTTCGTCTTCAAACACATCGAAAACAGTCAAGAGTTTGGTAATTGCCAAAAGGTCTTGAATTTTTTCCGTCAGATTCAAGAGTTTCAGCGTTCCGCCTTCTTTATTGACAGCCGTAAAGCTCGAAACCAATTCGCCGATGCCGCTCGAATCAATATATCCGACGCTACCCAAATTTAAGAGAATTTTGTTCTTGCCTTCACCGAGCAGACGGCGGATTGTGTTGCGAAGTGCGACACTTCCTTCGCCAATCGTTACTTTGCCGTCCATATCAAGTATTGTTACATCGCCAGCCTGACGTTCCGAAATATTAAGTTCAGCCATTTTTATCTCCTCGTAAATGTATTAAAAAAAGTTTGATAGCAGATTTTAGACTAATCTTGCCTGAAAAGTCCAAGAGAAAAAAAACTTTAGTGATTTTTTAACATTTTAACCAACATTCCGCCTTCTTCGTGGTTAAACCATTCCACTTTATCCATAAAAGTATTCATAAATAAAATGCCGCGTCCCGATTCTTTTAAGAGATTTTCCGCATCTGTCGGATCGGGAACTTCTTCGACCTGAAAGCCTTCACCGAAATCTCTGACCAAAACCTCAAATCCTTCGGCGGAATCTGTAAAAGTAATTTCAACCTGTTTGTTTTCGTCCAGTTTATTGCCGTGTTTGACGGCGTTGGCAACGACTTCGCGGACAGCCATATCAATACCGAAAATATATTCTTCGGCAACTCCTATTTCCGCTGCAAAAATCAGAGCTTCTTGAACAGCTTTATCTATTGATTCGATTTTGCTTGAGATTGAAATTTTCTTCTGTTTTTCACTCACGATTTTCAGCTGTTTTGTATAAAGATTTTGTTAAAGTATATTTTTTTCAAGTTTGCTTATTATTGAGGTTTATGTCAAGAACAACGGCAGTTAAATCAGTATAGCGAACGATAGTGAGTCGTTATTTTTAGATCGGGCGGATAATTTTACAGGAAAAGCTTTTGAAAGCGAAAAATTTTTCTGTAAAATTATCAAACAGGAAATGAAAACACTCACTATCGTTCGCTTTACCGATTTTTATATCTTGAACCGCTACCTTTAACCTTGAATATGCGGATTTTTCCAAATAACGTAAATGTTTTCAGTATTGTTTGAGATTTATCTACGGTTCTAGCACAATCGAAAACTGAAAAAGTCGAACCCCGTTTTGTCTGACCTCGAACTTACTACCTCTCACTTTGCACTTATTCCGAAGCGTTTAGCCGCTAAATTTCGGAATAGGTGAGAGTTGATAAGTGATAAGTGAAAAGTCTTATACCCATTATTTTGACTTTGCAATAACCTTTGAGATTTACCCGAAATTGGTCTTCTGCTAAATTAAATATTCAAATATAAAAGGTTAATCTTGAATTTTTATGAAAATCAAACCCGCCGAATGTTTGCAAGGCGAGATAAAATTACCGGGTGACAAATCAATTTCGCACCGCGCCGCGCTTTTTTCTGCTCTGGCAATTGGGGAAGCAAAGATCGAAAACTTTGCTTCGAGCGAAGACTGCGCCTCGACCCTAAATTGTTTAAAGGATTTAGGTGTTGAAATACGGCGCGAAAGTTCGACGGTTTTTATCAAAGGTGTCGGAAAAAACGGTTTTACAAAACCCGAAAACGAACTCGATTGCGGCAACAGCGGAACGACCGTCCGGTTGATTTCGGGAATTTTAGCGGGACAAACCTTTAATTCGACTCTTTTCGGCGACGAAAGTCTTTCCAAACGCCCGATGAAGCGCGTCATCGAACCGCTTTCGCAAATGAATGCAAAAATCGAATCGCACGAAAATCTTTTACCGATGTGTGTTTTCGGCAGAAATCCATTAAAAGCAATAACTTACAAAATGCCTGTGGCGAGCGCACAGGTCAAATCGTGCATTTTGCTTGCCGGGTTGAATGCGGACGGAATAACGAAAGTTCAAAGTCCGAAGACCGAAGACCAAAGACCTAGTTCCAGAAATCATACGGAATTGATGCTTAAATATCTCGGCGCAAAGCTCGAGGAAAAATTTATTGAAACTGACGACGGCTTTATTCACGAAGTTTCGATTGACGGAAATTCAAATTTAACGGCAAAGGATTTAAATGTACCGTCGGATATTTCTTCCGCCGCATTTTTTCTGGTCGGCGCGGCGTGTCTGGAAAAATCAGAAATTCTTTTGCAAAATGTCGGTTTGAATCCGACGCGAGTGGCGATTATTGAGATTTTGCAGAAATTCGGCGCGGCAATTGAAATCCTTAATAAAAGAGAAACGTGCGGCGAATTTGTCGGCGATTTGCGAGTTATCGGAAATTCGGGTTTTACGCTGAACTCCGTGTCAAATATAATCAGCGGTGAGATAATCGCTAATTTAATTGATGAAATCCCGATTCTCGCCGTGTTCGGCACGCAGATCGAATCCGGTTTAGAAATCCGCAACGCCGAAGAATTGCGCGTCAAAGAATCCGACCGCATCACGGCAACCGTCGAAAATTTAAGACGAATGAACGCCGATGTGGAAGAATTCGCCGACGGTTTCCGCGTCGGTAAATCGAATTTGAAAGGTGCGAAAGTGGACTCGTTTGGCGATCACCGGATTGCGATGGCATTTGCCGTTGCCGCGCTTTTTGCAAAAGGCGAAACGGAAATTATAAATCCCGAATGCGCGGCGGTTTCATTTCCCGAATTTTTCGATTGTTTGGCTGAGATTGTAAAATAGTTTTGAGATGGAAAATCACCGGAAAAGAATAATTTTGACAGGTTTTATGGGCGTTGGAAAATCAACGGTCGCCCGCCATCTTTCTTATATTCTGCGGCTGGAAAAAATTGATCTTGATTGGTTTATTGAAAAAAGCGAAAACGAAAAGATTGTCAATATTATTGAAAATCACGGTGTTGATTATTTTCGCCGCATCGAAACCGAAAATTTACGGAAAATTTTGGAAGAAACAGAAGCCGTAATTATCGCACTCGGCGGCGGCGCGTGGACGACCAAAGAAAACCGCGAATTGATAAAGGCGCATAATTGCACGAGCATCTGGCTCGAATCTACGTTTGAACATTGCTGGCGAAACATAAATTTGTCAAAAAAAGAACGTCCGCTCGTGAAAAATAAAAGACAGGTCAGAAATCTTTTTGATGACCGGGAGAAGTTTTATTGTCTGGCGGATTGGCATTTTATAATGAAACCCGACCTGACTTCGCAAGATGTGGCAAGGCAAATTGCCGAAGAAGTTTTTTTAACAAAATAAACTGAATTTTTGGTAAAAATGCTAAAAACTAAATTGACAATTAACCAGTATCCAAGTAATCATCTCAAGATAACTATTTGAGAGAATAATTTACCAAAAATAATAAGGTTTTTAATATTATGAATTACTGAAATGTTTTTGGTTTTTGAGAAAAAAGAATACAAACAAGTAAAGAAGTTTTCTAGGAGGAAGAAATGAAATTTAAATTTATTATAGTTCTTAGTTTAGCCGCCGTCGTATTTTTAGGCGCGTGCGGTAAGAGCGATGCAGATTTGCAAACCTCGGCTCAAACAGCCGTGAGATCAGCCGCGCCGACGGCAACCGTAACGGTTAAAGACGGCGTTGCCACATTAACCGGCGAAGTTGACAACGCAGCCGCTAAAGCCGCAGCCGAAACTGCTGCTAAAGTTGACGGTGTAAAATCCGTTACAAATAATTTGACGGTTAAACCCGCCGCCGCGCCTGCTCCGATTGCTGATGTTGCAACCAAAACCGCTGTTGAAGAAGCCTTGAAGAAAAAGAACTTGAACGACGTAACTGTCGAAGCAACGACAACCGAAGTTACGATTCGTGGAACAGTTCCGAAAGGCAAAATGGCTGAAACAATGCAAGTCGTTTCGGAAACCGCTAAGCGCAAAGTAAATAATCAGGTAACTGAGAAATAAAAAAGGGAGGGATTCTTAAATTATGTTAACAGAAAAATACCAATCCTTGATTGATATGGCGAGTCAGCTTGGAATTTCCGGTTTGACCGTTGAAGAAGATAACGGCGTGTTAAAGGTTAATGGTTCAACCGCCAGCGCGGAAACCAAGCAACAGCTTTGGGATGAGTATGCACGGCTCGATCCCGATTATCGTTCGGGCGATCTCGTCCTCGACATTTCCGCTCCCGAAGGCGCGTCCGGCACAGCTTACACCGTTCAATCGGGCGATTCTTTAAGCAAGATCGGTTCAAAGTACGGCGTTAGCTGGCAGAAAATTTTCGAGGCAAACCGCGATAAACTAGACGATCCCGATAAAATCTTTCCGGGACAGGAATTGACGATTCCGCAAGAATAGTAAATTTTTATCGTAAATAAAGAAAAGCACTTAGATTTGTCTTAAACAAACAAATCTAAGTGCTTTTCTTTATTAAAAACTACGCAGTTTGAATGGAACGCGGACACTCTTGTCCGCCTGAGCGCGAGAGCGCGTGAATAAAAGTTTAAAATTAAGTTGAATGGAGCGAGAGGCGCGAAAAAAAGACGTTTGTTAAAACTAAGTTGAATGACCTGAGAACAATGGACATCGCTGAAAAACGTGATGCGGCGGACAAGAGTGTCCGCGCTCCAATTTCAATTTCGCGCCTTCGATTGCTTAATTTAAGCCGACACTGCGTAACATAAGTTAAAAAGTTATTTTTAGCACCAATTCTGTTTGCCGGAATTATCCTAGACAGCCAATAAATTCAAATCTCAAAGCTATCTGCATTTATAGACATTTTATTGTCTTAAATATATTTGTTTTGATTGTCGTATTCATTCGCCAGTTTCTGCATAATTTGTTAAATTTCTCTTAATGGCTTTGGAAACAGATTTTATCGTCATCGGCAGCGGGGTTGCGGGGCTTCGCGCGGCAATCGAACTTGCCGAAACGGGCGCACGCGTAACGGTTTTAACGAAAGATAAAGCAAGCGAGTCGAATACCGAATATGCGCAGGGCGGCGTGGCGGTCGTTTTATCGGATGATGACAACGCCGAACTTCACGAAGAAGACACTTTGATCGCCGGCGCTGGGCTTTGCGACGAAAAAGCGGTTGAAACTCTGGTCGTCGAAGGCACGAAATATATTCAGCAACTGATCGAATGGGGAACGGAATTTGATAAAGAAGGCGGAAAACTCGTTTTTACGCAGGAAGCCGCGCATTCGAGAAGAAGAATTCTGCACGCGCACGGCGATTCGACCGGAAAGGAAATCGTACGCGCTCTGATCGCCAGAGCGCGGGCGGAAAAAACGATTGTTTTAATGCCGTTTGCCAATACGGAAAGTTTGATTGTAAGAGATGAAAGATGCGTCGGCGTAAGCTTTCTCGATCCGATTTTGCGTGCGCCGCGCGAGATTTTCGGCAAAGCCGTAATTTTATGCACGGGCGGTGCGGGGCAGCTTTTTCTGCATTCGACAAATCCGCCCGTCGCGACCGGCGACGGAATGGCGATGGCGTATTTTGCCGGCGCGGAAATGGCTGATATGGAATTCATACAGTTTCATCCGACTGCTTTAAGCGTAGAAAACGCGCCGCGCTTTCTTTTGTCGGAAGCGATGCGCGGCGAGGGCGGGATTTTGCGGAATAAATTCGGAACGCGGTTTATGGGAAATTATGATGAACGGCTCGAACTCGCGCCGCGCGATATTGTTTCGCGCTCGATTGTCGCCGAAATGCGAAAAACCGGAACGCGCACGGTTTTTCTCGATATGACCGCTCACCGGGAAGATTTTCTAAAAAATCGTTTCCCGAAAATTTACGAAACCTGCAAGTTTTATAATCTGAATATTGCCAAAGACCTTTTGCCGGTTTCGCCCGCGTCGCATTATTTTATGGGCGGCATCCGCACCGATCTGTGGGGCAGAACAACGCTCAAAGGTCTTTACGCGGCGGGCGAAGTTACCTGTACGGGCGTTCACGGCGCAAATCGGCTTGCGTCAAATTCTTTGCTCGAAGGCTTGGTTTTCGGCGCACGCGCCGGAAAAGCCGCATTTGATGACAATGGAAAATGGACAATGGAAAATGGACAATTTGAAAATCCAAAATCCAAAATCCAAAATCCAAAATCCGTAGATCTTTCCGTTGCGGTCAGAAAACGCGTCAAACGCGTGATGTGGGAAAGAGTCGGGATTTTGCGCGATAAGGATTCTTTGCAGAGAGCTTTGCGCGAATTTAATCAAATCCGACAGGCAAATCTCGGCACTTTGTCGAAAAATTTTGTTACGGTCGCAACGCTCATCACAAAAGCCGCGCTCTGGCGCGAAGAATCGCGCGGCGGGCATTTTCGCCGCGATTTTCCCGAACAAAACGAAGACTGGCGCGTTCATTCAATCCAAAAACGCGGCGCAGAAATTTCTTCGAGCGAAAAGATAAATTTTGATTTCAACGAATCTGAAAAGGGACTTCCGGCGAATAAATAAGCACCAATGCAAAATGAAAAACGGACAATGGAAAATGTAAGAAAACCACTAAATTATTTTGAATCGGAAAGTTACGAGGGTTTTTAGATTGCAATATATATTAATCTTTAAATGAGAAATCAGTGTAGCGAACGGTAGTGAGCAGTATTCTGTTCAATCAACTTGTTTTCATTAGAAGCAGACTCACTAACGTTCGCTATACTGATTATTTTTATATTTATGGAAATTACACGCGAAACATCAACGATTGGGATACTTATTTTCGGTTTTATCATCGGTTTGAAACACGCCGTCGAAGCCGATCATCTGGCGGCGGTTTCGACGATTGTTGCCGAGCGGAAAAATGTTTTCAGTTCGACGATCATCGGCGGATTCTGGGGCGTAGGTCACACGCTTTCGCTTTTAATCGTCGGTGCGCTGGTAATTTTTCTAAAATTGCAGATTTCCGAAACTGTCGAAGCGCGGCTTGAAGCTATTGTCGGCGGAATGCTCGTGCTTTTAGGATTAAATGCGCTTCGCAAACTCTGGCAAAAAGAAAAAATCCACGTTCACACGCACGAACACGCCGGACGCAAACATATTCATATTCACGGGCACGAAAACGAAAAGGGCGAAGAATCGCACCATTTTATGCGTTTCAGTCCGCGCGCAATTGCTATCGGAATGATTCACGGTCTGGCGGGAAGCGCAGGATTAATGCTTCTGATCGTGCCGATAATTTCTTCGCCGTTGGTCGCTATTTCATATATTTTAATTTTCGGCATCGGTTCAATCGGCGGAATGATGATAATGAGTTTATTGATCGGTCTGCCGCTTCATCTGACTGACGGAAAATTCGAGATGTTAAATAAATCCTTGCTTGGTCTAGCCGGAATTTTCAGCCTGGCGGTCGGTGCCTTTATAATATATGAAAAATTATTGATGTAGATTAAAAATGAGTCCGTCCGGTAGATTTACAAAAATGCTTCAGGTTAAATTGCCTGGAAACGATTTCGGGCAAAATAAAAAAAGCGATGCGCGGCATATATCATTTTTCGATAATATATGCCGCGCATCAGTTTAAAAAAGCGTGATTTTTACCTCACGCTTTTTTAGTTAAATTTGAAAAATTTCAAATTCAGTCTTTATTTTTTTGTAGTCGTTACTTCTTCCGTAATTTCTTTTTCTTCATCGGTTGCGGGTCTTTGTTCATCTTCGACGTTTCGCATCATCCGGCTGATCGGAATGGCGAGAAGAGCCAGCACAACTCCCGAAACAACGAGCGAAATTGTTGTATATGTGAAAAGAATCGGCATTTGTTCGAGATTTTCGGGATCAACATTTCCGCCGACCAGACCGCCGATCAGATTTCCGACCGCCGAAGCGAGAAACCAGATGCCCATCACCTGCCCGACATAGCGGCGCGGGCTTAGTTTGGTCATTGACGAAAGACCGACCGGACTGAGACAAAGCTCGCCGATTGTCTGGAATAAATAACTAGCCGTCAGCCACATTGCCGAAACTTTCAATAAGCCGTTTGATTCGACGACCGAATTAGCGGCAAAAATCATTATGAAAAATCCGAGTCCGGCAAACAGCAGACCGAGCGCGAATTTCAAAGGGCTTGACAGATCACGCTTTCCGAGTTTTACCCAGAGAGCGGCAAAAACGGGTGCGAGCATGATGATAAACAAAGAGTTGATTGACTGAAACCACGTTGCCGGAACAACGAAACCGCCGTAAGTTCGTTCGGTGAAATCCTTGGCGAAAAGATTGAGCGAAGTCGGTGCTTGCTCGAACGCCGACCAGAAAACGGCGGCGGCGACAAACAAAACGGCGATCACCAGCACACGCTTTCTCTCATCCGAATTCAAACCGCCCAAAATAAATAAATACGCAAAATAAAGAACGGCGATTCCGAGCAGAAAATAGGTCATATACTGCCCGATAACCTGCGCGTCAATCGTGATTATTCCGGTCGAAGCAAGCACGAAAATAACTGCGATCAACGCCGCGCCGACGGCAAGAATCAATTTTATATTGGTTTCCTGTTTTGCCTGTTTTGCCGGATCGGCGTGTTTCGTCGGTTCATTGCCGATGTCGCCGAGTGTGGCTTGCGCCCGCACGACATAAATAATCAAACCGATCAGCATTCCGACACCTGCCGCGCCGAATCCCCAATGCCAGCCGATTTCTTCGCCTAAATAACCCGTAACGAGAAAACCGGCAAGCGCGCCGATATTGATTCCCATATAAAAGATCGAGAATCCAGCGTCGCGCCGCGCACCGCCTTCCGGGTAGAGATCGCCGACGATTGCCGAAATATTCGGCTTCAAAAGTCCCGTGCCGATAACGATCAGCAAAAGCCCGAGAAAAAATGCGACCTGTCCGCCGGCAAACGCCGATATTCCAATCGAGAAATGTCCGGCGGTAATAAAAATCGCGCCGTAGAGAATAGCCCGCCGCAAACCCAAAAGGCGGTCGGCAACCCAGCCGCCCGGCAAACTCGCCAGATAAACGCCCGCGCCGTAGATTCCGACAATCGCCGAAGCCTGTCCGCGTTCATATCCGAAACCGCCGTCCATCATCGCCGCCGCCATAAACAATACGAGCAGCGGACGAATGCCGTAATAGGAAAAGCGTTCCCACATTTCCGTGAAAAAAAGAGTGGACAGTCCTGACGGATGCCCGAAAAAACTTTTGTCTTGTGTGCTTGAAGTATTTTCAGCAGTTGCCATAAAAATCTCCCTTTTTAGTTTGTTTTTTGAAAAGAATTAGGCAAAATATAGCAGATAAATTTTGTAACTAAAAGGAAACAGTAAAAATATATGTTAAAAAAGATTTTGATTCCGGTCTTTCTTCTGGCATTTATCGGATTTACGGGTTTTGAGGCGCACGCGCAAGGCAGAAAAGCGGTCAGTGCAAAGGAAGTCAACGGAACTTTTCGGTTTAAATTCGGCGGAAAGTTTAAAGTATTTTCCAACGAAATCAAGATTCTCGCGCTCGGCAAAGGAAAATTAAAGATTCAATTCGATCTCGTTTATCCATACACGATGCAGAACGGCGAAATGATGGTCAATATCGGAAATGTCATCGGAGAAGCCGACATCGAGGGCGATACAGCCGTCTATACGGCGAAAAACGAATACGGCAGCGAAGATTGCCGGATCATCATAAAATTCACCAAAACGGGCGAAATCAAGGTTTTACAGGAGAGTTTGGGCGTTTCCTGCGGGTTCGGTAATAATGTTACTGCTCAAGGAACTTATAAAAAAACGAGCAACGCAAAACCGAAATTTGAAGAGTTTTAAGTTTTTTATGTTTGGAGCGCACGCCTTAAGGCGGCTTTTTCCGCCGCGCTTCGCTGGCGAAAGGCACGCTAAAGCGTTGACTCCAAACTCGCTCTTAATTTTTAATCTATTCTTGCTATACTTCATTTTCGTTTTAAAACTGTTAAAATATTATGCGCTGGTTTCTGCACGCCAAAATTCACAAAGCGACCGTAACTCAAGCCGATGTCAATTATATAGGAAGCATCACTCTTGACCGCGATTTGTGCGAGAAAGTTGACCTGCTCGAAGGCGAAAAAGTTCTTGTTACGAGCAACACGAGCGGCGGACGGCTCGAAACCTACGTCATTTACGGCGAACCGGGTTCGGGGACAATTTGTATGAACGGCGCGGCGGCGCACGTTATCAAAAAAGGCGAGGAAATCATCATAATGGCTTTCGAACTTGCCGAAAAAACTGTCGAGCAGAAAATTATTCTGGTTGATCAGGAAAATAAATTTGTGAGGTACCTCTAAATATGCTGATATTCCTTTTCGGGTTCATTCTTTTAATTGTATTCACGGTATTTGCTTATAAAACTGCCAATGAAAACGGACGTAATGGAATTGGCTGGGCAGTAATTACTTTCTTTACCGGAATCGGTATTCAAATAATTTTACCGATTTTTATAGTTATTCTCATCGCTATTATCGCGGCTTTCAGCGGAAGTTCGATAGAAATAATCGAAGAAAGTATTCCAATTGTAACAATTACAATTGTCTGTATATTTTTAAGTCTCGGTGTGAGTTTTCTTATTTTGCGATATCTTGCCAAAGTGCCGGAAGACTTTGATTTGCCTCCCTCACCGCCGTCAGATTTTAACTTGAAAGGTTAAATTTCTATGGAACAATTTAAGAAACTCGGCGAAGCGGTGGAGAATATCTGGCGCGATAAAAATTATGCGGAAGACGATTTTCCGCAAATCGCCGCTGATGCTTTGATTGAAGTGAATCTGCCCGAAAAAGTTTCGGCGTGGGAAGTTATCGAATGGACTTTAGATCAAACTCATTTGCCGGAACAAAGAGATTTACGCGGAAATTTCGGCGACCCGCCAATTACCGTTTATAACAGCCCGCGTTTTCATATTGATGTTTATTTCTGGCTCGAAGGCACGACCGCCGTGCATCAGCATGCGTTTTGCGGCGCGTTTCAGGTTCTGCTCGGCGCGAGCATTCACAGTTGGTATGAATTCGACGTTCAGGAAAAGATCAATGCTTTTACAGAGATCGGCGAGATGAATTTGAAACTCTGCGAACTGCTCGAAACGGGCGACGTGCAGAAAATTCTTGCCGGCAGACAATATATTCACGGGCTTTTTCATCTCGAACAGCCTTCGGCGACGATCGTCGTCCGCACGCATAAAAGCCCGCTTCATCTGCCGCAGTTTTCCTATCACAAACCTTTTCTGGCGATTGACCCGTTTTTTGAAGAAGCCAATACGATCAAAAAAAATCAATGTTTGAGTGCGCTTTTTCGCGCAAAACATCCTGAAACCGATAAATTTGTCGCCGAACTTCTCAAAAAAAGCGATTTTCAGACGACGTTTTTGATTCTTTCCAATGTCAGGCATTTTTTGCAGCAAAATCAACTCGATAAGATGTTTAATCTGGACGCGCCGAAAGATCGTTTTGAATCATTTTTAACTATCGTCAGAGCAAAACACGGCGAACGCGCGGAAATTTTCCCGAAGGTTTTCGCGCATCAGGATAAAGTCGGCGAAATTGTGAAAAGACGCGGTTTTATTACCGACGCGGAACACCGTTTTTTTCTCGCGCTTCTGATGAACGTCGAAAGCAGAGAAGCGATTTTGAATTTGATAAAGGAGCGTTTTCCGCAAAAAAATCCGGTTGATAAAGTTTTGGATTGGTCGTTTGATCTGGCAAATACGCGCGTTTTAGGGCTTAATATTCCGAACGCTTTAGGCATCGCGGATTTCGGCGATCTGGATTTATTTATCCTCGAATGTTTCTTAGAAGGGAAGTCCGACGATGAAATGCGCGAGGCTTTCAGCGCGGAATATCCGAACGAGAACATCGAAGAATTATCGGAAAAATTAAACGAAAAATCGGAAAATATAAAAGAATCAGTAATTTTTCAGCCGCTTTTAGTTTAGCCGGGAGCGCAGGCATCTCTGCCTGACCGCCTCCCAAAGCGGCGCGAAAATTATTTCGATTCATAAGCTTTATTCTATGCAAACGCTTTATTGCGCCCGACCTACTTCACACGCAGGCAAGGATACCTGCGCTCCCGACTTAAATCATTTTTACTCAATAACCTGTTGCATAATTTTAATCCGGCGTATAGAATCTCTCTTCTTATGCACTTTCGCTTTATTTGGATCGGTAAGACAAAAGATAAAAAATGGCGGGCGTTGCAGGAAGAATATTTGCAGCGTCTTTCGTATTTTGTAAAGTTTGAAATTACGGAAGTTAAAGACAGTTCGGCGCACGAAACAAAAGAAATTGAGGGCAAACGAATTCTTGAAAAGCTGCATCAGAGCAGTTTCGTCTGTTTGTTGGATGTAAAAGGGAAAGCGATTTCGTCGCACGAATTTGCCAATGAAGTCGTAAAATGGCAAAATCGCGGATTAAAAGAAATCGCCTTTGTCATCGGCGGCGCGGATGGTCTTTCTTCCGAAGTTGCCAAACGGGCGGATTTTAGTTTATCTTTATCCGATTTAACTTTTACACACGAGATGGCGCGAGTCTTGCTGATTGAACAAATTTATCGCGCATATACTATTATTAAAGGGTTTCCATATCAAAAATGAACGAAATCAACTTAGAAGAAATCAAAGAAAAATTAATCGCCGAACGCGAACTTCTGATCGCCAAATTGAGAGGCTCAAATCTTTCGATTGATGATTCCGAAACGCCCGATCCGGTAGATTTGGCTGTTAAAAATTATTCAAAAAATGTAATGATGGCGGTTTCCGAAAACGACAGCCGTCAACTGGTTTTGATCAATGAGGCTTTAGTACGGATTGATGATGATGAATATGGTTTATGTCAAAACTGCGAACAGGAAATAAATGCGTTGCGACTCAACGCCGTGCCGTGGGCGCGTTTTTGCTTGAAATGTCAGGAATTGCAGGAACAAGGTTTGCTTGACGAAGACTAAATCTTTAAAAGTGAAAAGTGAGATTTGATATTTTTTAACCGTCGCTTTTAGTGCATAGTACTTTGATTTAAAAGTCTTAATCAGAAAGCTTTGTATTTTCGGCAAAAAAATTCACTTTTCATTTTTCACCTGTTACTTTCACAAAATGTTGCGAAAGATTGCCGATTCTCTCTTAACTTTGGCTTATCCTCAAGCCTGTCAAATTTGCGAAAATAGTGTCGAAAACTCAGCCGACGGAATTGCCTGTGCCTCGTGCTGGAAAAAAGCTCGTATTTTTAAGGGCAAAGAAACCTTGTGTCATAAATGCGGAGCTTTTCTAAGCGAAAAACCGATTGATTTTCAAACCTTTTGCCATACGTGCGACGAACATTTTTACGACCGCGCCGCTGCCGCCGGACTTTATGAACACGCTCTTTCAGCTTCTGTTTTACATCTCAAACGCGAACCTTTTATTTCTCGAAAACTAAAAAAAATCGTTATTTCACGTTTTGAAAATTGCGGTTTTCAAGAGGCGGAAATTATCATTCCCGTTCCGCTTTCGGCAAAACGAAGACTTGAACGCGGTTTTAATCAAGCCGAAGTTTTAGCCGAATCTTTAAGCCGAAATAATGCTTTAACGCTTGATAAAATCAGTCTTGTACGCAAAATTCATACTCCCGTTCACCGCGCCGGAATGGACAAAAAAGGACGCGAATTAACTGTCAAAAATGCCTTTGAAGTAAAACGCAAAAATCTGATCGAAGGCAAAATTATTCTGCTGATTGACGACGTTTTCACCTCCGGCGCGACCGTTTCCGCCTGTGCTAAGGAACTAAAGAAAAAAGGCGCAAGCAAAGTTTTTGTTTTAACCATCGCCCGCACCGTTTAATATAAAAAAGGGATACTGAATTTTATTTTTCTTGATTGTGATGTTTCAGAATTTATGTTGATGAAAATAATTTCGGAATAAGTGATAAGTGATAGATAATTCTTCGATAAAACCTATCATTTATCACTTATCACTTTTTACTTATTCCGAAATTTAAAGGACTGTTATCTACCGTCCGTCATACGCCGGTGCGGGTAAATCACCGGTTGAGCCGAAAGTATTAAAATCTACGGCGTTGTCAGATGATCTGAGGACATACCAAACGCCGGTCGAAGGTCGGAAAACACCGATGTCAGAACGTCCGTCGCGGTCATAATCGCCGACCACAGGAATATCGCCATTTAAACCGAATTGGGTAATTCCAACCGAGTTGTTACTGCTTCTGAAAACATACCAAACGCCGGTCGAAGGTCGGAAAACGGCTTGATCGTTTTTGCCGTCGCCGTCAAAATCACCGACTACCGGAATATCACCGTCAGCACCGAATTGAAACGCTGAAAATCCGCCGTTGCCGCTGTTCAAACGATACCAAACGCCGTCGCTCGGACGAAAAACAGCAATGTCATATTTACCGTCACCGTCAAAATCTCCGGCGGTCGGAATATCGCCCGAAAGACCGAATTGCCTGATTTGCACTTGTCCGTTTGAACTGTTCAAAATATACCAAACGCCGGTCGAAGGTCGGAAAACGGCAAGATCGGCTTTGCCGTCGCCGTCAAAATCTCCGGCGGTCGGAATGTCGCCGTTTGCGCCGAACTGCATAATTCCGACTGTATTATTACTGCTTCGAAAGTAATACCAGGTGCCGTCGCTCGGACGAAAAACGGCGATGTCCGTTTTGCCGTCGCCGTCAAAATCTTCAGGCGTAGGAATATCGCCCGAAAGACCGAATTGTCTGATTTGCACTTGTCCGTTTGAACTGTTCAAAGCATACCAAACGCCGGTCGAAGGTCGGAAAACCGAAACATCCGTTTTCCCATCGCCGTCAAAATCGGCATTAGTTCTGGCAAAAACGGGATTGCTGTTGACAAATTTCTCGACCGTTCCGCCAAGCCCGACAAGATAAATTTCGCCTGATTGATCTTCGCCGAACGACGCAACACTACGCCCGGAATTAAATAAAAGAGATGCTTGAGTTCCGTTCCAGAAAAAAACTTCTCTTGAGCAGTAATCGCCGAAAATATAAGTTCCTTGAGGAAATGTGCCTTGCGTTCCGCGATAAACATAGCCGCCCGTGATTGAACAGCGTCCGCCGGCATGATTATATGTATGAACCGGCGGAATATAATTTGCCGGATTGCAGAGCGACGGATCAATATTCGTGCAATTATTTCCTTCATAAACGCGCCAGCCGTAATTTCCGCCGAGCGTGATTATATTGACTTCCTCGATGGCATTTTGCCCGACATCGCCAGCCCAAAGCTGGTTCGTTCCGGCGCGGTCAAACGACCAACGCCACGGATTTCTCAAACCGAGCGCGTAAATCTCATCTGCGCCGTTGATGCCGACGTATGGATTATCCGGCGGAACGGTGTAGGCGGGAGTCGGCGGATTTTCCGCCAGACTCGGATTTATGCGCAGCATTTTGCCGAGAAGACTGTTGATATTTTGGGCGCGGTTGTTCGGATCGTTGCCCGAACCACCGTCGCCCATTCCGATATACAAAAATCCGTCGGGACCGAATTCGATCATTCCGCCGTTATGATTGGAAAAATCCTGCGGAATCGTCATAATGATCCGTTCCGAACTTACGTCGCCGACCGTGTTGTTATTGGTCGCTTTATATCTGGCGATGATCGTTGCGCCATCGCTCTGGCGCGTGTAATTAACGAAGAAAAAGCTGTTGTTAATAAAGTTCGGATGAAATGCCAAACCGAGAAGTCCGCGTTCGCTGCCCGATGTGCTGACTTTTGACGTAATATTCATAAAATCTGTCGGAGTCGTCGAACCGGGCTGAACGACCTTGATTATTCCGCGCTGCTGAGGAATAAAGTTGCGGTTTGTGCCGTCTTTCGCGTGCGTTAAAAAAACCGGCGAACTCAATCCCGTTAGATACGGCTGCAGAGATATGCTCGTTTGCGCCGCAGTATTGTTAATTAAACTGCCGATTAAAACTACAGCCAAAATTACTAATAATTTTATTTTTTTCATTTTATTTTCTTCCCTTGAATTATTTCAGTTTATCTATTTCTCGGCTCAAACCTTCAACAGTTTCAGCTTTGCCGGATTTTTTTAACAAATCGTCATTAGAATTAGGTGATCAGAATGCCGTTTGAATGACGATTTTTGCTTCTTAAAAAACGGTCGGTTCATTATTTGCCGGAATTATTCAAAATCGGGGTAAATCAATCATAACTTTCCGCCGACTTATTACGCAATATCTCATTCTAATTTTTTTAAGAGTTTTCTCACCTTGTAACTAGGCGGATGTTTTTCTATCATTCAAAGACAAAATAAAAATTCTCCGAACGACTGAAAAATGACCGAAAACAAACCTAAAAGAGTATTTCTGATTGATTCGATGTCGCATATTTTCCGGGCATATTTTGCACCGATGGGCAGAAAAGGCGGCGAACCGCTGCGCAATTCCAAAGGACAGGTAACGCAAGCCGTTTTTGTTTTTACGAACCTTTTGCGCAAGCTTTTAAACGACGAACAGCCCGATTACGTTGCCGCCGTATTCGATACTGCCGAAAAGACTTTCCGGCACGACTCCTTCGCCGATTACAAAGCCAACCGCGCCGAAATGCCGGACGATCTGGCTTCGCAGCTTCCCCTTATTGAACGGGTTTGCGAAGCGTTCGATATTCCGATCTTGAAAATGCCGGGTTTTGAAGCCGACGATATTATCGGAACGCTGGCGCAAAAGGTCGCGGAAAAGGAGATGCAAGCCGTCATCGTTTCAAACGACAAGGATTTGTGCCAATTGGTGCGCGATCCGTTGATCGTTTGTATGCGGCAGAATTCGCAGAATATTAAAAGAAAAGTTCAGGTTCCGCCAATTGAGATGTGCGATGAGGCGTGGGTTGAGAATAAATTCGGACTTCCGCCGTCGAAAATCGTCGATCTTTTGGGTTTGATGGGCGATGCGATCGACAATATTCCCGGAGCGCCCGGAATCGGCGAGAAAGGCGCGTTAAAACTTATCCTGGAATTCGGCTCGGCGGAAGAATCGATGAAAAACGCCGATAAAGTTACGCATAAAACCTACCGCGAATCTCTGCAAAACAATCAGGATTTGATCCGCCAATCAATCGAACTCGCTACTGTTCATAAGGAAGTTCCGATCGAACTCGATCTCGACGCGCTCAAACATAATCAGCCGAACCGCCAGCTCGCTTACCAGCTTTTCAGCGAACTCGAATTTAATACTTTAACCAGAGAATTTGCCGATTCCGCGCCGCTTTTTTCCGGTCTTTACGACGCGCCGACCGCGAAAACCGAAACGCGTTACGAATTGATCTCAAATCGTGAAAATTTAGACAAATTGATTCGCCGTTTGTGGGAAACGGAATACTGGAGTTTTGAGGTTGACGCATCGAATTCCGATCTAAAAGGCGGCTCATTTGCCAGAAAACCGCCGCTCGGGCTGGCGATTGCGACCGCCGCCGGCACGAGTTTTTATGTTGACCTGGAAAATTTCGCCGAAGGTAAAAATGAAGCTGTCAACGCCTTGCGCGATATTTTGTCGAACGGATTCCTGGAAAAATGCACGCACGATTTCAAAGGAAATCTTGCCGCTTTGCAAAAAATCGGGATCGAACCCGAAGCCGTTTCGGACGACACCTGCATCGCCGCCTATCTGCTCGATTCGAGCCGCGCCAAATACGATCTGCAGACGCTCGGACGCTTGAACCTGAACCGCGAGACGGCGCTTGAAATTCCCGCAAATTTTACCGAATCACAATTCAGAGCCTGCGAACGCGCCGATTTTACGTTTCAGCTCGCGCCGATTCTGCGAAAGGAAATCGTCGAAAACGATCTGGAAGAAATTTATACAACGATGGAACTGCCGCTCGTTTCCCTGCTGTACAAGATCGAAATGACGGGAATGAAGATTGACGATGTCGCCTTGAAAGGTTTTTCCGATTTTATTTCGACCGAACTCGAAACTCTGAAGGAGAAAATTTTTAAGATCACAAACCGCGAATTTAACATCAGTTCGCCGAAACAGGTCGGCGAGGCTTTAACGGAGTTAAATATCGAAACGCGCCATAAAACGCCGACCGGACAAATTTCGACGAGCAAAGACGTGTTAAATGAACTCGCCGAAACCTATGAAATCGCGCAGATGATCATCGATTACCGCGAACTCGAAAAACTCAAGACGACTTATTCCGACGTTTTGCCGAATCAAATCGCCTCCGACGGCAGAATTCACGGCACGCTCAATCAGACCGTCGCCGCGACCGGAAGACTCTCTTCGACCGATCCGAATCTGCAAAATATTCCGATTCGCACAGAATTAGGACAGCATATCCGCCGCGCATTTATTCCCGAAAAGGGTTTTAAGCTGATTTCCGCCGATTATTCGCAATTAGAACTGCGAATTTTGGCGCATATCACGCGCGACGAAGTGATGCTCGAAGCGTATAAAAATAACGAGGACATTCACGCAAAAACCGCAACTCTCGTTTTCGGCGCAAAAACCACCGCCGAATTAAAAGAAAAACGCCGTTTGGCGAAAATTGTCAATTTTGCGATCGCTTACGCCGTCGAATCATTCGGTTTGTCGCAGAGAGTCGGCATTTCGCGCGCCGAAGCCAAACAGGTGATCGAAGATTATTACGAAACCTACAAAGGCATCAAAAAATTTATGGAAGAAACGCCGGAAATCGCCCGCGAACAAGGTTTTGTCACCTCAATCTACGGCAGAAGACGTTATCTGCCCTCGATCAACGACCGCAATTACAACGTTCGTTCACGCGCCGAACGCGAAGCGATCAATCTGCCGATCCAGGGCACGGCTTCCGATATTGTCAAAATTGCGATGCTCCGAGTTGACGAAGCACTGAGCCGCGAAGGCTTGAAAACACGGATGATTATGCAGGTTCACGACGAACTTTTATTTGAATCGCCGATTGAAGAAGTCGAAAAAGCGACGCAAATCATCAAAACCGAAATGGAAAAAGCCGTCCAATTAGACGTTCCGCTGACGGTCGAGATCGGCGCGGGCGACAATTGGATGTTGACGAAATAAGTTGGAATAAGTGAGAAATGAAAATCCGATTCTAATTTCTCACTTTTCACTTTACCGAAAATTTTAAAGGCGCAATCAGTGCCTGCGCTTCCGGATTATAATAATCGTAAACAATTGAAGCCGGAGTTTGTGCATTGATTCCATAGCGCGGTTTGAATTTGAAATTTATGCGCGTTCCGCCCGCTTTTGACCACATATAGAAAATTATTCTGTCAGGCAAAATGTCATAGCGGCTCAAACTCCAATCGTTTTTCAGAGCTTCTTCCAGAGATTCGCGGCTGATGTCTGCGCCGGGCGGCGTCCCGATTTCGGCTAAAAGCATTCCGTAACCTTTGAAGCCGACGCGTTCGGTTTCGACGCTGCACGAGATTTCCTGCATAATTTCCGCCGTTTGTTTGTCGCATTTGTAATCGAGCCGCAATTGTCTCGTGCCGCTTGTGTTTTGATTGGAAAATTCCGCCGTTTGCCATTCGATATAATGATTTGAAACGACTTGCGTCATAATTGATGAACTTGACGAACTTCTTATTTCCAGGCGATTTTCCCCGGAATTTAATTTATTTGATAAATCCAGAATGATCGGCGTAACTTGATCGACGGAAACCGAAATGCTTTGCAAGTTTTCGCCGTTGAGCAAAATTTGAAGTTCGGCGTTTTGTTTGTTTCCCGAATCTTCATTCTCAAGCGTCGCTAAAAACGCGTCCAAAACATTGACGGTCGTCTGCGTCGAATACCAAACGCCGTAGCGGTCTTTATTTTTCAGCAAAAAGAGCGTGCCTTTTGAAATCAGGTCTTCGATCTTTGATTTTTGATCTTCGCCCTTTTCAACTTCGGACTTCGGACTTTGAACTTTGAACTTGTTCAGCAATTGCAAAACGAGCGCGGTCGTTTCGATTCTGCCTGCCGTTCCCCAACCGTAAAACGGCGTGTTTGTTTCGAGATTCCAATAAACCGCGTCCGCTTCGGGAATTGCCATCTGCGTTAATTTTTCGGCGATTTCTTTCGCGTCTTCCGCGTGTCCCGCGTCCATTGAAGCGAGACCGAAAAGAGCGAGCGCGTAAGGTTCGTCAATTTCGCTGTTTCGCGTTTTCAAAAAGACGAGCGATTTTTGCAGAGCAGTTTCCGCCGTTTGTTCAAACTTTTCGCCGCTTTGCGCTTTCTGCATCGCCAAAATCCGGGCAACATAAGACGTAAACATTTTTGTCCGGCGCGGATCGGCGATTTGTTCGTAATAGAATTTTCTTTGAAAAGAGCCGTCCGCTTGCTGCTGCGCGATCAGCCAGTTTTGCGCTTTTTTGATAACATTTTCGTCAACTTCGACAAATCCGCGAGCGTCGTTTAAAAAACGAATCGCATAAGCCGTCAGCGCGATGTCGGCTTCGTCCCTGCCGCCCCAATACGAAAAACCGCCGCTTTCGACCTGATAACCGAGAATCCGTTCGTAACCTTTGGCAAGATTTCTTTGCGCTTTCGCTTCCAAACTTGCGCCGCCGGCTTTGAATTTTAAGATCAACAGATTCGGATATGTCGAAGAAATCGTCTGTTCGCCGCAGCCGTAAGGTCTCTGCAGAAGCCCTTCGACCGATTCGGCGACGTGCGAAAAAAGATTCGGGAAAATTTTAACTTCCGCTTTTTGCGTTTTCGGCAAAGCATTTGCGGGAAAATTCACGTCGAAAGTCTGCGCGTTTTTAAAAAGTCGCGAATCCGTTTTGACGATTTCCTGCCCGTTCGGACGAACGGTAACAGGCTTTTCAATTGCGTCGGATTCTTTTTGACCAATTGCCGTAACTCTTTGTTTGCCGCCATTTATAAAAGAATCTGCTTTAAAGCCGAAAACAGCATTTTCCGACGCGCCGGATGCGACCTCGATCTGTTGAGTTTCGGAATTTTGCACACTTGCTGACGCGCGTGTTTCTGCCTTTAAGAATGAAAACCAATCGGCTTTTGCCATCGTAACGTCAACCTTTTGTTTCGTTTCCGTATAATTTCGCACCTGCGTGGGCAGAAAAATTTCGTCGCCTTCCGTCAAAAACTTCGGCGGATCGAGATCAACAAAAAACGTCTGAAACGCCTGAATTTCCTTTTCCGTAATGCCGATTTTGCCGTTTTTCGTTGATGCGACCGTGTAGAGTTTCCACGTCGTAATGTTGTCGGCGAGTTTGAATTTCATCTCGGCTTTGCCGTTTTTATCAGTAATCAGTTCGGGATTCCAAACCAGAGTTTCGGGAAAATATTCCCGCAAACGCGGCGTGGAACTTTCCTGTGAAGATGTGATTTCATCTTGATTTTCTTGTTTTTTCCGTCCGACAATTCCGGGTTGTAATTGAACCAAGCTCAATGCGTTTCTTCCGTTCATCGGTAACGATTCAATTTGACTGCTTCTAAAACCATCAATAGAAATTTTAGAATCTGAAGTATTAACCATTTCAGAAGCCGCCGAAACTTCAACAACTTCACTAACAGAACCAATCTCAAGCGTTACATTCATCTCGATCAAATTCTGCGAGCGAACCTGAATTCCCGTATAAACAGAAGATTTGAAACCGTTTGCATCAATTCTGACCGAATAGCTTCCCGCCGGAATATTTTCGATCAAAAATGCGCCGTTTTCATCTGTCGCAGTATTAAAGATTTTTGACAAATCGGTTTCATTGGTCGCCGTGGCGTTTGCGCCGCCGACAACCGCACCGGTTGCATCGGTAACAGTTCCGCGAATCGCGCCGTTTGCGCCGGAAAATGCGATTGTTTTAACATCTTTTTTCTCGAATTTCGTGTCTTTCGACTGGACATTCAAAACAATCGAAAAAGCGGCAAGATCGAAATCATCGTTATAGAGTTTTTCTTTTGCCGTGCGGTTTTTGCCTTTGCTTCTGAGCGTGATGACGGTGAGTTCTTCGGTTACGGGCGTGATCTGCTGTTTGCCGTCAATGATTACAGTATTATCCGCGAAGCGATATTGTCGGCTGTAGACCGCATAAACAGGTTCACCGTAACCGTCTTTGATCCCGGCGAAATCAATGTCATTTTCCTGTAAAAATTCTGCAAACTCGTTTTCCGATTTCGGAAAATCGCGTTTTCCGGCGTTGACCGTTTCGCTCAAGATTTTGTTAATTTTCGTTTCGGTCGCGGCAAAATAATCAATCGAATTTTGCCACACGGTAAAATCATCGGCGTTGTAGCGATTCGGCAGATGAACGCCGTCCGCGCCGTTGCTGTGAAAACGAATGACGTAATTTCTGCCCGAAACATCGAATTCGATCCGGTAATCGCGCGTCCAGCGGTCTTTTAATTCGTCTAAATTTATGTTTTGTTTGAGCAATTCGCGTTTTAGAGTTTCCGCGTCGCGAATAAATCCGCCGGACGTTTCGTAATAATTTTTGACCGCCGCGTCAATCGCTTTTCCAAACGGCGTAAAATACGCAAAACTCGCGGTCGAAACCGTAAAATCGTCTTTTGTGCCGAATGTTTTGTCCGCTCCGGCGGTTTTGAATGTAACGATATTTTGCGTTTTATCAATTGAAAACGACGCTTGATAATTTTGTCCCCAGGGATCGCGGATTTCGTCGAAATTCATGCCGCTTACGCTTAAAATTTGACGAAGCGAATTTTCGTCCGTCGGGTGCGCGTAATCTTTTTCAAAACGATTTTTCAAAATTTCTTCAATCGGCGCGAATTGATTTTTGAAAAATTCCGCATAGACGCTTTTCGGCGCGGTTCGGTCAAGACGCGTTCGGTAAATGCGCGGATAATAATAATTATTCGCCAGCATAACTTCCGCCGCCAGCTGTATTTCGTCCGAAACCGGTTTTGATAAATCGAGTTCATTCAAATCTTTGAGCGTAACGCCGCCGAAGGATTTTGCATAACCGAGAAGGGAGAAAAAGCGGCTGAAATACGAACCGAATTCGGCATCCGTGCGGGCGCGTTCTTCGACCGCTTTGTCGAAAACGACGATGCCGAGCGCACTTTCGACCGCTTTGCCGATTCCGTCGAAAACTGAAAATTTCACGCTCGCTTCTTCGTTCGGTTTGTAAACCGCTTCGGAAAATTGCGCGTCGAGTTGTAAGTTTTGCTGTTCGGGAAAGATTATGCCGCGCGAATCTTTAACCAGATCGTCCGAATAATAAGAATTTTCATTTTCATCTGATTCAAAATAAGCCGAAACGGTTAATTCGCCTTTGAAATTGGGATTATAAGGAATTTTCAAATCGCTTTTTCCGTTTTTCAATTTAACGAAACGCGATTCGATGACCGTCCAATCTTTGACAATATCGAGATAAACGAGCGCGTCTTTGCGAGTTGAAAAAACGTCAATTTTTACACTTTCACCGGGTTTGAAAATCGTTTTTTCGATGCTGATCCTTAAACCTTCTTTGTCTTTGTCAAAATATATTGTTGTTTCAATCGTTCCGGTTTGACCGTTTTTATCGCGGGCAATAATCTGCAAAGCCAGATCATCATCTTTGTCTTTAAATTTCGGGCGAAGATATTCGATTTTTCCCGCTCCGAGGGCGTTCGTTTTTAAATCTTTTATTTTTTTATAAGTATCGTCATCATCGTCATCATTTTTCCCATTGACTCGAACATCGCAGGAAACGGGCATTCCGTCTGCGTAAAATGTTGAAATATAGGAAGTAATCGGCGTGTCGGGATTTCTGTCTTGGCGGTTTCCGTTGAGATAAACGTGAATCGGTTCTTTTGAAATCCGTATATCGAAACGTCTCTGCTCGGTTTTATTGGTCGTCAGATCGGTAAAATAAGCGGCAAACTTCAAATCCTCGAATTTGCTCCAATCATTTTCTTTTAATTCAGCGATGGCTTCGCTCAGATTGATTTTCGCAACAAATTTTCCTTCCGAATCAACTTCGCCTTCAAAGGTTTGTTTTTCCTTAATATCGTATTTTTGCTCTTTATAATTCCAGCGTCTTTCTTCTTCTTGAACAATACGAACCTTTCCCTTTAAAACCGGCTGACCAAACAGATAATCGGCTTTGACGGTAATTTCGGCGGTTGTATCTGTCGGCAAATAAAAGGTTTTGTCTGTTTTCGTAGTGACGCTGAAGTTCGGCAGATCGTAGCGCGTAACCTTAAAATTTTGCGAACCTAAATTTTTAGAATCGGCGGTTTTGATTTCAACCCGATATTCTCCGAGTTTAGAGTTTTCGGGAATTTGCCACGAAACGGACGCGATTCCGAATTCGGAAGTCTTCAGCGTTTCCTTGTAAAGAATGAGATCGTCTTCGCTTTTGATAATAAATTCGAGATCGCTGTTCGTAACGACCGTATTGTTATTGTCAAAATAAAGAGCGCGAATCTTAAAATCCTGTCCGGGCTGATAGATCGGTTTATCGGTCGTCAGAAAAACCGAACCGCTTTCGCCGGTAGTTTCCAAATCTTCATAAATTTCGCGAACGATCCCGTTTTTACTGCCCGTTACGGTCAAATCGCCGTCGGAAACTTTCAAACCCGGCACAATCTTGAAATCAAGTGTCGCAAAGCCTTCGCTGTCGGTTTCACTCTGCGTTTTTAAGATTATTTCGTCTTCGTCTGCGTCGGTTTCGATCTCAAATTCCAACGCGCCTTCGATTTTGACGTTTTTGACGGGCAAATTCGTAATCGGCTTAACGGCGCGAACCTTTACGCGGTAAGTTTGTCCGGCGAAAAAATATTCCGCCGCCGCAACTCGCAGTTCGAAAACGTCCTTTAAAAGTTCGGAAAGCGAGGCGATTCCGTTTGATTTCGTGTTTTCGTTTTCGTCCGTAAGGCGATATTTGAGGCGATACCAGGAGATATTTTCTTTCGCCTTTTGCAAAAGATCGCCGACCGGAAAAGAGATTCGATGAGTTTCTCTGCCGCGTTTTATTCGTTTGTTTTCAGAAGTTTGAGCGCGAATTTTGCCCGTTTCGTCCAAAATTTCGAGAAAAATTTTGCCCTGAAAATTATTTACGGGATTTTCAATGACAATCGCCGCCTCTGCCGTATTTTCCAGAAAAATAATGCTCGATTCCGCTTCCTTGACCGTTTGCGCGTGAGCCGAAAAAACAAACACTAAACACATCGCGAGCAATAGAAAAAATTCTTTTCTCACCATTATTTACCTCATATTTTTCCCGTATTTTACAGACTTTGTGAAACTTATCCGCTGTGATGCGCCGGGTTTTTCAAACGGTTGCATCGGCGAAAAAAAATTGTCACAAATTTTCCCACAGCGGTGTGTTCCCCGTAGAAAGCAAAAAAAAATTAAAAATCGGAGAAATCAAAATGAATTCAGTTAATAAAAAATCTTTCTATATCTTTATTTTGGCAATTATTTGTTTATCAAGTTCGGTTATCGCACAGGAAAAATCGGGAGATTACGATTTTTGCGCGAATAATAATTGGTATAACAGCAAAAAAGTTTCGGCAAACGATCTGCGCGAGATCAATGTTTCGCCGACGAATCTTTTGGAAGTTGACGGCAAAAAGAACGGCGGAATCAAAGTTATCGGCGAAAATCGTGCGGATATTTTAATTCGCGCCTGCGTTCAGGCTTGGGGAAATTCCGAAAGCGAGGCGCAGAATCTGGTCAAATCGGTTCGCATCGAAACGGGTTCTATAATTCAAGCTTCAAATACGATAGACGAAAATTGGTCGGTTTCTTATCAAATTCTCGTTCCGCGCAGCACGAATCTCAAATTGACCGCGAATAACGGCGGAATTTCGATTGCTTCGGTCGAAGGAAATCTCGAATTTGCCACGAAAAACGGCGGAGTCAGTGTTAAAAATGTCGGCGGAAATGTTCGCGGCAGAACGCAGAACGGCGGCGTAAAAGTTAGTTTGTCGGGCAACGCTTTCAGCGGCAGCGGGCTTGATATCGAAACGAAAAACGGTGGCGTTAAACTCGAACTGCCGTCAAACTACGCGGCAAACATCGAAGCCGGAACGGTCAACGGCGGTTTTTCGAGCGATTTCGCCGAATTAAAGATCGAAAAAGACGAAGGTTACGGTTGGGTGCGAAACCAGCGCATCAATGCCGCGCTGAACGGCGGCGGCGCAAGCGTTCGCGTAGTTACGACCAACGGCGGCGTGAAAATCATTTCGTCGGGCAATTAAATTTTGCTTCAAGGTTCGGTGTCTAAAACCGGAAAATAATAATTCTCCAAGCTATTATTTTTCTGCAATTTTACACACGCTCAGGTTTCCTCCTGTGAAGCAAACGAAAAGCTTAATCCGTGAAAAAAATTACGGATTAAGCTTTTTTTAAGCTAGAATTTTAACTAAGAAGCTGTGTCAAAACTCAACAATTAGCTCCGTAGGAGCGTGATATTTATAGAAAACGCGTCAAATTTACGAATCGAGTTCTGTAGGAACGCCATATTTTTATGCCGTTCCTACGGAACTCGACTGAAATTTGCTATCTACTAAGCTATAAATATGTCGTTCATAGCGGAACTCAAGAGTTTAAACACAGTTTCTAAAATCAATACAACAAAAACTCGACTTCAACCTGAGCTTTAACCGATATTGTGCCGACGGCATCCGTTTCCGCATTATCGTCGCTGGTCGAAAATGAATTTGACGAAATATTGGCATATGGGCTTCGATAGCCGTCAATGTCTTTTTCCTCGATTGAAACCGCTTTTCCGATTGATTGTCCGATCTCTCCAGCAATTGCCTGTGCCTTTTCCTTTGCTGCACGAATTGCTTGCGCTCGCGCCTGATCTTTATATTTGCGAATTTCCGAAGAGGTAAAAACCACATTTGAAACATCATCAATTCCGGCATCTAAAAGTGCGGTTAGAAACGATTCGAATTTTGTCATATCGCGGAGTTTTATTACCAGACTGCGATTAACAAAATATCCGTCGAAAACTTCAGTATAATCAACATCAGGATTCGCTGATTCCACACGTTTTGTTGCTTCCTTAACCCGGATATAATCGGTTTTCACATCTGTTGCCGCAATGCCGTATTGCTTTGCCAGACTCGTAACCTTGGCAATCGTTTCGTCATTTTCCTTTTTTGCTGACGCCACGGATTTGTTTTTTTTCGAAACGGTGAACGAAAAAGTCGCCGTATCCGGCACGACCTGAATCTCGGCAGTTCCCGTAACCTGAATCGTCGGCATTTTGCTGACATCAGCCGTTTGCGCCGAAACTGCCGCCGTAAAAACACATAGAACA
The DNA here is from genome assembly GCA_041745765.1 of Pyrinomonadaceae bacterium. Taxonomy (GTDB): domain Bacteria; phylum Acidobacteriota; class Blastocatellia; order Pyrinomonadales; family Pyrinomonadaceae; genus JAHCHG01. Next base: position 2,908 of record JBGTIH010000086.1, on the reverse strand, counting down.
ATCAAAATCTGTAATTTCATTTTCATAATTTTTTCTCACAAATCCAAAATCTAACTCATGTTACGCAGTTTGACATTTTTTGCGGCTATGCCGCTTGATGTTCGAAAAGGTTGTGCCTTTCCGTTTGTTTTCCCTTGAAATTGAGGCGCTACCTTCACTTTTGCCGACTGTTCGAGGCGTAGCCTCTCATCAATCGGGCGAAATTTATCGGAAAGGCAGGGACTTTCCGCACATCAGCGGGCATAGCCCTTAAAAACGATTTTTTGCGTAATATCAGATCTAAAATTAAAGCGCGTTCGGAAGATAGCGCCGTCTGTCGCGGCGTGCGTCCCGCCGCCTTGCGTTGATATTCAGAGATTTGCTAATCAACGCAAAAACGCCGCCGGTACCGACGGCGGTTCTGCCGTCGGTACCCTTTCTAACCTGTTTTGTCAATAAATCTAAAATCCAAAATCGTCACGCTTTCGGGTGCGCTTTGTCATAAACTTCGATGAGTTTTTCCATCGAAACCTGCGTGTAGATCTGCGTCGTGGAAAGCCTTGCGTGTCCGAGTAGTTCCTGAATATCGCGCAAGTCCATTCCCTGATCGAGCAGATTCGTGGCAAAGGAATGACGCAGAGAATGCGGCGAAATGTCAGGAATATCGGCACATTCCTTGATGTATTTATCAATCATTCGCCCGACCGAGCGAGTTGTAATGCGAGTGCCTTGGTAATTTAAGAAAACGGCTTGATCGTCGCGCTCCGTTGGCGGACAGTTGTTAAGAAAAGTCGCGCGCGTTTCGTTCAGATAATACATCAGCGATTGCAGAGCGGCTTCTCCGAACGGAAGGATTCTCTGTTTTTTGCGTTTTCCGGTAACGCGCACCGATTTTTCGCGGAAATCAATATCTTTCAGATTTAGAGCAACAAGTTCGCCGACGCGCATTCCGGTCGCGTAGAGAAATTCCATCATCGCGCGGTCGCGTCTGCCGAGATCGGTTTCCAGATCGGGCGTTTCGATAAAGCGCACCGCGTCTTCGATCGAAAGATGCGTCGGCAGTTTGCGTTCGACCTTCGGCGTGGCGACGAGCTTTGCCGGATTCGTTTCCAAAACGCTTTCGCGCACAAGGAATTGAAAAAATGTTCGAAGCGACGCGAGCTTGCGCGCAATCGAAGTTTTCATCTTATTATCCGCGTGCAGATTCGCCATCCATTCGCGGATCGTCAGATGATCAATATCTTTGATCGGAATCTGCTCACGCGAACCGTCCGCCTGCGGTTTGGAAATATGATCGTGAAACTGCTCCAGATCGCTCAGGTAATTTCGCAAAGTGTGTTTGCTGACATTTCGTTCATAACGAAGGTGTTCAAAAAATTGCTGCAAATAATCTTCTAGCATAATGGATAACTGATAATTTTGATCTTTCAGCATTATCCATTATCCATTATCAATTATCAATTATCTTTTCGGAACATAGTAACCTTTTCTCGTGCGAACGGTTAGGTTTTGACCATTTTTGACCGTGAGAGAAATTTCGCGGAATTCGCCGCGCTTTTCGGAATCGTCCTGCGGATAATAGCTTAAAATATATTGTTGGGAAAGTTCGGCGGAGATTTGCGTGAAAGCCGCGTCTAGTTCGCGTTCGTCAATCGGCGAATAAACCGCGCCGCCGGTTTGCGCGGCGAGTTCCTGCATCCGGCGTTCTGCCGCTAGATGGCGTATATTCGCGCTGCTGCCCCGTTCGCCCGTGCGTTTGAAATTTTCAAATTCCGTAGTTTTTACAATATAAACCTGACAATTATTGCCTTGCACGGTTCTGACGGTTTCTTCTAAATTGGCATCGCTCAGAGTGTCTTCGCCGTCAGAAACAATGACGATTACGCGTCTGCCCTGAAAATCCTGCAAATAATTTGCCGATTGAATTATCGCATCGAGAAGTTTGGTCGCGCCTTTCGGCGGACCTAGATTATCAATTGCCCGAATTAATTGCGACGTATTATTCGTTAAAGTTTGTTCGAGAATTACGCCGGACGCAACGCTGTAAAGCGCGGCAAGGTCTTTTTCCGGGCGCAAGACTCGTCTGAAAAATCGTTTCGCCGCCTTTATTTCAAATTCACGCGCTTGCAATACGCTCGAACTGTTATCAAAAAGCAGAGCCAGTCGAATCGGCGTGTCGGAACGATAAAGATCACCGATTTCAACCTCTTTTTTATCAATCTGAAGCAGAAAATTTTCAATTCTTAAATTTGTAATGGCGCGTCCCTGCGCGTCCGTTACGGAAACCGGAATCGGCACGAGCGCGGCTTCGACGCGCAAAATTTCGCCTGTATCTTCTTCGATATTTCCGTTTTCAGAAACGGGAGTCGGTGCGGGTTTCGGTAAATTCGTTTTTGATTGTGTCGGCTGATAGACGGGTTTCGGACGCGGAATCGGTGTTGGCGATTCGGTCGGTTTGATGCGTCCCGATTGCGCGAAACTGATCGCCGCAAAAGCTAAAATCAAGATTGAGATAAACAGTTTACGAGCCATAAAATTCCAAGCCGTCCGGCAAATTTTCTACTGAATATTCGATGTGAATCACGCGCCGGCGTTTCGGTTTCGTTGCCTTTGATGATGCGTGAACGGGCAAAGGTCGCAATTAAAACGCTTCACCGTGTTTGATGCGGCAATACTGCGATTTATTTGCCTCGCAGATTTTCGATAAACTTGCCGGACCATTAATTTTTAATAGATATTACGATAAAGTTAAAAAGTAGCCAAGCTCCGCCTGTTCTTTGAAAATCTTTACGGCTCTTGCAAAGTCAGACACTAATAGGATTGATTATTAATTCAATCCCTTTGTTGAATTCAATTTCATAATATCTTCTGGCTTGGGCGATATTTTCCCATCCTGTTTTTCTCAGTATTCCGATCGCCAGATTGTTCA
>JBGTIH010000085.1:0-26012 GCA_041745765.1 Pyrinomonadaceae bacterium | reverse complement strand
AAAGTTTTGTAAGATTTTGGTTTTAGTTCAAATTCCACGCTTCAGCGTGTTTCCGCCACCGAAGCGCGGCGGAAAGGCAAACTAAAGTTTGGACTCTGAACACGACACATTATGTTACAAAATTTATTCTCACCTGCTTATCAATAATCACTCTGCCTTGCGGCGTGTCTTTGTAAGTTCTGAAAGCAAAATCATTTCCGCCTAATTGCTGAACGTCGCCAACCAATGTTAAGCCGTCTCTTTCCAGATTCGCATCTGCCGCAAATGATTTCGCATCGTTGTAGCGGTGGCTCATGACAATAATGAAATAGGTTTTCGTGCTGTCAACAAGTGCAAATCCCTGTTCATTTTTATTTGCCGTAAAACCCGCCGGTGCGATAAAACTATATCCGGCGCTCTGATCGCTCAGAGTCCTTCCCGTCTGGGCAAAGCCGATTATTCCAAAACTCAAAATTGAAACATAAATTAACAAAGTTTTCGATATTTTTTTCATCTGTTTTCCTCGCAAAATTTAATTATTTTAAGCATTTTCAAATGCTCTTATCTATATCTGGAAAATTCCTACAAAATGTGTCGGGGAAAAAATGGATAACGAAAAACGTATAACCGATAATTTATGACTTTATAATCATATTTTCCGTTTTCCGATTTTAAAAATTTGGCACAAAAGACGGGAATTTGATATAGTGTTGGCGTTGATTTTTTTTATGACACCGCGCTCGATTGCCCAACTCCGACCTGTCAAGACGCGCCCGAACCTTTTCGGCGGCGATTAATTTTTCTTTCTCAACCAATTGCAAAATTTAACGCCTGATTTATTTGGCATTCTTATTTAAAAGGTTACGCGTTTGAAATAAAAAAATTATTAACAGGGATAACAGGATGAACTGGATAAATCAGTTTGATAAAAAAATTCTCTATCCCTGTTTATCTTGTCATCCCTGTTAATTTCTTTTTCAGCCGCATAAGCTCATATTACAAATTTGAGGAAAAAAATTTATGACACCGACAACAGAAATTAAAAAACCGATTATTAAAACAGAACTTCCCGGACCGAAAGGCAGAGAAATTATCGCGGCTGACGAAAAATACGTTACGCCTTCGTATCCGCGCCCCGATTATAAATTAGTCGCGCAGAAAGGCGCGGGCGTTTGGCTTGAAGATGCGGACGGGAATATTTTTCTCGACTGCAACGCCGGAGTCGCGGTTTGTTCAACCGGACATTGCCACCCGGAAATCGTCGAAGCCGTCATCGAACAAACAAAAACTCTGATACATATGTGCGGCACGGATTATTATTACTGGCAGATGCCCGCGCTTGGAAAAAAATTAAATGAGATCGTACCGATTTCCGGCGATACGAAAACACATTTTGCGAACAGCGGCGCGGAAGCCGTCGAAACGGCTCTGAAATTGGCGATGTATCACACAAAACGGCAGAAGTTTATCTCATTTTTCGGCTCGTTTCACGGTCGAACGCTTGGCGCGCTTTCGCTGACATCTTCAAAACGCGCTCAAAGATCGGGCTTTGGTCGTCAGGCTTTGGACGTAACGCACGTTCCGTTTCCGAATTGTTTCCGATGTCCGTTTAATCTAGGCAAATGTGATGACGGAAGTTGTTGTATGGGATCGGTTGATTGGATCGAAAACCGTCTTTTCAAAACAACCACGCCGCCCGAAGAAGTTGCCGGAATCGTCGTCGAAGCGGTGCAGGGCGAAGGCGGATATGTTCCTGCGCCGCCCGAATTTTTGCGGGCGATTCGCCGCATCTGCGACGAACACGGAATTATGATGATCGTTGACGAAGTGCAGAGCGGAATGGGCAGAACCGGAAAGATGTTTGCCATCGAACACAGCGGCGTTCAGCCCGATATTATGTGCATCGCCAAAGCACTCGGTTCGGGCTTGCCGATTGGCGCGTGCGTTGCCAAAGCCGACATTATGGACTGGCACAAAGGCGCACACGCTTCGACCTTCGGCGGAAATCCGGTCTGTATCGCGTCCGCGCTTAAGACCATCGAACTGCTTGAAAACGGTTTGATCGAAAACGCCGCAACAGTCGGCAAATATCTCGAAGACGGTTTGCGAAAACTTCAGGAAAAACACTCCTGCATCGGCGACGTGCGCGGTCTGGGTTTAATGCTCGGCGCGGAATTCGTCAAAGAAAACGGCGACGCGGACGCAGAACTCCGCGACCGCATCGAAATGGCTTGTTTCAATCGCGGGCTTATAATTTTAGGCTGCGGCACTTCAACCATCCGCTGGTCGCCGCCGCTCATCTTGACCAAAGAAAATGCAGATGTCGCGCTTGAAATTTTCGATCAGGCGATTAGCGAATCCATCTAACTTTGCCGGATTTTATTTCTTTAAAAAGCAAGAGGTATGCTAAATTAAGTAGCGTCCCTTTTGCTTTTTTCATTCACTAAAAAAACTCAAGAATATTTATGAATAAAATTATTTTCAGTTTGACTTTAACCGTTATTTTCTCAGTTACCGCTTTTGCTCAAAACACTTCAAAATCAGTAGCCGAAGCTGATAAATTACTATCTCGCGGAGATGTTCAGGGAGCGGTTTCCATTCTCGATAAAGCTATCGAACAGAAAAAGGAACTGTTCGAAGCCTACAAGTTGCGTTCATTTCTCCGCCCGATGCTCGGCGATACTGCCGGGGGATTACATGATCTGACAAAAGCCATCGAGATAAAACCGGACGATGGAGAGCTTTATGAAAACCGTGCAATGATGCGTTTGCGTTTGCGTCAGGATAATTCATTAATCTTAAAGGATTTGGATATGGCGATTGCCAACGGTAAAAAGCTCGAAAAAATTTATACGTTTCGGGCAAGCGTCAAACGGCAAAGCGACGATATCGAAGGCGCGATCAGCGATTATCAAACGGCAATCGGTCTGCGTCCCGATCTGGCGCAGGCGCACGTCGGGTTGGCTTCGATCTATTCAATAAATGAAGATGATGCGAAAGCCGCTTCCATTCTCGAAAATTTTCTTTATAATTATGAAAATTCTCTGATCAAAGCTCCGCCCCTAAAAGGCAAAGTTGTCGCTCAAAGTTCGGAAACGCTTCCGCCGAATAATAATTCAAAAAGTATTGAAAGCGTAGATACGGTTATTATTACCAGAGAAGAACTATCTCAAATGCCTACGTCGCCCGCTCAAATGGCGGCTTTCAGTGATCGGCTGGAACAAGCAAAAAACACCGCCGTAGCCTACACCAATCTTGCCGGAATCTATGAAAAGCGCGGTGATTATGAGAAGGCTCTGGAAACGGTCGAAAAGGCGTTTGAGCTAGATCCGAGCCGTACGTATGCCTTCGCAGTTCGCGGTAAAATCAAAACTTCGATGAAAAATTACAACAGCGCATTCGAAGATTTATCCCGTGCGATCAGTCCGTCATTTCCGAGTGCTTACGCCGACCGCGGAATTCTACTGCTTCTGATGAACAAAGACGCAGATGCGCAAAAAGACTTTGACAAGTTTTTGACAATTATGTCTTCCCCGGATTCAAAAACCTATTTAGAGAAAAGAATCGCCGAAACTAAAAAAATGCGCGAAGAAAATAAATAACGGCTGTCCGCGCTTGAAATTTTCGATCAGGCGATTAGCGAATCCATTTAGATTTAACTAAAAATCTGAATCTAACAAAAGATTTTCACAATTCCGAATTGTTGAAAATCTTTTTTTTTGTAAATTAAGATCGTTTTCAGATTTCCGGCATATTTAGACAGTGCGAACAGCATTTTTTATAAGAAGAGCGCAAAAATAAATAGATATTATTCGGAAATAATAAACCACGAAGAAACACGAAGATTTTACGAAAAATTTTGTTCGTCAAATTCACGATTTGATAAAGGATGCGAAATTTTTAGCAATTTCCAAACTTTTTTAATTATATATTCGTGTTTTCTTTGTGTACTTTCGTGGTTTATTTCTTATTTCCCATAAGGTCTAATGAGCGACAAACCTTTGTATTTCTGCTATCATCGCAGAAATCATTTTTAGCAAAATAATTATTTCAAAAATTTTAGGAGATAAATACAGATGTTTTCATTAGAAGATTTATTGGGACAACAACAAGGAAATCAGGCAGTTGAGCAAATCAGCCGGAATTTGGGAGCAGATTCTTCGGCGGTAAATTCGGCGATTCAGATGGCTTTGCCGGTAATTTTAAGCGGTTTGGCAAGAAACGCCCAACAGCCGCAAGGCGCAGAAAGTTTGAATAACGCGCTCGAAAAAGATCATCACGAAAGTGTTTTGGGCAATCTGATGGGTTATCTCGGCGGCGGCATTCCGACTCCGCAGGAAGCATCGCGCCCGACTAACGGAAACGGCATATTAGACCATATTTTCGGTGGCAAACAAGCACAGGTCGCCAACGAACTTACTCAAAACAGCGGTTTAAATGCCGGACAGATCGCTCAACTTTTGATTACGCTCGCGCCGATTGTGATGGGATATTTGGGCAAAAAGAAACAGGAAGAAGGCTTGGGCGCGGATGGGCTTTCAAGCTGGCTTGGCGGTCAGCAACAGCAACTCCAATCTTCCGGCAATCCGATGGTTGATATGGCAACGCGCATTCTGGACAAAGACGGCGACGGAAGCGTGATGGACGATTTGGCTTCGATGGCTTTCGGCTATTTTACTAAGCGAAAATAGAATCAGAATGCCAAAATCTGCACATAAAGATTTTTCACCGCAGAGACGCTGAGGATAATAAATAATAATTGAGCAGATTCAGCTTATCTTCTGACTGATTAGAGCAATTTCAACAAATCTGCCAATAAAAACTCAGCGTTTCTGCGGTTTATTATTTCTTATCCAATACTTGCGCTACTTTAAATTAAAAAATTGATAATGAGGCGAAAGTTTTCGCAGATTTTCAACCGCTTTCGGCAAAGTTTCCAGAACGTATTCTACGTCTTCCACCGTGTTTTCCTGACCGAAACTGAAACGCACCGCGCCGCGGGCGAGTTCGTCGGCTTGTCCGAGTGCGAGAATTACCGGCGAGGCTTCGAGGCTTCCCGAAGAACACGCCGAACCGGTCGAAACGGCAACGCCCTGCAAATCAAGATTTATCAAAACACCTTCGCCTTCGACGTGTCTGAATGAAATATTCGACAGATGCGGCAGACGTTTTTCGCGGTTTCCGTTGAAAACGACATCGGAAATACGTTCGCCAACGCCTTGTTCAAATTTATCGCGCAGAGTTTTTACGTGTTCGATTCTTTTATTTAAATCTTGAACGGCAAGTTCACAAGCCTTTCCAAACGCGACGATATTCGGGACATTTTCCGTTCCGCCGCGCCGTTCGCGTTCTTGATGTCCGCCCAAGGTTTGCGATTGCAGGCGAACTCCGCGTCGCACGTATAATGCGCCGACACCTTTCGGAGCGTAGATTTTATGCGCCGAAATCGAAAGCAGATCGCAGCCCGTTTCTTCGACATCAATTTTCATTCGCCCGATTGCCTGAACCGCGTCCGTATGAAACCATATTTTATTATCTTTTTCGCGTTCATCGCGGACTAATCTGCCGATTTCCTCGACGGGCTGAACTGTTCCGATTTCATTATTGGCGGTCATAATCGTGATTAAGACCGTGTCTTCCCGAAGCGCGTTTTTTACGTCTTCGATTTTGATGATTCCGTCTTCATAAACGGGCAGATATGTGATTTCAAAACCGCGTTTTTCCAGAACTTCGCAGACATTTTTGACCGCCGGATGTTCGATTTGCGAAGTGATTATATGTTTTCCGTATTTTTCGTTCGCTTCGACAAAGCCGCGAATCGCCAGATTATTCGATTCTGTCCCGCCGGAAGTGAAAACGATTTCATTCGGGCGCGCATTGATCGCACCTGCAATTTGATGACGCGCTCTGTCAACCGCCGAACGCGCTTCCTGCCCGAAAAAATGTATACTCGAAGCATTGCCGAATTTTCCGGTTAAAAACGGCAGCATTTCATCAACGACTCTTTTATCAATCGGCGTTGTGGCAGAATTATCTAAATAAACTCGGCGAAACATATACTGTTTATTCTTAAATAAATAGTTTTACAAATCAAACTTGTTTCATTCATATTTTAACGAAATTTTTCTGTCTTAATTGAAAAACTAAACTGTAAAAAAAAGGGTGTTTGAAGTTTTCATCTTCAAACACCTGAAAAAAATATCACATTCTCGAAATCAGAGGGCTTTCTATCTGACAAAATTATAAACGATGAAGCCGGTTGCTTTGATGGCAGAACCGTTTATTATTATCGGTTTAAATTTTGTTCTGCGAGCGGCTTGTTCGGCGGATTCGCTTAAAATTTTGTGACCTTCGGTAGCTTTGGCAGATGTTACTTTTCCGTTTTCATCAATCATTACTTGAACCGTAACTTGTCCTTGAAGATTAAGGTTTTTGGCAACTTGCGAATACACCGGAGTTGCCATATCTGTTGCCATTGCCGGATTTATTCTACCCAAATTGATTAATTGTGAACCATCGCCGGCTTCGGTTTGAACAAATACCGGTTCTTCTTTCGATTTTTCTTTACCGGCTTCGGCTTGCGCGGCTTCTTGCTCGATTCGCAAGGCTCTTGTCCGGTCGTCCTCGATTCGTTTTAGATTATTCAACGCCGATTCGTTTTTATCATCAATTTCGATAATTTTTTTATAATCAGCGACGGCTTTTTCGATATTGCCGAGTTTTTCGTAAGAATTTGCACGGTTTGAATAAGCAATTAGCTCATTCGGATTTATTTCGATCACTTTGTTATAATCGGCGATAGCTTTTTCGTAATCTTTTTTCTTGAAGAAAGCCAGCGCGCGGTTAAGATAAATCGAAGTGTTTTCAGGGTTTAACGCTACTGCCTTATTATAATTCGCCACAGCGAATTCAAATTCGCCCTTGGAAGCATTTTCATCGGCTTGTTTTTTGTAAAAGGCAAAATCCGGCTCGACCGGAGTTGGAGTCGGAATAGGAGTTGCCGCCGGAATCGGGTTTGACAAAGGCGTTGGCGCAATCTTAACCACGACGCTTTTCTGCCGGATTGATTCAATCAGACTTTTATTTGCGCCCGTGCTTTCCAGTTCTTTTTCGATTTGCGGCGTAAGTTCAAATGTAACTCCGCGTTCTTTGACGGCATCCGTCAGAATTTCATTTCTTTCCGCTAATGTAACTTTATTTGAGCGCAAAGCGATAATAATATCCGCCAGACCAAGCTGCGATTGTTGGGCGTGGACGCTCGGTAAAACAAATGTCAGCGAAAGCATCAATGATACCAACAAAACCAGCGGGAAAGCAGAAGCTCGTCTTATATTCATTTCGTTAAATGTTAGGGGTTTCATATTTGTTGTTCCTTGATTTTCGATAAATCAGTTTTGGTTTTTGCAGAGTTTTTGATTTTGTAAAACTCCTACTTATAGCATTTTGAACAGTTTTTTAATTTCCGTTGATCAAATCATCAACCGTTACTTTTTTCTTCGGTTTATCATTGATCAAATCGTCAACCGTTACTTTTTTCTTTTGATTTTCGTTTACGGCAGGTTTCGGCATTTCCAGTTTTTTCGCGGTTGCAATTTGCGGAACGGCAGGTTTCCCCTTCTCCGGCACAGGTTTTACCGAAGTGTCATTGACAGTTTGTTTCGTTTCAAGAATTTCACCCGAATTTTGTGCTTCGCTCATTTCAGGTGATGCTTCCGTTTCGACGGCAGGCTTTAAATCAACATTTGTTTGAGTGTCGCCGGAGGGTTCGGTTGCGGAAACCGTCTGACTCGTAACGTTTTCATTTATTCCGGCAGATGCTGATGGCAGGAATTTCAAAACCCCGAATACTCCGCCGCCCAACATTAGAACTACTAACGCGGCGACTGCCATTCGCTTCATAAATTTATTATTTTTCGCCGGCTGGACAAACAGATCAAATTCTTCCGGAGATTTTTCCGGTGTTTTTTCGGAAATTTCTTTTTCTGATGTAACAGTTTTGGTTTCTAAAGCTTCCGTGAACATCTCTTGCCAGACATTTTCTTCTTTGGATTCAGACGTAATTTGAGCTGAAGTTTGTTGAACTTCCCCGCTTTCTAAAATGTCTGTTAATTTAAATTCTTGTGTTTCCATCACAAGCAAGCGTCTTTCGGCTTCAGCAGCGCGTTGTTCGGCGAAAAGTCTTTGCTCTTCGGCTTCGCGCAGCTTTTGTTTGATTAATTCCAACTGCTTGCTTTCTTCCGATTTGAGCTTGGGAATTTCCAAATGGATGTTTTGATCTTTTGCCGCTGTCGGTTTTGGGGCGACGGGCGTAATAGGAATTTCGCTGAGGAGTTCCTGCGCTTTTCTTTCTTTTACTTTGATAAAAGCGTTTTTCAATTCATGCCGCATTTCCGCAGCGGATTCAAAACGATTTTCGCGGCGGATCTTTAAAGCCTTCATTAAAATATTGGAAATTTCGACAGCAATATTGGGATCAAATTCGTTTGGTGCGATCAACGGATCGGGATTTCCTTCGAGAACTTCAATCGAACGCTCAAGTGCATCAACCGGAAGTTTTCCGGTCAAAAGATGATAGAGCGTTGCGCCTAAACTGTAAATGTCGCTTCTGACATCGGGCGGATGGGTTAAAATTTGCTCTGATTTTTCGTCGTAATCGTTTAAAATTACTCTTTGCGAAGCCGAATCAAGTTTTTCCCAGATTAGTTCGAGCGGCGAATAATTTAAATTGGCGGCATCAAAAGTGCGTTTTGTAATATTTGAGTTGTCATTGTTTCGTGCGGCGATTCCGGTTGCCAACAGTTTAATTTTGCCGCCGGTTGTCAGGTGAATATTCGGCGGTTTGATGTTGAAATAAATTATCGGCGGCGTTTGTTTATGAAGATATTCAAGTGCATTGAGCAATTGTTCGCCCCAATCGGAAACATCGGCAAGGGCAAAAGGCTTTTCGTTTTTCTTGAGAAGTTCGCCGACATTTTTTCCGTCAACTAATTCCATCACCAGATATTGAGAATGTATATCCGAAAAATAATCGAAAACCCGCAAAAAGCCTTCGTGTCTTATTTCCGTCAAAAATTTTGCTTCATTGGCAAAGGCATTTTTATGCGCTTCGTATTGATCCGGGGTTGCCGTTTTATCCAAATTGATCAGAATTTTCTTGAGCAAAATGTTTGTTTCCAGAGTTTTATCAAACGCTTCATAAAATGAAACGGCTTTTCCCTGCCCGAATTGCTTTGTTATTCGATAGCGTCCTTGTTGCAGTTCTTGATTTATTGTCAGCATATTTTTCTTAAAATGAATGAAGTATCGGAACAATCCGAAAATTTGTTACAAGAAGTTGATTTGCTTAATTTAAGCAGTCCGGTGGAAGGCTTGCCGAACAATAGTATAGCTGTTTTGAATAAATAATGAAAGTCTTTGTTGTTATTTTTTTAACATTTTTTTACATATTCTAAATTTACATAAATATTGATGAAGATGCTATTTTTACTGGTTAAAAGAGTTGCCGATCAAATTATTCTCATACCTGATTAAATTTTTTGAAAAAGTTTTTTTTGGACAAAACAAAAAAATCTCCGCCGCAGATGCGACAGAGATTTTCGTTTTAAATCAAAACTTTTCAACTATCTTTTTGTATAGCGGAACGGATAATAGCCGAGATGCTGAATCAACTCGCCATTCGGATAAACCATATCTGCGTGAGCGCGTAAATTATGATTTCCTTTCGTAAGATTAAATTCATCATAAGGAATAAAGACCTGTAAATCTTTGTAATCGGTCGAAGAAAATTGTGGTTTCAATAACCGATAAGCCGTAGTTTGTCCTTCAGGACTGCGGTAAGTCGAATTGGAAGTAAAGAGTTTATCTCCGTTATCTTTTTCAAAAAAGACGGCTAGATAAGATTCTACATCAACCATATTTTTGACGTTAAAGGTAACAAAAACGCGCATACCTCTTTTGCGGTCTTCGGTTACGTCATATTCAACTCTGATACTGCCGAAAGTTACAATTGGATTGGCTGCCGGAGCAGTCCTGAAAGTGTATTCATAAAATTCCAAATGCTGAATCAGTTCGCCGTCTTCATAAATCAGATCGGCATCCAATTTGACTTGGCTGACTCCGGCGGGCAGTTTGATTTCATTATAGGGAATAAAAACATTGAAATCTTTATAAACCGCCGGATTGAATCCCGGCTTAATTTCTCTGAAAGCCGCCAGTTGACCGCTTTTTGTGCTGTATTTGGAATTAGTGGATTTGATCGGATCACCGGTTTTTGTTTCAAAATAAACTGCCAGAAAACCCGGCGTATTGAGCATATTGCTGACGGAGAAAGCCGTATGAATTCGCATTCCTTTTTCGCCGTTTTCCGTCACATTATCGGTTACCCAGATGCGTTCAACCTTAGCGACCGGAGTTAAACCGGTTCTGGTTATCGCCGGAGTCGGAGTCGTTGTCGTGCCGGGAGATTTCAGGCGAATCGCGTTAATCAGAGCAGTAGTCGCACCGGCAGACCGGAGTTCTTTTTCAAGTTCGGCGGTCAGGCGAAAAGTTACGCCGCGTTCCTCAACTCTTTTCAAAATAAAAGCGTTTTTTTGCGCCATCGTCAGACCGCCACTTTTTGATTGGAGAGCGGTCAAAACTTCCGCTAAGGTCAGCGGATCAGTTTGCGCTTTAACGCTTTGCATTGAAAATGACAATGCCAATAAAGATAAAAATGTTACGACAAGTGTAGATTTTAGTAATGTAAATCGAAAATTCACGGCTTTATTCCAGCTCCTTTTGACTATAAATAATTTTATTTGACCGTGGGAAAATCTGTCTAAATACTAGCATAAATCGGATTAACTGCCAAAAATTAAATATTTCGGGATTCAAATATCTTAGACGAAAATTTTTTCTTATTTTGCTTTTTGATAAAATACTGCAAACCTTGCTTTTTTAGAAAAAAGCATCAGCAATCATCCGTAAAAATACAATCCATACTTTTCTTCGGAGTCGGTTTTTTGGTCGGAGGAGGCTTCGGAGTGCTTGGCTTAGCGATTACAGTTGGTTTCGGCGTTGTGATTGCCGGAGTTGGCGGCGGATTTACTGTTGTTGTTGCAGGTGTTTTGGTTGATTCAGGTTTAGTTGCATCATCTTCGCCGTTTACTTGTGCGCCGATACCTTGTAGCCCGGTTGTATCTTCCGTTTTCGGCGTATTTGAATTTGAATTTACCTGTTCAACCGTATTTGAATTGCCCGAATCCGTTGTGCCTTGATTATCCCGGCTCATCACATACCAAACTCCGAACACGCCGCCGCCGGTCAGTAATAAAAGCAAAACGGCAACCGGTGCAAGCCAGATCAATCTGCTTTTCTTTTTTACAGGTTGAGGATTTGCAACGAATTTTCTTTCGTCCGTAATTAACGGTTGTCCCGTATTATATGGTGAATTAAATCCTGTATCCGGTTTTAAGACTCCGTTTGTCGGCTTCGGAATGTAAGCCGAACCGCCTGTATTAACGTCCGGCAAAGTTTGTTCATCTGAAATACTGTCGCCGAAAAGCGCAGTTTCCTGCGAAATGCCGTCATCGTTAAAAACGGCGGTTTCCTGCGAAGCGGAATTATCAAAGACTTCGGTTTTTTGCGAAGTAACATCGCTGAAAACGGCAGTTTCCTGCGATTGAAATTCACTTGCGCTGAGTTCGACGGTTTTCCTGAGCGTCGGATTGGTGCTGATTTCGATAATGCTGTGCAAAGCTTTTTGCATTTCGCTTGCCGAATTAAAACGGTTTTCGCGGCGAATTTCCAGAGATTTCACCAAAAAATCGGAAAATTCTTTGGATATTTCGGGATTTAATTTCGCCGGTTCTTCGAGCGGATCGGGTTTTCCGTCCCAAATATCAATCGCCCGTTTGACGGCTTCCGCTGGAGAAACATTCGTTACAAGATGATACATCGTCGCGCCGAGCGAAAACAGATCGGTGCGGACATCGGCGTTTTGTTCCAAAACGTCATCAATCAGCTTTCCGTATTTATGCGTAATTACCGCCAGAAAGGTCGGGTCAAGCACGCGCAACATTTGTTCAAGCGGCGAATAGTTCAGTGTGGCGGCGATAAATGTCTGATTTGTAACAGTATTCGCGGCGGTCGAATCCGTGCCTTTGGCAATGCCGAAATCGAGCAGTTTGATCTTTTTGCGCGTTGTCAATTTCAGATTCTGCGGTTTGATGTCTCGATGAATGACGGGCGGAACCATCGCATGAAGATAATCGAGCGCGTCAAGCACGCGGTCAGTCCATTCGATAATCGTGGCAACCGGAAAAGGAGATCTCCGCTGAAGCAGAAGTTTTCCGAGATCATCGCCGTCAACGAGTTCCATTACGAGATACTGCGCGTCTTCTTCGGTAAAATAATCTTTAACGTGCGGAATATTCTCGTGGTTTACTCTGGCTAAAATTTTGGCTTCGCGCTCAAAAGCCTGCTGCGCCATTTCCTGCGCTTTCGTGTCATACGCGGACGTTACATTGATCGTAACCTTTTTGAGTGCAACAGATGTGTCGAAAACATTATCGTGCGCTTCATAAACTGCGCCCATTCCGCCTTGACCTAACTGACGGATTACTTTATACCGATTTCTTAAAATTTCGCCTTGTGTCAACATTTTGCTTCACAATTATTAAATAAATTTGAGTAAAAGAAAAGTTTTAAATTTTAAATTTACAAAATTCGCCGATTTTCAGAGTGATTTCATCTCTGCTATCTAATCTCCGATGAAAAAAACTCCGCCCGCTGTGTTTTCCATTTCATCTTTCTTTTCTTGTGCAAGAAAACCCTGAGCAATAAAAAGTTTGACGATTGACCGGGCATCAGGTCGCTGAAATCTGTCTGAAAGCGAATTCATTCGGTTTAAATCAGCTTTTCCGAGCAATTGAATCTGATCAATATAGCGAAAAAGCAAGACTCCGTCCCTTGAAAAACCTCTGACTTTCATCACCAATTCGCCTTTACTAAAAGTGAAACTTCGTTTATTAAATTTGCTTAAAACTGCCGATGCTTGAAAATGCTCATTAAGTTGGTCAACAACCGGTTCAAAAATCCGAAATCCTTCCTCCGGTTTAACAAACGAGTAACCGCGAACTAATTCCATAACATCATTCAACTCATCTTCATCTTCGGGATATTGATTAGTCAGATTTTTGGCATCCGTCATCAAACCGTCGGAAGTTTTCAGATCTTCTTCTGTTCCTTTTTTATGAAATTCTACTGCGAGCGAAACCAATTTTTGAATCCGGGTTTTCTTGTTACTCAAATTTCCGATCATTTTTTTCGCGTCTTCCAGTTTTCCGTCTTTTGCCGTTCGGCTTATTTTGGCTGATTCGTATGCGTCGAGAGCCTTTTCACGCGTTTTTTCGTCGGGTATTTGCTCGATCAGTTTTTTCGCTCTCGATTCGTCTTCGATTTGGGAAATTTTATTGACTAAAGAAGTTAAAGCTGTGATTTTTTCAAATTCAATAGTTATTTTCGGCAGTTCGGCAAGTATTTCTTCCGGTGTTGTATTCGGACCCCAAATTTTTTGCTGTTGTTCAAAGCGTTTTACTTCAGGCGGGAGATTTTTTAATGCTTCAGCTTGTTTTTGTTTAAGCGCGGGCATTCTTTGAGGAAGAATTTTTTCCAAACTTGGCATTGCTTGACCGATACTCATTGTTATATCGAGCGAATTTGTCGGCTGAAGAAAAGTGTCAATAAGTTTTTCGGCAATAGTTTTCAATTGTGCATCGGTAAATTTAAATTCCTTTTCCTTACTGCTTTTCGGCATGTTCGGATTAGTCGCAAATTGCAAAAATCTGATGGCGGCAATTAAATCATCTCTCTTTTTATTCAAATCCGTATCGGTAATTTTGCCGATTACTTTGTCGGCTAATTGAGCCGCCTTTTTTTCATCTTTTCGGTGAAGTTTTTGCAAAAGCGGCAAAACATTCCACGAAATTCCTTTTGCCAGACTTTCATTGATCAATTTTATAGCTTTATCCGGATTTTGTTCGGCGGCAAGTAAGGCAAATCTTTGTTCGAGGGCAATTTCCTGCTGCGTCCGAAAGTGATCTGGATTGAAATTCATATAACCGCCTTCTTGTTTGGCATTGGGTTCAGTTGCCTTTAGAAGTTCTTCGGCAATTTTTCGCGGTCTGGTTTGGACAAGTAGTTCCAGTGCTAAATCAGCATCGTGTTTGGCGATCATCGGCAAAATTTCCTGACGTGCATTGCCGCTTAAATCAAATAAACTGAAAAACTGATCATCAGTCTCTTTCTTTTCTTTTTCTTGTTCGGCATAGCTGATCATAATTTCATTTGCCGAACTGCGGAAAAGTTCGCGCGCACGTTTTTCGTCGAATTTCCAATACAAATCTCCGGCAATTCCATAAATAACCGCCCGATTCTGCGGCAATTTAAGATAAGCCGCATCGCCGACTGCCTGATTTATCATTTGCAGGACTCTTTCTTCGAGTTCTTTTTGAATCTTTTCCTTTTCAGCTTGCGATTCGGTCGGTGAAATATTTTGCGCTAATGTTAAAGTGAGTGACAATATAATTAAGCAAACCACGCAGAAAAAACGAGGATAATTCATAAATTTACTCCCTAAAAATTAATTAGATTTGATGAAAGTTACCGTGTCTGACAAACATCATAACTCAAAATATGATTAACTTGAAGATTTTTCGGGAATTTTTTGCCGTTTTTGCGGATTTATCTTAACGAAACCATTTTTTAACTTTGAGCGAATAAAAGATTATGGCAGAGAAAATACCAAACGACATAAAATCGAGCGAAATCACGCCGGAAAGCGTTTATCTGAATCGGCGAAATTTTATTCGTGCGGGAGTTCTGGCGGGAACTGCTCTGACAACCGGCGGAATCTATAGATTTCTCAATCCGCCGCCGCCGAAAGAAATAAATACGGCGGAGATTTCAAACATTGTCCGAGAAACGGAAACGAAAATCTCCGGCGAAGATGAATTAACTTCGCTGGAAAATATCACGAATTACAATAATTTTTACGAATTTTCGACGAGCAAAACGGGCGTGGCAAGCGCGGCAGAAGACTTTGTAACAACGCCTTGGACGATTTCGGTCGAAGGTCTGGCGCAGAAACCGCGTGTTTTCGGAATTGAAGATTTACTGAAATTTACGCAGGAAGAACGAATTTACCGTCTTCGCTGCGTCGAAGGCTGGTCAATGGTTATCCCTTGGGTCGGTTTTTCGCTTAAAACTTTGCTCGAACAGGTCGAACCGCTTTCGACGGCAAAATATGCCGCGTTTCAGACATTTTATGACGGCGCGAATCCTTCGGGTGAAAATGTGAAACTTCCTGCAGGAAAAAACTCTATGCAGTCGGGACTTTTTGCCGGAATTCCTTTTCCCTACGTCGAAGGATTGCGGTTAGATGAAGCTCTGCATCCTTTAACTATTTTAGCAACAGGCATTTACGGCAAACAATTACCGAATCAAAACGGCGCACCGATCCGGCTGGTCGTGCCTTGGAAATACGGTTTCAAAAGCATCAAATCAATCGTCAGAATCACTTTGACAGACCGGCAGCCGCCAATTACCTGGCAAACTTCCGCACCGAATGAATACGGATTTTATTCAAACGTCAATCCGGAAGTCGCTCATCCGCGCTGGTCGCAGGCGAGTGAAAGACGCATCGGCGAACTCGGACAGCGTAAAACCTTGATGTTCAACGGTTACGGCGAGCAAGTTGCACAGCTTTATGAAGGAATGGATTTAAAGAAGTATTTTTAGTCCATCGTCCGTCGTCCTTTGTCATTTGCTGTTAAACCGATCAGGAAATGCAAATGACAAAGGACGAATGACAAAGGACGACGGACAAATGACAAACACACAATTCAACAAAATAATAATCTTTATCAACTGCTTGATTCCGCTCGGACTTCTTTCGTGGGACGCTTATTTCGGAAACTTAGGCGCGAATCCGATAGAGTATTTTCTTCGTACGACCGGAATTTTGACTCTGATCTTTTTGTTGATAACTCTTTTAATCACGCCGCTTCGGAAGATTTTCGGCTGGAATCAACTGGCAAAATTCCGTCGGATGCTCGGACTTTATGCTTTTTTTTACGCCTTTCTGCATCTCATAACTTACAGCGTTTTTGACAAAAATTTAGATATTCCGGCGATATTCGGCGATGTCTGGCAGCGACCGTTTATCGCTTTCGGAATGGCGGCGTTTGTCTTATTAGTTCCGCTTGCCGTAACTTCGACTAACGGAATGATCAAACGGCTCGGCGGAAAAAATTGGCAAAAACTTCACCGCCTGACGTATGTTGCCGCAATCGGCGGAATCATACATTTTTTTATGATTCAAAAATCCGATTATTTTTATCCGGTTTTGTTCGGCTTGGTTTTGGCGGTTCTTCTCGGTTACAGAATTTATAAATCGAAATTCGTGTCGGAAAAATTAGCAGCGAATGTGAATTAAAACCTTAAATATGAGTTCTATGCGAACTTTGCGACTTTGCGTAAAAAAGAATTTATTTCACGCAAAGTCGCAAAGTTCGCATAGAAAAAATCGAAGTTTCAAAACTCTCTGAAACTTCGATTTACTTTTGAATAAGCCAAAAACTCTATCGCGGATTCTTTTTAATGGGCGAAACTTTATCGAAATTTTTCCGGTAATCTTCGCCGCTGATGACGACCGTCCGGCACATTTCGCGAAGCCGTGAACGCAAGCGAACGCCGATTCGCTCTTCCAGAGTTTCTTCGCGCTCGGAGTTTCGCTCGTCGTGATAATTGGTCGTAAAGATCGTCAATTTCCGGTCGTTATAACGCGAATTGATAATATGTGCCATCGTGTCGCGCACCCAATCGGTCGGTTTTGCCGCGCCGATCTCGTCTAGAACGAGGATTTCCGCATCGAAAATCGGCGACAGAATTTTCAGTTCGGAAGTTTGCGAAACACTGTTATAAGAACCCTGAATGCTTTTTAAGAGCGAGCCGAATTCGTAAAAAAGACACGAAAATCCGCGTTCGGTCAGACTTTTCAGAATCGAAACCGCGAGATGAGTTTTGCCGACTCCGACCGTTCCGGTGAACAGAAGTCCGCGTTCGACCGCCGGATATTCCATCGAAAGCCGCGAAGCGTAGCGAAATGCGCGTTCCTGCGACGCGTTAAAAACTTTGTAGCTGTGAAAATGACAATCCGTGTAGCGTTTCGGAATTCGCGCCCGTTCGATCAGATTACTTTGCTTTTTCTGCTTGCGGCATTCGCACGTTCGCGCACCTTTGCCCTGAACGACTTCCATTCCCGAACCGAAACAAACTCGACAAATATCTTCTTCCGCGTCCGCGTCCGGTGCGTCGTAAAATTGTTCGTATTCGGGCAATTCCTGAGATTTACTCGGAACGGCGAACAGAGGATGAATTGTCGCTTTTTCTTGTGCCATTTAGATAATCGGAATTGATTCGTTTGCAGATAAAAAAAAGTGCAAGTATTCAGCAAAAAATCATTTTGAAACTGATTTGGATTATAACATCCTTATAATTGATTTCAAGTTTTATTTTGCTTTTAACGACCCAATAAAAATGGAGGTAAAAAAGATTTGCAAAATGCCAAAAATGTGAAGTTTTTGAAAACACAGGACTTATGAAGTTAACAAAAAATTCACATTTTGAAAAAATATTTTCCTTGTTTTTACACTTTTCAACCTGTGGTATATTATAAATCTTTGAATAATCAAGGCTTTCACAAATTATGAGCATTATAAAAAGTGTTTTGATAAAACTTGGATTGGCGGATTTGAGTGCCGAACGAAGCCCGATTTCGGTTTTTTTATTGGATGATGACCGCCGCCGTCACCGCTGGTTTCAGAAAAGATTCAGTGGCGACGAACTGGATATTGCCGAAACGGTTGATGAAGCAAAAGAGTTTTTGCAAAAATTTACTTACGATGCGATTTTTCTCGATCACGATTTATTGCCGCATCATTATGAATCTAACACGCATAGCGATTTTGAAAATACGGGTTACGAAATTGCCCGCTGGCTCAACGAAAACCGAACCTTGCAGCGAGCCGCAACCGTTATCGTTCACACGCGAAACGCTGATGCCGCAATCGGAATGGTCGAAACCCTGCGCGAATCCGGCAGAACGGTCGAATATTGTGCGTTTCCGATGCTCGATCTGAAAATTAAAAATTATTGGAAAAGATAAGATTATGTGATTCTTTTACGGTTTTTTGCTCTTGAATTTCTTTTAATCTATCAAGCAAATCGGGAAATAAAGATTCGATTTCTTTGAAAATAGAATTTATCTCATTAAGATTTTCCGTTTTTGACTTCTTTTCGATTTGGAAGCATAAGTCGGCAATACAACTTGCGCCGATATTTCCGAAGCTACCTTTTAAGCCGTGAGCTTCGATTTTTATTTGCGGAAGATTTTTTTCAACAATCGCTTTTTGCAGATTTTCTAATCTGACTGCCGAATCTTCAATAAAAAGCAAGATAATTTCATCAACAACATCGAAACCTATTTCATCTTCAAGCTCGCTCAGCCGCGCCCGAACATTTTGGGCGATCGGATATTTGAGAGTTGCATTGGAAACAGTTTTCGCAGAATTGTTTTTCGCGCTCAATTTAGTGATTTTAGTTTTAGAAACAGATGTTTTATCCAACCAGCGATTAATCGCAACTTCGAGTTGTTCCTGTGAAAACGGTTTGGCAATATAATCGTCCATTCCGGCAGTAAAACATTTTTTGATTTCGTCCGGCATTACATTGGCAGTAATGGCAATAATCGGAGTTCGTTTTTCGCCCATTTCTGTTCGGCGAATTTCTTCGGTTGCGGCGTAGCCGTCCATTTCCGGCATCTGACAATCCATCAAAACCAACGCGTATCGGTTTTTCTTTAACGCTTTTAATGCTTCAAAACCGTTTTCCGCAACATCGGCGTGATAGCCGATTCGTTCAAGTTGAATTTTAATAAGTTTTTGATTGACTGCCGTATCTTCGACCAACAGAATCAAGTCTTTATTTCTGCAACGATTTTCCTTGATCGTATGCTGCGTAATTAATTGTTTTTTAACGGGTTGTTTTTCATAGTCAATTTCTATTTTAGTTCCGGCGGAAATGGCGGAAATGCAGTCGAAAAGATCCGCTTGTTTAACAGGTTTAATCAAATAACCGTCAATATTGATTTTTTGGGCGATTCTGGCGTGTCCGCGCCGACCGAATGACGGCATCAGAATTATTTTTATGTCATTTATTAGCGAAGTGGCTCTGATTTCGCGGGCAAGTTTAAAGCCGTCTGTTTTCGGCATCAGTAAATCAAGAATCACCAGATTAAAAGGATTTCCCTTTTCGGCGGCGGTTTGCAAGATTTTCATAGCAACTTCTCCGTCTTCGGCTTCTTCTGCGAAGATTCCCCAGGATTTGATTTGATAAAGCAAAATTTTGCGGTTTGTTTCATTGTCATCAACTACCAGAATTCGCAGGTTTGTCAGTTCGGTTTTCGGTTGTTGCTTTTCTTTTTGGGCGATAGGTTGTTTTTCAAAAACAGCGGTAAATGTGAATAAAGATCCTTCGCCTAACTTGCTTTCGACTTTGATTTCACCGTCCATCATTTCGATAAGCTGTTTGGAAATAGTTAAACCGAGTCCTGTTCCGCCGAATTTGCGCGTAATCGAACCATCAGCTTGCGTAAAGGCTTGAAAGAGTGTTTTTTGCGCTTCGGGACGAATTCCGATGCCTGTATCGCTGACCGAAAAAAGCAAAACGATATTTTGCTTCGTTTCTTCTTCTTTAGCAACGCGCACAATAATTTCGCCTTTTTCGGTGAATTTTACGGCGTTTCCGATTAAATTCGTCAAAATCTGCCGCAATCTGCCCGGATCGCCGCGCAAGGCAATCTCGACATCACTATTAACGAGCGAAGCCAGTTCGATATGTTTTTTTGCGGCTTGTTCGGCAAAAATTTCGACCGAATTCTCAAGTGTATGGCGCAAATTAAAATCAATAATATCAAACCGTAATTTTCCCGCTTCCATTTTTGAAAAATCAAGAATATCGTTAATAATTGCCAGCAGAGCTTCGCCGCTTTTCTTGATTGTGTCGAGATATTCGCGCTGCGTTTCATCGAGATTTGTTTCGCTTAAAAGATTCGTCATTCCGAGAACTCCGTTCATCGGCGTACGGATTTCGTGCGACATATTCGCCAGAAATTCCGCTTTTATGCGGACGGATTCAAGTGCGGCATTGCGGGCATCTTTTAATTCAGTTTCCATTCGGCTGCGCTCGGTTACGTCAACCGCATAACCTAAAATAAAAGCTTCTTCACCGGGTTTTGCGTAAAGCGTGTTTTTGAATTCCCAAAGTTGCTCGTCGCCTGTTTTGGAAACTAAGTCGAATGTTCCTGAAATTTCGCCATTTTTCTGGATTTTCTTGAGATAGCTTTGAAACAAAAGTTTTGATGACGGCATCATAAACTCGACGATGCTTTTGCCGATCATTTCATCCGGACTGTATTCGAGAGCTTTTGCCGCCGCAGGGTTTATCGAAATCAGAGTGCCGTCGGTTTTATGAGTGCAGATAAATCCGAGACTATGTTCAACTATATCGCGATTGCGCTGTTCGTTGATACGGATTTCTTCGCCGGCGCGATGGTGTGTCATTATTTCGAGATTCAAATCGCGGTTTGTTTTGAGATTTTTTTTTTTTGTGGATGCTTTTACGAGTGAAATAGAACATTACGGCAAAAAATACAGCCGTTGCAAAACCTAAGATTAACGCGACTTTTTCTATTGTCGAAATTTGTTGGTTTTTAATTAAAATTTCATCATTCGCGAATCCGCCGAATAGCGTCGAAACATTGATTAAGATAATGATAAAACTGATTAAAACCTGCCCGTTTTTGATGGAAACAGAAAAGATTAGCGTATTTTTTGAAAACTCTCTTTTCATTTGCGGTTTTTTATATTTATCGAAAAATCAGGTGGGAATTTAACGGGATTCAGTGAATTAGAAAATATTTGCCGGGAGTTTCAATAAATTTCAGTTTATTAACGCAAGTGAAATTTTAATTTGGGATAGAGCTTTTTAATTTAACCTTTAATTTTCTTGATTTATAATTATTTTTTATAAATAAAAGATTATCAGTAATAGAATAAAAACCTTGCTGATATAAATTATACTTACGGGAAAGCAAAGCCATTTGCTTACATATTATAAAATAACAAGATTAAACCGGGTTAGTCAAGATTATTTATTCATCTCAAATCTGCTCAAGGTCTTTAATTGTCGGTGAAAAGTCTGAAAATGAATATTATCAATTTTCCATTATCAATTTTAAATCAATTTTTCATTCTTGATTATTTTTTGATCTTGCCGAATTTTTTTAATATTTGCAGAGTTTCATCAATCGGCAATGCTTGAATTGTTCGGTTTTCGCGCCCGTTTGTCGTTTGAGCGCGGAAAAGCGAATTGTAAATAGCTTCTTCGGTCGCCTCGATTGTTGCCAAAAATAGCGGCGACATTGCTTCATTAGATAAAAGCTTGACATTTCGCGGACTGGCATCGGTTGATCTGATGCGAACTTCCGCAGCAGTCGAAAAAGCGACGGCATAATCGCCGCTCCCGTTTGTTCCTGCCGCGCCCGTTCGCGCCAAACCCCACATTGCCCGCGCCGCAAGTCTTTTCAGGTTTCGCGCATCAATCGGCGCATCTGTTGCAATGACAATAATTATCGAACCGTCCGCGCTGTTATTCAAATCATTTTTATTAACCGAGTTTAGCGATTTTTCAAGCGTGTCTTTCAAGTAATATTTGCCGAGTTCGACACCGACCGGCGCACCGTCAATCGTTAAAACGCCGCCGTAATTGGTTTGAACAAGTACGCCGATTGTGTAACCGCCTAGCGATGCGGGAAGTTTGCGCGAAGAAGTTCCGATTCCGCCCTTCCAGCCGAAGGCAACCGTTCCCGTTCCCGCGCCGACCGCGCCTTCTTCCGTTTCGCCCGTTTTGGCATTTTTGATCGCATTAAAAACGTCCGCCTGTGAAATATGCCGCCCGCGAATGTCATTTAAAAATCCGTCATTTGTTTCAGCAACTAATGGATTTATTGACTGAACCGATTCGTTTCCCGGCAAAGCGAGCATAAAATCCATCAAAAAATCCGCCGTTTTCGGCACGCTCAAGGTCGAAGTCAGCAGAATCGGCGTTTCGATTTCGCCCAGTTCTTCGACCTGCGTCGAACCCATCAATTTGCCGAAACCGTTGCCGACAAAAACCGCGCCCGGAACTTTTTCCCGAAAAAGATTTCCGCCGTGCGGCAAAATCGCGCTCACGCCCGTTCGCACATTTTCGCCTTTGATAACGGTCGAATGTCCGACCAAAACGCCTTCGACATCCGTTATCGAATTAAATTTTCCGGTCGGCAAAATACCGATTTTCAAACCCGTTTCACGCGCCCGCAGTCTTTCGTTTTTTGGCATATTTGCTTGAGCAAAATTTGTCGAAACAAAGATCAATAACAAAAAAACAACAGAAATCTTTTGAAAATTTGAAGATATTGCAATCATAACTGTTGATTCTACAACATTTTCAAACTATTTTTCTAATTTTTGCGGCGATCAGCGGTGAAAACAGCAAAACGAGCAAACCGAAGGGAAGCAAACCGCCGTTTAAGATATTGTAATCTTCGCCGATTCTTTCCCAACTCAGATTCAGCACAAATCTGCCGAGAATAATTTCAAACGAAATTGTTAAAATCAGCCAAAAAATTCCGATGATGAAAAGCTGAAAATAATTTGCGGCACGAAGCCAGCCGACAAAGAAAAATGCGATTGTCAAAATAATCAACGCACCCGTCAAAACGGCGATTTGGCGGGCGCGAAAATCTCCGACAAATGGTTCGAGAAATAAAGTGCGTAATATGCCGTGCAGAATTTCCGCTCCGATTATGATTAACCAGACGGTGAATCCGCGCGATAAAATTTTTAATAAATTGTCGGGCAATTCTTTAAGAACTTTCACCTTTGCGCCGAATAACTAAAACCGAACACGGCGCGTGATGCAGTATGGCATTGGAAGTCGAACCGACCAAAATTCTTCCCCAAAAACCGCGTCCGTGCGAACCGACGACTATTAAATCAGCGTTCCATTCCTGCGCCGTTTCGAGAATTTCGCGTTCGGGCGAGCCTTTTTTTACTTCGATTGTCGAATCAACATTCGGAAAGTTTCGGCTAATTTCTTCAGCCGCTTTTGCCGCAAATGCTTCAGCTTGCGCTTTTGCCGAATCTTCGATTTCCTGATAATATTCGCCCGACATAGCAAACGGTTCGCCCGCAATCGGAAAAACATTTTCATAAACCGAGATGATTTTCACCTCACTATTTCCCATTTCGGCAAACATTCGACAGTATTCTTCAACTGCCGATTGGCTGTATTCCGAACCGTCTGTTGCAATTAAAACTTTCATTTACACTCCTTTATTTCAGCTTCCCGGAAAAAGTTTTTTCTTCCAAATTTTTATAAGTTTTTCTCAAAAATTCACTCGAAGCGATTAAATCATTTTTTTCCGCTTCGCTGATCTTCAATTGGATTATATCTTCTACGCCGTCGCGCCGGATGATACACGGCAGATTCATAAAAACTCCGCTGATGCCGTATTGTCCGAACGTCATTGCCGAAACGGGCAAAATTGTCCGTTCATCGCGCAAGATCGCCTCGCAAATTCGGGCTACACACGTGCCGACCGTGAATAATGCAGGTTTTTTGAGCGGTTCGATGATAACCGGTTTTTGTTTGTCGGCTTCGAGCATCTTGCCGAATTCGGAGCAATTCGGTTGACAAAAATCTATCAGCGGTGTGACGGCTGTTCGCGCAGCACACCACGTTGCAATGAGCGATTGTTCAATTTCCGCTTCAGTATCGAAAGTTTTATCTAACTTTTCGATGTTCAGAGTTTTTCCCGAACCGATGATTTTATTGGCAGGCAATCCCGATTTTTCCAAAAAAACTTGTGCCAGAATATCAACCGGATTGGTTGTTATCAAAACTACGCCGTTAAAATTATTTTTCGTTAAATTTTCGGCAATTTCGCCGATTATTTCGGCATTTCTGCTTAATAATTGAAGCGGAGATTCTCCTTTTTCAGGATTTGTGCCGGTGGCGATAACAACGATTTCCGCTCTTGCCGCGTCTGCCAAATCACCTTGAAAAATTCGCGCTTTATTATCAATCGGAATATTTTCACGGAAATCAGAAATTTTTTCAAGAAGTGTTTCGCTCTCTCCGATCAGCACAATTTCTCCGACCGCTGCGTTCATCAGAAACGAATACAGATTTTCCGCGCTGAACTGCTGACAGCCGATAATTGCTACACAATTTGATTTTTCACGGGATTTCATAATTTGTTGTTCGGCTTAAGCCGGGTTTGGAACAGTTGGAAGTATTTCTGTTTCAGAATATGCAACGACCGCCGGCAAAGATTGCGTAAATCTTATCAGCGTTTTTGTTTTACTTTCATCTTCAATGTCGAGCGTTCCGAATTTTCCGTCCGCGCTTTCAAAAGCGACAATTTTCGGGTTGAAAATGTTGTGTGTCTGATGGTTTTCCGTGCCGCTTCCGACAATTAATTCGATTTTGCTCTTGTTATCTTTTTCGTCAAAAGTCAGACCGACAAACGGCAATCTTTCGCTTAAAACCTGCGCTCCGATTTCATCTGATAAAACCTGAACCTTCGTTTCCGCATCAATTTGCTCGCGGCTCAATTCGTCAAAAAACTGTTTCCAATTTTCTTTTTTTATTACTTTTGTCATCACACTGCCTCCATAGTTTTATATTTCAGAACATCTATGAAGATTTAAGTGTGCAAGACTCATTCCATTTCGCGTGATTGAGAAAAAGGTGTGTGTTTTGGAAGTAATTGGCGACCGTCTTATAAAGTTGAAGCCAAAATAACTGCGGAAAATTTCGCGGTTTCAATATGTTTTTGCGGAAAATTTCGCACAATAGTTTTGAAGAACTCAATAAATATCGGCTTTTGATGGTGGAACAAACATTGCGAAATAGTTTGTCAACGAGTTCGGATTTTACGGACAAACAAAATTTTTAATATTAGGAGACAAATAAAATGATGGTAAAAATTTATGCGATGATTTGGGGATCTATCGTAATGGCGGCGGCAATAATTTTTTTGAGCGGCAATTTCTCGCAACTGACAGCAGTCGTTTTCGGCTTTATCAGTTTCGGGATGATTTTTATGGGAATGATGGGCGTTTTGCCTTCGACTATCGGACATCATACGCCGGTTAAGAAACAATTGGAAAAAGCTTCTGTTAAAGAAGAAAACAAAGGATTTGTTCCCACAGGACAGGTTTCCGTTCATTAAATCTTCGCAATTGATTAGGTCTTTGATTCTATGAATTGCCGTCTGCTTTAGCTGACGGGTTAGGTTATCTTAGCTCGATCTTTATCCAATTTGATGTTTGAAAACAGAACGCAGACAGTAAGTTATTTTGATATTTCAAAAAGATCAAAAGGAGACGGACTATGCCCTGCGCTCTTGTGAATGCGTGTTATAGCATTTGCACCGCTTTTTTCCCAGCCGGTTTTTCAAAGAGTAAAAGTTTTGCTGACGGGAGCGATTCCATCGCCTGCTTCAAGAACCGTTACTAATGCTTTGCCGGTAATGGGACTGGGGCAAGAAATGACCAATCGGAAAGTATGGTTAAAATGGTGGCAGAAAAAGAAGGGGTTGCCGAAAGTGAGTTAGGCGTAAAAGGAAAAAGCGGGATATTGAAGAGTATGAAAAGCCGCAAAGCCTTCCTGAAAAATGAGAACCATCAGATCAGGTTTATCTATCCGCCGAAACATTGTTCATGGCTGAATCAAATAGAGATATGGTTTTCAATTTTATCGAAGAAGTTGATAAAATGGGGCAATTTCAAATCAAAAGCAGATTTACAAGAACAATTGGAGAAGTTTATAAACTATTTCAATCAAACAATGGCGAAGCCCTTTAAATGGACATTTAACGGTTTCCC
>JBGTIH010000084.1:0-17098 GCA_041745765.1 Pyrinomonadaceae bacterium | reverse complement strand
AATTTTGTAACATAATGTGTCGTGTTCAGAGTCCAAACTTTAGTTTGCCTTTCCGCCGCGCTTCGGTGGCGGAAACACGCTGAAGCGTGGAATTTGAACTAAAACCAAAATCTTACAAAACTTTTGCTGACCTGCTTAGTTGTTTCAAATAATTACATAATTCAACAAATATCGTTTCAAAACTCAAGAATTCACACAAATTTAACTTAGGCACATAAATTGCACCAGCAAAAAGTGAAGAATTGATAGGAGGTAGTTGGTTATGTATAAATCAGTCAGTTTTAATATCTTTGAAGAAAATCTGCAAGGTATTGTCTACCGTAATTTGAAGAAACAAAAAGATGAAGAGAAAATTGAATATGCCCAAGCCATTCCAACGGTTTTAGATGAACCGATTCCCAAACCCGTTCCAGATTTTTGGCGACCGGATTTTATTTCAAAGTTTATAAACTTCAAACATTTGAAAATAAAATAAGTTTTCTGAACTTATACTTTCAACACCTATTTTTTTAAGAAATTTGATAAAGAAAAGAGGAGAAAAATTATGCAAGATGTACAAAATATTCCAAACCCCGACACAAGCCCGAATCCGAACAGTGATGATTTCGGGAGTCATTCGGATATTCAGCCGGAAACACCTGAAAGCGACGTAGAAAACCCCGGAAATGATGCAAATCAGCATATTCCAACACCGGATTCAAACGATTTTCCATCGGATGAAAATTCGGCGGATAATGAAAACCTCGAAGAGGCTGATTTGTTATAAGTAGGACTTTCGCTTATAAGTTTGGAGTCTCGCCTAAAGGCGGAACTCCAAACTTTAACCAAATTTTTTCACTATTTTTGTTTACTTACTTAATAAGGAATAGATGAAAATTAAATTATAACTCACTTGACGTGGTAGGCAACTTCAGCCCGATTTATCGGGCTTTCCGCGAAGTGGCGTTTAGCTGCGCTATTTATGGCGCAGTCTGTGGCCAGAAATAAACTAAAAGGGCGTTTATAACGTCCTTTTTCCACTTTAGCATTTAAGAATGAGTTTGGCTCAAGCCATTACAAAGGATATTAAAACGCCCTTTTGTGTAATTTGCCTAAGCAGCGGCAAAAAGTGCGCCAATCGCGGAAACCCTGTTAAAACAGGCTGAACAACCGACGGTGAATACATCTTTCCAGTCTTGATTCACATTAGTATTTATTATCAAAACTAATTTATGCGCTTCTTACAGGTTATAATTTCAAGTCTTTAGTTCCTATAAATTTTAGATATAATGTGTAAAGTTTATATTTATAGTTTATAATCAGGATTTTTGATTATAAATTTTGAATTATCCGAACCGACAAGAGGCGAAATTAAAATTGGATTTAACAAACATTCAAGGTATGCTGTTTGCCATCGGCGTAAATCATAAGACGGCACCACTTGAATCAAGAGAAAAACTTTATATTCAAAATAACGAGATTTCCGAACTTTCTCGCATTTTGCGAGAGACACTTTCGGAGTGCGTTATTTTATCAACCTGCAATCGCACGGAGATTTACGGCGTAGTAAATCAGGTGAATGTTAATCTCGATTTCTATAAAAACCTTTTAATAGATTTCAAGAATGCCGGGGAATTTGTTTCAAAGGAACATTTTTTCACTTTTGTGTCGTGCGCGGCGTGTCAACAGCTTTTTAATGTGGCGACGAGTCTTGATTCAAAAATCATCGGCGACAGACAGATTTTGCAGCAGTTTAAAACGGCATATCTCTCTGCCGGCGAACTCGGCGCGACGGGCAGAATTCTGAATCAGCTTTCCCAGCGAGCGTTAAAAATCGGCAAAAAAGTTCAGACCGAAACGGTGATTCATAAAGGCGCGATTTCTATTAGTTTGGCGGCGGTCGAACTAGCGGTAGAAACGCTCGGCTCGCTCGAAGAAAAAAGTGTCTTAATCGTCGGCGCGGGCGAGACGGCGCGGTTGACCGCCGAATGTTTGCTCAAAAGGCGCGTCGGAAAAATTTATGTGACAAACCGGACAAGTGATAAGTCCGTCGAATTACTGGAATCTTTGCGAAAAGAACATCAGTTTGACGGCGAGGCGATCCGTTTTGACGAATTCAGGAAATATTTTAATAAAACCGACATAATAATCAGTTCGACCGGCGCCAGCGAACCGATTTTGCATAGGGAAGATTTCGCCGGTCAAACAAACAAAATTTTGCTGATAGATATTGCGATGCCGCGTGACATTTCGCCGGAAGTCGCTGAGAATAAACAAGTTGTCTTGAAAAATATCGATGATCTGCACCAGATTGTCGACCGCAATTTCGAACGCCGGATGAACGATCTGCCGCGCGTCAAGAAAATTATAGCCATGGAAATGGGGGAATTTTTAACGTGGTATTATTCGCTTCCGCTTCTTCCTGTTCTGCAAAAAACGCGCACCAAACCGGATCGGGAAACGGTCGGTGAGATTTTGAAAATTAAGGAATTTTTGATGGAAAATGTTTCCGAACTTCACAAACTGGCGATGCAAAGCAAGGGCGATGCGGCGGACGATCTCAAAAACCACATCGGATTGGTCGAAAAACTTCAGACAATGAAACGCGCGGCATTCGGAGAAACGGATGCTTGAAAAAAAAATAATCATCGGAACCCGCGGCTCGGAACTCGCTCTCTGGCAAACTGATTTTGTCAAAAATACGCTCGAAAAACATTTCTCCGACATCAATTTTGAAACGAAAATAATCAAGACGACGGGCGATAAGCTGCTCGATGTGGCGCTGACGAAAATCGGTGATAAAGGTTTATTTACAAAGCAGATAGAAACGGCACTTGTGCGCCGCGAAATTGATCTGGCAGTTCACAGTTTGAAGGATTTGCAGACCGTTCAGCCTGCAGGCTTGTGCATCGGCGCGGTTTCAAAACGCGAATTGCCCAACGACGTTTTAATCAGCAAAAAATACGCTTCGATTGACGATTTGCCGCAAAATGCAAAGGTTGCGACCGGAAGTTTGCGCCGCAAAAGTCAGCTTCTCCACTATCGTCCCGATTTACGGATTTTCGAGATTCGCGGCAACGTGCCGACGCGCATTGCGAAATTTGAAGGTTCCGATCTGGACGCGATGATCCTCGCTTTCGCGGGCGTTCATCGCCTCAAACTGGATGCGCATATTGCCGAAATTATTCCGTTTAACGTGATGCTGCCGGCTGTTGGACAAGGCGCGTTGGCGATTGAAATTCGCGAAACCGATACGGAATTACGGGAAATTCTGAAAGTCTTAAACGATGAAGAAACGCATTCCTGCATCACGGCGGAACGCTCGTTTTTGCGAAGCTTGGAAGGCGGCTGTCAAGTACCGATCGGCGCGAATGCCGTTTTGCAAACGAATGAAATTCATCTCGAAGGAATGGTCGGAAATCTAAGCGGAAGCATAAATTTCCGCGAAAAGATCGTCGGCGAAAAATCGCGGGCAAAGGATTTAGGCGAACGACTGGCGCAGATTTTAATTGATAAGGGCGCGAATGATTTACTGGCAATAACGCGCGAAAATGTTGAAAATACAGAGGAACCCGTTATCTGATGAAAACAATTTTGGTCATCAGGGAATTCGAGAAATTCAGTAGAATTTTAGCGGAAAACGATTTCAAAATCATCAATCTGCCATTGATTGAAACGAGACCGCTTAACGATTTGAGCGTATTGGAAGCAACGCTGGATGAGATTGAAATCTATGACGGAATTTTTCTGACAAGTTTAAATGCCGCGCAGATTTTAGCGGAGATAATGCACGAAAAAAATATAAAATTTTCGGGAAAAGTTTATATTTTGGGAAAGCGCAGTTTTGATTTATTAAAAACGGAAAATCTTAATTTAATTTTTGAGAAAAGCGCAAACACGGCGCGGGAATTTCTGGAAAACATTCCTTTGGAAAATTTGAAAAATAAACGCTTTTTATTTATATGCGGCGAAAAATCTCTGCGCGTCGTGCCGGAATTTTTGAAAGAATTTGCCGACGTTGACGAGGCGATTGTTTACAAAACTGAGAAAATCAGGGTTGAAGTTGAGAAAGTTAAATCAATCCGCGAAAAATTTGAGAAAAACAAGATTTTTTGTACATGTTTTTTCAGTCCGAGCGCGGCGGAAAGTTTTTTGGAACAATTCGGGGCGTCAGTTTTGCATCAAACTTTTATTGCGACAATCGGAAAAACGACCGCCGAATTTTTGGAAAGGCGAAACTTAAAAGTTGATTTAGTTTCGCCGAAATCGTCGGCAGAAGATTTTGCCGAAGGGTTAATTATTTATTTTAAGGAAGTTTAGCCACGAACAAACACGGAAATGACACGAAATTAAAAGACAAAATTTAGCCACAGATGAACACAGATAGATACAAATTTTTAAAAGCTAAAAAAGGAAAAATAACTTTAATTTTATCCGCTTTTTATCCGTGTTTATCTGTGAAAATCTGTGGTTAAAAAATTCTTTTTTCGTGTTCTTTGGTGTTTGTTAGTGGCAAAAAGTAAGATTTTGAAAAATTCATTATTTATAAAAGCCTGCAAAGGCGAAAAAACAGAGCGAACGCCGGTTTGGATTATGCGGCAGGCAGGGCGATATTTGCCGGAATACCGGGCGATTCGCGAAAAATACGATTTTTTAACGACGTGCAAAACGCCGGAACTCGCCTCGGAAATCACGATTCAGCCGATCGATATTATCAAAACCGACGCGGCGATTCTTTTTTCCGATATTCTGGTGATTCCTGAAGCGATGGGAATGCATCTGGAAATGATCGAATCGAAAGGTCCGGTTTTTAATGATCCGATCAGAAATGTTACCGATCTGGAAAAATTAAATACCGAAGACGCTCTCGAACGGCTCGAATACGTGATGCAAGCTGTTAAAATGACCAAGGAAAAGCTGGAAAATCGCGTTCCTTTGATCGGATTTTCAGGAAGTCCCTGGACGCTGGCGACCTATATGGTCGAAGGCGGCGGCTCGAAAAACCATGAGATTATTAAAAGTTTTATTTACAGCGAACCGGCGGCGGCGCATAAATTATTACAAATTCTAGCCGATTCCGTCATCGAATATCTAAACGCGAAACTCCGTGCCGGATGCGACGCGGTGCAGATTTTCGATACCTGGGCGAGTATTTTAACGCCGCACGATCTGGAGGAATTTTCGCTCTCGTATATTCGCTACATTTGCGAAAATCTCGAAACGAATGGCGCGCCCGTCATTGTTTTTGCGAAAGGCGTGAGTTCTTATAAAAAATTGGCGGAAATAAAATGCGACGTTTTAGGCGTTGACTGGTCAAAAAATCTCGGCGACGTTCGCGCGGAAATTGGCGGCGCTAAGGGATTGCAGGGCAATCTCGACCCGACCGTGCTTTTCGCCCCAAAAGAAAAAATCCGCGAGGAAACCGAACGGGTTTTAAAAAGTTACGGGAAACACGCCGGACATATTTTCAATCTCGGACACGGCATCACGCCGAAAACTCCGGTTGAAAATACGCAGTATTTTGTCGAATGCGTTAAGGAATTAAGCGTGAAATATCACGTTTAAAATTGATAAACGATGAGTTTCCTTTAAATAAAGTGAGCAGGTTGCTCAAATTCTATGGACAAACAATATGTAGAAATGCAAATTTGGAGCGACTCTGTGGCGAACATTGTCGCTGATGAGATGCTCCGTTGTAATCTGATTAAGAATGATGATTTTGAGGATGCGGTTGAAGTGATTGGGGAAGAAATTTTCGTCAGACTTATTTGCGGTGATTATCCGCCGCCGCCTTTTAGAGTGAAATTATTGGCAGAAAATACTCAGAAATAGATCAGCAAAACAGTCTATTTTTCTGTAAATGTAAAAATCTGTGGTTAAGAATTTCTTTTTTCGTGTTCCTTTCGTGTTTGTTCGTGGCTAAAAAAAGTTTTATGAAAGATTTTGGTGAAATAGATATTGAGCTTCTAAAAAGATTTAATCAGCCCGGACCGCGTTACACTTCGTATCCGACCGCGCCGCTTTTTTCTCAGGAGTTTACGCACGAAGATTTTGAAAATGAAGTTATTGACACGAATAAAGCGGAAAATTCCGGTTCCGTCTCGCTTTATTTTCATTTTCCCTATTGCGAAAAGCTCTGCTATTTCTGCGGCTGCAATATGTTGGTTACGCACGACCGGACAGCAGTGGCGAAATATAACGATTACTTAAAACGCGAGATCGAACGTCTTTTGCCGCTGATGTCCAAGAATAGAAAAGTCGAACAAATGCACTGGGGCGGCGGCACGCCTTCGTATCTGACGCCCGAGGACATCCTTGATGTCGGCGGATTTATCAGATCGCGATTTAATTTTTCAGATGATCTGGAAGCGAGCGTTGAAATTGATCCGAGAAATCTAACGCGCGAGCATCTCGAAGCATTTAGCGAAATCGGTTTTAACCGAACGAGCTTCGGTGTGCAGGATTTCAACCCGCAGGTTCAGGAAGCGATCAACCGCGTGCAGTCGGAAGAAATCACGCGGCAAACTGTTCGATGGGCGCGTGAGCTCGGTTATAAAAGCATCAATCTCGATCTGATTTACGGTTTGCCGTTTCAAACAGTCGGAAGTTTTGCCGAAACGGTCGAAAAAATTATCGATATTTCGCCCGAAAGAATCGCCGTTTTCAATTACGCGCACGTGCCGTGGCTCAAAAAACATCAGAGCGTAATGCCGGAAGAGGCAATGCCTTCGCCCGATCAGCGTTTGCAGATTTTGAAAATGACGATTGAAAAATTGTCGGACGCGGGCTACGAATATATCGGAATGGATCATTTTGCCAAACCGACCGACGATCTGGCAATCGCGCAGAAAAATAACACGCTCTACCGGAATTTTCAGGGTTATTCGACCAAAGCCGGCGCGGATGTTTATGCTTTCGGGCTTTCGGCGATCTCGCAGTTTCAGAACGTTTATGCGCAAAATCTGAAAAATTTGCGGGATTATTACGCGCGTGTTGAAGAAAATCTGCCGGCGACGAATGTCGGTTACCGGATGACTTTCGACGACCACGTGCGCAAGGAAACGATCAATCAATTGATGTGCAATCTGGAAATTGACAAGCGCGGCATCGAAGCGAAATTCGGCATTGATTTTGAAGAATATTTCGCCGCCGACATTCCGAAATTGCAGACCTTTATTGACGAAGGCTTGCTGGAAAACGATTTTGATAAAATCAAAATCCTCGGCGCGGGCATTTTGATCATCCGCAATGTAGCGATGAGTTTCGATGCTTATTTGGAAAAAATGATGAAGGAAAAACCGGTATTCTCGAAGACGGTTTAAGGAGAAAATTAGCCACGAACAAACACGAAAAGACACGAAAAAAATGGAAGAAAAAATTCTTTACAAAGAGCTATCGTATAAAATTGTCGGGCTGGCAATTCAGGTTCGTAAGGAATTAGGTTTCGGGTTTCTTGAAAAGGTTTATGAAAACGCTTTGATGGTTTTGTTAGAAGAAAATAAGATTGAAGCCAAACAACAATTTCCGATAAAAGTAACTTTTCACGGACGAATAATTGGTGATTATATTGCTGATATATTGGTTGAAAATCAGATAATCTTAGAATTGAAAGCGCAGGACAAAATAATCGATTTTCACAAAGCTTAAACATTAAATTATTTAAGAGCGACAAATCTGCGGTTAGCCATTCTGTTAAATTTTGGCAAATCCCGGCTTGAACATGAGCGTTTGGTTTTATGAGCGATTTTTGACTTTTTCATTTTCGTGTCTTTTTGTGTTTGTTCGTGGCTAAAAATAGTTTATGCAAGAAAAAATCGGTGTAGTTTTATTAAATCTCGGCGGACCGGATTCTCTGGAAGCGGTCGAACCGTTTCTTTATAATTTGTTTTGCGATCCGGACATCATCAATTTTCCGGGAAGTTTTCTGGTGCGCAAATGGCTCGCCAAACTGATTTCTTCCAAACGGCATCCGAAGATTCAGGAGCAATATAAACAAATCGGCGGAAAATCGCCGCTCAAGGAATTTACGCTCGGACAATGCCGTCTTTTAGAGATCGAACTGAACAAGAAATTTCCCGCAAAGGTTTATGCAGCAATGCGTTACTGGCATCCTTTTACCAAAGAAGTTTTGGACGAACTCGAACGCGAAAAAATTACGAAAGTCATTCTTTTGCCGCTTTATCCGCAGTTTTCCAAAGCGACGACCGAATCGAGCGTCAAGGAATGGAAAAAGCATCTGACCTTGCGCGGCAACAAAGAAATCGAATGGACTCTGGTCGATCATTATTACGATTTTCCGCCGTATATCAATGCGTGTGTTGAAAGAGTAAATCAAGGTTTGGAAAAATTCGCGCCCGAAATCCGCGACAATGTTGATATTTTGTTTTCCGCGCACGGAACGCCGATGAAACTCGTGCGCGAAGGCGATCCGTATTCCGGTCATATCTGCGAAACCGTCACGGCGGTGATGGAGAGCGGCGGCTGGAAAAACGCGCATCACCTGTGTTTTCAATCAAAAGTCGGACCGCAAAAATGGCTCACGCCGTCCACGCCCGACACGATTGAAGATCTGGCAAAAAAAGGCTCGCGCCAGATGCTCGTGGTCCCGATTGCCTTCGCTTCCGATCATCTCGAAACGCTTTTCGAAGTCGGCATCGAATTTCGCCATCTTGCAACTGAAGCCAATGTTGAGCAGTTTGAAGTTACCGAAGGCTTGAATTATTCGCCGAAATTCATAGACGCGCTGGCGCAGCTTGTTTTTCAGAAAGCTGAAAATTTTAATGTAAAAGGCGCATCGGCAGGCTAATAGTATAGTGATATTTTTTTTTATGAAATTTCTTACAACAATCGGTTTATCGCTTTTTATTTGTTTAGCATTTATCAATAATGCGAAATGCCAAAATAAATCGCTGCAATCTTTACCGACACAATCTCAGACTACCACTGATTTTATTGAGCGATTTAATAAACCGGAACATATCAATCTCCTGCAAAGTGGGCTTTGGACAGTTACGCACGATTACGCCGATTTCAAACATATGCAGGAAGTTCTAAATACTTTTCAAAGTTATTTTAATGCACTCGGAAAATACAAAAGCGGCGACGCGGCATCTTTAGAAAAATTGGGCGGTATTAAATCATTAAAAGACAAAGCGGCTGAATGGTTAAAAGATGACGATCAGGCAATCAGAGCTTTTGCTGCGGTGATTATCGGCATCAGCGGAGATAAAACATACGCACCACAATTAGCGGTTTTGCTCAAAGATAGAAAATACGAAAAAGAACCATTGATTATTTATGACAGAAGCCGAGCGGCGATGGCTCTCGGGTTGATCGGCGCAAAAGAATTTATGCCTCAAATAATTCCTCTGCTTCAAAGCAAAAACGAATATGATCGGACAGGTGCTATTTCCGCGCTCGGTTATTTTGGTGCGAAAGAATATAGCAAAGAAGTTGCGGGTTTGTTGATAAATAAGGACTTTCAATTTGACGATGATTCATCTCCGATTTTCTTTTTAGTAGAAATGGGAACAGCCAAAGATTACAAAAAAGAATTAGTTCAAGTAATGCTCGGTGACTTTCGCAGCGAAATGAGAGTATCCGCGATGTATGCGCTGGTCAATCTCAATGCGAGAGAAACAGCGCCGGATATTGCGAAACAACTCAAAGGTGAATTCACAAAAAGTGATGCCGCAAAAGCCTTGGCATTATTGGGCGCGAAAGAATTTATTGAGGAAATTGCGTTGTTGCTGAAAGACGAAAATTCTCTGGTAAGAAGCGCGGCGGCATTAGCTCTCGGAGTTTTGAAAGAC
The DNA here is from genome assembly GCA_041745765.1 of Pyrinomonadaceae bacterium. Lineage (GTDB taxonomy): Bacteria > Acidobacteriota > Blastocatellia > Pyrinomonadales > Pyrinomonadaceae > JAHCHG01. The sequence continues at coordinate 7,307 of JBGTIH010000084.1, read as the reverse complement.
ACAAAATATGCCGCTCAAGTGGCAAAACTTTTTGATGATAAAGCTAACTTTGTTCACAATTACGCCGCAACTGCGCTCATAATGATGGAGGCGACGGATTTCTATAAAATATCAATTCCGCTTATAGCGGAAGGCGCATTTTTGACCAGTAGTGAATTTCATCCTTTGGTTGCCGAACAAACACATAAAATAACTGAAGATTTAAAGAAATCATTTGAAAAAGCGAAAACTTTCTCCGCGAACCAAAGATGAAAAAAAGCTACATCATCGGCGGCGGGATTTCGGGTTTGATGTCCTCTTTTTGTTTTTCGCCTGTGGTAAAATTTATTTCTGGAGAAAATTTTTATGTATGAAATAACGGTCGAAAAAACACAGAATTTGCAATTGCCCGATTTGATCGAATCTGTCATCAATGGTGAGGAAGTTGTTTTTACGCGCGATAATCAGCCGGTGGCGAAACTCGTTGCCGTAAAACGCGAAAAGCCGCGCCCGCAGTTCGGCAGCGCGAAAGGATTATTCACGATGACGGAAGATTTCGACGCGCCGCTCGAAGATTTTGAAGATTACCGCAAATGAAACTTCTTCTCGACACACACACGCTTTTATGGTTTATCGCCGGAAGTCCGCATCTGAGCGCGGCGGCGCGGGCTTTGATCGAAGACGCAGCAAACGAAAAATTTGTCAGCGCAGCCAGCCTTTGGGAAACGGCGATCAAAGTAAGCATCGGTAAAATGACGCTCGCCACGCCGTTTGACGCATTGTTTCCACATCAATTGGCGATCAACGGATTCGAGCTTTTGCCAATTGAAATCAAACACGCTTCGGCGATTATATCTCTGCCCTTTCATCATCGCGACCCGTTTGACCGCATCTTAATCGCCCAGTCAATCGAGGAAAATATGTCTTTGGTCAGCATTGACACGGTATTTGACGTTTATTCCGTTGCGCGCATCTGGTAAAAGCACATAATCTGGATTTTTAATGAACAAATCAATCGGCATCATCGGCGGCGGGATTTCGGGATTGACTGCCGCTTTTTTGCTGCAAAATAAAGGTTTTGATGTTACGCTGTTTGAAAAAAGGGAGCGCGTTGGCGGGAATATTCAAACCGTTGAAATTGATGGTTTTTTGATCGAATATGCGCCGAACAGCCTTTTGAAATCGCCGCGTCTGGTTGATCTGATTCGGGAATTGAAATTGGAAACAGAAGTTTTGCCCGCGAGCGGAAACGCGAAAAACCGCTATGTTTTGCAAAACGGGAAACTCGCGCCGCTGCCGATGAGTCTTGCAAAATTGGCTTTCGGGAACTTTTTCAGCCTGCGGGTGAAATTAAGACTCCTGCAAGAGCCGTTTATAAAATCGAAATCTCCGCTGGGCGAATCGGTCGCCGCGTTTTTCGAGCGGCGTCTGGGACGCGAAATCGTCGAACGCGCGGCTGATCCGTTTATTTCGGGAATTTACGCCGGAAATCCTGAAAACCTGAGCATCAGAGCGGCGTTTCCGCGCCTTTTTGAACTCGAAAAATCGCACGGAAGTTTATTGTTTGGTTCGCTGCGTTCAAAAACCGAAAAAGCCGATAAAAATTTTCCGCGCACATTTTCGTTCAAAAAAGGCGTGCAGACCTTGACCGAAGCTTTGAGCGAAAATTTGGGCGAAAGCGTAAAAACAAACACGGAAGTTTTAAGCATTGAAAAACAAGCGAACGGCAAATGGTTTGTGAAGACCGATTTAAGCGAACAAATTTTCGATTGTTTGATAATTTCCACAACGGCTGAATCGGCGGCGAATTTAATTGAAAATTTCGATAAAACTTTAAGCAATCAGCTGAAAAATATTTATTATCCGCCGGTTGCGATGGTTTTCTTTGGCATAAAAAAAGAATTTTTAGCGCAAAAACTCGACGGTTTCGGTTTTTTAATTCCGGGTTCCGAGAAAAGAAAAATCCTGGGAACGATCTGGAATTCCGCCGTTTTTGAGAATCGCGCACCGGAAGGTTATCATTTATTAACGACATTTGTCGGCGGAGCGCGTAACGCGGAATTGTTTGAAAAGTCCGATGAAGAATTGTTTGAGATTGTGTTTGACGAACTGAAAAGCATTTTGGGTTTGCAAGTAAAACCTGAATTTATGCACATCAAACGCTGGCGAAAGGCGATTCCGCAATACGAGATCGGTTATGAAAAAATAGAAAATGCAATCGAAAATTTTGAGCGCGAAACACCCGGAATTTACTTTTGCAGTAATTTTTACAAAGGAATTTCCGTCGGCGATTGTATAAAAAACGCTTACGCGCTGGCGGAAGAAATTAGCCACGAACAAACACGAAAAGGCACGAAATAAGAAAGAGTAAAGCATTATTTAACCACAGATGAAAACAGATATACACAGATTTTCTAAAGATAAAATGAATCAAATTTTTTTGATCTTTTCTGTGTATTATCTGGGTTCATCTGTGAAAATCTGTGGTTAAATTTTCTTGGATTTTTTCGTGTTCCTTTCGTGTTTGTTCGTGGCAAAAAAATAAATGAGCAATTTTAATTTACCGAATTTCCCTGTTTCGCGTCTGCGGCGTTTGCGCCGAAACGCCGCTTTGCGCGATATGTTTCGCGAGACGCATTTAACGCGAAATGATTTTATCTTTCCGCTTTTTGTCGCCGAGGGCGAGAATTTCAAGCGCGAGATTTCTTCGATGCCGGATATGTTTCAGCTTTCGGTTGACAACATTTTGCGCGAATGCGAGGAACTTTTAACGCTCGGCATAAATGCGGTTTTGCTTTTCGGTATTCCCGATTTTAAGGATGAAGTCGGTTCGAGCGGTTACGCTGCCGAAGGAATCGTTCAGAAAGCGGCGCGGGAAATAAAAAAAAGATTTCCCGAAATGCTGGTGATTACGGATGTTTGCTTGTGCGAATACACTTCGCACGGGCATTGCGGCGTGATCGAAAACGAATATGTGCAGAATGATGCGACGCTTGAATTATTGGCAAAACAAGCAATTTAGCATGCCGAAGCGGGCGCGGATATTATCGCGCCGTCGGATATGATGGACGGGCGAATCGGCGCGATTCGGCGGAAACTGGACGAAAACGGCTTTCACGAAACACCGATCATGGCGTATTCGGCGAAATTTGCGTCCGCTTTTTACGGTCCGTTTCGCGAAGCGGCAGAAAGTGCGCCGCAGTTTGGCGACAGAAAATCCTATCAAATGGATTTCGGCAATTCCGCGGAAGCGATGCGCGAGATCGCGCTCGATGTGCAGGAAGGCGCGGACATCGTCATGATCAAACCCGCGCTTGCTTATCTCGACATCATTCGCCGCACAAAAGACGAATTTAATCTGCCGGTTGCCGCTTACAACGTTTCGGGCGAATATTCGATGATCAAAGCGGCAGCGGAAAAGGGCTGGATTGACGGCGAAAAAGTGATGATGGAATCTCTTACGGCGATAAAGCGCGCCGGTGCGGATGTGCTTATCACTTATTTTGCAAAGGAAGCGGTGAAATTGATTTAGGAGTTTATGAACAATTTTATTCTAATTATTTTACTATTGATACCTACTGCTTGTTCGGATTTTAAATCCTCAAAAAATGTTGAGGATAGTGACAAAACGCCGATTTCAAATGAGGTTATTTTAGTTAGCAATAATTTGCAAAATAATAATCTCATACTTAAAAGTGAAGATTCAAACAAATTCGATTGTTCTGAACTGAATGGTTATAAAGTAGAAAAAGACAGAGACAATGAATTTAATCTGGTTAATATCGTTCAAGATGAAAAAATTGTAGAAACTTTAAAATTACCAACCGGATTGAGTCAAAACGGTTTTGCTTTAAACTGGGCGAAGAGAACAAAGTCTGGCGTAGAAATATCAATCGAATACGGTTCAAGATTTTATTACCAAAAGAATTTCATTTTTGAGTGTGTAAATCATCAACTCTATCTTACTAAAATTAACATAACTACTTTCGATAAACATAATCCTGAAAAATCATGGAAAGAACGCAAGACTGATGTAAAACCAAAAGTACCACTTTCAAATTTCAAGGTTACTGATTATATAACGAACTAAACATTACGGAAACAGAAATCATTTCCTTTTATAAAAATGAATACAACAAAAAGCAGTAAATTATTTGTGGAAGCGCAGAAACATTTTCCGGGCGGCGTTAATTCTCCTGTCCGGGCATTTAAATCGGTCGGGCGCGAGCCTCTTTATATTGCGAAGGCAAAAGGCGCGAAAATGTGGGACGCGGACGGGAATGAATTTATTGATTATATCGGTTCGTGGGGACCGATGATTCTCGGACACGCGCACGAAAGAGTTATCGAAGCGATTCGCGAAACGGCTCTGTCGGGAACGAGCTTCGGCGCGAATTCTGAAAAAGAAATCGAACTCGCCGTTTTGATCAAAAAATTCGTGCCGTCGATTGAGCTTGTAAGAATGGTCAATTCCGGCACGGAAGCGACGATGAGCGCGATGCGTCTGGCTCGCGGCTTTACCGGTAAAAATAAAATTATAAAATTCGAGGGCTGTTATCACGGGCACGGCGATTCGTTTCTTTCGAAAGCGGGTTCGGGCGTGGCGACTTTGGGATTGCCCGATTCGCCCGGCGTAACTCTAGCGACGGCAAAAGATACGCTTAACGCAAAATATAACAATATCGAATCGGTCTATGAACTGATCGAGCAGAACACAAATGAAATTGCCGCCGTTTTTATCGAACCCGTCGCGGGAAATATGGGCTGCGTTCCGGCTGAAAAAGAGTTTTTGCAATCTTTGCGCGATGTTTGCACGGCAGAAAATATTCTGCTTGTTTTCGACGAGGTAATGAGCGGTTTTCGCGTGGCAAAAGGTGGAGCGCAGGAACTTTACGGGATTTTTCCCGATCTGACAACATTCGGCAAAATCATCGGCGGCGGTTTGCCGGTCGGAGCCTACGGCGGACGCGAAGATATTATGAAAATGATTGCACCTTCCGGCTCGGTCTATCAAGCCGGAACTTTATCGGGAAATCCTCTGGCGATGACCGCCGGACTTGAGACTTTGAAAATCATTGATAACGACGAGAATTTTTATCAAAAATTCGAAGAATCGTGTGCCTATCTTTATGATGGAATGAAAAATTCGCTTAATGAATTCGGATTAAATTATACTTTCAATTCGTGCGGTTCGATGTTCACATTATTTTTTACGGACGAAAAAGTATCAGATTTCGATTCGGCAAAAACTTCCGATACGCAGAAATTTGCCGCCTTTTTCAATTTGATGCTGATAAACGGAATTTACTTGCCGCCTTCACAATTTGAGGCTTGTTTTATTTCAAACGCGCATTTAACTGAAGATTTTGACGAAACGATCGAAGCATTTCGTAAAGCTCTGCAAAAATAGACTTTAGAGTGAAGTTTCTTAAAACGAAGTAAAAATTTACAGAATTTTTTAACAATAATTTCATCACTATTTTACTTCAAAAGCGCTTGAAACAGTAATTTGCTTTAAGTTACCGAAGTTGCAAAATTATGAATCGGCTAGGGTTCGATTCAAGGTTCGGGTTAAGGTTTTGCGGTCAATGTCCAGTATGCGCGCTGCCGCCTGTTTATTGCCGCCGGTTGATGAAAGAACCTCGGCGATATAGCTCTGTTGGACTTCGGCAAGCGTCTGCCACGGGCGTTTCCCCGAAGCGGAAGATTCGTCAACTTCGGTCGGCATTTTTTGATGATTGTTGAAGGTGCGTATCCGCAACGGAAGATTTTCCGGATAAATAATATCGTCGCACATCGAAACGGCGTGCAGAACGGCGTTTTCCAATTCGCGGACATTGCCGAGCCAAGTGTATTTTCTGAGCATTTCCATCGCCGCGTCGGAAAATTTGATCGGCGCTGAGCCGGGCGGGCGAATTTCTTCGGCAAAATGTCGGGCAAGTAAAGGAATATCTTCGATGCGTTCGCGTAGCGGCGGCAGTTCAATCGTGATGGCGTTCAGACGATACATCAAATCCTGCCGAAAACGATTTTCGCGGACTTCTTCTTCAACATCGCGGTTCGTCGCGGCAATGACGCGAACATCCAATTTTCTAATCTGGTTAGATCCGACGCGGCGAATTTCCTTCTGTTGCAAAGCTCGCAGCAGTTTGACTTGAAACAGCAAGTTCGTTTCAGTGATTTCGTCGAGAAAAAGCGTTCCGCCACTCGCTTCTTCCCACAAACCGACGCGCTCGCTGCTCGCGCCCGTGAAAGAACCTCTGGCGTGTCCGAACAGTTCCGATTCGATTAATTCGACCGGAATCGCACCGCAGTTGACCGGCACAAACGCGCCCGAAGCCCGGTTGCTCCGCTGATGAATCGCCATCGCCACCACTTCTTTGCCGGTTCCCGATTCGCCCGTGATCAACACGGGCAGATTCGTCGCCGCGACTCGTCCGACCATTTTCAAACACTCGATAAATTTTGGGCTTTTGCCGATCAGAGGAATATCCGAAGTGTAATCGTGCGGGGAAGACAGTAATTTCGCCGCGGCGGGTTTTGAGCGATGCCGATGCTCTTCGTAGACGACTTTGCCGAGATTGAGAATGTCGTCAACAGTGAACGGTTTGACCAGGTAATCATAAGCCCCGATAGCGGTCGCGTCGAGTGCGCCGACGGCTGATCCGTGTCCGGTCATTAGAACAAATCTGGCTTCGGGTTGGATTTCGGAAAATTGCCGCAAAACCGCGTAACCGTTCGTGCCGCCCAGCACGACATCGCAGATAACGAGCTGCCATTTGTTTTCTGACAGCATTGTAAACGCTTGCTCGGCAGTACGGGTTTCGCTCACGTTCCAGCCGCCGTCCCGCAAAATCTCTGCGACAAAGCCGCTGACTTGCGGTTCATCGTCTATCACTAAAGCGTTTAGGTCTTTTTTCATGTCTGCAATTATAACATACATAAAATCCTTTGAACCCGATAGTAAAAAGCTGTATTCACACTTAGCTCGACTTTATCCAATTTAATAAATAAAGCAGAGTGTTTCTGTCAAAGTTTTCAAGAATGAATGGGGGATTTTTATCATGTCCTCCTTATTTGGCGATGTTTGAAAAGTCCTGGACTCCCACAAACATTGCCTCACGCAACCGATCGCAGCTGAAAATGTGGCTGTTTCTTTTTCATACCAAACGCCACTTCTGATTTTTAGTTTATTTTCTCTTGCTAACTCTTCTGCCATCATTGAAACTATTGAAAACAGTCCGTATAAAATTGGCTTGTCCGCTTAATTGCTTTATCTGACCATTGTCTGTTGGTTTCAATTCCCAAATGTCGGCGACGCGTCTTCA
>JBGTIH010000083.1:0-3720 GCA_041745765.1 Pyrinomonadaceae bacterium | reverse complement strand
AATTTTGTAACATAATGTGTCGTGTTCAGAGTCCAAACTTTAGTTTGCCTTTCCGCCGCGCTTCGGTGGCGGAAACACGCTGAAGCGTGGAATTTGAACTAAAACCAAAATCTTACAAAACTTTTGCTGACCTGCTTAGTTTTGACTGATTCGATCAAAGAAAAAACCGATTTAATTAATGATGTTTTGAGTTCATATATCAATTTGGACATTATGGCGGTTGCCGATTTTCGCAAAGCGATTGATATTTATAAACTTATCAAATTATTAGCGGTTCGGGTCGGAACAAAGCTCGACATTTCAAAATTAACGAATTTGACCGCGCTGAGCCGTACCAATGTTGAAAATTATCTTGAATTATTTGAAGAGTCTTATCTGATTCGGACAATTCCGGTTTTGTCGAACAGCCCCGACCGCGAAATCGTCAAAGCCCGCAAAATCTATTTTTTAGATAACGGCATCGCTTCGGTTTCAGCCGAATTAAGCGGCGGTTCAAAGTTTGAAAATGCAGTTTTTAATCAATTGCTGCATTTCGGCGAAATCTCTTATTATCAACGAAAAACCGGCAACGAGATTGATTTTATTCTGGATAAAGAAATGTCGTTCGAGGTTAAAGAAACTGCTCACGAAACGGATTTGAAAAATTTGAAACGTCTTTCTGAAAATTTGGAAATCAAGCAAAATTTTGTCATCGGACGACATCCGAATAACATATTCGAGGGTTATATTTGGGGCGGTGTCATTAAATAATTAGTGCGATTTCAGATTTCAGATTTCAAATTTCAAATTGGAAAACCAAGATGAAATAGTTATCGATTTTGATTTAAAGCTCGGAATCTGAAATCTAATGGAACTTTTGCAGCATACATTCGATGCTTTTTTGTCACGTTTCGGGAAATTAACCGCGATTCAGGAACTTGCGCTCGAGCCTTTATTGAGCGGGAAAAATTGCGTTCTGGCGGCGGCGACGGCGAGCGGAAAAACCGAAGCGGCGTTAGCTCCGATTCTCGAACGCTTTCAAACGCAGCGATTTAAGTTTAATCAAAGCAAACAAACGGCGACCGTAAAATTCCTCTATCTCGTGCCGACGCGTGCTTTGGCGCGTGATATTGCGCGGCGTATCGAACAGCCTTTGGCAAAACTGGCAATCGGTTTGGCGGTTAAAACCGGCGACGAACCGGCGCTGAAACCGAATCGTCCGCCGGAATTTCTGATCACGACGCCCGAATCGCTCGATTCGATGCTGGCAAACCGCCCGAAAATGCTGCGCGATATTCGTGCCGTCATTTTGGACGAACTCCATCTTTACGACAACACGCCGCGCGGCGATCAATTGCGGATTTTGCTCAATCGTTTGCGAAGATTGAGAAAATACGCTTTCAAACAAGGCGATGCGGCGACCGACGAAATTCAATTCTGCGCTCTTTCGGCGACGATGCAAAATCCCGTAAATGTTGCCGAAAAATACTTTATCAATCCGGTTTTGATTCAGACAGGCGGGCAAAGAGCGATTGATGCCGAGCTTTTCGAGATGGAAGGCAAAAATTCTCTGTTCGAACTTTTTGCGAACTTTAAAGAGCGAAACATCAAAAAAGTTCTGGCGTTTTGTCAAAAACGTGCGGAATGCGAAGAATGGGTAAACTTACTGCGCGGCAGTTTGCCGTTCGGTGATGAGGTTCTGGTGCATCATGCGAATTTGAGCGCAAGCGTTCGCCGTCAGACGGAAGAAAAATTCACACGCACCGGCGCGGCTTTGTGTTTTGCCACCTCGACGCTCGAACTCGGCATAGACATCGGCGATGTCGATCTGGTTTTACTGATCGGTGCGCCCGACAATCTGAGTTCATTTCTGCAGAGAATCGGACGCGGAAACCGCCGCACGAAACGCACGAATGTCTCGTGTTTTTACCGGAATCTAACCGAACAAGCGATTTTCAAAGTCTTTATTCGCGCCGCGCAAAATTCGGATGAAAAGGAGTTGAAATTATTAGGTTCGGACAGCGGTTTGGCGTTTCGCCCGTCGGTCGTCGTTCAGCAGCTTTGCTCGTATTTGAAACAAACAACATACAGCGAACTCGACACCGAACACGCTTACGATCTTTTCGCTACGCCGCAGGGCGAGCCGCTGATTGACAAAAATCAATACGAAAAAATCATCGAAAATATGTTGGAAAAAGGTTTTTTCAAACCCGCGATGCATGGCGGACGGCAACTTCAAGCGGGCGAAATCTGGGAAAAACTTTACGAAGAACGCACGCTTTACAGCAATATGTCCGGCACGAATGAAAGTTCGGTCGTGATTGACGATATGACCGGCAGGCTCGTCGGTTATCTTGATTCCCGGATGCAAATCGGCAGCACTTTTTTAATGGGCGGACACGCCCGCCGCGTAACCGCGAGAAAGGGACGGAAAATTTTAACCCGCGCCGAAAACCACGCCGAAAACGCGCGCAAAGCACCGCAAAAATGGAATTGGCGCGTCAAATCCGCAGAATTGACCAAAGCCCTGGCACAAGAATTGGGTTTTCCGACCGAAGATGAAAAAGGCAAAATGCCGCTGGTCAATATTCAAACGGAAAAAGATGCGGAAAAGCGAACTCTGCTCTTTCATTGCGCGGGCGAAGTTTACGGCAAAGCTCTCGCCGAATTACTGGAAAATGTAAATGAAATTTTCGTTTTCGCGCATAATGAGTTTTTTGTCGAAATATCGGGTGAAATCGCTGAAGCTGACCGGCGATTTTCAGAAAAAGAAATACGAAATCTGCTTTCGCGCCGCTGGAAAAATTTTGAAAATGCCTTTGATCTAGGACGCTTTCAAACCGATCTGCCAACCGAAGTGCGCCGCGCCAGCGTAATCGAGGCTTTTAATTTATCTAAATTCAGGTCTCTGCTCATAACAATTTGACCTTCTCCCACGCTCCGTAATTGAATTCTATTTATTATTTAGCAGCCTCAGCAGATTCAAATTTTTATCAATCCACAGATGAACACAGATAAACACAGATTTATTTTAGATTTTTGGTAATTGCATTAACCCATTAAAAACTTTGCTTTAGATTATTTTTATTGAAAATCATCTGTGTTTATCTGTGAATAATTTCTTGTTTATTTTTTCAAAATTTGAATTTATTGAGTCTAAATAATATTCGATTTACTGAATTTTTAAATATTATCGAACTTTTTCCGAACTTATGTCGTTTTTTCTGATGTCTTATAACTTTTTAGGAGAATCAGATAAGCAGTGAAGCAGAAATATTGTAATATAATAACAATATGAATGTGCCAAATAAATTTGTCAAAATATTGTCTGAAGAAGATTATACCAAACTGGTTGAAAATCATCAGAAAAGCGAGAATTATCGAGTCCGAAATCGGGCTCACGCCATTTTACTTTCTTTTGAAAAATATCCGATTGATGAGATTGCCGTAATTTGTGGGGTTCATCGAAACACGGTTAGCCGCTGGATCGAGCGATGGAATCAATTCGGGTTGAAAGGTTTAAGCGATGTTGAAAAAGATGGTCGTCCACCGATCTTAACTTTGGAAGAACAAGCCAGGACGATTGAAATAGCCTTGGAGAATCCGCGCTTTCCGCATCGGCAGCTGTCGCGGATCAAGGCGGAAACGGGTAAGACGATCAGTTCCTATACGCTTAAAAGACTGATAAAAAAAAGACTTGATCTGGAAAAGGATTAAGTTGGGATTGTGGAAACGCACCAA
>JBGTIH010000082.1:0-27670 GCA_041745765.1 Pyrinomonadaceae bacterium | reverse complement strand
AATTTTGTAACATAATGTGTCGTGTTCAGAGTCCAAACTTTAGTTTGCCTTTCCGCCGCGCTTCGGTGGCGGAAACACGCTGAAGCGTGGAATTTGAACTAAAACCAAAATCTTACAAAACTTTTGCTGACCTGCTTATTTAGCTACAAATTTCAAACAACCAATCTTTGCAGAAAATTCTTCGTTTTGCGGTAAATTTCCGAATCTTCCAAATCTCGTGAACCGGCGATGTTCAAATTCTCACAATCAATCGAATCGAGCCATTTTTTTGCTTTTTCAAAATCCAGTCTTAAAAAATCACAATGAAAAAAAGGTTTTTCGTATTTTTCGGCAAATTGCCGCGTGAGAAGTGAGCCGCCTTTTAATTCGCCGTGCGAAAAAATGATCGTCGCATCGGAATTTTTGACGTTTAATTCTGTTCTTTCGGCATAATTTTCGGTTGCGGTTTCTTGCAGATTCAGATATTTTTCGGGAATTGCACCGTCTTCCGCGATTCGATTTTTCGGGACGAAGCCGCCGATTTCCAAACCGTTCTCGAGCGCAAAATCAAACGCCGCACGATCCGCGCCGGTTTGTCCGCCGGAGATTATTCGACGAATTCGCATAAAAATTTTAAGCGATTTTTTCCAATCCGTTCATAAACGGCTGCAAAACTTCCGGTATAAATATCGAGCCGTCTTCCTGCTGATAATTTTCCAAAATCGCAATCCAGGTGCGCCCGACCGCCAAGCCCGAACCGTTTAATGTATGGGCAAATTCCGGTTTTGCACTGCCCGAACGCTTGAACCGCAGATTCATCCGCCGCGCCTGAAAATCGCCGCAGTTTGAACAACTCGAGATTTCGCGGTAAGTGTTTTGCGAAGGCAGCCAAACTTCGATGTCGTAGGTTTTCTTCGCACCGAAACCCAGATCGCCGGTTGATAAAATGACCGTGCGATAGGGAAGTCCGAGAAGCTGCAAGATTCGCTCGGCATTGTTTGTTAATTTTTCGTGTTCTTCCTCACTTGTTTCGGGCAGACAAATTTTTACCAGCTCGACCTTTTCAAATTGATGCTGGCGAATAAGACCGCGCGTATCGCGCCCGTGGCTTCCGGCTTCCGAACGAAAACAAGGCGTGTAAGCCGCGAAATATTTCGGCAGATCTTTTGCCTCCAGCATTTCCTCTGCATAATAATTCGTTACCGGAACTTCCGCCGTCGGAATAAGTGCGAATTCGCGCTCGTCTTTGATGTGAAACAAATCATCTTCAAATTTCGGCAGTTGATTCGTCCCGAACAGAGATTTCCGATTAACCAGAAACGGCGGCATAGTTTCGGTGTAACCGTGTTCGGTCGTGTGAACATCGAGCATAAAATTAATCAAAGCGCGCTCTAACCTTGCGCCCGCACCGTTTAGAATGGCAAAGCGCGAACCCGTGATTTTCGTGGCGCGTTCCAAATCCAGGATTCCCAAATTTTCGCCTAAATCAACGTGATCTTTGATTTCAAAATCAAATTCGCGCGGTTCGCCCCATTTTCTGATTTCGACATTTGCCGATTCATCTGCGCCGACCGGAACATCCGAAGACGGGATATTCGGCAAACCGGCGAGCAGTTCATTCATTTTCGCTTCGAGTTCCTTGCGCAGATGTTCAAGTTCGCTCTGCCGGTCTTTTAATCCGGCAACTTCCGCTTTTTTTTCTTCCGCTTCCGCTTGTTTTCCGGTTTGCATCAACGCGCCGATTTCCTTGCTGGCAGAATTTCTCTTTTGATTTACTTTGTCCGATTCGCCGATTATCTCGCGGCGCGTTTTGTCCAGTTCGACAAAATTATCCAAACTCTCGACCGGAAAATTGCGGTTTTCCAGCGCGGTTTTTACTTCTTCCAAATTTTCTCTGACGTAATGTAGGTCTAACATAACAGTTTATTTGATCGCGTTTGTTTATCTTTAATTTTTAACCTAAAATTATAAATTTGCTAAAAGCAAAATAAAACAAGAATTTAACAAAAATTATTATGACACACAAAATTCGCAAAGCGGTTTTTCCGGCTGCCGGTTTAGGAACCAGATTTCTGCCCGCCACTAAAGCCTCGCCGAAAGAAATGCTTCCTCTGGTTGATAAACCTCTGATTCAATATTCGGTCGAAGAAGCTGTAAATTCGGGCATCGAATCAATTTTAATCGTTACGGGACGCGAGAAAAATTCGATTGAAAATCATTTTGATATTTCATTTGAACTCGAACATATTCTTCGGGAAAAAGGAAAAACGGAAATGTTTAAACAGGTTAGGGCGATTGCCGATATTGCGCGAATCAGCTACACGCGTCAACAACAGGCTTTAGGACTCGGACACGCGATTTTGCAGGCGAAGGATTTTGCCGAAAACGAAGCCTTTGCCGTTCTGCTTGCCGATGATGTCGTTGATTCGGAAACGCCCGCGCTAAAACAAATGATAGACGTTTATGAAAAATATAATGCGCCGGTAATTGCGACGATGCAGGTTGCGGGCGAAGCGATTTCGCGGTTCGGCGTAATTGATGCTGAAGAGATCGAACCGAATGTTTTCAAAATTAAAGATATGGTCGAGAAACCGAAATTTGAAGACGCGCCTTCTGACCTTGCCATTATTGGACGCTATATTCTCACTCCCGACATTTTTCCGGCAATCGAAAACACTAAAAAAGGCGCGGGCGGCGAGATTCAAATCACTGACGCGATGCGCGATTTACTGCGGACACGAGATTTTTACGCCGTCAAACTCGAAGGCACGCGCCACGACGCAGGCGATAAACTCGGATTTTTAATTGCTACGGTTGATTTTGCATTGAAACGTGAAGACTTAGGCACGGATTTTCGCAATTATCTGAAAACATTGAAATTGGATTAATCCGTAAAATTTTCAGCTGCGAAAAAGCACAAAAAACGCAAAAATATTTTGTGTCTTTTGTGCTTTTTCGCGGCTAGATTAAATATTTCTTTGCCGTTTCATTAAATCTAAGAATTTGCCGTTCAATCCAGTTCTTATCTTTTCCCAATATCTTCGCCATAATTTCCGCAACGAGCGGCGCGGAATCAACCGCGCTTTTCGCGTCTAAAAATAAAATTCTCGTGCGCCGCGCCAGAATGTCTTCAACTGTCCGCGCCATTTCAAACCCGACGGCGTGAACAATTTCGGCTTTTTGATATTCAAAATCTTCGTGGATTTTTTCAGCTAAAAAGGGATTTTCTTCGATTATTTTCCGCAAAAATTCGACGCGATCATTTTTAATTTTCAAATCTTGCGTAACACATTTTCTATTTTCAAAGCCGCCGAGTTTTAACGCCTGATTTACCGCATCTTCTGCCATTCGGCGATACGTCGTCCATTTGCCGCCCGTAATTGTCAGCAAATTTTTTTCGTCAATTTCAATCGTGTGATCGCGTGAAAGTGCGGCGGTATTTTTTGTGTTTGTTGATTTTACGAGCGGACGAATGCCGGCGAAAACGCTCAAAACATCTTCTTTTCGCGGCGGTTTTGCCAGATAGTTTTTTGCCGTTTCCAGAATAAATTCGATCTCGTTTTCAAGTGCGCTCGGTTCTAGTTCTGCCGAATTTATCGGCGTGTCGGTCGTGCCGACCAAAGTTTTATTATGAAACGGAATGGCAAAAAGAACTCTGCCGTCGCTCGTTTTAGGAATCATCAAAGCATTTTCGCTCTGCAGAAAAGATTTATCAAAAACGAGATGAATTCCCTGGCTCGGCGCGATGATGTTTTTGGAATTTTCGAGGGAAAACCGGCGAACCGCGTCGCAAAACGCGCCCGCGGCATTGATGACGATTTTGGTTTTTATTTCAAACACTTCGCCCGTTTCTTCATCCGCAAAATTTACGGCGGAAATCTTCCCGCCGGAGTTTTCGGCAAAGCCGAAAACTCCGGCATAATTTAAAAGGAGCGCGCCGTTTTCCGCAGCGGTTTTTGCCAGATCAATCAAAAATCGCGCGTCGTCAAACTGCCCGTCAAAGTATAAAACTCCGCCGCGCAAATTTTTTTGATATATATTCGGCAATTTTGCAATCGTCTCTTTTTTTGACAGAATAACTGATTTTCCGAAACCGTATTTTCCCGAAAGAAGATTGTAAATTTTCAAGCCCGTGCCATAGAAAAACTTTTGCCAAAGACTGTAACACGGCACGATAAACGCACGTTTTTCGACCAGATGCGGCGCATTTTTTAATAAAAGTCCGCGCTCTTTTAACGCTTCGCGCACCAGCGACAAATTTCCCTGAGCGAGATAGCGCACGCCGCCGTGAACCAATTTCGTCGAACGGCTCGAAGTTCCTTTGCCGAAATCGTTCTGTTCAAGAAGCAGCACATCAAACCCGCGCGAAGCCGCATCCAGAGCGCAGCCAACGCCGGTCGCACCGCCGCCGATGATGATAAAATCCCATGGCTTTTCACGGTTTTTGATGCGATCAATGATTTCGATTCGCTGCATACAAAAATTTAACCACAGATGAACACGAATAAGCACAGATTTTAAGAATGTTTTAATCTATTCAAAAAAATATCTGTGTCAATCTATGTTTATCTGTGGATTATTAGCGGTTTTATATTTAAAAAACGTCCGCTTGACGCAGACGTTTTTGAACACTTTCTGATTTTTTATTAATCCAAAATCCAAAATTGATCTAGCTTTCGTCAATTCCCAATTGCAGAGTTCCGGCAGAACCTTTTTTCATTTTCTTGCCGAAGCGCAGAAAATGTTCATATATTTCACGATTTTCTTGGCTCATAAAAGCAATCTTTGCACCGATTAAATATTGCGAAACCGAAATATGTTCGCTGATCTGTTCGTATCTACGCCCGACGATTTGGAGTTTTACTTTTCCGTTCGGCAAATCCAATTCTGCATTCAGCGTGCGCCCTTCGCCGACCAGATAATTTTCTTTTATTCTAATGGACGAAACGACGAAAGCGATTCCCGAAGTGCTTAAATCTTTTGTTTCTCCCGTGATAGACAGATTATTCAACGGCATTTGCAGTTTTCCCGTATTTCTATCCGGCTCAAGTGTTAATTTGATCGGTACGGCGTAATCGTGGCGGGCGGCGACAACCTGCTTTGACACGGACTTATTTAGTTGTGTAAAAAATTTTCGAAACATTTTCTTTGGATTTTATCTGTTCGTCGGGTTAATTCAAAGTATTACAACACGTTTCCAAAATTATAAACTTATTTTTTTACAAATATCAACACCTTTCTATAAAAACTTGCCTTTTTAACTATTTTTTAACAGGTTTTCCCTTATTGTCAGTACTTTTAATAGCTGATTTGCGGTTTGCATCAACATTAAATAAATAAGAAAGTTTGCCGGTTTTGCCGTAAATCGCCGGTTCAGCCGCGGCACTGTAACTTTTTTTATCGAATGAGAGCGAGATTCCGTATTTATATCCGGTTGATTCGGAAGTTGTGATGTCTTCGGGCAGAAATCCGCTTTGCAGCAATGTTGCCATATCGCCGTAAAGTCCGCCGTTTTGCGCCGAATAAATGAGCTGGGCTTTGTAGATTCTTTCGAGCATTGCTTTAGCTTCTTCTTGATGAGTTTTGATTTTCAGCGAAAAGAAATAATTTTTTCCTTCTTTTTTGACGAATTTTTCGGCTTCTTTATCAAGCGTCAAAATCACCCAAACACCGTTTTCGCGCCGCAGTTTTATTTCCTGCAATTTCACTTCTCCGGTATCATTATCGGGCAATTTCGCCGTAACGGTCGCCGCATCTCTAACGACAATTTCACCGTTGATCGCCACATCTGCCGGAATTTGTCCGGCGAGAGCGTCGAAATCAACTTGCAAATCTCTATACTCCGTTTCGGTCAAACCCTCAATTGCCGGACGCAAATTTGTTAAAAACAGCGCATCGCGGACATTTTTTTCACGCAGTTTTTGATAAAACGCGCGAACCGTATCAGCCGGAGAATTGGCTTCAATTTTGATCGCCGTCTTTAACGCCGGACTAATCGGCGCATTCAAAATCGCCGCCGGATTTTCTGGTTTTGTTGTCGTCGTAACCGGATTTTTCGCCGCTTCGACTCCGCAGCCGCTGATTACCAAAACCGCTAGGATAGCCGCTAAAGCAAAGAGATTTAAGCGAAATTTAATTTGAAAAATTTTGTAAAACATTAAATCGTTTCTCCGAAAATTAGATTGTGAATTTTGAAAGAGAATTCTTTTTAGAAAGGGGTTGCTGACAGGAACTTTTAACCTGTAACGAAAACGATTATATCGCGGATTGTTAAAAAATGTAAAACTATTTTTAACTTTTTTTACATCTTGCGAAAAAAAATCTGGAAATTCAATTCTATTGGAAATTTACAAGAGCATTGTTTAAGTCAGATAAGCGAAAAACGCCTTTGTATATTTTTATTTACAAAGGCGTTTTTTTTGATAATACAAAGTTAATAAAGTTGACCGGAGCGCAGCAAAATTGGAAAGAGCGTTTGATTATCATAAAGTTTTTAGAAACCGAAGCAAGCGTCCGGTCGCTTTATTTCTTTATTGAAATCATCAAATAGGTTAGAATTATCAAAAATCCAAACGGAGTTTCTATTTAATGAATAACAAAACTATCTCTGCGACTCTGCGTCTCTGCGGTTTAATTTTGCTTTTAACCTTTTCAGCCTTTACCCAAACAAAAGTTCCTGCGCCGAAAGATGTGATCGGTTTTACTCCGGGCGACGACCGCAAACTGGCGAGTTGGGCGCAGGTTGTTGATTATTTTCAAAAACTCGATGCCGCTTCAGATCGCGTAAAATTTGAAGAAATCGGCAAAACGACGCTTGGCGCGCCTTTTGTTTATGCGACTATTTCAACGCCGGAGAATTTAAAAAATCTCGCAAAATACAAGGAAATCAACAAAAAATTAGCCGACCCGCGCCTGATAAAATCCAATGATAGAGAAGCGCAATCGCTTATCAAACAAGGCAAAACGATTGTCCTGATAACTTTCGGAATTCATTCGACGGAAGTCGGTTCGACGCTTTCTTCGATGCTTATCGCGCATAGATTAGCGTCTTCCGATGATGCGGAAATTCGCAAAGTTCTTGAAAATACGATCATTCTGCTTGTGCCAAGTTTGAATCCGGACGGCGTTGATATTGTTAAAAACTGGTATGACAAAACTCTCGGAACGCCGTTTGAAGGGACTTCGCCGCCGGAGCTTTATCACAAATACACGGGACACGACAACAACCGCGATTGGTATGCTTTTACGCAGGTCGAAACGCAATTGACGGTTGATAAAATCCACAACGAATGGCATCCGCAGATCGTTCACGACATTCACCAGCAAGGCACGCACGGCGCGAGATTTTTCGTGCCGCCGTATCAGCCGCCGGTCGAACCGAATGTTCCCAAAGAAATCGTCGAAGGCTATACGGAACTCGGTTCGTTTATCGCCAAAGACCTGCGCGGCAAAGGTTTTCAGGGAATTACGACCAATACGAGCTACGATGCCTGGACACCGGCGCGCGCCTATTCGCATTATCACGGCGGCGTGCGGATTTTGTCGGAAACCGCTTCCGCCAGACTGGCAACGCCGATTGAAGTAAAATTCGACGAACTGCGCGGCGGTCGCGGAGTTGACCCGAAAACCGCATCCGAAAACTTCGCACCCGTCTGGAAAGGCGGCGCATGGACTCTGCGCGACATCACGAATTTTATGTCGGGCGGCACGTTTAGTCTGCTCAATCACGCGGCGGATAATCGCGAACGATGGCTTTCGAGATTTTACGCAATAGGAAAAGAAGCCGTCAGACCGCGAAAAAAAGGCGAATTATTCGGATACAAATTTCCAAGACATAACATTGAATTAAAGCAGATTTTGGAACGAGGTGGAGTGGAAATCAAAAATATTAAGTCTTCGGATGATCCTTATAATCTTGAAATTTATATAAATATTGCTCAGCCTTACGGAAGTTTTGCAAAAGCATTACTTGAAAAGCAAACATATCCTAATTTAAAGGACGAAAATGGAAACCCGATTCCGCCATACGACGTTACAGCACACACATTATCTCTATTAATGGATACCAAAGCAGTGCCGGTTTTCTCGTCTCAAGAAGAATATCCAGCAAAAGACCCAAGACTTGGTTGTTCATCAATTGCAAAAGCAAAAGTCGGACTTTATAAATCTTCAATTCCTTCGATGGATGAAGGTTGGACAAGATGGATTTTTGAAAAAGGATT
This sequence comes from Pyrinomonadaceae bacterium, assembly GCA_041745765.1. GTDB lineage: Bacteria > Acidobacteriota > Blastocatellia > Pyrinomonadales > Pyrinomonadaceae > JAHCHG01. The sequence continues at coordinate 19,469 of JBGTIH010000082.1, read as the reverse complement.
TTTTTCCTGTTTTGAAACAAATTACTCTTCTTTCAATGACGATAATATAAGAAATCAAAATTTACTTTCAAAAACGAAAACAATCATCTTTCCCGACCAATCGCCGAATCAAATCTTGAACGGCTATGCGAAGGGAACGATGCCCGATGAATTGACGGGCGGCATCGGCAAGGAAGGCGTGGAAAATTTGCGGAAATTCGTTGAAGCGGGCGGAACGCTTGTTTTCCTCAATCGCGCTTCGAATTTTGCGATCGAACAATTCGGTTTGCCCGTGCGGAATGTTACCGAAGATTTGCCGCGCAAGGATTTTTATATTCCCGGCTCGATTCTGCGGACGGAAATTGACACGAATCATAAAATCGGGAAAGGAATGCCGAAAGAATCAATCGCGTGGTTTGAAAATTCGCCCGCGTTCGAGATTACGGAGAGCGACGATACAAATGTCGAGATCATCGCGCGTTATCCGGCAAAAACGGAAAACATACTGCTTTCCGGCTGGGCTTTGGGCGCGGATAAATTGGCGGGAAAAGCCGCGCTCGTTTCGATCAATATCGGCAAGGGCAGAATCGTCCTTTTCGGTTTCCGTCCGCAGTATCGCGGTCAATCTCTGGCGACATTTCCGCTGCTTTTTAATGCGATTTCAAATTAAAAACTTACTGTAAATTATTCGTGCGTTGATGAAAAAATCCGTATAGTGCGCCGCAAGCGAACACTTCGATTATCTGAAAAGTTGATTGCAAACAAAGCTGCTCACTACCGTTCGCTATACTGATTGTATTTCGCACGAATTATTTACAAACTATTTTTTATTTGTTTGCAGGTTTGCTGTAAAAATGAACAAATATCGCTACAAGAATTGTCCAGACGAGCATAATTGACCACGCGCCGAGCGCGGTTGTCCACGCCCAAGACCATTTGCCGCGAAATGTTCCGAGAATAAAACCGACTGTTGCGCCGAAGCCGAGAAAGATGCCGAGCGCATAGATAAATTTGCCGCCGCGCAGAAAATTCAGCATTTGAAGCGGCAGAAATGCCATAAATTCGAGGATGAGCAGCGGGATTTTTTTCATATCTTCCCAAAGCGTTTGCGATTCGCTTCCCGCGCCGACGAGCAGAACGCCGTGCCGCATTATGAAAATATTGAACATTGCCGAAAGAACTGAAAACAAAACAGAAACGGCAAAGGCAATTGTTCGTGAATTATTTTCCGAAGGCGGAAAAATCGAACTGAAATATATTTCTTGAGTGTAATGTGTCACAAATTCGATAGTATGGCTGAAAACGGGTAGGGAAATCGAAATAATCAAAGTTGCCAGCCACGCCGGAGTTGCGCGGCGGAATGATTGAATGAGCGCGCCGGAAATGCCGGAAGTAAAAAAGCGAAAACTGAATTCGACCAAAACAGCGGAAAGTGTAACCAGCCAGCTTTCCCGGCTGACTTTATAAACCGTGAAATAAAAAGAAGCGCGAAGCAATGCGCCGAGTAACGCGGCTTTCCAGTTCCAACGCGTAATTAACTGCGCCGGATGCTGAACCAGACTGCGGAAAATATCAGAAACGGAAATCTCCGCGTCCTGGACTTCCTCCAAATCTTCGGCATCAGCGACCGATTTATGTATGTCTTCTGAAAGATGAATTTTTTCCAAATTAGTCATTCACTTATGAAAAATATCGTTTATATTATACAGCGGCGGTTACAGACCACCTGTTTAACAGGTAAGATTTTCTGTTGTAATTTATGCAGATTGTATAAAAAAAATATTATAAAACTTTATTTCTTCTTCCTTAATCTTTTTTTGTTGTCCAGAAAATCTTTTGTTTCCTGATATGCTTCATAAACGCCTTCAAAAACCGAATCCCACGAACGCTTTCGGGCAAATTCGAGCGACATCTGTTTCATTTTTGATAATTTTTCGGGATTGTCCATCAGCTCAATCGAATATTTGACAAACTCATTTAAGTTTTTGGCGATAAATCCGTTTTCACCGTTTATAACAAAAAATTTCGGTCCGCCTTTATCGGTGACGATTGCCGGAACGGCGGAAGCCATCGCTTCCTGCGGAACATTGCCGTAAGCATCGGTTTCTGATGGAAACACGAAAACGTCCATATTAGCATAAGCTTCGGATAATTGCTCACCTTGCAGAAAACCGGTCAATTGTGCCGTTTTCATATTTTCTTCGAGCCAATTCCGCTCATTGCCCTCGCCAACGATTAAAAATTTGAAATTATTTTTCCCGGCTTTTAATAGTTCCGCTTCTAAATCGGCAAGAAGCCGCACGTTTTTTTCGGCGCGAAGTCTGCCGACAAAACCGAATCGCAGAATATTATCATTGACAGTTCGTTTTTCGGGCGAAAACAATTCCGTATCAACGCCGCGAATCATCAGATGCACACTTCTGTCCGTGCCTTCCGTGAGCAGATCAATCAATTCCTGATTCGGCGCGAGAATTATTTGCGGCATTTTGTAATAAAGTTTCGCTCCGTCCAAAATTCTTCTCTCGATAAAATCGGTAAATGAATTAACCTGTTTGGCGGGGAGAAATCTCAACATTTTCTGCAGACGGCGCGCGGCGTATTGGTGTATGTTCGTATGCCACGACGCTATCAATGCAATGTCCATTTTCCAAGCTAGATAAGCACCGATGATGCTCACATCATTTAAACCCGTAATGTGGAAAACATCGGGACGAAATTTCTCCAGTTCGCGGCGGACAAGCCCGATATGACGTTGAAAAAACGGATCATATTTCAATTCTTCATCTACCGTAAATGACAAAGGCGAGCGTTTGAGCGCAACGAAAGTTAAATTGTCTTCTTGTCTGACTTCGGTTTTATCTCCGGCATAGACACAGAAAAAAGGATAGCCCTTTTTGCGGACAAACCTTGTTAAACGATTACTTGTCATAGCAACGCCGTTGACTTCCAGGTAAGAATCGGGAAAATATGCGATGCGGAGTTGTTGTTTCACAATATTTAAATCTCAGGAAAAGGAAAAATGATACGTAAAAAAAGTCTGTCGGGCAAGTTTGCTTTCCTCACCCGACAGACTTTTTAGATTAATTTTCTATTTTTAAGAAGCAAATTTAGTATTGGGTTGCGCTTGTTCAGCCGCGAGGCTCGAAGCAATTTCCTGCAAATCGGGAATCTCGAAATTCGTTTTTTCAATGTCTTTCGGCACGCGGTCTTTTTTCTTTCTGGCAAGAGAGAAAAAAGGACGCATTCTCGAACTGCCGGAAACTTTGAGCGTCCAGATCGCCCAGCGCAGCCAGCGCGGTGTGCCGTCTTTCCAATGGACGGAAACTTTCTGCACGCCCTTACCGTCGCCGCCGTCAATATGTATGCGGTCAAACGCGCGCTTGCGTCCTTCGGGAAATTCGTGATAATCGTTCAGAATTTCCGAAAACGACTGCAATTGGCGGGAATGAAGCGGTTGGCGATATTCCGGCATCAGAACGACTTCGCTGTGCCGGTCAACACGGATTTCTTCAACAAATTCGGAAAATGTTTTACTGTTCGTTAAATTTATTACCGTATTCGGTTTGCAGCCGTGGCGGTCGCCGCCGGTTACAATCGGAAATCCCAATGCTTCCGCCATTTCGATAACGGCTTTGTTTTCCGACCACGAACGAAAACCGTTGATTTCCAGCGCGTGAATCCATTTGCCGTGTTCTTTTAAGAATTGTTTGAGAAGCGTTTCGTGTTTTTCTTTGCCGACGAGTTCGATGTCCCAGATCGGATGATTGAGAACGATCAAAATTTCAGGAATTCCATTGAGCATCGCAAACACTTCGCGCAGATTTTCATTATTGTGTTTGTCTTCGTCAAAAGTGTAATCGAGCAGGATTTTGGTTAATTCGACGGCGGTTTCTTTCGGCAAATTATGCACGCCGACGTGGAAAAATCCGTATTCAAAGGGAACAGTCCATTCGAGCGAGATCGGTGCGCTGTTGTTATCGGTTTTTTCGTTAACCTTTAAATTCGCATCAATCGAATCATGATCGGTCAGCGAAACTACGGCATCGAGTCCGGCTTCGTTGATCTGTTGTTTTTCAATGTTAAAAACCTCGAAAGCCGTCAGCGGCGGCGACCAGAATCCGGTCGTAAAATCTATATCTCTGCCTTCGCGTTCAATATATTTTTTCCGTTCCCTTTTCCAAAAATAAGAAATAACCGGAAGTTTATCAGCGTAATGCGGAACAAAATCAAGCATTTCTTTTGAATGTTCGGTATGACAATGGAGCGAAACTCCGGTTTTTGCCTGACCGCTCAAATCTTTGGTTTTTCCCAAGAAATGCAAATTTGTTTGTTTTAAACTCATAGTTACTCCATAAAATTGCACCAACCAAGTTAATTAAACTATCAAATCAACACGCTAAAGTAAATACGTCAGATGATTGAATGCTTTAAATCGTTGTTACACAAGAATCGGAGCAAAGATCAGGACGTTTGCAGAAAATAAACTTAAAATATCGAGAAAAAAATAGATTTATTTTGTCACAAAGCAGAAAGCGGTGGTGTTTTTTTGATTAGTTACGGGAATTAAACATTATAGCTTGAAAATTCAAGATTAAATCTAAAAATTATTTCGCAATTATAACTTGAAAAAACGAATACATCCGTTTCGGCGTGCAGAACAACAAACAATGCAGATGAAACCGAACGATTTGAACAAATTTTGCTGTTTAATTCCAACGAAAAAATTTAAGTCGAAATTATAAAAAACTTTGAATAAGCAGAGTTTAGATAAGAATAAAGAGTTTTTATCTAAAAAGTTTTAAGAGGAAAAAAATATGTCTTGGTTAATTTCATTAGTCATAGCGGGCGCATTATTTACAAATAGCAATTTGCCGGTCAGCCAAAATTATGACGAGCAAAGTTCACAAAGTTTCACGCAAACCGATGAAACTGAACGAATCGAGCAAACATATCCGTTTAATCCAAACGGAAAAATTGAGGTTTCAAACATCAACGGTTCGATTGTTATTGAAACGTGGGACAATCCGCAGATCAAATTTGAAGCGGTTAAAATTGCCGACAGCCGCGAACGTCTGGCAGATTTGGAAATTAAAATTGATGCCGGACAAGACAGATTTAAGGTCGAAGCCGATTACGGAAGTTGGAGAGGTCGGGAAAGAGTTCGTTGGCAGCAGAACAGCAAATTAGTGGTAAATTTCCGCCTGACCGTTCCGCGCACGGCGGTTTTAGATGAAATTCAAACGGTCAACGGTTCGGTTTCTATATCTAATTCGACGAATTTCACAAAAGCTTCTGCCGTTAACGGTTCGGTAAAAGGTTTGAATTTGCGCGGAAACGCCAATCTTTCAACCGTCAACGGAACGGTCGAAGCGAATTTCGATCAACTTCAGACGGGAAGTGTTATTTCGCTCAGTACCGTCAACGGAAAAGCGGCTTTGATAATTCCGTCGGATGCCGATGCAACGGTTCGCGCCGAATCTCTGAATGGTGAAATTACGAATGATTTCGGTTTGCCGGTTCGCAAGGGAAAATACGTCGGGCGCGATTTATATGGCAAAATCGGCAGCGGAGATGTCAAAATCAAACTCAACAGCGTCAACGGCGCTTTGACTGTAAAACGTAAAGACGATGGGAAAAATCAAAATGCCGTCACCAATCTTTTACCGCAAAAAACATCAGATGAAAGAGATTTCTACTTTAATTTTGAAAAGGATTTTGACGCGTCAATGAGAGAATCGCTCCGCACGATGCAAATGTCGCAGCGCGAAATTGAAAAATCAATCAAAGCCGCAACTATTAACACCGAAGAAATCACCAAAAATAAACGCGAAATCGCCGAAGCCTTAAAAATTGAAATCGGTAAAATTGCTCCGGAAGTCAGCATAATTACGGAAGAAGCTCTAAAGCAGGCGGCAGTAACGATTAGTTTGACGGAAAAGCAAGTTAATGCTGAATTGGCGCAGGAGGCATTGATGGAAGCCAGAGCAAATATGGCAAACGCGAGATTCTCCTGGCGTTCGCCTTTTTTGGAAGAAAAAAGCGATTCATATCAGGTAAAAGGAACGCCCAATATCCGAATAGAAGCATCAAATTGCGTGCTTTCGGTGCGCGGTTGGGATAAATCGGAAGTCAAATATTCGTTGTCAAAAGTTGCGTCAAATATCGCCCGCCAGCCGGTCGAGTTTGATGCGGCGCAAAAAGACGCGGGAAATATCGAAATCAAAGTCAACAATAAAAACGATTCGGGAAGAAGAAATGTGTTGAACGCAGACGCGACGCTTGTTCGTTTAGAGGTTTTTGTGCCAAAAAAGTCGAATCTGCGGATTGTAACAAATGACGAAGTGCGGCTCGAAGGCGTTTCCGGCGAGATTGATTTGCAGGGCGGCAATCAGCCGATTAACATCCGCGATACAAGCGGAAAATTAAATCTGAAAGCCGAAGACGGAATCGTTCGCCTGATCGGTTTCACCGGCGAACTAGATTCACATTTGGCTGACGGCAATATGTTTCTCGAAGGAGATTTCCATAAAATCAATGCAAATGCCAAAGACGGAAAAATCTTTTTGACGCTTCCCGAACAAACCAATGCAAGCATTACGGCAAACAGCGAATCAATTAGCGGCGAAGGCATTGATTTAATCCCGGAAGAAACTTCATCAAATCAAAAAAGCCGCTGGCGCATCGGTAAAGGCGGAAAGACTTTTAATTTTAGTCTCGCAGACGGATCGGTCATTATTCGTCCGCAAAGCGATTTAATTTCGTCGTTCTGAACTTTCCTGGAAAAATCAAAACATAGATACCGCTGATCTTGATTATATTTCTGAGAGGTTTCAGCGGCGCGTTTGTCGTTTTGTTTTATATCTGACGGGCAGGTTTTGTTAAATAATTCTGAAACTTTCCGGCTAAACGGTCGTTTCAGTCAAAGACTAAAGAGTCATAAATTTTATAACCCTATATTTCCAATTTATAACTAACTCAGAGGTGAAGTATGAAAGCTTTATTCATATTTATCGCAATAATATGTTTTTCTATTCAAATCCAAGCCCAACCCTTAAAAATCGCTAACGATGCGGGCGCATTAAAAGATGGCAATCCGCGTTTGATTCTTCCGCCTGAAAAGGCAAATCCGATCGTCGTTCCGAAAATAGACACACCGATTGTTATTGACGGAAGACTCGATGAAGAAGCGTGGAAATCGGCGGCGGTTTTTAAGGATTTTATACAGACGGCTCCGGGCGACAACATCGAACCGTCAAGACCGACCGAAGTTTACATGTTTTATGACGAAAAACATCTTTACATCGGCTTTAAATGCTGGGACGAAAAAGACAAAATTCGTGCGACAATTGCCAGACGCGATGCGGTTTTCGGCGAAGATAATGTCAGAGTTTGGCTCGATACTTACAATGACCAAAGACGCGCCTACATCTTGGGTTTCAATCCGTTGGGAATTCAGCAGGACGGAATTTTTACCGAAGGGCGCGGCGCGGATTTTTCGATTGACATCGTGATGGAATCAAAAGGTGTGATCGAAGATTGGGGCTGGTCGGTTGAAGTCAAAATTCCCTTTAAATCCCTGCGCTACACCGCCGGAGACGGGAAGAAATGGGGCATAAACTTTGCCCGCAACATTGATCGCTTTAACGATGAGTTCAATCAATGGATGCCGGATGACCGCAGTATTTCGGGCTTTTTGATTAAAAGCGGTAAAATCACCGGACTTGATGAAATCAAAGCCGAAAGGACTTTGGAGATCGTGCCGAGTGTTACATTGAGCGAAACCGGAAGCCGCAAAAGAACTCTGCCGATTTCGGTTGCGGCAGGAAATCGGTATCATCCGGTTTTTAATCCGGGCGGCGTTCAGGACATCGGAAGATTTGTTAATGATCCGATAAAATTTGACATCGGCGTAAATATTAAATATACGATCACGCCGAATATTACTTTAGACGCAGCGATAAATCCTGATTTTGCAGAAATCGAAGCCGATGCGCCGGTCGTCGCGGCGAATCAGCGGTTTCCGATTTTCTTTCAGGAAAAACGCCCGTTCTTCCTCGAAGGCGCGGAAATTTTTCAATCGCCGCTACAGCCTTTTCATTCACGCACCATCGTTGATCCTGATTTAGCGGCGAAATTAACGGGAAAAATCGGGAAAAACTCTTTCGGTTTTCTGGTTGCGTCCGACAAAACTCCGGGCAATTTTTCCGAAGACGAACGCACTGATCCGGATTCGAGATTTCGTCCGAGCGCGGAATTTCTCGACAAAAACGCATATTTCAGCGTCTTGCGCCTAAAGCGCGACATCGGCAAGGAAAACAATATCGGATTTTTCGGCTCGATGCGCGTTTTCCCGCGAAACCGCAATTTTGTCGGCGGTTTTGACGGAACATTTAAGATGGATAAGGCAACGATAATGACTTTTCAGGTTTTGGGAACGCATTCACGAAAAAATTTCTTTGATGCCGACTTGGGGCGTTCGGAATACCGAACCGGAAACGGGTTGGCATATCGTTGGAGTTTGGATTACACAAACGACACGCACGGCTGGTTTATCGAAGCCTCAGGGCGTTCGCGCAATTACCGCACCGATGCCGGATTTACACGCCAGACGAACACCAACGGATTTCTTTTTGCCAATCGTTTCAGCACGAAATCAAACCCGACCGGAAAAATAATCCGCGCCAGTTCGAGACAATTTTTGCGTTACGGCGTAGATTGGGACGGACGCACACAGAGAGCCTTAGCGGGAGTTAATGTGAATCTCAATTTGCAGGGAAATTTATCTGTTAATTCGGAAACCGGCGTTGATTACAACAAAATTTACGAAGACGAGTTCGGTCGAAAGCGAACCGCGACGCGGCAGGGCGCATTTTTCGGTGAGCCGACGCGCTCGGCATATCAGCCGTATATCAGTGTGAACGTCAATAAAAATTTTAACAAAAGATTTTCTGCGTATGCTTTTGTCGGCACGGTTTTTAACGCTTTAGATTTTGATTTCGGCGCGGGCAATCGGTTCACTCGCGTAAGTCCGGCATATTTGGCATTTCTCGAAAGGTTTATTCAAAATCCGAATACGAATGAAAATCCGCCGCCGCTCGATCCGGGCAAAGGTCGGCAATTCGATGCGGAAGTCGGGGCTGAATATAAACCGACTGACCCGCTTAGCCTTTCCGTTAATTACCGGAAAAGTAAATTGACGCGCTATGATACTGACCGCGACGCATTTGACACAAATATCTTTACGCTGCGCTCGACCTATCAATTTACGCGGTTTTTATTTACAAGAATGCGTTGGGATTACGACACTCTGAGAGCAAATGCCAGCGGACAATTTCTGTTCGGCTGGAATCCTAATCCCGGAACTGCTTTCTTCGTCGGTTACAATGATAATTTTAATTACAACGGTTTTAGTCCGATTACGGGGCAATTTGAACCGCGTTTTGAGCGCAACAGCCGGACGTTTTTTATTCGCGCATCTTATCTTTTCCGTAAGAGTTTTTAGGTAAATAGTCCGTAAATTAAATTTTTAGGTGTTTTAGTTCTCTGCGCTCTCTGCGACTCTGCGTGAATAAACATTTTTATCACGCAAGGTGCAGAGAACGCAGAGTATTTAACAGCAGCAAATATAAAAATCGCGCTGCTTTAGTTAATTTGATCTGAACACGCGTAGAAATATCGTTTTTCGTCCAGTGTGTTTGTTCGCAAAAAATAAAAACAACCTGTTTTTCGGCATTTGAATCTGATTTTTGGTCATTTAGAGAAACAGAAAAGTCTTTGCTTTCAGGAAGATGCAAAGATCATTAAAAATAATAAAAAAATGTTCTTGTAATTTCTTAACTTATATTGTATAAGTTATAGCGGTCATTACATTTCTTGGTTTTTAATAAGGAGGACAAATGAAGCTATACAGAAGTTTTTTAGCTACCAATCTAATTTTTTCCCTCGTTTTTGTTGCTTTCCTAACTTTAGCAGTTCAAGATACAAACGCCCAGAGTTCAAACATCGCGCTTCAGCGCGGTTATCGAACCGGATATTCCGACGGTTATATGAACGGCTACCGCGATATTCTTAATAACGCCACAAAAAGTTACGAAAGGCACGACGAATATGCTAAAGCCGACCGTGCTTTTATCAGAGATTACGGTTCTTTAGAAGATTACCGCGACGGTTATCAACAAGGTTTTGAATCAGGCTATAACACCGGATTTGAAAAACGCAGTTTTGATGCGGCTTTGCCGGTAAGTTTGGCAAAACGCGGCGTTGTTGCCGTAAATCCGGTAACGGAAACGCCGGCAATCGTTGAACCAGTCAATACACAAACTCCGCCGGTAACTACTTCAAACAACACCGGCGAAGTAACGTATGAAGCCAGAGTTGCCGACGATGTGGTTGCCGATACGATTGCTGTCAACACTAACGGCGCAATCACGACGACGAAAGAATCGGATATTAATTCAAAAGTTAAATACGAATATCCGGCAATCAGCAGCAACGATATTATTGTAATTCCGGCTAATACTGAATTAGTTATCGAAATGCTCAATCAAATCAGCACGGACACCAGCCGCGAAGGTGATAAATTTACCGCTCGCATTGTCTCGCCGGTTGAGATCAGAGGCGCAATTATCGAAGGTCGTGTTGATAAAATGCAGCGACCCGGCAGAATTAAACGTCGGGCGGAAATTCTTCTTTCATTTGATCGGATTGTTTTAACGGAAAACCGTTGGAGCAATTTCAACGCGATTGTTACCGACATTTTGCCGAGCAAAGGCGATAATGTCAAACGTGTTGATTTCGAAGGCACGGTCGAAGGCAAACGCCCGTATAAAGATGATGCAATTAAAATCGGCGCGGCAACCGGAACAGGTTTGATTATAGGCGCAGTTGCCGGCGGACCGGTCGGTGCGGGAGTAGGTGCGGCGGTCGGCGCGGCTTTCGGCGTAGGCGCGGTTGTCGTTGATCGCGGAGAACATATAAATCTTCGCCCGAATCAGCAAATCCGTATTAAATCCGCTTACGAAACGCAAATTCGATAAACATTTATCAATTATCATTGAACATTTATCAATCCTGTAATTTAAGTCTTTTAGATAAATGGTAAATGATTTAACACCACGAAATCTACTCAAGCCTTTTTTCTCCTTGGGGCTTTGGTGGTTTCGTGGATTTTTTTTGAACAATGACGATTGTTTTTTTGACGGATTTCGGCAGCAAAGATTATTTCGTCGGCGCGATGAAAGGCGTTATTTTGTCAATTAATAAAGAAGCGCAAATTATTGATATTACACACGAAATCGCGCCGCAAAATGTTCGAGCCGCAAGTTTTACGCTTCGCGCCTGTTTTCGTGATTTTCCCGAAAAAACGATCTTCGTCGCCGTTGTTGATCCCGGAGTCGGATCAAATAGGCGGGCGATTTTAGTTGAAACCGAAAAATATTTTTTCATCGCGCCGGACAACGGTTTGTTGAGCTTTATTTTTAACGAATCAAATAATTTCCGCGTTTTTGAAATCACGAATGAAAACTTTTTTAGAAAACCTGTCAGCAATACTTTTCACGGACGCGATATTTTCGCTCCCTCAGCCGCGCATCTGTCTGTCGGCGCGAAACCAGCAGAATTCGGTAAAGAAATTTCAGAGTTTATAAAATTTGAAGAAACAAAACCGCGAAAAATCTCTGAAAACCAGTTTGAAGCTGAAATAATTCACGCCGATCATTTCGGGAATTTGATTATAAATCTCAAAAAAGAAGATTTACCCGAAAAATTCGTTTTGAAAATCGGCGAAAGAAGAAGCGAAAATCTGAAAACATTTTATGCAGAAGCCGAAAAAAGCGAATTATTTATGATTTTCGGGAGCGCGGATTTTTTGGAAATCGTCGCATTTCAAGATTCGGCGCAAAAAATTCTCGGAGCAAAAGTTGGCGAGAAAGTTATTGTTGATATCAAAAAAGCAGTATAGTGAAATTAATAATGAAGGCACTCACTATTGTTTGCTCGTGTTGATTGACAATTTAAAACAAAAATTCTACTCATTCAACACTTTTACACTCAAAAAAAACATTAAAAGTTTATGAAGCCAACAATTGTTGTATAATAAAAAAGCCAGTGATTTTGCGATTAAGCGGTGAATTTCGATTTGACCTTATAAAATCGGAGCAACACTTGTAACTCGTAAATCGTTTTGATAAATTCAATAGTAGAAGCATTTTAATAAAAAAAGGAAAAAATATAATGAGTACAGCAAAAGAATCAACCGCCGCTGCCGCCGGATTGCGAGGCGTTGTTGCCGCACAAAGTAAGATCGGCGATGTTGACGGCGAAAACGGAATTTTAATATATCAAGGTTATAACATTCACGATTTAGCGGAAAATTCGACATTTGAAGAAACCGTTTTTCTGCTCTGGAATGCGCGTCTGCCGAAGAGCGGCGAACTCGAAGAATTAAAATCGAAGTTTCAAACGCATTACGAAGCACCGGCGGAAGTCATCGAAATGATGAAACACTTCCCGAAAGACGCAGTTCCGATGGACGTACTTCGGACGGCGGTGTCCGCGCTCGATTTTTACGACAAAGACGGACACGGCACAGACCGCGAAAACGCGACCAATGCGGCGATCAAACTGACCGCGCAGATGCCGACCTTAGTTGCCGCGTGGGACAGAATCCGCAACGGCAAAGATGTCGTCGCGCCGGATAGTTCTTTGAGCATCGCGGAAAACTTTATGTATATGCTGCGCGGCGAAAAGCCTTCAGCGGACGAAGCGAGAATGATGGACATTTGCTTGATCCTGCACGCCGATCACGAACTAAATGCTTCGACCTTTACGACGCGTGTTGTTTCGGGAACGCTCGCCGACATTTACGGCGCGGTAACCGCCGGAATCGCCGCTCTTGCCGGACCGCTTCACGGCGGCGCGAATACGAAGGTGATGGAATCTCTGCTCCAGATCGGCGAAGTCGAAAACGTCGAAGCGTGGCTCGATAAAAAGCTCGAAAACAAGGAAAAAGTGATGGGCATCGGACACGCCGTTTACAAAACGGAAGATCCGCGCGCGACCTGGCTCCGCAAATTCTCCAAACAAATGGGCGAAAAAACCGGAAATTCAAAATGGTTCGAGATGAGCGAAAAACTCGAAAAACTGATGTTCGAGAAAAAAGGAATGTATCCGAACGTCGATTTTTATTCGGCTTCGACGTATTATATGATGGAAATTCCGCTCGATCTCTACACGCCGATCTTCGCCATCTCGCGCATCGCCGGCTGGACGGGACATATTTTAGAACAATACGCCGACAATAAACTCATCCGCCCGCGTGCCGAATACATCGGCGAAAGAGATCTGAAATACGCACCGATTGATGAACGCTAAACGCGTTAAGGCAAAAGTGAAAAGGTAAAAGGCAAAAGGGAATTTTCACTTTTGCCTTTTTTATTTACAAACTTAATTACACAATCTATAATGCACTTAACTATGAAAAACATAATTCCAATAACTGATTTACAAAGACAAGCGGGACAAATAATCGGAAGTCTATCCGACTCGGAAGAGCCGATTATTGTTACACAACGCGGACGTGCTTCGGCAGTTTTGATCTCGGCAGAAAGATATACGGAGATCGAAGCCGATTTAAAGCGTCTTGATGAGCTTGAACTTTTAGAAATGATTGAAAAATCAAATCAAGATATAAAAGACAACAATTTACTAACTCAAGATGAAGTAAAAAAAAGGCTGAAATTCCCGACTGAAAAATGATTCATATTCAATGGACAAACACGGCTTTTAAGGAATTGGAAGTTTTGCCTCAAGAAATATCGTTTGATATTATTCGCAATGTAGATTTGCTGGCAAAATTCCCTGAAATAGGATCGCGTTTAGAAGCAAATTTTGTAAGTTTGAAAGAATTGAGGCAACTGATAATTAAGCGCAAATGGCGTGTGGTTTATGATTTCGATGATTTTGAAAAAACAGTTTATATCGTTTCCGTCCAAAGTTGTCGTCGAGAACTTCCTTCAATGCGTGATTTGAAAAGACGAAAGCGAGAAAGTGAATAAAAAAGGCAAAAGGGAATTCGATTTTTCTTTTGCCTTTTTTGGTTTGCAAAACAGGTCAGAACCCACTGCGGTTCCGGATAGTTGTGATCTAAATTAAAAAAGACAGTAGAGAGTTACCAAGAATCTACTGTCTTTTTGTTTTTCGCAATGTCAAAGAAGGCACTAAAAACTATTGCGAAAAGTTTTGATAAAAGTTTGGAGCGCGCGTCTTTAGACGGCTTACACCGCCAGCGAAGCGCGGCGGTGGCACTCTGAAGCGTGGACTCTTAACACTTTATTCTTCCTTTTGCTCTTCGATCCCGGAGTTTTCTTTTGCTTCCACCGATTCAGCGATTTGTTCGTTATCGCCCAGAGAAATGCCAAAGATTTTTGGGTTTTCGATAAATTCGACGAGCTTTTCGGGATTGAAACGGGCGCGGACGACCGTTGCTTCCGTTTTGTTAATCGTCACGAACATCACTCTGACACTGCTTCCGGATTCGCGCATATTCATATAAACTTGTTCGCCGTTTTTTGAACGGATTCTGATGATCGGTGTCCAATCGTCGCTGAACGAGCGGTTCATAATGTCGCGCATTTCCGTATCGAGAGTCTCGGGAGAAAACTTCAGATCCGTATAAGTCGTTACCTTAAAACTCTTTACGCCTGCCGGACGGACAACGCCGACGGCAAAACGCGCCAGCCACATAAACGGGACTTTTACTTTTTTCGCCTGATATTTTTTTTCAAGATGCTTGCAAACCGCGTCGTATTCATTGCCTTTGGCGTATGCGTGTGAAACTCCGAAAGAGAAGATCAAGAGCAGAAAAGCCAGCGCAAACGAGATTTTTCTTTTATCCAACATCGTTTTTTCTCCTATTTATCGTCTTTTTCGATGTCAATTTGCGGAATATTAAAACGTCCGCCGAGCTCGACGAGCATATCAATATCAATCGGACCGATGACATTAACGAGTGCGATCGATTTATTTTCGGAAATAACGACCGCCAAACCGCTCATCGTGTCGCCCGTGAACATCGTAAAAACGTCAATTTTTTGATTGTTTTTCTTACTGCGGACATTGGCAAGTCTTTCCCAGCCGGGTGTTTGCAGCTGCGAACGGATTTGTTCAACATCTGCCGGATTGTATTCGTTTTCGTTTTCAAATTTGAAAATTCTGACGTAAATTCCTTCCAAACCCTTGATCGCATCGCCTACCTGTTTGGCTTCTTTGTCGTTGACTTTAACTAAAACTCTTTTTGCCAGATCGAGCATTTTTCCGTCAATGTTGACTTCGACGATCTCGGATGCTTTTGTTTCGAGATAATTCAAATTGTCGAATCGCAGCCGCGCGGTTTGCGCGTTGACGGCGATTGCCGACAGCGATAAGAACGCGAATAAAATAATTTTAACGAGATGTTTTTTATAGTTTTTCATACGTTTGATTTTGACCGGAGCGGGGAAATGCCCCGCGCTCCTGTCTTTTCTCCTTTTTTATTGACTTTCTTGTTTTACCGAAAGATTCGGACTTTCGATAAATGCGACCTTTTCTTTAACTAAATTTAATTTTGAACTCGTGATCGAAAGTGCGAGCATCAATTGATCGTAGGCATATTTTTCTTCTTCGGTTAATTCAAGCGTTTCGGCTTTCGGCTTTTCACCTTTTCGTTTGATCAAAACGGTTTTTTGCGGAGCGATTTTCTTTTCCGAAATTGGATTTTTCGCCTTTATATGTTTTGGCGTTTCTGATTTTTCGGATGATCTTTTTAATTCTTCCGGCGAAATAATTTTGTCCGGTTCATTCGGCAAAACGATCTTTACTTCGGGCGGGATCGATTTTGATAAATCGCTGATGTTTGCGGCATTTTTACCGGAAAATTGAAACCAAGCGCCGAGCAGGATCAGCACGAACGCGGCGCACGAAGCAAATGAAAAAGCGAGTGAAAAATTAAAAATCCGGCGTTTCGGTTTTTCCGCGACGGTCGAAATTTTTTCGGGAATTATAACGGGCGCGGCGGTTTCCCGATAACGAAACTGCGCGAGCGCGTTTTCCAGTTTTTCGATTTCCGCATCGTTTCCTTTTTTGTTCCAGAGATAATCTTCCTTCATTGTTTTTATACCTCGATGCCGAGTTTTCGGCGCAAAAGCTTCATTCCGCGATGCAGATTGACGCGCACCGATTCGGGCGTTAAATTTGTTTTTTCGGCGATTTCCTGTCCGGTCATTCCCTCAACCAGACGCAAAACGAGCGTTTCGCTGTAAGCATCCGGCAAAGAGCGGATCGCGTTTAAAATTTCGTTTGCTTCGGTTTGTGAATTTTCCTTACTTTGCAGATTTTCCGAAAGTTCTTCGGTCGGTTTTTTGCTGCGGTAAAACTCTGCCGCGCGGTTTCGCGCAATCATTACGAGCCACGCGCCGACCGCGCTTTTATCGCGCAAAGTGTGCAGATTTTTATACGCCGACAGAAAAACTTCCTGCAAAATGTCGTCCGCCTCTTCACGCGGCACACGCGAGAGCAAAATGCCGTGAACGAGCGGCGCGAATGTTTTATAAAGTTCGTCAAACGCCGCCAGATCGCCCGCGCAGATGCGTTCGATCAGCCGGATTTCCGCCAATTTCATTTCCGAAATCTGCACTTCGGCGGCTTTTGCGTTGGCAAACAAGTATAAATTTCCGGTCATTTCGTTTTCGTTCATCTTGCTTTAAGATTTCAGATTTCAGAAAATCTGAAGATTCAAAACTTTTATCATCTTTATTGAAAAAAATGATTGTTAATATATTTCCGATAATATAGACGAGTCAAAGTGTAAAAGTGTTAACCAACTTGATTTTTTTTATTACAAAGAGATAAAACGAAATAAAGAATTAAAGGTTCAATTCGGCATAAATCACTTAGACTTATTCCAAAGTCAAAATAATGGGGACAAGACCTTACACTTATCACATCTCACCTCTCACCTATTCCGAAATTTAAAGGCAAAATGCTTCGGAATAAGTGAAAAGTGAGATGTGATAAGTGAGAGGTCAGACAAAACGACGTTAGACTTTTTTCAGTTTTCGACTTTGTAAGAACCGTAATAAATCACTTTTTATTTATCATCTGATTTTGTGAAAAAGAAACAAACATTTAATATAAACGTATTACGCGTTTGAAAAATCTTTCCCGAAAAATGAAAAAGGAGTATGACGAGAATGAGAGAAACAATCTACGGTTTGTTTTTTGTTTTTATTATAATTATTATCGGCAACACGGTGATTGTTGCTCAAACTGATATGAAACCACCAATTGCGAAAAAAGAACCACATGTTTTGAAGATTCACGGTTATGAATTGACGGATAATTACGCGTGGATGCGCGACCGCAACGAAGAGAAAAATCCAGAAATTATCAACTATCTGAATGCCGAAAACACTTATACAGACAGTTTTATGAATCCGCATAAAGCGTTTGTTGATAATCTTTACGAAGAAATGATCGGACGCATCAAGCAGACCGATCTGAGCGTTCCATATAAACTCGGCAAATTTTGGTATTATTCGAAAACCGAAGAAGGCAAGCAGTATCCGGTTTATGTCCGTGCAAAAACGCGCGACGGCAAAGGCGAACAGATTTTGCTTGATCAAAACGAGATGGCGAAAGGCTTCGAATATTTTTCCATCGGTGAATTCGATTTGAGTGAAGACGGCAATTTTCTCGCGTTTTCGACCGACACGACCGGCTATCGGCAATATACTCTGCAAATTAAGGATTTGAAAACCGGAAAACTTTTGCCCGATAAAATCGAGCGCGTAACGAGCGCGGCTTGGTCAAATGACGGAAAATATCTCTTTTTCGTGCAGGAACATCCCAAAACCAAACGCTCGGATAAATTTTTTCGCCACACAGTCGGCACGGACAAAAACGAACTTTTGTTTGAAGAAAAAGACGTGCTGTTTAATCTCGGAGTCGGAAAAACACGCGACGACAAAATGATAATTCTCGGCGCATATGCCAAAACTTCACGCGAATCGCGCTATATTCCGGCAGATGACGCGATGGCTGAATGGAAAGTTATCTTGCCGCGCGAAGAAAATCACGAATACGCGGTAGATCATTACAAAGGCGAATTTTACATCACGACCAACAAAAACGCCGAGAATTTCCGCGTCGTACGCGCTCCGGTTGCTGATCCTTCGGAGAAAAACTGGCAGGATTTTATCGCGCATAATCCGGCGATCAAACTCGAAGGCATCAACTTTTTCAAAAATCACGCCGTCGTTTCCGAACTCGAAAACGGTCTGGAATATCTGAAGGTTCTCGACCTTAAAACAAAACGCGCACCCGTCAGAATTGAAACGCCGGAAAGCGTCTATACGATGGGAATGGGCACTAATCCCGAATTTAATACGGATTCGATCCAATATAGTTACGCTTCGATGATTACGCCGTCTTCGACCTACGAATACGATCTGAAGACGCGCAAAAGCAAACTTTTGAAACAGCAGGAAGTTTTGGGCGGCTACGACAAATCGAAATACGAAACAAAGCGCGTTTGGGCGGAGGCGCGCGACGGCGTAAAAGTTCCGGTTTCGATTGTGATGAAAAAAGGGACGAAACTCGACGGCAAAGCTCCGATGCTGCTTTACGCTTACGGTTCTTACGGCTATTCGATGACACCGGAATTTTCGACGGCGCGCCTTAGTCTGGTTGACCGCGGAATGATCTATGTCATCACGCATATTCGCGGCGGTTCGGAACTCGGCGAGCGTTGGCGGCAAGACGGACGTATGTTTAAGAAATTAAACACTTTCCACGATTTTATTGATTCAGCGAAATGGCTCATCGAAAATAAATACACGGCAACCGACCGCCTCGTTATTCAAGGCGGAAGCGCGGGCGGAATGTTGATGGGCGGCGTGGTCAATATGTCGCCGGAAACATTCAAAGCCGCGATTGTTCAAGTGCCGTTCGTTGATGTTCTGAACACGATGCTCGATGAAACTTTGCCATTAACGACCGAAGAATGGGTCGAATGGGGAAATCCGAACGAGAAGAAAGCCTTCGATTATATGCGGCAATATTCGCCGTATGACAATGTCAAAGCGCAGGATTATCCGAATATGCTGATCGAAGTTTCATTAAACGACAGCCAGGTTCCGTATTGGGAAGGCGCGAAATTTGCCGCCAAAGTTCGCGAGATGAAAACCAACGACGCGATAGTTTTGCTCAAAACTAATATGGGCGCGGGACACGGCGGCGCAAGCGGCAGATATGACCGTTTGAAAGAAGTCGCCTTCAGCTATGCCTACGCATTGACGCAGGTCGGGATTACCAAATAAGCAGGAGAGTAAAAGTAACAAGGTATTTTGAAAAGTTCAGAGGACAACCTTTAGTTTGCCACCTTTCGAGCGAAGCGCGGCGGTCTTAGTGCTAAATCGTGGATTCTGTACGCGGAAGCAAAACATCTCGAAACATTT
>JBGTIH010000081.1:0-3587 GCA_041745765.1 Pyrinomonadaceae bacterium | reverse complement strand
AACACCCGAATAATGACTTCGGCTAAGATTTCCGGCTCAAGTCCAAATAATGACTTGACTCGATTTCTGGGAAACGATTTTAGATTATCAAGGCTTATAACCTTAATAAATTTTCAATGATCTTGATTTCCTAAAAAGTTTTTCAGAACATCTATTGTATGCAAAAATTATTGTATGCAAAAATGTGTGCAGAAGAAAAACGGCTTATAAATACCTTTTCTGTATTTATATAAGCCGTTTATTTTGTATAAGATAAGTGGAGCCACCCATGGGATTCAAACCCACGACCTTTCGATTACGAATCGAATGCTCTATCAGCTGAGCTAGGGTGGCAAATTCGTTTGCCGAATTTCAGAATATACTTTTTTGCAACGCCTGATGTCAAGCAAACAGCGCAAATTTTCCTTTTCTAACTTCACTATTTGCGCTGGAACATTTACCATAAATTTGTATGAAGATAAATGTAATTGGCGGCGGACTTGCGGGAGTCGAAGCGGCTTGGCAGTCCGCGAAATCGGGAGCGAAGGTTTGCCTTTTTGAAATGCGTCCCGTGCAGAAAACTCCGGCGCACCGAACGGAAAAACTGGCGGAAATCGTTTGCTCGAATTCCTTAAAAAGCGATGAGATCGGCTCTGCGCCGTATCTTTTGAAGGAAGAACTCAGGCGCGGCGCATCGCTCGTGATGGAAGTTGCGATGCAAACAAAGGTTCCGGCAGGCGCGGCGTTGGCGGTTGATCGCGGAAAGTTTGCCGAAGCGATCACCGAAAAAATTGAAGCGCACCCGAATATTAAATTAATTCGTGAAGAATTTACGACGATTCCCGATGACGAAATAACAATCATCGCCACAGGTCCATTAACAAGCGAAGCTTTAACCGCTGAGATTATGAAATTTACGGGCGACGATCAGCTTTATTTTTACGATGCAATCGCGCCGATTGTCGCGGCGGATTCGATTGATATGAGCATCGCTTTCAAAGCCGCGCGTTACGGCAAAGGCGGCGACGATTATATAAATTGTCCGTTTACGAAGGAACAATACGATATTTTTTATAACGAATTGATCGAAGCAAAATCAGTTCCGCTCAAAAGATTCGAGGATACAAAATGGTTCGAAGCGTGTCTGCCGGTCGAAGAACTGGCGCGGCGCGGGATTCATACCTTGCGCTTCGGTCCGATGAAGCCGAAAGGCTTATATGTTGACGGCAGAGAACCTTACGCCGCTGTTCAATTAAGACAGGAAGATTTGATGGCGGACGCATATTCTCTGGTCGGTTTTCAAAATCATTTGCGTTACGGCGAACAAAAACGGATTTTGCAGCTTATTCCGGGTCTTGAAAACTGCGACGTTTTGCAATACGGGCAGATTCACCGCAATACTTTTATCAATTCGCCGCAGATTTTGCGGGAAACTCTGCAGACGAAAAAAAACGCGAAATTATTTTTCGCCGGACAGATTACGGGAGTTGAAGGCTACATCGAATCGGTCGGCACGGGCTGGCTTGCCGGACTGAACGCCGCGCGAATTCTGCGCAATGAAGAAATGCTGATCGCGCCGTCAAACTCCGCCACGGGCGCGCTCTGCCGCTATGTTTCAAACGTCGAAACAAAGAATTTTCAGCCCGTAAATATCACGTTCGGTTTGCTCGAACAGCCTTCGCTCGAAATTCGCAAAAAATATAGAAATAAACGCGAACGCCACGCGATTCAAGTCGAAATGGCTTTGAAAGATTGGGACGCATTCATCTCGACGATAAAAAATCAATTTGCAAAAAAACAGAGTTTATAAGAAAAACTTGTAAAATGAACAAACCGCCTTTAAAATTTCTTCATATTGAAAGTTCTCTGATAGATTTGAAACTCGAATATTTCAGAAAAATCCCGACGGAAGATTTGATCGAATCGCTCAAGCCGGAAAAAGCCGGAGCATTGAAAACAAAGCAGGACGGAACGATTATGGACGGGCATCACCGCATTAAAATTTTACGCGAACGCGGAATTGATGTTGATGAATTGCCGTGCGAGATTTGGAAAAGAATAAAATGATCTCCGAAGTTTTTTGGACAAAAGAAAAATATCCCGGACGCCTTGCGCTCGTTTTGCGACCGCGCGGCGGAGAATGGCTCGAAGACGAAGCGAAAGCGTGGTCGGCGGCGGGAATCGATGTGCTCGTTTCGATGCTCGAACGCGAAGAAATAAGAAATTTTGAACTCGAACGCGAAGCCGAGTTTTGCGCGAAAAACGGCATCGAATTTTTCGCTTGTCCGGTTGCAGATCGCGGTATTCCAAATTTGGACGAATCGTTTTTTCAACTGATCGAACACTTAAAAACATTGCTTTTAGATGGTAAAAATATCGCAATTCATTGCCGTCAAAGCGTCGGACGCGCACCTTTGATGGCGGCAGCTTTAATGATTTCCCTCGGCATCGAACCCGACGCAGCCTTCAGACAATTGAGTTTTGTGCGCGGCGTTGAAGTTCCGGAAACCCTTGAGCAAAGAAATTGGGCGGAAAAATTTGCCGAAGAACCGGCATCCGTTTTGGCTTGAAAACTCGAATGTTTTTGGTGAAATACCGGAACAAACGCGAACGCCACGCAATTCAGGTCGAAATGGCTTTGAAGGATTGGGATGAATGGATTGTTAGAAATAATAAAACTTTTGCACAAATTGTATGAACGCTTTAATTTTATTTGAAGGTCTTAATTCTGCCGAACTTACGGGTTGGCAGGTTTTTCAAGTTGTATTTATGTTCTTGCTGATGGCGGCGATAATTGTCGGGTTTGGAGTTTTTGTCGGGATTAAAGCCTTTAAGTCCGATAAAAAGAATGACAAAAAATAATTGCTTTGGAAGTTTTAATTTAAAGCGAAAGATAGATTCTGTATAATGATTCTATTTCTGGAGTAATGAAGAAGTTATGAAAAGAATCTCACTAAAATTTATTGTTGGTTTTCTAGCTTTTGTCATTGGAGTTTTAGCTACAGCTTTTTGGTTTTATAACCCATTCTCGACTAACAGATTAAAAGAGAAAGACATTATCCAAAATAAGGAGAGTATTGATGAACAATATGCTGTATATTCCGCTGTAATCAACGAAATGTTTGGAGGAATCGGAGATTCAATAAGTATTTTAAATAAAACTTCTCAAAAATCCTTTTATGACGAGTATTTAGAAAATGTTCCACCTGAGCAGCATGTTCTGAAAATAAAACAAATATATGTAAGTTGGGTTGATAATGACGGTGTATTTGTTGATAAAAATACTTTGTTAGATTTTGCGGCAAAAAAGAATAATTCAATTGAATTATATCCTAAATTCGATACTCAATATAGATATAATTTGATTGATGAAAAAGAAATCACAGAGAATAAAAATCATTCTGAGAAACAAATATTCAGATTTTCTCAAGTTGGATTCAATAAAAATAAAACACGAGCTTTTGTAGAAATAAGCAGGTCAGCAAAAGTTTTGTAAGATTTTGGTTTTAGTTCAAATTCCACGCTTCAGCGTGTTTCCGCCACCGAAGCGCGGCGGAAAGGCAAACTAAAGTTTGGACTCTGAACACGACACATTATGTTACAAAATT
>JBGTIH010000080.1:0-2290 GCA_041745765.1 Pyrinomonadaceae bacterium | reverse complement strand
GAGAACTCTTTCCGCCAATTTTTCGTGCAGATTCAAAACCGCGTGAATCTCGTCGGCGACCATTTTGCCAATCGGAATTCCCGTCCAGCCGGAAATGATTTCGGCGACCGATTGCGAATTAACGACCGGCTGCATCAAAGGTGTTTCGCCCTGAATTTCGTGTAGTTCGGCAGTTAAACGCTTGAGTTCGGCTTTGGCAGTTTCAATGTCTTCGGCTTTTCCGATCGGAATTTCCTGCGCGGCTTCTTCGGTCATTGCCGGAGCAGTTCCTTCGCCGCCCGTTGAAGCCGAAGTTTCCGCCGTTGCCGCCGCCGCCGTTTCAGGCGCGTCAAATTCTACGGCATCCATATTAGAAGTTTCGTCAAAGGGAAGTTTTGCGTCGAGTCTCGAAAGCTCCAGTTTTGTGCGAATCTTTTGGATTTGATCAACCAAATCTTTTTCCTTTTCCCACTGCTCGCTCAAAACAGCGAGTTCTTCTTCGGTTTTCGCTTTTTTCGCTTTTAATTCCTCGAGCCGTTCGTCGTGATCGGTGCCTGTTACCTGCTCGCGTTCGAGCGAATTAATTTCGGATGTTAAATTCTGGATTCGGCGCGTCGCGTCCTCGACCGTCGCCGGAGTCGCGCCCTGTCCGATGGCGACTTTAGCGCAAGCCGTATCTAAAACGGAAACCGATTTATCGGGAAGCTGGCGACCGGTAATGTAGCGGTGCGAGAGTTTTACGCAGTCAACGACGGCTTCATCCAAAATGCGTACGTTGTGATGCTCTTCCATTTTGTCGGCAATGCCGCGCATCATCGCAATCGCTTTTTCTTCGTCCGGTTCGTCAACTTTGACGACCTGAAATCTTCTGGCAAGTGCCGCATCTTTTTCAAAATATTTCTTGTATTCCGCCCAGGTCGTCGCCGCGATTGTGCGAAGTTCTCCGCGCGCCAGTGCGGGTTTCAGAAGATTTGCCGCATCATTTTGTCCTGCCGCGCCGCCCGCGCCGATCATCGTGTGCGCTTCGTCTATGAACATAATAATCGGCTGCGGCGATGCTTTAACTTCATCAATTACAGACTTTAAGCGATTCTCAAATTCGCCTTTGATTCCCGCGCCCGCTTGAAGAAGACCTAAATCCAGAGTTCTGACCGCGACATTTTTAAGCGGTTCGGGAACGTCGCCTTGCGCGATTCTCAACGCAAAACCTTCGACGACGGCAGTTTTTCCAACGCCCGCTTCGCCCGTTAAAATCGGATTATTCTGGCGGCGGCGCGTTAAAATATCAACGATCTGGCGAATCTCGAAATCACGCCCGAGAATTGGATCAATTTTCCCGGCGAGAGCTTTTCCGGTTAGATCTTCAGTAAATTGATCCAACGCTTTGGTTTTACCCGGAACGCCTGACATCACCTGATTTCCGTTTGAAGCACCGCCTGTTTCGCCCAGAGCCATCGCATCGCGGGCTTCCGCCGAATCAAATGTAATATCAGGCAATTCCTTTTGCAGAGCTTCGACCGAAATATGCGTAAATTCGCGGGAAATATCACGCGCCTGACGCGCAAAATCTTCGTCCACGAGCAGTGACAAAATTATATGACCGGAACGCACACGCGCCGCGCCGAAATCAATCGAAGCGTGCAGCCACGCGTCCTGCACCAGCTTCGGAATACGCGGACTCAAGCCCGGATTTCGATTGTTTCCCGTTTTTAGGCGATCAAGAGCCGAATTTACGTCTTTTGACAAACGATCAATATTTACCTCGTATTGACGGCAGATTTTATGCAAATCCGTATCTTCTTCTTCGAGTAATTTTGCTAAAAGATGCTCGATTTCAACATCATAATTGGTGCGCGAAAGACACAATCCGGCAGCACCTTCCAATGCGCCGCGGCAAGTATCGTTTAATCTTCCGACAAGTGACTTTAAGTTTACATTCATTGATATTTCTCCTTTTAAAATTTGAATTGCTTACCTGTTACGAGCAAAAGTCTTATTCTGTTTTTTCGTTTATTTACTCAAGTTACGCAGTTTGACATTTTTTGCGTAACATCAGTTATTTATATTGCTAGGTCTTTGGTCTTAGTTTTTCCTGAATTCGGAAAACGAACTTAATTTTAAACTGAAAAACAAAAACCAAAGATCATAGACCTAAGATCAAACTCAATTATTATAGGACTTTCGCTTCACTAAAATTACAAAGCAGAAATTGTCGGATTCTTTAGTTGTAATCTTAGAAATTCAGCGAATAAATTGTTCCTCACTTGATAGACTGTGGTTTTCATTTCCCGGGCTTTGACTTTTATCGCTA
>JBGTIH010000079.1:0-37593 GCA_041745765.1 Pyrinomonadaceae bacterium | reverse complement strand
CAGCTCATCGAAGCCATCGAAGAAACGCACGCCAAAGGTGAGCAGTCAATAATTCTGCTCAACCGGCGCGGTTTTTCGAGCTTCGTTTTATGCCGCACGTGCGGCGAGACGATCCGCTGCGGAAATTGCGACATTACTTTGACCTATCACCGGCGCGACTCAAAACTCATCTGTCATTATTGCAATTACCGCGAAAAAGTGCCGAATAAATGCCCCGATTGCGAGGGCAAATTCCTGTTTTTTATGGGCGAAGGCACGGAGCAGATCGAGAATATTTTGCAGAGAAAATTCTCTCACTTAAAGATCGCCAGAGTTGACCGCGACACGACGAAACGCAAAAACGAACTCGAAAACACGCTTTCCGCCTTTAGCCGCGGCGAGATTGATATGCTCGTCGGAACGCAGATGCTCGCCAAAGGACACGATTTTCATAATGTCACCTTGGTCGGTGTAATTTCCGTTGATACAGGACTTGCGCTTCCCGATTTCCGTTCGGCGGAAAGAACCTTTCAGCTTTTAACACAGGTTGCGGGTCGCGCCGGACGCGGGAATCTTCAAGGCAGAGTTTTGATTCAAACCTATCATCCCGAACATTACGCGCTCAAACATTCGGAAACGCAAAACTACAAGGATTTTTACAAAGTCGAAGCGGCATTTCGCAGTAAATTAAAATATCCGCCGTTCGTCGCGCTGGCTTCGATCTTGATCAAACACGCCAATTACAATTTCGCCTTCGACAACGCGCAGATTCTGAAGGAATCTCTTTTGAAAATGAACCCGGAAAAAAACTGCGTAATCTTAGGACCCGCGCCCGCGCCTCTTTCGCGCATCAAAGGCGAACATCGTCTGCAAATTCTCGTAAAGGCGGGAAACCGCACAAGACTGCGCGAAACAATAGATTTCGCCCTCGCCGAAGCCGAAACAAGATTCTGCGATCTGAAAATCGTTTATGTCGAGATTGATCCGGTGAATTTGATGTAGATTGAGGGACGAGAGATAAAGAGATTTCGCTTCTCACTTTTCACTTGTCTCTCGTCCCTCGTCCCTTCTTTACCTTGCCTCGGCGTTAAGATAAAATCGAATCTATGCCGAATTCAGGAATTGCCGAAGTTTATTTTATTGCCGCGATGATGATCTTGATTTTAATCATCTGCGCGGTCGCGATTTATTTTTTCTTTAAGACGTTTTATAAAGAAAAAAAGGCAAAGGAAGAAGCACAAAAGCGAAAAGCCGAACAAATCAAAAATCAAAAATCCGAGATCCAAAATTAAATTATGTCGCATCCGAGAATTTTAGAAAGAGACAAAACCGCACTCGTCGTCGTTGATTTGCAGGAAGCATTTCGCCATCCGATCAATGATTTCGCCCAGATCGTTTCACGCGCTTCGATTGCCGTGCGCGGTTTTCATATGTTGGGCTTGCCGATCATTATTACCGAACAATATCCGAAAGGTTTGGGCAGAACGGCGGAAGAAATCTTATTGTCCGTGCCGGATGATTTTGAATTTATTGAAAAAACGGCGTTCAGTTCGTGCGGCGCAAGCCAATTTATGGAAACGCTTCGCGCCAATGATGTCAGTCAGGTTGTTTTATGCGGGCTTGAAACTCACATCTGCGTCAATCAAACCGCGCACGATCTTTTGACCGAAGCCTTTGAAGTTCATATTTTGCAGGATGCCGTAAGTTCGCGTTTTACGCAGGATAAAATAACCGCTCTGAGCAAAATGACGATGAACGGCGTTGTTCCCTCGTGCGTCGAAATGGCTCTTTTTGAATTGATGCGCGATTCGAAACACGAGCAATTTAAGGAAATTCAGAATTTGATCAAATAAATAATTCAACTGAAACTTTGAAATATTCCGCCAATTTTTTCGCCTGCGCTTTGCTGATCGAACGCTTTCCGTTAATCACTTCCGAAGCGATTCCGCTCGAACCGAAAATCGGCAGTAGATCTTTTTGCTTCAAATCGCGCTGTTCCATCAAAAATCTCAAAATTTCATCCGGCGACGATTCAGGCATCGGATAATGTTCGTCTTCATAAGATTCGATCAATTGAACAAGCAATTCTAAAAGTTTTCTTTCTTCGGGACTTAGACTATTTTCCTTAATTCCCTTAGACATTAAACGGTCAACTTCTGTTGTCAATCTTTCAAGTTCTGCATCATTTGAAATGACGGAAGGCAAGGTTTGCATCAGCAATTGACCGTACTTTTTTTCATCAACATTCACAATCATTATTTTATCGTAATACAGCAGCATCTTTCCGAGAAATTATTTTCAAGAAATTTCTCACTTTGACGCAAAACGAATAAAAACTTACCATTAAACATTCACGAAAATTGTTATGGAAATCTTAGAATCTCTTAATCCCCAACAGCGCAAAGCCGTCGAACAAACCGAAGGCGCGTTGCTTATTTTAGCCGGCGCGGGTTCGGGCAAAACGCGCGTAATAACGGTCAGAATCGCGTATTTGATCGCCGAAAAAAAAGTTGCGCCGTATAATATTTTAGCCGTAACTTTTACCAACAAAGCCGCCGGAGAAATGCGCGAACGTGTCAGAGAATTACTGCGCGGGCAGCTTCTTCAATCCGCGCCGCTGATCGCGACATTTCACAGCCTCTGCGTCAGGATTTTGCGTCAGGATATTGTCGCGCTCGAAGAAGGCTACTCAAAATCTTTTACGATTTACGACACGGACGATTCACAAAAAGTAATCCGCGCCTGCATTAAAGATTTGGGTTTAGACCCGAAACAACTTTCCCCGAATGTCGTGAAAAATGCGATAAGTTCGGCAAAAAACGGCGGTTTGGATGTTGAAAGTTATACGGCAAGCGTCGAATATGCGGACGAGAGAAAATCGGCGATTGCGCGGGTTTATAAAATGTATGAAAACCGTCTGAACAATGCCAACGCGCTCGATTTAGACGATCTTTTGATAAAAACCGTACGACTTTTGCGCTCAGTTCCCGAAGTTCGCGCCAAATATAACGAAAAATTCAAATATATTCTGGTTGACGAATATCAGGACACGAATGCTCTGCAATTTTCGCTGATAAAATACTTAACCGAAAAACAGCAAAACATCTGCGTTGTCGGCGATGACGCGCAATCGATTTACGCGTTTAGAGGCGCAGATATTGCGAATATTTTGTCGTTTGAAGAACATTACCTGAACGCCAATGTGATTATGCTCGAACAAAATTATCGTTCGACGCAGACGATTCTCGATGTGGCGGACGCGATCATCAGCAAAAATCTCGGGCGCAAGGAAAAGAAACTCTGGACGGATAAGAAAGAAGGAAAAAATATCCAATATTTTCAAGCGTTTGATGCCGATACGGAAGCGAAATTCGTCGCTTCAAAAATTTACGATCACCGGCGAATGAATCCGGGCGAAAAATTGGCGATTCTGTATCGAACCAATGCTCAATCGCGCGTTTTTGAAGAATCTCTGCGGAGAATGCGAATTGATTACAACATCGTCGGCGGTTTTTCGTTTTACGAACGCGCTGAAATTAAAGATGTTATCGCGTATTTGAAACTCGCGCTTAATCCGTTTGACGATATTGCGCTTTTGCGCGTGATCAATACGCCGACGCGCGGACTCGGCAAAACTTCACTGGACGAACTGCAATTTCGCGCCAAAGATTTCGGCGTTTCGCTCTGGGAAGCGATTGCGATAATCACGGACGAAAAATACGCGCATCCTTTAAATTTAACGCCGCGAGCGAAAGAATCGCTTGTAAAATTCAAAAAAGTTATCGAAAATTTGGCGGAAAAAGTCAGCGAAGCGTCGCAATCGGATAAACCGGTTACCGACATCGTCGTTTCCGCAATCGAAGACACGGGTTATGCCAATATGCTCCGCACGGAAAACACGGACGAATCCGCCGGACGACTGGAAAATTTGGAAGAATTGGTCAATGCGGCGGTCGAATATGATTCGCAGGAAGCCGACGGACTTCGGGATTTTATAGATCACGCCGCGCTTTCATCGGACACGGACAAATTCGACCGCAATGCCGCTGTAACAATGATGACAGTTCACGCGGCGAAGGGCTTGGAATTTCCCGTCGTTTTCATCGTCGGTCTGGAAGACGGAATTTTCCCGCACGCCCGCAGCATCAATGATCCGAAGGAATTAGAAGAAGAACGCCGTCTGGCGTATGTCGCCATCACGCGGGCGGAAAAAGTTTTGTATATCACGCATTCGACGCGTCGCAGAGTCTATGGCGCGGAAATGACCGCCGAACCTTCGCAGTTTTTAAATGAATTGCCGTTAGATTTAATCGAAGATCAAACACGCGGTTCGAGTTGGCTGTCGTTCGCCAAAAGCAACGCCCAACAAGACAACAAATATATCGCCAAAGCCTTAAAAGGCGAAAAAATCGAAGAACCGAAAGAGCGTTCGACGTATCAGGGAAAAACCTACAACAGCGCGGATGCCATCGCCGATTTTTTCAATAAGAAAAAAGGTGTTCAGCCGACGATTCAGAAACAACCGGAAGAAAAACCGAAACGAATCATCGCACCGCCTTCCGCGCAGAATTATGAAATCGAAAAATCGGGCGATAATTTTCTGCCCGGAGCGCACGTCCGCCACGAAAAATACGGCAAAGGCTTGGTTTTGCGCCGCGAAGGTTCCGGCGAAAACGTCAAACTAACCGTAAGTTTTCCGGGTTTCGGTCAAAAAAAATTAATGGAAAAATTCGCAAATTTGAAAAAAGTCTGAATAACTCAGGAGCGTCAGCGTACGCCGACACCACTGAGTTGCTTTTGAATTAACCAAGCGTATCGGAAACCAGCTTGTAATTCGGGTCTTCCCAGTGATTGACAACAATAATTGCGGAAGCCTTATCAAGCAATATTCTGCAATCGGGACTTAAATGCTTTAAGTGAACGGTTTTTCCGACTTTGGCGTAGCGTTCGGTGATTTTATGCAGCGCTTCGATCGCCGAATGATCGGCGACTCGCGATTCTTCAAAATCAATGACGATCTCATCCGGGTCATTTAACACGTCGAACTTTTCGGCAAATCCGGCGACCGAACCAAAGAAAAGCGGTCCGTAAATTTCGTAATGCTTGACGCCGTTTTCGTCAATTCTCTTTCTCGCCCGGATTCTTTTGGCGTTTTCCCAGGCGTAGGCAAGAGCGGAAATTATCACGCCGACGATCACGGCGATCGCCAAATTATGAAAGACGACCGTAATTCCCGCAACGATAAACATTACCAGAACATCCGTTGCCGGCACCTTTCGGAAGATTTTCAGACTCGCCCACTCGAATGTGCCGATTGCCACCATAAACATCAAACCGACAAGTGCCGCCATCGGAATTTGTTCGATCAAGGTTGAACCGAATAAAACGAAAACTAATAAGCTAACTGCCGCGACGATGCCGGAAATGCGGTTTCTGCCGCCCGAACTGACGTTGATGATGCTCTGCCCGATCATCGCGCAGCCGCCCATTCCGCCGAAAAATCCGCAGACCGTGTTTGCCGCGCCCTGTGCCACACTTTCCCGGTTGCTTTTGCCGCGCGTTTCGGTCATTTCGTCAACAACCGTCAAAGTCAGAAGACTTTCGATCAGACCGACGAGAGCCATAATCAGCGAATACGGGAAAATAATCGCCAGCGTCTCAAAGCTGATCGGAACTTGCGGCAGGTGAAAAGCGGGCAGACCGCCGCCGATGGAAGCGATGTCGCCGACCGTTCGGGTGTTGATACCGAAGCCGATAATTATCAATGAAACAACAATAATCGCGACGAGCGATGCGGGAACTGCTTTGGTGAGTTTCGGCAAAAAATAAATAATCGCCATCGTCAGCAAAACCGCACCGAGCATAATCCAGAGCGATGCGCCCGTCATCCAACTCGAAATCCCGTCGGCATCGGTCGCCTTAAATTGGTCAAACTGCGACATAAAAATGACGACCGCCAGACCGTTGACAAAACCGAACATTACGGCGTGCGGCACAAGCCGGATAAATTTACCTAACTTCAAAAAGCCGACGGCTAACTGAATCAAACCCATTAAAACGACTGCCGCGAAAAGGTATTCAACGCCGTGCGTCGCGACGAGTGCGATAATCACGACGGCGATCGCGCCGGTCGCGCCGGAGATCATTCCCGGTCTGCCACCGAAAGCGGCGGTGATTATTCCGATAATAAAAGCCGAATACAGTCCGACGAGCGGACTGACCCCGGCGATCAGCGAAAAAGCGACTGCTTCCGGCACAAGTGCGAGCGCGACCGTCAAACCGGATAAAATCTCGGTTTTCAAATTGTATTCTCTGTTTTTTAAATGTCTTAAAAAAATCATTATTAATTTTATATATATTGCGATTGTCTTTAACTTCAATCGGTTAAACTATTTAGCGTATAATTAAAAGCGGTCTTTGTGCCGCAAAAATCCCAAAGCCGGACGCAACAATCCGGTCAATGTATAAATAATTGTTTTGTTTTAACTTTGAGAGTTATTTATTCGCAGCAGCGCACCGGAGTTTATTAAAGGCGGCAATCGAATTTGTTTCTCACGCCTGCTTCACTAATTTTAATCCAAAGTTTTTGGGGCAGATTGGCGGCGGATTCTTATTTTCAAGTTAAATATCAAAATCAATGTTTCGGCTTTGATCAACTGATCAAAGCCGAAACAAACTCTTGATATTATGCTAATTATATTTGTTTGTAAAATGAAATTTACTCTTAACGTAAAATTTTACAAATTAATTTTAGATTCTATAAACTTTCTAAATTATCTCGGTGGAGCATTTCAACAATACTGTCGAGAACTGCTTTTCCCGATTTCTTGTTTTTCGTGGCAAATTTTTCGTTAATATTCATTTGCAGTTTTTTAATTGGTCGGATGTATGGATTGATAGTCAGAAAATGTGTCAGAGAAGTGTGGCGTTCGATAATTTTCACTATCTTCTGATAGTTACCCGAAATCTCACCGCTGATGTCTTCCGGTTTTTCCGCTTTTCTGAAAATTGTTGTGATTACTCCGCCGTCAGCCGAAATCCGTGTTTTATGAACTGAATAGCCGGCTTTACTTCCGATTGCTTCAAGTGTTTCAAGATTAAAATTATACAGATGCGCGGCGTGAAAACGATGAATCGGAGCAAAACAGGTCGCTTCTATATTAGGCACTTCAACGACGAGAAAACCTTTTTCACGCAGTGATTCTCTTATTTTGACAAGAATTGAAAACGGATTATCGAGATGTTCCAAAACGTGATGGAGAGTTATTATGTCGAAATGATCTGCGGACAATTCCGCCTGTTGGATAAAACCGATTTTGACCGGTAAATTTAAATGCGTTTTGGCATACAAGCCGTAACCTTCATTCGGTTCTATGCCTTCGGCATTAAATCCGAAGGCGCGTAATAAATAAACGAATTCTCCGCCGCCCGCGCCGACATCTAAGACTTTATCGGACGATTTGATAATTTCCTGTAAAAATTGAAGACGATTCGCCGCGCCTCTGCCCGCCCGATAGACGTGTTTTAACTTCGGCTGATACGTGCCTTTATAAGCGATGCGGTAATCTTTTGTGTAAAATTGTTTGATCTCATCTTCATTGGGGCGCGGATCAGACCAGGCTAAACCGCACTTGACGCAGATTACCGTTCGCAGATAATTATTGTCCCGGTCAACACGGCTGATCTCTTCGACATCAGCCGAGCCGCACAAATTGCAGACAATCGAACATTGTTCTTTTTTTATGGCGGTAATAGAAAAAGTCCTCCGATATTTTTGATACTAATCACTTTATTTTTCCAGAGCGGTCGCACAATCATAACAAAAGATTGCATCGGGCGCGGCTTCGAGTCTTTTCAGCGAAATTTCTTCCTCGCAGCGCGGACACATTCCGAATTCGCCTTCCTCGATCAAACGAAGTGATCTTTCCAGACGGCTCAATTGCGCTTCGCGTTGGCGGCGCACTTCCATAGACACTTGTTGCATCTGCATCGCATCTACACGCGAGAGCCGCCCGATGGCATTGTCCGGTTTGACCGGGTTAGCCGTCACGTCCTTTTCTTTTAGCAAGGCACGCAGTTCGGCTAATTTTTTTTCGACAACAGGCTTAAATTTTTCCTGTACGCTTAATTTCATATACCGTTACCGTCAATATCCGACAAAATGAATTTTATGCTAGGAGAAAATAAATGTAAAATAGACGGTTTTACTTCAAGAGAAAATTCTTGATTCCTGTAGACTATTAAATGAAGCAAGAAACTGCGATTAAAAAATTAAAAATGTATGATAAAAATTCAGATTAAAGAAAAAGCGAAGGAGCGCGGAATTAAGAATGCACACCGTTTGCAGCTTGCCGCCGATCTTTCCCCGGCAGCGGCGGCAAGATTCTGGAAATCGGAAATCGAGAAAATCAGTATGGAAACACTTGATCGTCTTTGCAAAGCTCTCGAATGCCAGCCCGGAGATTTATTTGTTTTTACTGCCAACAACGCTCCTAAAGAGCGTAACAACGGAGAATCGGTTTCGACGAAACCCAAAAAAGCCGTAACCAAAACAAAAATCGAATAAAACAAAATCGGCGAACAATTAACCGAATCTCAAAATTATTTAACAACTATGAATGAACCAACTGTAAATTTGAAATCGGCAATCGAACGTCGCCGTACGTTTGCGATTATTTCACACCCGGACGCGGGAAAAACCACTCTGACGGAAAAACTTCTGCTGTACGGGGGAGCGATTCAGGAAGCCGGAGCGGTCAAAAATCGCCGCGCCGAACGCGCCGCCACGTCCGATTGGATGGCTCTGGAACAACAGCGCGGAATCTCGATCACTTCGACCGTTTTGCAGTTTGAATATAATAAATTTCATCTAAACCTATTAGACACGCCCGGTCACCACGATTTCAGTGAAGACACTTACCGGACATTAACCGCCGCAGATAACGCCGTGATGCTCGTTGATGCGGCGAAGGGCTTGGAAACGCAGACGCGCAAACTCTTTGAAGTCTGCCGTTTGCGCGATATTCCGATCTTTACGTTTATCAACAAACTCGACCGTCCGAGCCGCGATTCGCTCGAACTGATTGACGAGATCGAACAGGAACTCGGTCTGAGCGTTTACGCCGTCACTTGGGCGATCGGCGAAGGCGATACTTTTCGCGGGATTTATAATCGTCTGACCGGAAACGTACACCTTTACGAACGCAATCCGCGCGGACAGAAACAGGCAAAAGAGCGGATTATTTCGCTTGCCGATCCTGAAATCGAATCGGTTCTCGGCGAAAAAGCCCTCAAACAATTAAAAGATGATCTGGAAATTCTGGACGGCGCGGGCGCGTCGCTCGATAAAGCGGCGATCTTGAGCGGCAAAACTTCGCCCGTTTTTTTCGGCAGCGCGATGACGAATTTCGGAGTCGAACCTTTTCTCGAAGCGTTTCTGCAGTTTTCCGCCGCGCCCGGCGCACACGAGAGCAGTATCGGCGAGATCGCGCCGAATTATAAGGAATTCAGCGGTTTTGTCTTCAAATTACAGGCGAATATGGATCCGCGCCACCGCGATTGTCTGGCATTTGTTAGAGTTTGTTCCGGGCAGTTTGAAAAGGATATGACCGTAACGAATGCCCGAACCGGGAAAAAAGTACGTCTGACGAGACCGCAGAAAGTCTTTGCACGCGAGCGCGAATCAATGGACGAAGCGTTTCCGGGCGATGTCGTCGGATTAAATAATCCGGGCGCGTTTGCCATCGGCGACACGATCTACACGGGCAAAAAATTAGTCTATCCGCCGATTCCTTCGTTTTCGCCCGAACTTTTTGCGCGGCTCAGAAATCCGAACACATCGCTTGCTAAAAAATTCCAAAAAGGCGTTGCTCAATTAGAACAAGAAGGCGCGGTGCAGATTCTCTATCCCGAAAGAGGCGGCGCATCGCAGGAACCAGTTTTGGCGGCAGTCGGCGAACTGCAATTCGAGGTCGCGCAGTATCGCCTGAAAACCGAATACGGCGTGGAAACTCGGCTCGAAACTCTGTCATATAAATTGGCGCGTTGGGTCGGTGCGGGTTGGGACGCGCTTAATAAAGGCGAAGAATTATACGAAACAGATATTTTCCGCGACCGCTGGGATCGTCCCGTTCTGGTATTTAAAAGCGCGTGGCATCTGGAAAGAGTCGAAAAACAAAGACCGGAATTAAACCTGAGCGCAGTCGGAATTTGAGGTCGTCAACACCTTATAAACCAAGTTTGCCGGTTAAGAAGATTATTAACCGCTAATAACGCAAAATACGCGAAAAAAGAGAGAATTTTTAATTGGTTTTATACTGATTTTAACGTCTTTATATTGGAACGCGGAATCTGTAATTTGAAATGGTCTTAAAATGAAATGCAGTCTTTGCCAAGCCGAAACCAAAGCGTTTTACCAGGGAAAACACGGCGAATATTTTAAGTGCGGACAATGCTTCGGCATCTCGCTTTCACCGGAATATTTTCTCGACCGCCGTGATGAAAAAGCGCGTTATGAAACGCATAACAACGATGTGTTTGATGTGCCCTATCAAAAATTCGTGTTTCCCATCGTAGATGCTGTAACAACCTCGTTATCTCCCGAAAATACGGGCTTGGATTTCGGCTGCGGAACTGGTCCGGTTATTCAGCATTTACTCGAAAAAAAAGGGTTTTCGATAGATTTATACGATCCTTTTTTTAGAAATAATCAATCGGTTTTGACAAAAACATTTGATTTTATCGCTTGTTGTGAAGTTATAGAACATTTTTATCAACCGGCAAAAGAATTTGAGCGGCTTTTCAACCTTTTGAAACCAGGCGGCAAACTCTTTTGTATGACGGATTTTTATCGTGCGGAAACTCAATTTAAAAATTGGTATTACAAGAACGACCCGACACACGTTTTTTTTTATGATGAGCGAACCATTAGCTTTATTAGCGACAATTTTGGTTTTGCAAATTATTATATTGACAATCGTTTAGCCGTATTTTTAAAAAGTAACGAAAAAAATTAAAAGTGGATATCAATGCAAAATTAAACATTATACCGGAAAATATGCAATAGCTCCTAAATATAAATGACACAAGTATTTAGTCTTTTTCTAGTTTATTAGAATTTTCGCTCACCCTTTCATAAGATCAGATGTCTTTTGATTATTTGAAATGACTTCTCGTAAATTTTTTAATCATCAAAACAATCAGAAAACTATTATAAATAAACCCGATTGAGAGGTAAATCCAAAATCTTCCCTTTTGTTCGATCAAAAGATTTAATGCCTGATATGCCCAAAATGCCGGAAAGATGGCGAACAAAAAGGAAAAAACACCCGGCGCGAAAAATGACAAAACCGGCAGAAAAAGCGGCATATTGAAAAGTTTCTGCCAGGTCATCGCCTCGATTTTATTTGCGGCGGCAACGGCTATAAAAAGAATCATCAAAGGCGCGGTAAGTGCGGCAAGTGCCGAATAAATAAAATTAGAAACAACGGGCAAACCGTAGAAAGGTTCGACCGAAAGAAGCAAAAAGGTTGAAATTAAAGACAGAATAAAAGGCGGAATCAGGCGGAAAACAACGAACCAAAATTGTGAAACCGGCAGAATGCCGTAAACTTTCGCTACCTGCGTATCTTTTTCGTCAACCAAAACCATCGAATAAATAAATCCGAAAGCAATCGAACCCTGCATCGTCGCCAACATCAAAATTATGTTTAAATAATCTTTCGTAACCGGATAAAGTTCGGCAATATACGGCATCGCGTAGCGAATCGCCGGAAGATTCAAAAGCGGCAGAAGGATAAAGATTTTCAAGGAATTATCCCGAAAAACGAGTCTGAAATCATTGACAGCGATTTTGATGAGCTTCTTCATTTTTTTTCAGATTTTAACAATCCTTTGCAAAAAATTTCGATAAACAACCGCGTAAATCAAAAGAATCCAGACGGCATTTGAGATATAACCGAAAACGATTTCTCCGAAATTCGGCGTTTCCGCATAAGAATTCGTCATCAAATTCAAACTGCCTTGAATGGGAAAAAGTCTTAAAATGCCGGAATCCGTGATCTCAAAATAATTGAGCAGCGGAAGACTCATCAGGATCAAAAGCGGAACGCCGCGCAGGATAAAATGCAAAACTTCCGTCGCGCGGCTGACGATAAAAATTCCCATCAAAGAAAACAAAACGCACGTCGAAAACGCTCCGACGGAAAAATGCGGAATGTGAAATGAAGTGCCTCTGGCGGTCAGAATCATCAAAAACGCGCAGCAAAAACCGATTAAAGAAAGCGTAATTATCCGCGAAATCAAATAAATATGCGTATTTAAAGGCGTAACGAACAGCGCGGGGAGAACTTCCTGATCCTTTTCCAGAATTATCGAAATTCCGATAAAAACATAACCGATCAGCGCCGGATCGTTATAGATCAAAAACGTGATGAATTTTTCCACGCCGGCAAAATCTCTGATCAGATAAATTATCAGCACGTAAAACGCGGTTATGACTGCAATCATCGTTATGAGATTGTTTCTTTGAAAAATCAGAAACTGCCATGTTATCTGTCTGAAAAGCGAGTTCATTCCGATAATTTCGTTCCCGTAACTTTGATAAAAACTTCTTCCAGAGTCGCTTCCCGCGTATTGATCCGCAGAATCTCGTCCGCCTTTAAAAAGTCGAGAAACTGCGGATTGTTTCCCAAATCCCTGACGGGAAATTCCTCCGCCCGACCGTTTTTCAACTCGACGCTGACCGTGTGTTTTCCGTATCTATTCTTTAAAACTGCGGGTTTTTCCGTCAGACGAATCTCGCCGTCCGAAATAAATGAAACGCGGTCGCAGAGTTCGTCGGCGGTCGCCATATCGTGCGTCGCCACAAAAATCGTTTTGCCCCCGGTTTTCAGCTTTTTAATATACTGCTTAATCTTTCGCGCGTTGACCGGATCGAGTCCCGAAGTGGGTTCGTCAATAAAAAGAATTTCAGGATCGTGCATAATCGCGCGGATAAAATTCAAGCGCATTTTCATTCCTTTGGAAAACGCTTCGACTCTTTTATCGGCATCAACGGCAAGTCCGAAAATTTCAAATAATTCATCAATATCGAGCAGATTTTTCTCCTGATAAAACGATGCGAAAAGCCGCAGATTTTCTCTGGCGGTGAGTTTCAGATAATGATTCGGGAGTTCGAAACCGACTCCGATCTTTTCAAAATAATCGCTTCCCCAATCTTTCAAAGATTTGTCGTTTATCGAAATATCGCCCGAAAAATCGTGAAGAATCTTATAGAGAATTTTTTGCGTCGTGCTTTTCCCCGCGCCTGATGGTCCCAGAAAACCGAAGATTTCGCCCCGTTTTATCTCGAAAGTCAGATTTTTCAAGACGCTTACCGTTGATTTCGGATATGTATAGGAAAGATTTTTTACTCTGATCATTTATCTGCAAAATTTTATTCCTAAATGAAACGGGTTTCAATCTGGAAATTCCGATAATTCTTTCAATTGGATAATTTGATCCAATTTTGATAAACTTTGTTTTCCCGTATTATTCTTAAAAAAAAAGCATCGCCGCGTAATTTTTTTTATCTTGTTGATAATTAAAGGTTTATCATAATCGAATAAAATACATTCTTCGGAAATCCTATTTGCAGCGTTTTGGTGCTTTCTGCAAAATTATCGAACTTAATTTATGAAAATTAACGTTTTCCGACGTGTGTTGATACTTTATTAGGTAAATATCCGTCTTGATTAGTCCGTGAGATTTCCGTAATTCTATCTTATTACAAATAAAGAGGTAAAATGAAAAATAAAATTGTTCTTTCGTCTGTTTTCTCGTTAATGTTGTTCGTGGTTTTGGGCTGCGGTTGGATCAGTCCTTTTGAAAGTTCCGAAACATCGAAAAGCAGTGATGGAAAATCAACTTCCGATAAAGCTATCGAAGCCGTAATTGTTGAAAAAACAGGAGTTCCCGAATGCGATGAACTGATGGTCTATATTTCCCAACTTGCCAGATCGCCGGACGACAATTATGTAACGAAAGCGACGCGGGAATTTTTCTTAAACAGAATCCGCGAAGGCATCAGAAAAAACGTCGAGGAAAATAAAAATAACCCTGAAGAAATGGCTAAACATTGCAAAGAATATAAAACCCAACTCGAAACCTACAAAAAAGAGGAAGACAGCAAATAAGCTGAAAAATAATGCGGTGTAAATAAGCAAAAATGTGCGGACTTTTTATCAAAAATGAAAAGTCCGCACATTTTTTTCGCGGCAAAATTAAAATTTGCGCCGATACAACCTATTTTGCAACTCATCTCATCTTTTAGTTTGGAACATTTCTACAAAATCGGTGTCTAAACACTAAAATAAGAAAGGAAATTTTATGAGAAAAATCATCATTCTCGTCGTGGTATTCGTGTGTTCATTTTCAGGTTTTGCCCAAACACGAAATTCACGGCAAATTGTTCAAAAAACATTTGTAAATCAAATCAAATCAACAGATAATTCCCAATCTCTGCCGATTCGGCGCGTAATTCTATATTCAAACGGCGTGGCTTATATCGAGCGGCGCGGTTTTATTTCCGGAAATGCGGAAGTCAATTTTTCGTTCAAACAATCGCAGGTTGACGATGTTTTAAAGTCTATGATCGTTCTGGATTTGGGAAAGGGAAAAATCGGTTCGGTTTCGTATAATTCTTCGCAGCCCGTAACGGCGCAAACTTCAGAAATTCCCTTTTCGGTTGATTCGAAAACCGAAAATTCCGATGAAAACGCGGGCGGAATCGCCGGGGTTTTATCTCAACTTCAAGGCGCACAGGTGCTTGTAAGTTCAATTAAAGGAACAGCTTCAGGTTCGATTCTGACGGTTGAAAAACGAAAGATTCCGGCGGAAAAAGATAAATCCGAAAACATTTCGCATTTTCTCGTAATCGCTTCGGACGCGGGCGAAATTTCGAGTTTCGATCTGGGTGAAGTCCGCTCTGTAAAAATTCTCGACACAGAAACCAGAAAAGACATAAACGATTTTAAGACAGCGGTTTCACAAGCGCGGCGGCGCGATGCCAAAACAATTACGGTCACGAGCGAAGGCGCGGGAGAACGCGAAATGATCGTTTCCTACACCATCGCCGCGCCGATCTGGAAAACGACTTACCGCGTCGTTTTAGACGAACAAGGCAAACCGTTTTTTCAAGGTTGGGCGATTATTGATAATGTTTCGGACGAAAATTGGGAAAATGTTCAGCTTTCATTAGTTTCCGGCTCGCCCGTTTCATTTATTCAAAATTTGCAAAAACCGCTCTACCGCTATCGCCCGGTCGTGCCGATTCCCGAAGACTTAAATCTCGAACCGCAAATTTACGATCCGACATTTAGTTCGGGAAGAGGATCAGGAAGCGGAATCGGCTCCGGTTCGGGAAGTGGAACTGGAAACGGATTTGGCAGAGGAAATATTCCGCCGCCGCCGCCGCCGCTGCAAGCCGT
This sequence comes from Pyrinomonadaceae bacterium, assembly GCA_041745765.1. Lineage (GTDB taxonomy): Bacteria > Acidobacteriota > Blastocatellia > Pyrinomonadales > Pyrinomonadaceae > JAHCHG01. The sequence continues at coordinate 22,147 of JBGTIH010000079.1, read as the reverse complement.
AACAACTTCGATGAGCGAAGCCTTGATGAGCGAAGATTCCGGTGTTCAGACGGCGGCAATCGGCGCACAATTCGGCGATTTATTCGAATATCAAATTCAGCAAGCCGTTTCCGTGCCGAAAAATCGTTCGGCTTTGATTCCGATCATTCAGACTAAAATGGAAGGCGAAAGAGTTTCGATTTTCCGCGAACCGGAAGATTTTGACGAAGAAAATGAAAATACAAACGCGCCGCGACCGATGAGCGGAATGCTTTTAACAAATACGACTCCGCTGACTTTTGAAGGCGGTTCAATGACGATTATTGACGGCAACGCTTACGCCGGTGAAGCTCTGATGGAACGCTTGAAACCGCGCGAAAACCGGCTGATTTCGTTCGCGCTCGATCTGGGAACTCTCATCAACATCAAACAGGAAGAAGACCGCGAGCCTGCCAAACTCGTCAAGGCGGTCGAAGGCGCGTTTGAAGTTCATTATTTCAAAACTGACAAGAAAATCTATCAGCTGCAGAATCAAACCGATAAATTAAAATACGTCTATATCGAACACCCGATTTCCGAAGGCTGGAAACTTTCCGATTCCACACCGAAACCCGACGAAATCACGCAAAACTTCTATCGTTTCCGTGTTGAATTGCCGCCGTTTGAGCGCAGAGATTTAATCGTGACGGAAAATCAAGGTTTGAAAGACAGTTATCGCCTCGCTTCAATTACTTTTAAGGATTTAGATTTGTTCATTTCGCGCCGCTATATTGATGAACCGACGCGCTCAAAATTAACAAAGCTGATCGAATTACGAGCAGAAATTTTTCAAACTGATGAAAAGCTCAAAAAACTGGATAAGGAAATCGAAGAAATCTCGCAAGATCAAAAACGTCTGCGGGAAAATATCGAAGCCTTGGCAAAAACTTCGGAAGCTAAACAGTTGATTACTCGTTATGTGCAAATTGCGGGCGAACAGGAAACGAGGCTTCAGGAAATAAATAAAGAACGCAAAAATCTAAACAATGAAAAGGAACAAAAAGAACGACAATTAGCCGCGGAAATTAAGAATTTTGAAATTAAATAACTTTTTTGTAACTGATTATGACTAAATGAATGTGCGAAAAAAGGCTGATAATTTTTGTTTAAAAAACTATTCACTGTCAACTATTAATGCGAATCAAGGGTTGAAATCAGGTGTTGAAAATCAACAGGTTACGGACTGAATCAGAGCAAAGCCGAAAGTTTGATTCACGTAACTCTTTTATTTACTTTATCGTTAATTTTCAACCCTTGATTCGCATTATTAACAATTCACTATTTTACAATTTTATATCTGTAAAATAGTGAATAGTTGATAGTGAATAGTGAATAGTTTTGGAGATTAAAATTAAAAGGTTTTAGCAGTAAATTTGCTCTATTTGCAGAACGCACCGAAAAAAATTTTAAAAATCCTAAAAAGTGCGCGTAATATCAAATATTAGAAGATTTAGAAGTATTCTAATATTTGATATTATCCATTGGTGCTTACTTTATTGCGGTAAATTTAAAACAAATTGTCAATGAATTTACCAGCCGTTTCGTTCGCGCAATTTTGTGATATGCGCCAAATGGTGTCTGCCGTGCCAGACATAAAGTGCGAGCATTTTTGATAAAGTCCAATCGCCCGAATCGGGATGATGCAAAGTTTTTTCAAAATCTTCAACGGACATTGATTTTAGAAGTTCCGCCCAACGAAAATGAAGACTTTCCAACATTTTCAGCGAATTTTCAACCGGCATACGGCTGTCGCCGAGTTCCGCCCAACGATCTTCAAAGTAAGGTTTTATCGTCGGCGCATCTTCCGTCAAAGCCCATTTGAATCGAATATAAGAATTTAAATGACTGTCGGGAAGATGATGAACGACCTGCCGAACCGTCCAACCGCCGGAACGATACGGCGTGTCGAGTTGTTCGTCAGACAAATCTTTAACCGCATCTCGGACAAAATGCGGCAATTCGGCAATTTCATTCAAAAATTTCTCTTTCAATTCCGCTGTAATTTTAATACTTTTATCAAATTCACCTATCGGAAATCTTAAATTATCACTCATATTTTTCTTTAAAATGTTTTTCAATCGAAAATGAAAATGAATCATCCACCGTAATAATTCTCGAATCTCGTAAATTCCTTCAAAAAAGCCAATTTTACATTTCCGACCGGACCGTTTCTCTGTTTCGAGATCAAAAGCTCGGCAACGCCCGCATTTTCTTCGCTCGGTTTGTAATATTCTTCCCGGTAGATAAACGCTACTACGTCTGCGTCTTGCTCGATTGATCCGCTCTCGCGTAAATCGGAAAGCATCGGAATCGGCGGATTTCTTGATTCGGCGGCGCGGGAAAGTTGCGAAAGCGCGATGACCGGAACATTCAGTTCTTTTGCCAAGCCTTTCAATTCGCGTGAGATTTTTGAAACTTCCTGTTGGCGAGATTCGATGCGCCCCGAACTCGACATCAATTGCATATAATCTATCACAATCAAATCAAGCTGTTTTTGTTCGGCGGCAAGCCGGCGAGCTTTGGCGCGCATCTGCAAAACGGTAATTCCGGGCGTGTCGTCAACAAAAATCTTCGCTTCGGAAAGCGTCCCGATGGCTTCGGCGAGTCTTCCCCATTCATCACGAATCAAATGTCCTGTGCGAAAACGGTGCGCGTCAACTCTGGCTTCCGAACTGAGCATACGCATCACTAATTGCTCTTTCGACATTTCGAGCGAGAAAACCGCAACCACAGCTTTTTCAATAATTGCGGCGTTTTGCGCCAAGGTTAAACACAAAGCCGTTTTCCCCATACTGGGTCTGGCAGCGACGATAATTAAATCGGATTTCTGCAAACCGGAAGTCATTTCGTCCAGATCGCGGAAACCTGTGGCAAGTCCGGTCAGCGCGTGCGAATCGCGTTTGGCAAATTCCTGAACTCTCGCCAGAACTTCTTCGGCGACGGGGCGAACGTGGGCGAAACCCTGTCGCGTTTTTTCGTCGGCGAGCGCGAAAATCATCTGTTCGGCGTGATCTAAAATAACTTCGGCATCGTCTTCTTCGGCAAGTGCTTCGGCGGTAATTTGATTACAGACTTTGATCAAATTACGCGTGATGGATTTATCTTTAACGACTCTGACGTAATCCTGAATATCAGAAAAATGCGGCAGACCGAAAGTTAAATTCGTAATTGTGGCGACACCGCCGAGCGAATCAATCGAACCGTCTTTTTTGAGTTCTTCGCCGATCAAAATCGGATCAATTCTTTGACTTGCTTCAAATAGCGAGATCATCGCTTTAAAGACGCGGCGATGGAGCGGCGCGTAAAAATCTTCGGGCGTTAAAACCTCGGCGGCTTGCGTAAATAATTGATTATCGAGCAGAACCGCGCCCAAAAGTGCGCGTTCGCTTTCGATGCTCGAAGGCAACGGTTTATTCAAAAATTGTTCGCGTTCAAATTCCGGATTCGGTGTTGCCATATATGTTTATAAAAACAAAAACTCTTATAAAAATCGCTTGATTTTCGGGAGAAAAGTGAATTTTATGATTTTTTTAGACAAAAAAGACTGCAAGTTAAATTAAAACTCGCAGTCCTTTGATGCTACTACAAATCGGGAAAAAAAGACAAAGAAATGTTTGTAAAATTTCCCCTTTTTGTTTGGCGTTTTATTCTTCTTCGCCGGAAGCGTTTGTGTCTTCAACAACTTCGGCGGAATTGTCCGATTTTGTTTCTTTTGCTTCGACCGTCGCGCCTTCAGCTTTAACGATTACGGGAATTTCCAGAGTAACTTCGCGGTGCAGTTTGACGCTGACCGTATATTCTCCGGTTTCCTTGATCGGGTCTTTAAGATTAACTTTTCGACGGTCAATTTCGTAACCTTTGGCGTTAAGAGCTTCGGTAATATCAATCGAAGTAACCGAACCGAAAAGCGTTCCGGTTTCGCCCGCCTTGCGTTCGAATTCGAGCGAAATATCCTTCATTTGATCGTATTGCAATTCGGCGGTTGATTTTTCGTGCGACGCTTTTTTTAGTAAAAACGTGCGTTCCTGTTCAACCTGTTTGATATTTCCTTTAGTTGCCAGAGTTGCCAAACCGCGCGGCAGAAGGTAATTTCGGGCAAAACCCGATTTAACCTTAACGATTTCGCCGCGTCCGCCAAGCGTGTCTATATCTTCGCGTAATAAAATGTTGATTGTTGCCATAAATAAAATTCTCCTTTTTCCTAGTCTGCGACATACGGCAGCAAAGCCATTGTTCTGGCGCGTTTGATCGCCCGCGCAATTCGGCGTTGATCTTTTGCGGTAACTTGCGAAATTCTTCTCGGCAAAATTTTACCGCGTTCGGGAATAAAGCGTTTCAAAAAATCAACATCTTTCCAATCAATATAATCGGGGACAAACATCGTTTGACGACGGCGTTGAAAACGTCTCTGCGGTCTGAGATTTTTCTCATCGTCAACGTCAAAACCGACTTTATCGTCTTCATCATCTCTTCTTACGGGTTTCTTTCTTTCCATTTTATTCGTCGTCGCCTCCTATTTGATCTTCTTCTTCATTTTGGAATTCTTGATCCTGCGAGCCTTTGCTTCTCATCAAATCGCTGACTCTTTTTCTTTTCTTTTCGCGTTTATCGGTATGTTTTTGAGCCGTTTTGCGTTCTTCGTCAACTCTGACGGTCAGATAACGCATAATCAGATCATTAACGCGCATTCTGCGTTCGAGTTCGGCGATTTCCTGCCCCGAACCTTCGATTTCAAAAAGAACGTAATAACCGTCGGTATGTTTTTGAATCGGGTAAGCGAGTTTGCGAACTCCCATAACATCGGTTTTTACAACCGATCCACCGCCGTCGGTGACCAATTTTTCAATCGCTTCGTTTAGTTGAGTGATCGTATCGTCCGCCGTTCCCGGTTCGGCGCTATACATCACTTCATATACTCTGTTTGCCAATGTGTTTCCTCCTTTTGGCTTTCTAGCCTCAATAAATTTATTGAAGCAAGAAGGTTTTTTTATTAGTAGATAATTGATAATATTTTTTTATCAATTATCAATTAAAATCTGCCATCGCTTTTTCGATTCCGTCTGACAAAACGGTGCGAATGGCATCTGCGCTCTGGTCTAAAACTTTTTCAACCGTTTCAAAGTCCGTTTTTGAAAAATTTTCCAACACAAAACGTGCCGTGTCATTTATCGGATGATCGGGTTTGATACCGATTCTGAGCCGAATATAATCCGGCGTTTTCAAACAAGCGGTCATTGATTTCAAACCGTTGTGTCCGCCGTCCGAGCCTTTCGCCCGCAGACGAATCGTTCCCAAAGGCAAAGCCAGATCATCAACGATGACGATCAACTTTTCCGTTGCACGGTTTTCCTTTTTCAAAAGACACGCCGCCGATTCGCCGCTTAAATTCATAAAGGTTTGCGGTTTGACGAGTTCCGTCCAATGATTTTCAATCTCCGCACGACCGACAAGAGCGCGGCATTCTTCGCGCTTAATCTGCGTTTGCGCCTCGCGCGCCAGCAAATCAATCAGCATAAAGCCGAGATTGTGGCGCGTTTTCGCGTATCTCTCGCCCGGATTTCCCAAGCCGATGATCAGCCAATTTTTTTCAGACAGCGAATCCATAAATTTCTTAAACCAATTCGCCGCAAGTTCTGAAAACAATTACGGCTTTTCAACATCGCCTTCATCTTCGACTGCGCCCGGTTTATCTCCTGCGCTTTCTCCACCGATGACTTCCGGTTCGGTCAGTTCTTCTTCAGGTGTCGGTTCGAGATCGGGTTCTTTGACGAAGACGAATGAAGCGACGAGAGCTTCCATATCTTCGTGGATTTCAACGCCTTCCTCAACCTTCAGATCGGAAACGTGAATTGATTCGTTCATTTCCAATGTCGTTACGTCAACGTCAATTGATTCGGGAATTTTACCCGGCGTACAGAAAATCTTGACTTCGCGCAATTGCTGCGTCAAAACTCCACCTTCAGCCATCGTTTCCGGTTCGCCGACCAGATTAACCGAAACCGTAACTTCGATTTTTTCGCCGCGTTTGATGCGGCGCAGATCAACGTGCATTAAACGCCCCTTCAGCGGATCTATCTGGCGGTCGTGAAACATCACATCGCTCGCGCCGACGCCTTCGACATCCAGCGAAAAAACGGTGTTTTGTCCCGAATCGGAACGCAAAATCGCCGCTAAATCGGATAAATCAACCGTAACAGCGGCATTTTCAATATCGCCGCCATAAACGATCACCGGAATCTTTCCGGTACTGCGAAGCCTGCGCGCATTGTTTTTGCCGCGTGTTTCTCTTGTTTGTGCTTTTACTACAACTTTATCTGCCATATCTTTTGACCTTATTTTTTGAAAACTTAAATAAACAAAGACGAAACGCTCGTTTCATCGTGAATTGATTTAATTCCCGATGCGAGGAGTTTCGCAACACTCAAAACTTCGATTCTGCCTTCTTCTTTGAGCAGTTTTCCTTTATCACAAAGCGGAATCGTATTGGTAACAATTATTTTCTTTAGATGCGACGCGCTCAAATTCTCAATTGCTCTGCCCGAAAAAACGGCGTGTGTAAAACACGCGTAAATTTCGTTTGCGCCGTTGGCATAAAGCGCGTCGGCAACTTTGCAAATCGTGCCGCCGGTGTCGCACATATCGTCAATTATCAAACAATTTTTGCCTTCGACATCACCGACAACATTCATCACTTCGGCGACATTTGCCTTTTCGCGCCGCTTATCGCAGAGCGCAAGCCCCGTGTTTAATCGTTTCGCGTAAGCGCGGGCGCGTTCCGCTCCGCCCGTATCGGGCGCGACGACGATTAAATTATCAATCGGATTTTCCTGAAAATAATTAACGATGACCGGCGCGGCAAAAAGATGATCAACCGGAATATCGAAAAATCCCTGAATCTGCGACGCGTGCAGATCAATCGTCAAAACTCTCTGCGCTCCGGCTTTGTCAATTAAATTGGCAATCAGTTTCGACGTAATCGGAACTCGCGGACGATCTTTTTTATCCGAACGCGCATAACCGAAATAGGGAATAACTGCTGTAACTCTTTCTGCCGAAGCCCGCCGAAAAGCATCGAGCATAATCAGCAGTTCCATTAAATTCTGATCGGTCGGCGGAGATGTCGGCTGAATTATGAAAACATCCGCGCCGCGGGCGTTTTCTCCGATCTGAAAATTAAATTCGCCATCGGAAAATCTTCCGGTATTGGCGCGACCGAGATCGCAGCTCAGATGTTGGCAAATCTCCCCGGCAAGTCCCGGATGGGCATTGCCTGAAAAAATCTTGATATTTCCCGTAACGCTCATTTGTCGTGCAGATACAAATAAATGACGAGCAACATTGAATTGAAACAAAGTTGCCCGTCCGGTTTTACTAAAAAATGCTGGGGCGGAAGGATTCGAACCTACGCATGCCTGGACCAAAACCAGGTGCCTTACCACTTGGCTACGCCCCAATAAAAATTGTTCTAATGAAGCAAACTTTCAACTCAAATTCAATGCTTTTAAATACTCTTTCCGCGAAACGGTTTTAACCTGGTATTTTCGCCAGGTTTCTTCAAACTGTAAAGCATCAGAGGCTGATTGAAGTGCTTCTTTACTGTCAAAGACGGCAAAAACGCTTGCTCCGCTGCCGGACATCAAAGCGTGTCTTGCTCTTAAATCAAACAACTTTTCTTTAACACGCTTAATTTCAGGTTCGATTTTGAATATCGCTTTTTCAAAATCATTTACTAAGCCTGATTGCCGTAAATCCAGCCTTGCAGCTTCGGAACGACAAATTTGAAGAATACTTTTTGAGCCGGAATTTGTCAAGCGCGGCGCATCTAAAAGTGAAAACGCTTTGGCGGTCGGCACAACGACATTCGGCGTAACTATTAAAATGTAATTTTCGGTCAAATCTTCCGTTTGCAGAATCTCTGTTCCGCGTCCTGTTCCGACTGCCGTTCCGCCGCAGAAAAAAAACGGAATATCCGAACCTAAAAGTTTTCCGATTTCCGTCAATTCTTCAAATTTTATCGGTAGATTCCAGAGTTTTGCCAGACCTAATAAAGCAACCGCCGCATTTGAAGAACCGCCGCCGAGACCGCCCGGAGCGGGAATATTTTTTTCCAGATGAATTTTCGCGCCGCCGCGCACGCCGAATTTTTCCTGCAAACTTTTTGCCGCCCGGATTATTAAATTATCTTCGCCGGTCGGAATATTTTTTGCATTGCAAGTTAAAACTAAATCTTCATTTTTGGAAAAATGCAGTAAATCGTGGAGCGAAACCGTCTGAAAAACCGTGCATAATTCGTGAAAACCGTCTTTGCGTTTTCCTTTAATCCGCAAAATCCAGTTTATCTTGGCAAATGCCGGAAGTGAAAAAATGTCGTTTGGCATCACCTCCAAGCATATCAAAAAAAATACAACGATAAAGCCGAACGGTGTGAAAAATCATTATTTGCCGCCATCAAACAACGCCGATATTTTATCAGCCGTCAATTTTCGCTAATCAAACGCCTTGCCGCACCAACGAACCGCAAATAAAAAAAGCGAATCGAAAAAATTATCCGATCCGCTTTTTATAGAATTTGTTAAATGAAACGAATTACATAACTTGGATTGCGCCGTGATCGTCGCAATGACCGCTGTGATGATGATGAAGCCGACCGTTGACCAAAAAGTCAACGTGATCTCCGTGCGGAACTGCTTCGTGTGAGCAGTCTCCGTTGTGCGTACAATCGCAAGCAGTTTCCTGACAAACTGCCGGATTCGCGTCGCTGACTTCTAAAATGCACTCGTCAATGTGCGAATCGTGAATAAAATGCAAATGCCCGTCGTGCAGAAAATCGGTATGATCTTTGTGTTTGATTTGCGTATGTCCGCATCCCGCACCATGCGTATGCTCGTGATTTTCGTGAACTGAATGTGTCATAAATTTTTCTCCGTATATCTTTTCAATTGTTTTAATGCGGGGAAGCATCTTTTAATTGTATGACTTGAAAGTGCGAAAATCAAAACCGAATTACCGTTCATCAGCTAAATTCGACCATTCATTTGCTTTTGGCGACATTATAAGCCGACAAAAAAGAGGACGAAGGCTTCCCCGCCTGTCCTCTTGTCCTTATTTAGCTTTAAGGTTAGCGCGAGCCTTTTACGGCTCACGCGTTTTAATTTATCGGCTTTTGCCGAAAAAAAGCGACCATTTTTTAATTAAATGTCCGCCACACGAAATAAACGGTCAATCAAAACCGGTTAATGCACGTGAGCGGCTTGATAGATATTCAATATTCACCGTTTGCAGAACTTGTTGAATTTTACAAATCTTCCGGTATTTGTCCAACAAGAGCAAACGGCAGCAATTTGAACTGCGCGAGACTTCGGGCAAGCCTTGCCGCTCGAAACCATATCGGACAAAAAAGATTTCCGCGCGAAAAAAAATATCGCGATAGGAAAAATACCGTGATAAGATACCGGGAAAATATAGTTTTGCCGATGCTTTAAGCCGCATAATAATTGGATTGCCGAAGAAGTTTTGGGAATTGATCCCGGTATTTTATTGCTTAGCGCGGAAAATCTGCGAAGCAGAAAAATCTGGTTTTACTATATGCAAAACTCCGAATCGAAAATCGCATTCGCTAAAATTGGCATTCGTTAAATTTTTATTGCATAATTACGCAAATCTATAATCTAAACACGTGAAAAATTTATGAAAAATATGATTAAGTTACTTTTACTACTTACGTTAGCAGGATTTTTTACGTTGGCGTGCGTAACCGCGCCGACCGATCAAGGGCAAACGAACGCCGCGCCGAAAGACCCGAACCGCGTCATTAAAATCGGTTTTGCGATGGCAACGGTCAGGGAAGAACGTTGGAAGCGCGATCACGATTTATTCAAAAAGCGTTGCGATGAACTTAAAGGGCAGGTCGAATGTCTAATCACTGTTGCCGATAACAGATCCGACCGGCAGGCAAATGACGTTGAAAACCTATTAACGAAAGGCGTTGATGTTTTAGTTATCGCACCGCAAGATGCGACGCAAGCCGCCTCGATGGTGCAGAAAGCCAAAGCGCAGAATGTTCCGGTCATCAGCTATGACCGTTTGATAAATTCCGACATTATTGATTTGTATGTTTCGCATCAAGTTCCGCTGATCGGAAAAATGCAGGCGGAATATGCTCTGAAAAATGCGCCGAACGGAAATTACATAATGGTCTACGGTGCTTCGACTGATAATAATGCGATGATTCTGCGTAAATCACAAAATGATGTGTTAAAGGCGGCGATTGACTCGCAGGCGATAAAAATCGTTGCCCAAAATCACGCGACCGATTGGAAACCGGAAGAGGCTTTGAAAATTACCGAAAATGCGCTGACGCAAAACAAAAATGAAGTCGTTGCGGTTATCGCTTCAAATGACGGCACGGCGGGCGGCGCGATTCAAGCTCTGGCGGCGCAGGGTTTGACCGGAAAAGTAATTGTTACCGGACAAGATGCGGAAATTGTCGCTCTGCAGCGCATTGCGGCGGGAACGCAAACGATGACTATTTACAAACCGATCCAACCGCTCGCTTACGGTGCCGTCGAACTGGCAATCAAATTGGCAAAAGGCGAAACGATCGAGGCGAAAGACAAAATCAAATCGGACTCGATGACCAAAGAAGCTCCGGCGATTTTGTATGAACCGATTGTTGTAGATAAGAACAATTTGATGGACACGGTTATCAAAGACGGCTGGGCGACTTACGAGGAAGTCTATAAAAACGTTCCCGAAGCTCAACGACCGAAGCAATAACTTTAGTCCGTTGTCCGTTGTCCTTTGTGCGTTGTTTATTTGTAACTGATTAGGTCTTCGGTCTTTGGACTTTTGGACTTTGGACTAATGTGCAGAGCAAAAATTCAAAGACCAAAAACCAAAAGTCGAATACCTAATCAATTACGTTCATTTATGTTTTGGCTGACTTGTTTGATCGAATATGAAAACACAATGATCCATTTAATATGCAAATGACAACGGACAACGGACAACGGACAAAACCGATTCTGGAAATGGTGTCTATCACCAAGGAGTTTCCCGGGGTAAAAGCTCTCGACGGCGTGACATTTAATTTGTTCGAAGGCGAATTTCACGCGCTCGTCGGCGAAAACGGCGCGGGAAAATCAACTTTAATGAAAACCCTGAGCGGCGTTTATCCGTACGGCGAATACGGCGGCAACATTAAGATAAAAGGCGAAACGCATCAATTTCGCACGATCCGCGAAGCGGAAGAAGCCGGTATCGCCATTATTTTTCAGGAACTGTCGCTCGTTAAGGAACTAACCGTCGGCGAAAATATTTTTTTGGGAAAAGAACCTTCGAGTTTCGGAATAATCAATTGGTCCGAACTTTATCATCGCGCGACCAAACTTCTGAAAGATTTGAATCTGCCGATCGACCCGCGAACTCCGGTCGGAAATCTCGGTATCGGTCAGCAGCAATTAGTCGAAATTGCCAAAGCCCTTTCGCAGGACGCGAAAATTCTCGTTCTCGACGAACCGACCGCCGCGCTAACCGAATCGGAAGTTGAAACGCTTTTCGATATTTTGCGCGATCTGAAAAAACGCGGTGTCGGGATGATCTATATTTCGCACAAGCTCGACGAGGTTTTTGCGATGAGCGACCGCATCACGGTTTTGCGCGACGGGAAAACGGTTGGTACGGAAAGCACGCTCGCGCTCGATAAAAACAAAGTTATCGCTTTGATGGTCGGGCGCGAGGTCGGCGATATATTTCCCGAATCAAATCACGATTTCGGCGAAATCGCTCTGGAAGTCAAAAATATAAACGCTTTTGACCCGGGCGTGGCGGACAAAAAACTGGTTGACAATGTTTCATTTCACGTCAGACGCGGCGAAGTTCTGGGAATCTCCGGTTTGATGGGCGCGGGCAGAAGCGAACTTTTAATGTCGATTTTCGGCGCGTGGAACGGAAATTCTTCGGGCGAAGTTTTAATCGAAGAACAAAAAGTTTCGATAAATAAACCTGCCGATGCGATCAAAAACGGCATCGGTTTCGTGACCGAAGACCGCAAACGCTTCGGTTTAATTTTAGAACAGACGATTTCTAACAATATGACGCTTGCCGGTTTGAAAAAAATCAGTGGCGCATTTTTAACCCATCTTTCACGCGAAACCGTCGCGGTCAAAGGTTCGATGCAATCCCTGCGCGTCAAGGCAAATTCGCCGATCACGGTTGCCGGAACGCTTTCGGGCGGAAATCAGCAAAAAGTCGTGTTAGGAAAATGGCTTTTGACAAATCCGAAGGTTTTATTTTTAGACGAACCGACGCGCGGAATTGATGTCGGCGCAAAACAGGAAATTTATTTGGAAATCAACAAACTTGCCAAAGAAGGTCTGGCAATCGTCATGGTTTCATCGGAATTGCCCGAAGTTTTAGGTTTGTCCGACCGCATCATCGTTCTGCACGAAGGAAAATTGACCGGAGAATTTACAAAAACGGAAGCCACGCCCGAAAAAGTTATGGCGGCGGCAACCGGAAATTAAAGGCAAAAGTAAAAAGGTAAAAGGCAAAAAATCTGAAGAGAAAAAAATGACAGACGAAGCAAAAACTGAAAAAGGTTTTAAACTGCAAACATCGGCACTGCGCGCTTACACAATGATCGCCGCGCTCGCGGTAATCTGGCTATATTTTCATTGGGCGACGGGTTCGACATTTCTGAGTTACCGAAATTTATCGAATCTTTCGCTGCAAACCTCGGTTACGGGAATTTTAGCCGTCGGGATGCTGATGGTCATTGTTTCCGGCAATATTGATCTGTCGGTCGGTTCCCTGCTCGGTTTGGCGGGCGGCGTGGCGGCGATCTTTCTGACGAGTTGGGGTTACAGTTTGCCGGTGGCGATTCTCGCGGCAATCTGTATCGGCGTGGCGGTCGGCGCATTTCAGGGGGCTTTGACGGCTTATCTGAGAATTCCGGCATTCATCGTTACTCTCGGCGGGCTGCTCGCTTGGCGCGGCGCGATCAAGGGCATCAGCGAATCGGAAACAATTCCGATCGCCGATCCGGCATTTAAAGCGCTCGGACAGGGTTATATTCATCCAAGCATCGGCTGGATTTTGGCGGCATTGGCGATTGCCGCTGTTATTTGGCTGGCATTTTCCCGTGCCCGCGCTCAGGAAACTTACGGTCTCGGCAAAGCCAATTACGGCGGCGAAATGCTCAAAGTAATTCCGCAAGTGATTGCTATTGTTGCCTTTATTTTCGTAATGAATTCTTACGCCGGAATTCCGATTCCTGTTTTGATCTTGATTGCCGTCGCACTTTTAGGCGCGTTTATTACAAATTCGACGACCTTCGGACGCTATCTTTATGCCATCGGCGGAAATGCTGACGCCGCCAGACTTTCCGGCATCAATAACAAACTCGTCATTCTAAAAGTTTTCGCTTTTTTGGGCGCATTAACCGGAATCGCCGCTTTAATTTTCACGGCACGAGTCGGAAGTGCCGCGCCCGATGCCGGAACTTTGAAGGAATTAGACGCCATCGCCGCCTGCGTGATCGGCGGAACGAGCCTGATGGGCGGTCGCGGAACGGTCTTCGGCGCGTGTCTCGGCGCTCTTATTATGTCGAGTCTCGATAACGGAATGTCGCTTCTTAACGTGCGGGATTTTATGCAGGAATTAATCAAAGGAGCGATTCTCGTCGCCGCCGTCGGTCTCGATATGATCGGCAAAAAACAAGGCTAGAAAGGTGAAAAAGTGAAAAAGGTGAAAAAGTCATTTCTCGAATATCGAATAACTTTTTCACTTTTAAACTTTTTTACTTCCAGATCGCCATAAACGCATCAGCCAAACGGTCGCGCCACGCCGTCCAGTTATGTCCGGCTTCACCTTCGACGTAGGTTACTTCAAAACCTTTATCTTTTAATATTTTAACAACCTTGCGCGAATCTTCAACGCCTTCGAGCGTGCCGTCGTCAATATAAAATGTGAACTTATTTTTCGAAGCGTCGAGCTTTTCCAATTCTTTGACGACTCGTTCATTATCAACCCAAAACGAAGACGATTGCCCGCCGATTTTCGAGAAAATTTCGGGATATTTCAGCGCGGTGTGAAAACTCGTAATGCCGCCAAGACTTGCGCCCATAATCGCTCGACCGTCGCGAGATTTGATCGTTTTGTATTCTTTATCAATCGCAGGAACGACTTCTTCGGCAACAAATTTCGCGTAATCGTCATTAGCAAAATATTCTTTTATTCGGTCGCGCGGGTTTATAAAAACCATTATGAACGGTTTAACTTTTCCGCCTTTGACAAGATTTTTCTGAATTTGAACGGCTTTTGTTTTTTGCACATATTCCCCGCCATCTTGCATATACAACGTCGGACAAATATTTTTAACACATTCTGTCGGAACATAAACGGAAACCAATCGCACTCCATTCAAAACTTCGCTTCTGAAACCATGCATTGTTAAAAATTCTTCTCTGTCATGTTCGCTTTTATCCCAAACCGTCGGCTTATAATCCGGCATCGCAAAAAACGAATTTTCACCGCCGACACCGTTATCAATTTTATTCGGATTTGCAGGATCGGTGATCCATTTGCCGTCAACAATTAGTTTGTATTCGACGCGGGCAGTTGGTGCAAATAAATTCTCTAATGAGATGAATTTTAAGTCTTTATCAATATTTGAAGTTGTAAATTGGTTTAGTTTTAATCCTTTTCGTTTCCAATCCGTGAAATCTCCAACAATTTCAACTTCTTTTGCTTCACCTTTAAAAAATAAAATTGCCGTATATTTTTCAGGTTGACAACTTATTAAATGCGGATTTTCGGATTTTTTTATAAAATCCAAAGTTCCCTTAAAATCACTCGAATTTGAAATGCTCCACTTCCAAAAACAAGAATTCTCTAAATCCAGTTTAACTTCTGTGCTTAAATCATCTTTCGATTTTTTGACAGATAGCAGATTTAAGTGGGAGTTGTTAGGCGGAAGGCTTTTAATATCTTCCTTCTTTATTGGGTTTCCGAGTTTAGTTTCTCCTAAAGTGCAAAACGGTTCTTCATCTTCATTTAATTCAGAAATTTCAGATTTTTTTCCTAAAACATAACGGTCATAAACAACCTGTGGCGTGTCGAGATTTTCGCCTTCCTGCAAATTGACGGCGAGGCGGATAAACTGCGCCATTGACCAGGCGAGCGGGGTTGCGCTTCCGGTTCCTTCGCCGAATTTGAGTTCGGGAATGAATTGTTTGTCAATATTTTTCGGAACTTCTTGCTTATCCCAGATTTGTTCGGGAATCATCAAACCTTCGTTGGCAAATTTCGACATTGATTCAAGCCTTTTATCAGCATTTTGAGAAAGTCCCATACTTCTTAAAATAGGACGATCATCTTGTTCTGTTATATCAAATTTCGTTTTTAATTCCGCCGTGTGCTTTTCTTTTAGCCGATTTGCCAATGCCAATTCATACTGCCCGCGTTCACCGCTTAACAACGCCCAAAGTCTGCCTTTTCCGGTATATTTTCCGTCGAAATTCCAACGTCTGCCGTCGTCCATTTCGCCGTAACCGTCGTTGTTGTAACGATAAAAACCTTCGCCGTTCGGCGTGTTTACTCGGATTACTTCGTCAATAACTTTGACCGAATTTTGAATGATCGGATCGTCGGGCGATTTGATTCCCAATCTGACAAGTTCCAGAAATCCCGCGTCAACGATTTCTCTTTCGTCAAATAGTCCTGCGCCGTTATTGAGTTCGATTTTTTCGCCTGCGTCGGGTTTGCCGTTCTGCGCGATGCGGATGTAATAAGGCTCTTTTGAATGTTTTCCGGTCGTTGTAACCGTCCATTTTTCAACATTTGCCGCCCATTCGTCGGCGGTTTTCAGATAAGTGCGCGCCGATTCCGTGTCATTATTTGCTTTGGCAATTTCCGCCGCGCAGACGAGTCCGGCGATTTCTGCCGCGATGGTCGAAGGCGAATAGCCCGCTTCTTCTTCCCAGCGTTCCTGCGGCGTTGCGGGACCGTTTTTGACAATAAAATCCGCGGCGCGTTTGACGTGGTTTTCCCACGTCGCTTTGTCGAAACGCTTTAATTCCCACGCCATAATCAGCGGATACGCGACTTCATCCATTTGCAGCGAACCCCAGAAAGGTTTGCCGTCGAGATAAGAGTTTTGCGGAAACGAGCCGTCCGGTTTTTGCTGAACTTTAAAGAGAAAATCGAGCGCACGTTCCGCCGCCGCTTTATCGCCCAAAGCCATATAAGCCGTAAAAACCTGATAAAGATCGCGCGACCAGATCAGATGATAACCGCCGATATTATTCTCATTCGCATTCGCGCCGCCGCCCCACGGAACGCTCAAGGAAGCAATATTCGCCCCGCGCACGGTTTTATCTTCGTGCGCTTTGAGCTGCATCGCCGCCATATTAAACTGCGCCTGATATTTTGGCTCGACCTTGCGAAGAGTTTTAATGTAATCCGCCCAGCCTTTTTCGTATTCTTCGAGGCATTTCCTGAAACCTTTTTTCTCTGAAATTGTTGCATTTTTAAACGATTTATCTGAATTATTTGAAAAAGATAAAACTACAGTAAATTTTTGGGGTTGCAAAACTTTTGCCATTTGCACCACATTTCCATTTTCAGCTTTCATATACTGATTTTGGATTTTTCCAAATTCTTTTAATTGCTCAAATCCATCATTTTTTTTATAAAACCCGTTTGTCATTTCTGACAGCGGACTCGATATAATCAAAGAAGACGCATATTTTTTATCCTCAGCCACAAAACCTGTATTCCAACTCATTTTATAAGCAGAATCGCCCATTCCCGAATTTCCGAGCGAGGGATCGTAATAGATATACAAATTCAAATTCTTATTTTTCGGCTCGAATTTGACATCAATCAAAACCGAATCGCGTTCCGTGTCGGTCGTGTAAGTTTTCGTGATCTTCCATTCACCCGATTTTGCCGTGTTGATTTGCTGAAAACTCAGTGAATCGGGACGCAAAACTTTGATTTGATGAACGGCGTCCGTCTGCTCGGTTTCAACCTTTTTCGTTTTCGGATTGACTACGACAAACTGTAAAATATGAACATTGGCGACCGTTACGTCAGGATAATAAACTTCCGTCATCACGCCCTGGGCGAGTGTGAACCAGACTTTGCTTTCTAAATTTGCCGAAGTTCCAACGCCCTGTTTTCCGGCAGTCGCCCACTGCGCGTCTTTGCCCGGCGCACCGGGCGCGAGGGTTTGAGCCTGGCTCAAACAAGTAAAAAGTAAAAAGGCAAAAGGTAAAAATAAGTTTGTGAAATACTTTCGCGCAGATTCGTTTGTTTTCTGATTCATAATATTAATTTCCTATTCGATACTTTTGCCTTTTGCCTTTTTACTTTTGCCTTTGAAACTTCCCGTCTTTCCATTGCAAATCATAAATCTTCGCGCCGCGTTCACTGTATTCGGGTTCGGGAAAATTCTTTTTGAAAACTTCGACGGTCGTGCCTTTTTGCGGTGGAATGTAAGTGTTTTTCGCGCTGTATTCGGGAACAATTTCCGCGCCGATGTCTGACCATTTTCCGTTCTTATATTCGAGAAAATAACTGTCTTCGCCCATTTCGAATTCGGTCAGAAGATGGACGATATAACTCGCGTCGGGACGTTTGAACAGCGAAAATGTCAGACATGATTGCGCACCGTCGCAGCCCGATTTCCAAAAACCGTTTTTCGTGTCTTCGATTTCGAGAAATGTTTTGATATATTCCGCCCGCGCTTTGTCGCAATTTTTGTCCTTGTTCGGCTCACAGCCCTCGAGCGTAAAATACTTCGGCGGCAAAAGAGTGAAAAATTCACGAAGCGTTTTCGGCTGATTCGTTTGAGCGGCTGGCGTTTTATTCGCTTCGAATTTATTCGATTTGTTTTCGCCCGAATTCGTATTCGTCTGATTTGATTCGATTTCCGA
This sequence comes from Pyrinomonadaceae bacterium, assembly GCA_041745765.1. Classification (GTDB taxonomy): domain Bacteria; phylum Acidobacteriota; class Blastocatellia; order Pyrinomonadales; family Pyrinomonadaceae; genus JAHCHG01. The sequence goes on along the minus strand of JBGTIH010000079.1, from coordinate 4,190 downwards.
TTTTCCGCCCGAAGATTCTGTTTTTTCTGTTTGATTCGCGCTCTCCAGAGTCGCGGATTTTCCGCAAGCCGCAAACAAAAGCATTGCAAAAAGAAAAACCGACAGTGATTTTACTTTCATATGTTTTTCACCTTTACCAAATAAATGAATTAAATTACTTTTTTCTAAAAATCCGAAAACCGAAGGATTCCAAGCTCAATGCCGGCAAACCGTTGGATTTCTTTTCGACATTCGGCGTGATTTCTTCAAAATTTCCGGCAAGTTCGACGTTGCCGAAAAACGGTGCGCTCGTCATATTGATGGCGACCAAAATTTCCTCATTGCCGCTTTTTCGCAAAAATGTTAAAACCCGCGCTTCGTCGGAATTTTTAAGCCAGGTTAAATCGCCGCGCCTGAGCGCAAGCGAACTTTTCCGCAATTCAATCATTCCATTGTAAAACTTCAGAAATTCAGGACGACGTTGGGCAAATTGCCAGAAAACCGGAAGTTTTTCAAACAAAGCGGGCGCACCCGATTCGGTCGTGTCGCCCGTTTCCATTCCGTTGTAAATAAGCGGAATTCCGTCCAGCGTAAAAACAAGAGCCTGCGCTGCCAGCGCGCCGCGTTCGCCGAAACGCGCAATCGCGCGGCGTTCGTCGTGATTATCAGAAAAACGCAGATGCAGCGAATTTTTCGGGAATTTCGCCTTTTCCGTTTCCCAGGTTTCGCGGATATGTTTGGCGCTCTTTTTCCCGTGCAAAACTTCGTCCAGAGCCGAATGAAACGACCACGAATAATCGAGATTAAACGCATTTACCAGAAGATCCGGCTCGTGCCATTCCGCTAGCCAGATCGTGTCAGATTTAATTTTATCAACCTCGCGCCTTGCTTCTTCCCAAAAATCGGTCGGCACAAATCCCGCCACGTCGCACCGGAAACCGTCGAGATCAAATTCACGAACCCAGAATTTGAGCATCTCGATCATATATTTGCGAAGTTCGGCGTTGTTATAATTCAGATCAGCGACATCAGCCCAATCCGCGACGGGCGCGATGATTTCGCCTTTTTCATTTTGCGTATAAAAAGCCTTGTTTTTCATCATCACCGAATCCCAACTCGTATGATTGGCGACAATATCAATAATAACTTTCAGCCCGCGTTTATGCGCTTCCGCAACGAGTTTCTTTAAATCTTCCGCGCTGCCGTAATCGGGATTAACCGCGTAAAAATCCCGCACGGCATACGGCGAACCGATCGTTCCTTTCTTTTTCAATTCACCAATCGGATGAATCGGCATCAGCCACAAAACCGTTACGCCCAGATTTTTCAAACGGTCGAGATCAGCCGTGATCGAATTAAAATCGCCTTTTTGGGAATATTGCCGCGGAAAAATCTCATAAACTACGGCATCTTTTATCCAATCTTGCGATTGCCGTGCGTTTTCTTTGGAAAAATCGCGCGGCGGATTTTGTTGTGCATTTAGTTTGTAATTAATGCCTGAAATTACAATTGATGTAAAAATGGCTTTAACCAATAAGTTTCTAATTATATTTACTTTCATCACTTTAAATTTTGTAAGCCTTTTAGCTCAGAATCCGAAATAGAAATTTCCAACTCGCTGCACACATTGTTTTCGTTTAATTCGATCGGTTTTGAGATTTTAAAACTCACATTTTCAACAAAAACCGTGAACCAGTATTTTCCGAATTGTAGATTTGAAAAATTAAAACTCTTTCCCGATTCGACAGATTTTTCGATTCGGGTATTGCCACCTTCTTTCTGCGCGGTTACTTTAAAGAGTTTTTTCTCATTGGATTTCGCGTTTATTACATTTACCGTTCCGAAAATATTCGGCTCGACTTTGCCATCGTTCATTAAACTTCTCAATACCGAAATTTCATTTTTGGCAGAATCAAATTCCTTGGTTGCAGAACAAAGAGAGGTTCCGAATATTTTAAAGTCTTCGTTATATGCGCTATAAACCAGATAACTTTTGCCGACCTCGAATAAATATCCACAGCTTGTGCCGTCGGAAAAAGTGTAAACAAATTCCTTTTGCCCAATTTTGCCTGAGAAAATTTCACTAATTTCAAAAAAAATTTTATCGAAATGAATGTATTCGTTTTCCTCATCATCGAATATTTTAACTTTTTCTATGGAATCAACAGTTCCGACGAAAACCGTTTTATCGTAATTTTTGTTTTTTATTTTGCTCAAAACTCCGCACACAGAATCGGCGGAAACACAACTGCAAGCAAAAGTTTCAGTTAGTCCGAAACAAAAAATTAATCCGGCAAAAATCAGAAACGAAAATGTAGCTTTCATTTAACAAAATCCTAAATTTTTCATAGATCATCTCAGTCGGCAACCATACCGTCCGAACCGCTTATTTCTTCTTGGCTTTCGAGTTTTGATGCGCCGACATCTTTAACGATAACGACGCTTGCTGCCGCGATGAGCATTGAAACTCCGCCTAAAATTACGACATTCAAAGAATTTCCGCCCAGCAGATTTTGGTAAATCTGCGGAATAAGAAACGACATCACGATTTGCGGAATAACGATAAATAAATTAAACACGCCCATATATACGCCCATTCTAGCCGGATTGATCGCGCCAGCGAGAATGACATACGGCATCGAGAGAATCGAAGCCCAGGCAATACCGACTCCCGCCATTCCGAGCCATAAGAAATACGGATTCGCGGCAAAATATGTCGAAAGCAATCCGAGTCCGCCCAAAAGCAAACAAACGATGTGAACTCCTTTTCTGCCGATAGCGTTAGCAAGCGGCGGAATCGCAAACGCGACGAGAAAACAGACGAAGTTATAAACCGCGAAACACACGCCTCCCCATTCCGTTCCCTGTCTGAAAAGCGGCGAATTGTCGTCAGCCGCGCCGAAAACGTGCCGCGCCACCGTCAAACCGTAATACTGCCACATAAACGGTAGCGCAAACCAGGTAAAAAACTGCACGACGGCGAGCTGCTTCATCGTCGTCGGCATATGTTTGATTGCCTCGGTAATTTCACCAACAATGTTTCCGACGACGTTGCCTTCCGTCTGTTTGCGCCGAAATTCTTCCAGATCTTCGGGCGGATATTCGCTCGTCGTGAAAACCGTCCACAAAACTGCGCCTAAAAAGGCGACCGCGCCGACCAGAAAAGCGATTAAAGTAGAGTATGGAATACCACTCTGCATAATTCCGACCACACCGACCAGCGTTAAAATATACGGCAGAGCGTTGGCGAGCGTCGAGCCGATGCCGATAAAAAACGACTGCATCACAAAACCCAAACTCCGCTGCTCTTCCGGCAGTTTATCGCCGACGAAGGCGCGAAACGGCTCCATCGTGATGTTTATCGAAGCGTCCATAATCCACAACAAGCCAGCCGCCATCCAAAGCGCCGACGAATTCGGCATCAAAATCAAACAAATACTTGCCAAAATCGCGCCGACAAGAAAATACGGACGGCGGCGACCGAGCTGCGTCCAGGTTCTATCACTCATTGCGCCGATTATCGGCTGGACGAGCAATCCGGTCATCGGACCCGCCAGCCAGAGATACGGCAAGTTCGCTTCGTCCGCGCCGAGATATTTGTAAATCGGCGACATATTTGCCATCTGCAAGCCCCAGCCGAACTGAATTCCCAAAAAACCGAAACTCATATTCCAGATTTGCCAAAAATTTAATTTCGGTTTGTTTTGCATAGATTTTTCCTTAATAACTTTGAACCGTGATTATTTTTTTATTGTAAAAATCCCAGCCGTCCGCGCCGGCATCGAGAAATTGACTTTGCCGTTTTCAATTTTCACATCGGAAACTTTGCCGAGTCTGTCAATCAAAATACTATTCGGTGCGAAAGGCTTTATCATCGAAACGTCGAACGAAACTTGCGCCGCTTTCGTGTCATTATTGAAAATCATCAAAACGGCTTGATTTTCGGTCATTCTCGCATACGCCATCTGTTGTTCTTCGTCCAGCAAATCGAGCGATTTGCCGCGCCGCAAAGGTGCAAGTTCCATTCGCAGTTTGCCCAAAAGAGCGAGATGATTCCAAACGTCGCGCTCCTCCGCCGTTCTACCTGAATTGGTAAAGGCGTTTCGATTATCGCCGGGAAAACCGCCCGGAAAATCGCGCCGGTTGTCGGGGTCGCCGCCGCCGCGCATCGCCAATTCGTCGCCGTAATAAAGAAGCGGCGTTCCGCGCGA
>JBGTIH010000078.1:0-8431 GCA_041745765.1 Pyrinomonadaceae bacterium | reverse complement strand
TGCGCCTGAACCGATCTCTTTAATTTCTTTGACAACTTTCCATTGACGATTTTTTGCATATTCACGCATCGCCTTCATTTGCATCGGAAGTGTCTGTTGGTCTTTGGTTGAAACACGGGCGTAAAGGGCAGTTCTCATAACTCTCTGAAAGGGTGTCTGAATTTGATGATTTTAAGTCCAATAAAAACGGGCTTGAGAGGATTATAACTTAAACACTCTGAAAGGAGTAGCTTTTAGAGTGTCTGCTGCCGAGATTTTATAAAGTGATGTCGGGTGTGAGCGACATCACTTTTATTTTCCTTATCAGTCCTTTTCGGGGGGATGGGCAAATATCCCCTTAAAGGAAACTTTTTAAATGAACACCGGAGATGATAATAACCAATTGGAAAAACATGCCTTGGAGAATTTACGGATTTCCGAAATTCGCTACCGGCGGCTTTTTGAATCCGCCCGCGACGGAATCTTGATCCTGGATTTTGAGACGAAAAAAATTACCGATGTCAATCCGTATATGCTGGAACTTCTCGGCTACCCGCGCGAGTATTTTCTCGGCAAAGAGCTGTGGGAAATCGGGTTGCTCAAGAATGAAGCGGAAAGTCTTGCCGTTTATGAAGAACTGGAGAAGAATCATTATATCCGCTACGAAGATCTGCCGCTTAAGAATAAAAACGGTGAGAACTGGGAAGTCGAAGTCATCAGTAATGTTTACCTTGAAAATGATCGTCAGGTCATTCAATGCAATATCCGCGATATTACCGACCGGGTGCAGGCTGACGAAAAATTAAAACAGCTTAATCTGGAGATTGAACGGCAAGCTCTCGCTTTTAATACGCTGCTTTCGTCACTTTCCGATATGACCTTCGCATTTGACCGGGAACTGCGCTATAAATATGCCAATCAATCATTAGAAGTTTTTTACGGAAAGAAATTGGAAGAATTAGCCGGGAAAAACCTTTCCGATTTGGGATTCCCCGAAGATTCAACACTCAAGATTCGTCAAAATCTCCAACAGGTTTTCGATACCGGCGAGTCCGTTAAAGACGAAACCGAGTTTCCGGACGCGGCGGGCGAAATCGGATTTTATGAATATGTTTTTAATCCGGTCATTTCCGCCGACGGAACTGTCGAAACGGTCGTCGGCTCGGCGCGTGAGATTACCGAACGGAAACGCGCCGAACGGGAAATTCTGCGGCTCAATGAAACGCTCGAAGAGCGGGTCATCGAGCGAACCGCCAAGCTCGAAGCCGCCAATAAAGAGATGGAGGCTTTTTCCTATTCGGTTTCCCACGATCTGCGTGCTCCGCTGCGGGCGATTGACGGATTCAGCCGCGCTCTGCTGGAAGACTATTCCGAAAAATTAGACGAAGAAGGACAGGATTATCTTGAGCAGTTGTGCGAGGCAAGTACGAGTATGGGGCATTTGATCGAGGATCTGCTGAATCTCTCGCGTCTTTCGCGCAGCGAGATGCATTTCGAAAGTGTAGATTTGAGCATTCTGGCGCACGGGATCACAAACAAACTGCAAAAAAGCCAACCGGATAGAAATGTTCATTTCAATATCGAAGAACACATAATCGTTGACGGTGATCAAAGACTGCTCAGCATTGCCATGCAAAATCTTTTCGATAACGCCTGGAAATTCACTTCAAAAAAAGAACAGGCGGAAATAGCTTTCGGGCAAGTCGAAAATGGCGAAAAAAATGAATATTTCGTGCGTGACGACGGAGCGGGATTCGATATGGCTTACGCCGGTAGTTTATTCGGCGTGTTTCAGCGTCTGCACAGCACAGAGGAATTTGACGGCACCGGAATCGGTCTGGTCATAGCCCAGCGCATTATCAATCGTCACGGCGGTGTTATTCGCGCCGAAGGCAAAGTCGGCGAAGGCGCGACCTTTTATTTTACGATTTGATCGAGGGAAAAATTAAAATGGATACTAAATTGATTTTATTGATCGAAGACAACCGCAGCGACGAAATGCTGATGTTGCGTGCGCTCAAAAAAAATGGCATTATCAGCCGTGTGATCGTCGCCCGCGACGGTGCCGAGGCGCTTGACTGCCTTTTTTCAACGGGCAAATACGCGGGAGAAAACGCGGAAGCTTTACCACATTTGATCTTACTGGACTTGAAACTGCCGAAACTCAACGGTCACGAGGTCTTAAAACGTCTGCGCGCCGACAAGCGCACCAGGTATATTCCGGTCGTCGTGCTGACCTCTTCGATTGAAGAAATAGACATTGTCAACAGCTACGATTTAGGAGCCAATGGATTCGTTCAAAAGCCGATAAATTTTGATGAGTTTGTCGAGACCGCCAACCGTATCGGTGTATTCTGGCTGGCAGATAACCGAACCGTCTCTTCGAAATAATATGAAAAAACTTAAAGCCCTGCTTGTCGAAGATTCGCAGATGGACGAAAAGTTGATGCTTCGTCAATTAGCGAAAGCCGATTATGAAGTTCAATCAATCCGCGTGCAGACAGCGGCGGATATGAAAAACGCGCTGATCGAAGACACATGGGACATCGTTCTTTCCGATTATGTAATGCCGGGTTTTACCGGAATAGACGCGCTGCGGGTTTTAAGGGAAAGCAGGCAGGATATTCCGTTTATCATAATTTCGGGAACGATCGGTGAAGATGTGGCAGTCGAAGCGATGCGGGCGGGAGTTAATGATTACCTGATGAAAAGTAATCTGACGCGCCTTGTTCCCGCCATCGAACGTGAACTGAAAAATGCAGCAAATCGCCGGACACAGAAGCAGATGCGGGAAGCTCTGCGTTTAAGCGAAGCAAGTCTGGCTAATGCGCAGCGAATCGCTCACATCGGAAACTGGGACAACGATCTTAAAAATAATCATCTCCGCTGGTCTGACGAAATTTACCGGATCTTCGGGGTGTCAAAAGCTGATTTCGACGGCACGCTTGAATCTTTTTTCGGCTTTATTCACCCGGAAGACCGGCAAATGGTGCAGGCGGCGGCGGACGCGGCAATTGCCAGACTCGCTCCATATAATGTGGAACATCGAATAATCTGTCCGGACGGCAAGGAAAAATTCGTCTGCGAAACCGGCGAAGTAACATTCGACGAATCAGGCGAGCCGGTTCATTTTATCGGCACTGTGCAGGACATAACCGAGCGCAAGCGCAATGATCAGAAGTTGGAGCAGTCAATAAAACGCGAACGGGCGATGATCGAAAATTCGCTCGACGTGATCTGCACGATTGACGCGGCAGGAACATTTGTGAGCGTCAGCCCGGCGTCTTTGGAAGTTTGGGGTTATCTGCCCGAAGAGCTCATCGGTCGCCCGTATACCGATCTTGTCGCGCCGGAAGACGCTGCCAAATCCAATGAGGAAGCACTCCTGATTATGTCCGGCATCGAAACGAGAGATTTCGAGAATCGCTACCGGCACAAAAACGGTTCGCTCGTAAATGTCATGTGGACTGTTTACTGGTCGGGAAAAGATGGTTTGATGTACTGCGTCGCGCATAATATCACCGAGCGAAAATCGGCTGAAACCAAAATGCGGTTAATGAAATCCGCGATTGATTCGATTGTCGAAGGCATTGTTATCTCCGACGCGCAAAAACCCAACAATCCGATTATTTATACGAATGCCGCTTTCGAAAATCTAACCGGATATGCTTTCGAGGAAATCAAAGGACAAAACTGCCGCTTTCTGCAGGGAGAGGAAACAAATCAGCGAACCGTTAGTGAAATCAGAGAGGCTATCGAACAAAAGACGACGTTTCGCGGCGAGATTCTCAATTATCGTAAAAACGGCGAGGCTTTTTGGAATGAACTAAGTATTTCGCCCGTCTTCGATGAAGCGGGTATTTTAACGAATTTTGTCGGCACCCAGCAGGATGTCAGCGAGCGCAAACAAGCTGAAGAAATTTTACAGGCAAGCGAAGCGAAATTCAGACAACTGGTTGATTCAAGCATCATCGGCATTACTATCACTCACTTGGACGGAGCCGTAATTGAAGCAAACGATGTTTTTCTTAAAACCGTCGGCTACACGCGGCAAGATCTGCTCGCTGGAAAATTACGGTGGAACGATATGACTCCGCCAGAAATTCTCTGGCAGGACGAACGCGCCAAGAAACAGTTGTACGATTTCGGATTTTCAACCCCGCGTGAAAAGGAATATATCAGAAAGGACGGCAGTCGCGTCCCTGTCATGATCGGCGGAACGCTGTTAAAAGACCAAGAAAACACAGTTGTCGCCTTTGTTCTCGACATCAGCGACCGCAAGCACGCCGAAGACGCATTGCGGGAAAGCGAAAATCGCTTGCGGACAATCCTTGACACCGAACCGGAATGCGTCAAAGTTCTCGGCTTAAAAGGAGAATTGCTGGAGATGAATCCGGCAGGTTTGGCGATGATCGAAGCCGATTCGCTTGAACAGGTGCGCGGCTCGCAGGTCATCAATATTGTCGCCCCCGAATATCGCCGGGCATTTGCCCGGCTAACAAAAAATGTTTTAGCCGGCGGCACGGAAAATCTCGAATTTGAAATTGTCGGACTCAAAGGCACCCGCTGCTGGATGGAAACTCACGCCGTTCCGATGCGTAATCAGGCGGGCGAAATCACCTCGCTGCTCGGCGTAACGCGCGATATAACGGAACGTAAACGCGCCGAAGCAGAAAAGGTGACGCTTGCCGCTCAGATCGAGGAGCATCATGAACGGCTTAGTAATATTATTGACAATATTACAGGAGTGGTTTGGGAAGCCTGGGGCAAGCCTGATGAAGCCACACAGAAAATAGACTTTATCAGCGATTATGTTGAAACAATGCTTGGCTACACAGTCGAAGAATGGCTCGCCGCGCCGAACTTCTGGCTCACGATTATCCACCCGGATGACCGGGAACGGATGATGCAGGTCACAGCCGAAAATTTCCTTAAAAGTCAAAATTTTACAGAAGAGTTTCGCTGGATTGCCAAAGACGGGCGTACCGTTTGGGTGGAAACCCATTCAACGGTCATCTGTGATAATGCCGGTCAGCCAATCGGTTATCGGGGCGTTAATTTAGACATCACCGAGCGCAAGCGTTTAGAAGAAGAACGAATATCTCTTTCAGCCGAACTGGCTTCCGAGAAAGCAAGTCTCCAGCACATTTTCGATAATTCGCCCTCATTCATCGTTACTATGCGTGGACCGAAGTTTATTTTTGAAAAGGCTAATCCTGCTTACTATCAATTGGTCGGTCAGCGCGACCTGATAGGTTTTCCGGCAATTGAATCACTCCCTGAAGTGATGACCCAGGGTTTGCCTGAAATAATAAATCGTGTTTACACGAATGGCGAGCCGTTCATTGGTAATGAAGTTCCTTTAATGCTGAACTCGATGGACGATAATGCCTCTAAACAACACTATATAAACTTTGTTTATATGCCCCTGCGGGAAGCGGACAATTCAATTTCCGGCATTATCAGCTACGGGATGGATGTCACCGAACAGGTGCAGTCAAGAAATAAGGTTCAGGAAAGCGTGCGTGAGCAGAAGGAACTTTCGGCTCAATTAGAAAATGAACGCCGGCGGCTGCTCACGGCTCAGAGTGTGGCGAAGGTCGGCAGTTGGGAAACCGATCTGGCAACGATGAAGGTAAACTGGTCGGCAGAGACATATCGTATTTATGAAATGGAACCGGATCAATATCAACCGGATTACCGGGCTATTCAGCAATTTGTGCATCCCGACGACCGCGAGGTGATAGATGAAGCGTTTGTTGATTCACTTGACACACATGGGATCTGCAAGATTGTTCATCGGCTGTTATTTGCCGACGAAACAGTCAAATTTGTCGAAGAACACTGGGAAATCATCAGGGACGAGCATGGAAAGCCGGTGCAGGCGGTCGGCACCTGTCAGGACATAACCGAACGCAACCGGGCGGAACAATTGATAATTGAAAGCGAAGAGAAATATAGAACAATTGTTGAAACGGCGAATGAAGGTATTTGGCTGACCGATTTGGAACAGCGAACAACCTATGTCAACCGGCAAATGGCGGAGATGCTCGGATACACAATCGAGGAAATGCAGGGTCGCCCGATTTTCGATTTTGTATTTGATGAGGACCTACCTGCCGCAAAAAGCAGATTCGAGCAATACTCAAAAGGCAAATCTGAAATCGGCGAATTTCGTCTGCGCCGCAAGGACGGTTCCGAGATCATCACGCTTTACAACACTACTCCGAGAAAAAATCAGGACGGAGAAGTTGTCGGCTTTCTTTCGATGAGAAGTGATATTACAGAAAGGAAAAAGGCTGAAAGTGAATTGCAGTATGCCGAAGCTAAATACCGCAGTCTGGTCGAATCATCGCCGGCAATCGTTTATCTCGCCGAACCTTTTCCGCCTTTTTCGCCGATTTACATCAGTCCGAATGTTGAAGTCTTCGGCTATACAGAAGAAGAATGGTTTAATCGACCCGACATGTGGGTTAGCCTTATTCACAATGACGACCGGGAGAAAATTCTTCGTGCTACTCAAAATGCCATTGATCGTGAGATTGAAACCGATCTTGAATATCGCATTGTGAAGCGGGATGACACGATCGCCTGGATTCACGATAAAGGACGTTTTGTTCTTGACGAACAGGGCAATAAAACCGGCTGGCAGGGAGTGATGGTTGACATCACTAAAACCAAAGAACTTGAAGAACATCTTCGCCAATCGCAGAAACTCGAATCGGTCGGTTTGCTGGCAGGCGGTATCGCCCATGATTTTAACAATATGCTGACCGCTATTAACGGCTACAGCGATTTGACTTTGCGGAAAATGGACGAAGATAATCCGTTGCGGCAAAATATCGAAGAAATTAAAAAAGCCGGGGAGCGCTCTGCTGATTTGACTCAACAATTGTTAGCTTTCAGCCGCCAGCAGATATTGCAGCCGATTGTGCTTGACCTCAACGAAACGATTAAAGACACAATGAAAATGCTGGATCGGCTGATCGGAGAGGACATCAAACTGACAACGACACTTAATCCTAAAATCGGTCTGGTCAAAGTTGATCAGGGACAGTTCTCCCAAATAATTTTGAATCTGGCGGTCAACTCCCGCGACGCGATGCCGTGGGGCGGACGATTGATTCTTGAAACCGCCAACGTCTTTCTCGACCCGGATTACGCTCGCCAGCATGCGGGCGTCTTACCGGGTGCCTATGTCATGATGTCAGTCTCGGATACCGGCTGCGGAATGAGTTCTGAAATTAAAAAACATATTTTCGAGCCATTTTTTACAACCAAAGAAATAGGCAGGGGGACCGGATTGGGACTGGCGACCGTTTACGGTATCATCAAGCAATCAGGCGGCAGTATCGAGGTTTACAGTGAGGAAGGGGTCGGCACGACGTTTAAGATTTATCTGCCGCGTGTTGCCGAGCAGGCGGCAAGGGTAGAGAATAAAGTTGTGTCGTTAGAGTTGCCGGAAGGCACGGAAACAATTCTTCTGGTTGAAGATGAAGAAATGGTTCGCCATCTGGCGCGGCAAATTTTGGAAGAATGCGGCTACACCGTGATCGAAGCCCGCAACGGTTTAGACGCGCTCGAGATTTATGAGCAAAGTGATTATAAATTCGATTTGCTGATAACCGATGTTGTCATGCCGGAAATGGGCGGAAGCCAATTAGCTGAAATATTAAGAACCAAATCAACCGACCTGAAAATTCTTTTCACCTCCGGTTATACCGATGACGCCGTCGTCCGGCACGGTGTCATCGAAGACGGTTCCAACTTTATCCAAAAGCCTTTTACGGCAGAGGCGCTTACCAATAAGATCCGGGAGATTCTCAATGCTTCTCAAAAAACGTAAAGCCTGAATAAGACTTGGCTAAATTTTAATCACAGGCGCAGCCGGCAATTTCGACAGGAAACTAGCCATAACTTGTTCGCTTGAAAAGGTCGAAGCCGCTGACCCAGTTTCCGACCCGGCAAAATCCTCCGGTCTTGCTTGGTTGTGAAAAATTAATCGAGAATTATAATTTGCGGTTTCAGATAGACTTTAACTTTCAGGATGCCAAGGGATGCCAATCAGCATTTCGGCGTTTTCAACTGCCCATTTCTACTATTGGGCTAGTATTAACTTAACCTTAACTTTAACATTGGATATTTGACTAGAGATGTTTTTTCTGAAAAATTATTGTGATTCGACCTTTTAGAAAAGCATAATTCATAAAATGCTTCGGAAAGCTCCAAAAGTTTAAGTTTCTGTTGGAGCTTTTTCATTTTTCAGTCATTAGTGTCCGGTTAAACAATATTATATGTCTGTAAGCTATTTTTTAACCGGACACTAATGACTTCTAGGTTTGAAAACTGCCGCTAAAAAGTGGACAAGTGCGGACTACAGAATTGGGGATTAGCGATGAATCAATTTGCCATCAGGTTTGAGGACAGAATCAACTTGGCAGAATTACCCCAA
>JBGTIH010000077.1:0-52592 GCA_041745765.1 Pyrinomonadaceae bacterium | reverse complement strand
AATTGGACAATTTTGTAAATCGCAAAGGTCAAACAAGTTTGTTCAAAAGGAAATACAAGTCTAAAGTAGGACATTTTTCCGTAGTTTTCCATAAAAAACGCTACTTTGTGAAAAAAAGTATTTATAATGCGTTCGCCCTAATCAAAAGCCGTCTTTCTACAAAAAACTTCAATTCTGTGCTAATCTTGTAACGCTTTTCATCAATCCAATTTACCGGAGCAAAATCTACATTATGTTAGCTACTTTTTTTCTATCGGCTATTTTTCTGTTTCAAACACCGACAACCGTTGCCCAACCGGCGGCAACACCGAATCCGCAACCGGCAGTCAGTTCGCAGCAAGACAAAAAACTTGCGCTTGATGAACCGACTTCCGTGACAAAACATTCGATCCGCGCTGGCAATCGAACGCTCAATTACACCGTAACGACCGGATATATGCCGATCCGCGAAGAACGCACCGGCGAAGTAGAAGCCAAAATGTTTTATATGGCTTATAAATTAGACAACGCCGGCGCACCGGAAAAACGCCCTTTGATGTTTTCATTTAACGGCGGTCCGGGTTCGTCTTCGGTCTGGCTTCATTTAGGCGCACTCGGACCGAAGCGCGTCAGGATGCTCGACAGCGGATTTATGCCACCGCCGCCGTATCAACTTGTTGACAACGATCAAACCTGGCTGACCGAAACCGATCTCGTTTTTATCGATCCGGTCGGGACGGGTTTCAGCCGCGCCGTTGACCCGCAGAAAGCATCGAAATTTTTCAGCGTGAATGGCGATATTCAATCTGTCGGCGAATTTATCAGGCTTTACTTAACGCGCAGCGAACGCTGGAGTTCCCCGCTTTTCCTCGTCGGCGAAAGCTACGGCACGACACGCGCCGCCGGACTTGCTGGGTATCTTTTTGAAAAAGGAATCGCCTTTAACGGCGTAATGCTCGTTTCAAACGTGATGAATTTCCAGACGATCCGCTTTGCTGACGGCAATGATCTGCCGCTCGTCTTTATTTTCCCTTCCTACACGGCAACCGCCTGGTATCACAAGAAATTGCCGTCCGATCTGCAATCGAAACCGCTCGAAACCGTTTTAAGGGAATCTGAAAACTTTGCGATGAATGAATTCGCTCCGGCGATGATGCGAATCGATAAAATATCGGCGCAGGAAAAACAAAATCTGCTCGAAAAATTCAGCCGTTATTCCGGCTTGAGTCAAACGTTCGTGGATCAAAACAATTTCCGCGTTGATCTGAGCGCATTTATGAAGGAATTGCTGCGCGACCGCCGCGTTACGGCAGGACGACTGGACAGCCGTTTTACCGGAATAGATACGAGTCCAGCGGGCAACAGTCCCGATTTCGATCCGAGTATGACGGCGATTCGCACGCCTTATACGGCGACGTTTAACGATTACGTCCGCCGCGAACTCGGATTCAAGACAGATTTGGAATACTACATCTTAGGCGGCGGAATTACCACGCCGTGGAATTGGAACGTCAACAACGGTTATGCCAATACGAGCGCGTCGCTTTCAAGCGCGATGCGGAAAAATCCGTTTATGAAGGTCTTCGTCGCTTCCGGTTATTACGATATGGCGACTCCTTATTTCGCCACCGAATACACGCTTTCAAATATGAATATCGAACCCGAATTGAGAAAAAATATCTCCGTCAAATACTACGAAGGCGGACATATGATGTATATCGAGGTCAATTCCCTGCGTCAGTTAAAACAAGACGCGGCGGTATTTATTCAGAGTTCTCTTACGAGATAAGAAAAACTTTCAGAAAACGCTGATAATTAGATAATGTCTCGAAAACCAAAAGGTTATTAACTGCAAAGCCCCACAATGCGGTTAATAACCTCTTGCTTTCAAGTTCAACGGATTCCTCAATCCGTGAACCAAACCGAAAATAATTTTAAAAGCCATCAGGCAATACAAACCTTAACCGCACGGTCATTCGATTTCGGCTATCGCGATAAAATTCAGTCCGCTCACATTTTCGCTGATGCTAATGATCTGCGGTGCAAAGATATACTGCCTTGATTCGACTGTAAGGATGTATGTTGATCCGACCTCGACCTCCGTAAAACGGTAATAGCCGAACATATTTGTCATCGTATGATGAATCAAACCGTCTTGCCCCGTCATTAAAATCCGCGCATTTCTGATGCCTCTTCCCTCTTTGGTCAAGACTCTGCCGGCAACCTCGACTTGTGCCGATGTCGCTCCGAAAACCTCCATCGTGAAATCGGTCGTGTTCGAGTTTTCTTTGTCGTCGGAAGTAATCGAAAAGTTGAACATGCCGCTCTCAGTCGGAATTCCGCTCAGAGCGACGACCGCATCGGGAGCAAAAGTTGTCGTCAGATTAATGCCGCCGGGCAATGCTCCACTTGTTACTGTGTAAGCGAACGCTCCGTTATTGGGAACGAGTGTTGTTTGATAAGAGAAAAACTGTGTGCCGTTGGGCAGAACGGCTTTGAAGTTTCCGCCATTTGCCGAGTTGTTCAGCTCAAACGCGCCGATGTCCACCGCGCCGACGCGGTTTGCGCCGCGCTGGTCGGCGGTTAAAGCAACAGGCGCGTTAAAGTTCGCGCAGGATTGATTTAGGACGCAGTTGTTGCCGGTATTGATGGCGGTAGAGCCTGAAAGCAGCGCGTGCGTCATCGTCGCGCCGCCGTAAAAACCCAAAGGAGCAAGCCGCACCTGCTCCGCATTGCCGATCAGGTTGCTGTCATTAATGTTAAAAGCGCCGGCGGAATCGGGACCGACCACCGCCGTATTGCCGGAGATAATACTGTTGCGGGCATTTAATGTTGAATCGTTGGTTGATCCAATACCGCCGCCTCTGTTTGTGATGCCGCCCAAAACGGAATTATTCGAGATGGTGCTGCCCGTGATGTTCAACGCGGCTTGCAGAGCGTAAATCCCGCCGCCGTCGCTGACGTTGGTGCCGGTGACGGAATTGTTCGAAAAGGTGCTGTTAGTAATATTCACCGTGCCGCCGTCGCTGGCAATTCCGCCGCCGTAGCTACTGCTGTTCGTGCCGCCGCTGAGGACATTGTTCGAGACCGTGCTGTTCGTCAGCGTCACGATGCCGTTTGCGTTGTAAATACCGCCGCCGCTATTGTTGGCGCCGCCGCTGAGGACATTGTTCGAAACGGCACAGTTCGTCAGCGTTACCGTGCCTTGGAAATTGTAAATACCGCCGCCGAGGTTGTTGCCTCCGGTTAATCTTCCGCCCGTGACCGTTAAATTGTTGAGCGACAGATTCGCGCCGCTGACAACGTTGAACACGCGCGAGGCGTTGTTGCCCGAGATGAGCAGATTCGCCGCCGTGCCGTTTGGGTTTGAAATCTGCAAACTTCCCGACGTCGCCGCGTTGTTGATCGTCAATTGCCCGGCGTTTAATGTGATCGTGCAAACGCCGTTTGGACAGCCCGTATCGGTCGCCGGAATATTGAAAGTAATTAAATCATACTGCAACGATGCGTTAGCCTGATTGATTGCCTCGCGCAGAGTGCAGTTTGCCGCATTGCACACGCCGTCGCCAGGATCGGCGGTCGAGTTGACGATTAAAGGAGCCGGTGACTCAAACGCGCCGATGTCAACGGTGCCGAATCGCACCGCTCCGCGCTGGTCGGTTGTCAAGGCAAACGGCGGATTGGCTGACGCGCAGGAAGAATTGAGGACGCAATCGCTGCCCGCGTTAATCGCCGGAGAATCGGGCAAAAGCGCGTGCGTCTGAGTCGCGCCGCCGTAATTGCCCAGCGGTAGCAGACGCGCGTTGCCGCCGCTCAGATTGTTTGTCGAACTGCCCGACAGCGAACCGAATAAATCGGGAGAACTCGACGCGAAGTTGCCGGAAATAATGGTATTAACAGCATTTACAACCCCAGCGAGATTTGCAATTCCGCCGCCGAAACCCCTGGCTTGGTTGTTTGTGACGGTGCTGTTAATAATGTTCAGAGTTCCGAAAGCAAGAGAAATTCCGCCGCCGCCTTCCTGACCGGAAGCTAAGTTGCCCGAAACGGTCGAATTAGTTATGTTCGCGCCGTTATTTTGGATATGCATTCCGCCGCCGTAAGTGAAATTGCCGCTGGCAGAGTTGCTGCTAACCGTGCTGTTAATGAGCGTCAGCGTTGCGGAAATTGAAAATATTCCGGCTCCGAGGACTAAATTGCCGGTTACCGAATTGCCGGAAACCGCGCAGTTTGTCAGTGTCAGATTGCCGCTGTTGTGTATTCCTCCGCCGCAGACGGTGTTTATACCGCATCCGTTAACGGCGACTCCGGCAGTCAGATTGCCGCCGCTAATCGTCAAACCCGACAGATTGACCGTGCCGGTCGTGATCAAAAAAACGCGGCTCGTCCCGCCTGCCGCCGCGACATTTCGCACGGTTGTCAGATTCGCGCCTCTGCCGTCTATCGTCAGGCTTTTGTCAATGACGAGCTGACCGTTGACGTTGATCGTCTGCGCCGTGTCAAACAGCGGCGAGGCGAATTCAATCGTATCGCCCGGAGCAGCAACGGCAATGGCTTCGCGCAAAGAGCAGTCCGCGTCGCACACGCCGTCGTTGGTGTCGGCGGTCTTTGTTACGGTCAATGTGGTCGGAGGAATTCCGAAATTGTCGAGTGCGGTTTGTCCGAAAAAGCCGAGTCCGGTTTGCGTTCCGCTTTTTGCCGGCACGCTGCCGCAGGATCGGGTTTCGTCAATGATGCCGTCAAAATTCGTGTCAACATCGAGAACGAAATTGCTGCCGTCAATATATGCATACAGCCGTGCACTCGAAAACGGAGTTGAAAACAGGAATCCGCCGTTGCAGGGCAGGTTAAAGCCGAGACCGTTTTCGCGCAGGAAAAATACTCTCTCGAAATTGCCGTCGCCTTCATTGTCCTGAACCTTGACGAAAAGATGATCGTTGGCTGATGTCCATTTCAGATAAATTCCGCCGAATTGCGTTCCCGTACCGGCAAAAACGTCCGCACAGGCGCGGTCTCCGGGTGTCGCGTTGTTATAGATCAAACAGCTGTTATTGACCGACGCGACGGCGCGATTGTTCAGAATCTGTATATCTCCGAAAACTTCCGTCCAGTTTGGTCCCATATTCGTACTGTCGGCGCGATTAAAATCATCCAGCACTGAGCAGTTCTGTTGGGCGACAAGCGTTGTCTGAACGGCTTCGCCAGAATCGGTCTCAATCTTATTCTCATCAATTGTTTTTTCAGATTTTGCTTCCATCGAAAAAACGGCTTTGACCAATGAAGAAAGCGGATTCGATTCGGCAAATGTCGGCAGAGCGATTGCCAATGATGCAAAAACCAGAGATAAAACGAAAACTACTAAAAAATTGTGGCGTTTGTATGTTTTATGGTTCATAATTTTATTTTTTAGGGAGAATAATCAAAAAATTGTTCTTTACTTCTACAAACGCAATCCGGGATTAAAAACAGACATTCGCATAAAAAAATTTTCGATTGGAAGATGTATAGTTTATTAAAAAATAATCTGCCGTCAGAATACAAGACTTTTACCGGTGATTCTATCGCGATAAATCTAACCGCCGAAACGACTTTGATTGACGACCAATACGGTTAAGCCGCTTTATACAGTCAACCGATCCAAGAAAAAAATTGCGTGTACGATGTTTTAAATGGCAGTTTTGGATTTCATTTCTCGCCGCCGCGTCATATCACGATAATGGATATAATGTTTTGTTTAGGAAATAAAATAGAATATTTTTAGAAAAATTCGTATCTGGATTTTAAGGGGAAACGGCAGGTCGTATTTTTGCGATGACTACCGTTTTCCCTGGTTTATATCCACACGAATCAGTTAAAAAGTTCGAGATTGCTGGAAATCGCCAATCATCTGTTGTGGAGTTGGAAAATCACGCATTTTCATCAATTGGTTTAAAATCTCTCCTTCTTCCATTGTTTTGAAAATTTTTGTCGGTGTTTTTGTATTGATTTCTTTCATGACAGGTATAAGAACTTCCTTAGACAAGGTCATAAGAAACCCGTTGTCTTTAGGCAGTTCAAATTTTTCAATGTAATTTACCGTATAATCCATATTAAGCCCGACACTGGAGCATTGATTTATGAAATGTTTTTGCTCAGCGATCGGCTTACTCTTGATGCATTTAAACACTGATTTTGCAACTTCATAACATACAGAGCCGGCTGACGGACTCGTATATGTTCCTTTTGGTATAATTTTATATTCCTTTGCCTTATCTTCAACAAAAGCTCCGGCAAAGTCCGCAATAAAATTGAACATTTTCTTTCCCATTTTTTTCTTTCTCCTTTTTATCTAATTTTTTTATTTTTATTTTCCTACCTACTCTTGATAAACGAAAAATTTCTGGGAAAACTGACATCAGTAGTAATTTTTTTTATAAATTGAAAATTTAGATGAAATTTGACCGGTTTTTGAATTTTAAATTCGTGATTCATTGACAATTTCGCGTGTGCTTCAGAAAATTCAAATTTACTTTTCATTCAGCATTTAATAGAATCAAACGTATTAACCCCTTAAACTGAACTTTTTTAACAAATGATAGATTTCAATGACAAAGATGTAACAAAACTGCTTAACGCGTGGAGCGGCGGGAACGACGAGGCGTTGGAACAATTGTTGCCGCTCATTTATGACGAACTGCACGTAATGGCAAAGCGTTATATGAATAAACAACCTTCAGGTCATACTTTGCAAACAACCGCGCTTATTCACGAAGCCTATCTGAAACTTGCTGATAATAAAGAAAAGCGATTTGCAAATCGCGCTCATTTTTTTGCGGTGGCAGCAAGCGCAATGCGTCATATCCTTGTTGACCACGCCCGTTCGCGTCGTGCCGAAAAACGCGGCGGTTCAATGAAACCCGTTTCTTTAGAAAGGACGGCAATTATTTCAAATGATCGGATTGCTGAAGTCATCGCGCTCGATGATGCGCTGAAAATGTTAGAAAAGGAAGACGAACGAAAGACGCGCGTCGTTGAATTGCGCTATTTCGGAGGCTTATCAGTTGATGAAACTGCGGAAGTATTGAAAATCTCTCCCAAAACCGTATTGCGCGATTGGCGGTTTGCAAAAACCTGGCTTTTACGCGAATTGTCTAATTAATTTAAGCTTCAAACTCTAAGTTTCCAGTTTCGGAATACATTCGTGTTGAACACAACCTAATAACTTGGAATTTTTTCAAATGAGCAATCTGGCGAAAATCGAAGAAATTTATCACGCGGCGTTGGAGAAAACAACCGGTGAACGCGATAAGTTTTTAAATGAAATCTGCGGTGATGAGGCGGAATTGCTCCGCGAGATAGAAGCATTGCTCGAATTTGACGAAAAAGCACAGGATTTTATCGAAACTCCGCCCGAAGACCTGGCGGCGGCATTGTTTGAAAAAGGATCGAATCCGAAAAATATCGGGAAAACTTTGAATCATTACCGCATTATGTCGCATTTGGGAGCGGGCGGAATGGGCGAAGTTTATCTGGCGGAAGATATCAAACTCGGGCGTAAGATCGCGCTCAAATTATTGCCGAAGCAATTTCAAACCGACACGGAACGAAAAAAGCGTTTTGAGCAAGAAGCCCGCGCCGTTTCCGCCCTCAATCATCCGAATATCATCACGATTTACGGCATCGAAGAAACGGAAGATATCAATTTTATCGCCACCGAATTTATTGACGGGCAGACTTTGCGCGAAAAGATAAATGAAAAATCGCTTTGCTGGCAGAAAACAATTGAAATTGCGCTGCAAATCACGAGCGCATTGGAGTCGGCGCATTCGGTCGGCATAATTCACCGCGACATCAAACCCGCCAATATTATGGTTCGCCGGGACGGAATCGTAAAAGTCCTTGATTTCGGCTTGGCAAAATTGACCGCTCAAACGGCTGATTCGGGCGATTTTAAAACGCAAGAACAAACCGCGCCGAATCGCGTAATGGGAACAATAAATTATATGTCCCCCGAACAGGCTTTGGGCGAAAAGGTTGATACGCGAACCGATATTTTCAGCCTCGGAGTTGTTTTATATGAAATGCTTTCTGGAGTTCAGCCATTTCGAGGCACGTCAGATGCGGCAATTTATAACGCAACGATCAACAAAAATCCGCCGTCTGTCAGTGAATTAAGAGCAGAAATTCCTCCCGCATTTGATCGGATTATCAAACGCGCAATCGAAAAAAAACGCGAAAACCGTTATCAAACAATTTCCGATTTAAGTGCCGATTTGCAAAAACTCAAAGAAAACCCGAATCTTTCGAGCGGAATTTTTTTTGCATTCCGACCGCAAAAGAAAACTCTGAAATTATTATTTCCGCTTGCCGCCGCCGCGATTTTGCTTTTTGCGGGCGTTTATTTTGCCATTATTCGACAAGCGACCGCCGAAAATCAAACCACTGAAAACAGTAATTTTAATTACACGCAATTAACTAGTCAGAGCGGCGAAGAACTTTATCCGAGTCTTTCGCCTGATGGCAAAACATTCATTTATTCAACCCGTGCCACCGGAAAATGGGATATATATTTTCAAAGAGTCGGCGGAGCAAATGCCGTAAATTTAACTGCTGATTCTCCGGCAGATGACCGACAGCCCGCATTTTCGCCGAACGGCGAACAGATCGTTTTTCGTTCGGAACGAGATGGCGGCGGGATTTTTATAATGGGTGCGACGGGCGAATCGGTCAGAAGAATTTCCAATGAAGGCTTTTATCCCGCGTGGTCGCCCGATGGCACGGAAATCGTTTATTGCATTGACGATTTTGATGAACCCGGAGCGCGTTCGACCGTTCCGAGTCAGCTTTGGATCGTCAATATCGCTTCGGGCGAAAAACGTCTTTTGACGAAATCGGATGCAGTTCAGCCGAACTGGTCGCCGAACGGGCATCGCATCGCTTATTGGGGAATAAAAACAGGCGGACAGCGCGATATTAAGACTATTTCGGCTTCGGGCGGCGAAGCTGTGCAGGTTACTGACGACGCTTCGATTGATTGGAATCCGGTTTGGTCGGCAGACGGAAAATATCTATACTTTGCCAGCAATCGCGGCGGCAGTATGAATCTCTGGCGCGTTCGCATCGAAGAAAAAACCGGAGAAGTTTCCGGAACGCTCGAAGCGGTGACGATTCCTTCGACTTACAGTCAGTTTTTCAGTTTCGCGCGCGACGGAAAACATTTCGCCTATGTGCAATCAAATATCTATACAAATATTTTTCAGATTGATTTCGATCCACAAACCGAAACATTGGGTGAAAGTTCAGTTGAGATAACTCAAGGTTCCAAAATTACGACAAATGTCCAAATTTCACCAAATGACGATTTAATTGTTTTTGACTCAATCGGCGATAAACAGGAAAATATTTTTGTCGCCAACGCAGACGGCACAGGAATTCGGCAAATAACCGGCGACACTTATAAAAACCGCGCACCGCGTTGGTCGCCGGACGGCAAACGCATCGCTTTTTTCACCGACAAAACCGGAATATACGAGGGTTGGACAATAAACCCTGACGGCAGTAATCTAAAACTGATTACGAAGTTACCGGAAAAAGTTCCCGCGCAGCTTCCCGTTTGGTCGCCGGACGGCAAGAAGTTGCTGTTTAATACAACCAACGGCTATCCGGTCATTTTTGATCCCGACAAAGCGCAGTTTGAACAAACTCCCGAACCGCTTCCCGTAGAAGCCGACCCGAATCGCCGTTTTATGGCATACTCGTGGTCGCCCGACGGAAATAAACTTATAGGCTACGGCAAAGGTGCGGACGAACTCGAATCATATATTATTCAATATGATTTTGAAACAAAAGATTACAAAAAGATAACCGAGTTCGGTATCCGCCCGGTTTGGCTTTCTGACAATCAGCGATTTTTGTATATTCATCGAAATAAAATTTTTCTTTTTGATATGAAGAAGATGGAAAATAAGGAACTCTTAACATCTGCAACAAAGGAATTTCAGTCAATTTCAATTTCCAAAGACAACAAAAAAATCTATTATTCATTGAAAGGTGCAGAATCCGATATTTGGCTGGCATCTGTTTTATAAGTTTTTGACAAATCTGTTTAGTCACAGCAAAATAGAATGTTTCAAACGTGTTTAAAACAGATTTCTGATTATCATTTTTCCGCAAAACATATCTTTAAATAAATTATGAATCCGGCTTGGACAATCAAAAATTTTCTCGAATCGAAAAACAAACAGCTTTTTATTAACGGGATTTCTGCAATCGAACTGGCAAAAAAATTCGACACGCCGCTTTTTGTGTTTTCCGAATCACGCATTTCAGATAATATTGCGCGGCTTAAACGTGCTGAAAGCGAAATTGACTGCAAATTAAAGATTTGCTATGCCGCCAAAGCCAATTCAAATATGGCGATTTTGCGATGCGTAAAAGATGCCGGCGCGGATTTGGAAGTAAATTCCGGCGGCGAACTCTTTAAAGCCTTGAAAATCGGTTTTAAGCCGGAACAGATTATTTTTAACGGCACAAGCAAAACCGAACAAGAACTCGAAGAAGCAATAAACGCCGGGATTTATGCAATTCAGGCAGATTCGATTTTTGAAATCGAGCTGACCGAAAAAGTCGCCAAAAAACTCAACAAACGCGCCAATGTTTCGCTTCGGCTTGTGCCGGAAATTGAGAGCGATACGCTTTCCGGTTTGCAAACCGCACTTTTAACGTCGAAATTCGGTATGATGCCCGCCGAAGCTCTCTCGGCTTTTCGATGTTGGAAACACGATCACGAATTTTTAAATCTCTGCGGAATTCATCTGCATATCGGCTCGCAAAATCCGAAAGCCGAACCTTATGCAGAGGCTCTAACAATGCTGTTTGAAAACCTTCAGCAAATTTATAATGAAACCGGACACAGACTTTCGCATTTAAATTTGGGCGGCGGGTTTCCGGTAAATTATCTGCGCGATCCGGTTCAGGAAGAAGACTTCGGAAAACCCCGGCGCGAACTTTTTTCCGCCACGCTCGAACCGTCGGAAGTTTTGCGCCAAGCGTGGCAAACAATGAAACGTGCCGCCGAAAAAGCCGATGCCGCGCATCTGCTCGACAATATTGAACTACTTCTCGAACCCGGCAGAAGCGTCATTTCCGATGCGGGAATTTGCCTGACAAGCGTCAGAAACAAAAAAGAACGCCCGATCAGAGATTTGAAAACGAATATTTCAAATCTCAAAGATAAAAATCCAAAATCCGTTGACACCTGGCTTTTGACCGATGCCGGATTCAATATCTTGCTTTCGATGGAAACATACAAATGGTATTATCAATTGATTTCGGCAAATCGCGCCGGTGAAAAACACGAAACAAAATATAAACTCGCCGGACCGCTCTGCGACGGCGGCGATGTTTATTTCGATCACGAAGGCGGAGACAGACTTCCCGATTATCGAAATTTGCCTGAAAACACCGGCGTCGGCGAAGTTCTGGCACTTTTAAACTGTGGTGCATATTCAATCGCGCAAATGTTTCAATACAACGGTCGTCAGCTTCCGGCGGTAGTTTTGATCAGAGAAAACGGAGAAGCCGAGTTGATCAGAAACCGCGATTCTTACGAAGATTTGCTGATCAATGATATTTTTTAGATCAATTGCTTCAAAAATTTGATAAAATTCTGATTGGCTTTATTCTTTAACAAATAAATTTTTCAATATGAATCAAATTCAATACAAAGTCGGTGTCATTCGTCCTGTCGAATGTATGAAAGAAGGTTGGGAATTGATCAAAGATCAATATTGGCTGATTTTTGCCATAACTTTTGTTGGAATAATTATCGCCAGTTTGATTCCTCTCGGTATCGCAATCGGGGCAATGTTTTGCGGGATTTACTATGTTCTTTTCAAAAAAATGAACGGTGAACGCATTGAATTCGGCGATCTTTTCAAAGGTTTCGAATATTTCCTGCCCGGATTGATTGTTACGCTGGTTGTGATTATCCCGATGATAATCTCGATGATTTTTGTTTATGGTTCGGTAATCGCAATGGTTTTTGCCGCAACCGCTTCCGGCGGACAACCAAATGAAGCGTTTATTTGGGCATTATTCGGGACAATTATTGTCGAAGTGATTATTGTTTCAATTTTGGCAGGTTGTCTTCACGCGCTCATAATGTTTGCATATCCTTTGATTATTGATTTTAACTTAAACGGTTTGGAAGCATTTAAGTTGAGCGCAAAAGCGGTTTGGGCAAATCTTTCGGGGGTTGCCGGCATAATTCTCGTCGAATTTGCGATGGGATTTGTCGGTTATTTAGCTCTCGGATTCGGACTTTATTTTGTCTTACCAATAATGTTTGCGGGTGTTTTGGTCGCTTACCGCAAAGTGTTTCCTGATAACAAAAGATTTGAAACGCCGCCGCCGCCGAATGCTTTCAGCGGTGCCGGAAGTTACACTTAATTTTATGAAAGCAGATTTTACTTAAATTTTATGAAAGCAAATTTTATCGAAATAAACTCAATAGAAGAATTGGAACAACTTTTTGAAAAATCAAACGAAATGCCGGTTGTTCTTTTCAAACACAGCACAACTTGCCCGATAAGTTCGAGCGTTTATCACGAAATTTCTGATCTCGCGGCAGAAATAAATCTCGTTACTATTCAAAAATCCCGACATATTTCAAATGCAATTGCCGAAAAAGTCGGAATCCGACACGAATCTCCCCAAGCCTTTGTTATAAAAAATGGCAAGCCCGTTTATTATGGTTCGCATTTTGACATTACGGCGCAAGATATTGAAAATGCTTCAAATACCGCTTAAATGCACAGCAATTCAAAAATTATGATCGAACCGACACAAATTATAGAAGAAAACGATTCCGAGATTTCAATCAAATGGTCTGATGAAAAAGAAACTTCATATAACGCATCGCAGCTTCGCCGCGCTTGTCCTTGCGCCGGTTGTGTTAATGAATGGACGGGCGAAAAAATCTTAAAAGAAGAATCTGTTCCTGATGATTTGAATTTTTCGCACATTACCATCGTCGGTCGCTACGCACTGAATTTTCACTTCAGCGACGGACACGATACGGGAATTTACAGCTTTAATTACTTGCGCGAATTTTCCGATAAAAAATAATCGCTTATTCACAAGAATAAGTTATAATAAACGGAGTTATGATTGACTTTGTTAATAGATAATTATGCAAGAAAGAGACATTTTTGATGAAAAACAAGAGGTAAAAAAAGCTAATTTTGCGTGTCCTTCTTGTCGTGAACGCAACGATTACGATGTTCGCTGGCTGAAACGCACAAAGAAGAAAAATTTTAATCGCCGGATGAGCGAAGACGACCGTCGCCGTTTTGAAAAATCCCGTGATTATATGGTGCGCGTAGATGATATGCTGATGTGTAAAAATAACCGTTGCCGCAAACGCTTTGAGATTCCATCGGCGCAATCAATCGTTTTTATCTGAAATTTTCTTTTCTAAACGGGCGCAATGTGCTATGCTTTCTTCACAATGTCAAACAAAAAAGGTGAAGATATGACCGGCAAAGATTTAGAATTTTACAAAGATCAGCCCGTTCCCGATCAAGATATTCAGGAACTAATGGACGAAGAAATCGCCCACGCACCGCAAGCACCGAATGAATTAAAAGAAAGACTGCGCGAACATCATTCGACCTCGCCGGAGCTTTCCGGCGGCGATATTGATGCCGAATGGGAAGATGCCAACGACAGCGGAGCGGAAAGCGTCGGCGGTCATAATCCGACTCCCGATCAATCCAATGTCGAAGAAAACGCCCACGCGATGGGCATTGATTATCAAGACAACGAACCGCTCGATTTTGAAGAAAAACTCAAAAAACGCGACCGCGACCGTTTTGAATTAAATGAAAGTTCAAAAGACAAAAACGGCTCTATCTGATTAGATTTTACAAATGAAAGAAAGCACCGAAAGATTCAAATCTTTCGGTGCTTTCTTTCATTTGTAAATAAATGATTTAAATTCACCATTCACCAATCACAATTCACCATTAAATTTTCAGTCTTTATAAATCTCGACCACAGGTTTTCCTTCCGAATTTATATAAGCGCGGTACATTCCTTCGGAGTTGAACGAAATTCCCATATTGCCGAATTTATCAATTGCCACCACGCCGCCGTCGCCGCCCATCTTTTGCAGTTTTGTCTTTATCACCATATCAACCGCTTGCTGAATCGGTAAAGCGCGGTATTCCATCAGCGAAGAAATTTCTTTCGCCACGCCGAGTCTGATGAAATACTCGCCCCAACCGGTTGCCGAAACCGCGCAGGTTTCATTATTAGCATACGTTCCCGCACCGATAATCGGAACATCGCCGACGCGTCCGTATTTTTTATAAGTCATTCCGCCCGTTGAAGTTCCCGCCGCTAAATTGCCGTCTTTATCGAGCGCGACCGCGCCGACCGTGCCGTATTTCGTGTTTCGGTCATCGAGCAGAGTTGCTTCCGAAATTTTTTTCCCTTCTTTGGCGGCTTTTTCCTTTTCCTTTTCCTGCTTGATAATTCTTTGAAGTCCGTCCCAGCGATCTTGCGTCCAGAAATATTTTTCTTCGACCAGTTCGATGTTCATTTCTTTAGCGAAAAGTTCCGCGCCTTCACCGATCATCATCACGTGTTCCGATTTTTCCATAACGGCGCGCGCCAGCACAATCGGATTTTTAACGCGGCGCAGTCCGGCGACTGCTCCGGCTTTCAGTTCCCTGCCTTCCATCACGGCGGCATCGAGTTCGTTTTTGCCGTCAGCCGTAAAAACTGCCCCTTTTCCGGCATTAAAAAGCGGCGAATCTTCGAGTATTTTTACTGCAATTTCAATTGCGTCCAAGCCGTTTTTCCCGCTTTGCAGTGCTTTATAACCCGCAACAACCGCTTCTTCCAATTTAGCGCGGTATTCCTTTTCGCGCTCCGGCGTCAAACTTCCCCGCCGAATTACGCCCGCGCCGCCGTGCAGCGCAAAACCGAGACGCGGATTTTGCGGTGATTGAAGCTGTTTTAATTCGGGAAACGAACCTCTTTGCGCCGAAATTGATATAGGTAAAGCTATTAAAACAAATGCTAATAAAAACGCTGTGATTTTTTTCATTTCTCTCTCCATATTTTCTAAATTACAAATACTGAATTTCTTAATCAAAACACTTTTCCGGCACATTTTCCATAGTGTTTATAATCAAACGATCAACAACCGCTTTGAAATCATTTCCAGATTCTTCATAAACTTTTAGTTGTTCGTCGGCGGAAGTTCCTCGTTCTAAAATTGTATGAATATGTTCGATTTCCTTGCGCGAATCAAGTTGATCCACGACATCATCAACAAACTCAAGTAATTCGCGGATCAAATCTTTGACCGGAACTTCCTTTTGTTTACCGAGATCGAGCAGTTTTCCGTCTAAACCGTAGCGCACCGCACGCCATTTGTTTTCCTGAATAAGACGGCGATGATACAGCCGGAAACCGAGATTTTTATCAATTAAAGTATCTAATTTGCAAACAATCGCTTGAAAAAGTGCGGCAACCGCGATCGTATCGTCAACACGCGTCGGAATATCGCAGATTCGGAATTCGAGCGTCGGGAAAAGTTGATGCGGACGAATGTCCCACCAGATTTTCGTCGCGTCCTGCATACAATTCATTTTTACAAGCAGATCAACATAACTTTGATATTGTTGGGCGGATTCAAAATGATCGGGAATATCGGTGCGCGGAAATTTTTTGAATACTTCCGAACGATAGCTTTTCAAGCCCGTGTTAAAACCCAACCAGAAAGGCGAAGATGTCGTCATTGCCAAAACGTGCGGCAGAAAATAACGCGCAGCATTCATAATTTGAATCCGGCGTTCCAGAGTTTCGATTCCGACGTGAACATGTACGCCGAAAATCAGCAGCGAACGCGCGACCATCTGAAGTTCCTGAATAAGTAATTTATAGCGATCGTGTTCATAAATCGTCTGTTCCGACCATTTAGAAAAAGGATGCGTCGAAGCGGCAACGATTTCCATTCCTTTTTTTCTGGCAAGATAGGAAATTATGCAGCGGAGTTTGGTAATGTCTTCGCGGGCTTCCTGAATGTTTTTGCAAACGCCCGTACCGACCTCAATCATAGATTGAATCATTTCGGGCTTGACCTTTTCGCCCAAAAGCAAAACTCCTTCTTCCAAAATTTCAGAAACGTGCGATTTTAATTCCCGTGTTTCAGGATCAACAATTTGAAATTCTTCCTCGATGCCGAGCGTGTATTTGTCAAACATATTTTGATTTTTGTCCTCTTGTTATTACGCGAATCGGGTATAAACTTCGCGGTTGGGGTTATGGTAAATTTAGTTCGTTTTTTAACAAAATTTCTTTTTCAGCCGTTAAATCTTGAAAACTGATGCCGAATCCTTTTCCGGTTTCGGCGTATGCGACTATGCCGTTAAGAATTAAGTCTTTTCCGCCGCACGTCAAGCGCATTAAAAGATGACCGCCGATGCGCAGAGAAGCGTTTGTTTTCAAAAATAAACCGCCCGTGCTGATGTCCGTTGTGTTGGCAATGCCGGTCGCATCGCCGCCTTCAAAATGAACATCAACAATTAATTTTTTGCGGTCGGATTGCCGCCTGTCAAGTGCATTTATTACCTCAGATGGATCTTCCGGCATCTTTTATTTTCCTCGACTTTATTAAAACTTTTTGATTATTTCGGATGAATTTAAATTACAAAAAACTATTGTATAAACTTAATTTAGCACAATTGAACGGTTTTGTGTTGAAATTATTTTTTGTCGCATTTCGGTTTGTTTCAATCTCTATAAGCAACCGTGTCTTTGGCGATCTGCAAGAAAGCCTTCGCTGCGTGTGAAAGCACTGAATTACGGCGGTAAATAAAATGAAGTTGTCTTTCCAATTTTAATTCCTTGACCGACAGCGCGAAAAGTTGGCGGGCGTCAATCTCGCTCTGCGCTGTCAATTTCGGCACGAGCGCAACGCCGACACCTTTTTCAACCAGTTTTTTGATCGCTTCGAGCGATGGCAATTCAGTCGAAATATTGAGTTTTATCTGATATTTATCAAATGCCGTAACAACTTTTTCACGATACGGCGAAGGCGCATTGTGCGCGATAAATGTTTCAATGCCCAAATCTTTGATTGAAACGACTGTTTTTCTTGCCAAACTATGCTGCGGCGAAACGATCAAAATCAGTTCGTCGGTGAAAACCGGAATTGATTTGACCGATTCATCTTTCGGCTTAAAGGAAATAACGCCGAGTTCAACCTCGCGTGCCGTGATTTCCGTCGGAATCCGGCTCGCAACGCCGCGCCGTACTTCGACTTTGATTAACGGATATTGCCGCGAAAATTCTTCAATAATCGGCAAAAGACAGAAAACCGTGTGTTCATTTGCGCTGATCGTAACTTTGCCGTGATGCAGATTTTTCAATTCTTTAATCGCCGTATGGGCATTCTGCCGCAGATTAAGCATCTGCTTGGCATAATCGAGCAAAACTTCTCCGGCAATCGTCAATGTTCCGTCTTTTGAAGAACGATCAAACAGCTTTTCGCCGACTTCCTTTTCCAGTCGCCGGATTGCCTGACTCACCGCCGGTTGCGTCCGATACAAAACATCAGCCGCCCGCGAAAAACTTTTTTCCCGCGCCACCGCCACTAAAACTTCTAATTGATTTATGTCCATTTGTTTATGTAAAGCTATATTTAAAATGCAGTCAATACAATTCTGCCAATTTCATACTTATTAAATTTTGTTATTTTTCTTACTAACTCATTAGATATACTTCTACTATAACAAATCAGTATAAAATGGATTTTGATTTTCTTCAAAATCTTTCTGAATGAAGAAATGTGCGATTTTTTAGCATTATTTAGCAGGAATATTCAATTACTTTTGCTCATCTGCCTAACTCTACACGTGTCAGATTAAAAATCAGCCGCGGATAAATCATTTAAAACAGTTAAAAATCAAAATAAATCTGCGTTTATCCGCGTTCATCTGCGTCTAATTTTCTTGAGTTTCAACTTTCTAAGTTAGTCTAACAAACTAAACCACTCTGCACTGCAAGTGCAGAGGTTTTGGAATCGGAACGCGAATAAAATTCGCTTTATTACTCTTTTCTGATTAAGAAAAGAAAACTTAATAAATTCTTGCGCTAAAAGCGCATAGCTTTTACTAGCGTACTGGAACAGTAAATTTAACTTGATAGATTTTTTTTCTGCATTAGTTTTTTTTCTCCTTATCGTATCTCTCTTTAACAAATTTTGTTTTATAATTTTGAAGATGAAAACGCTCTACGACAAAATTTGGGAATCGCATATCGTTCACGAAGAAGCGGGAAAACCGGCTTTAATCTATATTGATTTGCACTTGATTCACGAAGTTACCACGCCTCAGGCTTTTGACGGATTGCGGCTGGCAAAACGCCAAGTCCGCCGACCGGATTTAACTGTCGGAACGCTCGATCACGCCATTCCCACAATAAACCGAAATCTTCCTTTTACAGATAAAATCGTTGAAAAACAGGTCGAAGCGATGCGGAAAAACTGCGCGGAATTCGGTATCAGACTTTTCGATCTGGACAGACTCGAACAAGGAATTATTCACGTTTTCGCGCCTGAACAAGGTTTTACGCAGCCCGGACAAACGATTGTTTGCGGCGATTCGCATACTTCGACGCACGGCGCATTCGGTGCGCTCGCCTTCGGTATCGGAACTTCGGAGGTCGAACACGTTCTCGCCACGCAAACTCTGCCGCAGAGAAAATCGAAAAATATGCTCGTGCGTGTCGAAGGCGAATTGAACTTCGGCGTGACGGCGAAAGACGTAATTCTCGCAATCATTAACGAAATCGGCACGGACGGCGCAACCGGATTTGTGATTGAATACGCCGGAAGCGCAATCGATAATCTTTCGATGGAAGGCAGAATGACGGTTTGCAATATGTCCATCGAAGCCGGAGCGCGTGCCGGTTTGATTGCGCCGGACGAAAAAACTTTTGAGTATTTGCACGAAAAACCTTTTGCGCCGAAAAATGAAAAATGGAGAAAAGCCGTCGAATTTTGGCAGACTTTGAAAACTGACAATGATGCAAAATTCGATAAGATCATCGAAATAAATGCGGCAGAAATTGCGCCGTTTGTAACCTGGGGAACTTCGCCCGGAATGAGCGTCAAAGTTTCGGAAAATGTTCCATATTTGGCGGATGCGAAAGATGAAAACGAACGAAAATCTTTTGAACGGGCGTTTGAATATATGGATTTACAGCCCGCTCAAAAAATCGAAGAAATCAAAATTAACCGCGCATTTATCGGAAGTTGCACAAATTCGCGGATCGAAGATTTGCGCGAAGCCGCGAAAGTTATCAAAGGTTATAAAATCAATAAAAAGGTGAGCGCGATGATCGTTCCCGGTTCGATGCAGATCAAAAAACAAGCCGAACAAGAAGGTTTGGCGCAGATTTTTGTTGACGCAGGTTTTGAATGGCGCGACGCTGGCTGTTCGATGTGTCTGGCGATGAACGAAGATATTTTACAATCGGGCGAACGCTGCGCGTCAACCAGTAACAGAAATTTCGAAGGTCGGCAAGGTCGCGGCGGCAGAACGCATCTCGTTTCACCTCCGATGGCGGCGGCGGCGGCAATTGCCGGACACTTTGTTGATGTCAGAAATTGGAAGTTTCGGGATTAAAATATGATAAAATTCCGTAGAATCGTTTCACCGATTGGAAACATCGAACGCTTTGCCAGACGGTATTCGATTAAAGAACTTGAATTGCTTCGTCAAAAATTCGGTGGCAAAAATTGGCGCAAATTAAAAGGAGAAGCAACCGTCTAACTTTTAAGCCGCGATATGCGATTTGCCGAACTTCACTGTTATGAATGCCACGGAATCGGAAAACGAAAAACTAAAATTAAGCGTCTTTTGGATTAAGAATTTATGAAAATTATCAGTTTTGCACTATGCGTGGCACAAGATGAAGAAAGCGATTTTGAGCTGAATAAACTGTATCCAATCATCGAACCGCTCGAAAATGACCCCGAAGATTATTTGCGAATTGTGGACGAGAGCGGCGAAGATTATCTTTATCCGGCAGTTTATTTTCAGATTGTCCAACTCAATCAGCAAGCCAGAGAAAATTTAACCAAATACTTTGAAACGGCTCTGGTCTAAAGATGAACAAATTTACAACACATACGGGAAAAGTCGTGCCGCTTTATCAGGCGAATATTGATACGGATCAAATTCTTCCGAAGCAATTTTTGAAAAGCATCGAGCGGACGGGTTTCGGGCAGTTTCTGTTTTACGACTGGCGTTTTGACAAAAACGGCGTAGAAAAAACTGATTTTATTTTAAATCAGCCGAAATATAAAAACGCTTCTATTTTGCTTGCCGGAAAAAACTTCGGCTGCGGCAGTTCACGCGAACACGCGCCGTGGGCTTTGGAAGATTTCGGTTTCCGCGTCGTTATCGCTTCGGCTTTTGCGGATATTTTTTATAATAATTGTTTCAAGGTCGGCATTCTGCCCATAATTTTGGATGAAGAAATAGTTGCCGAAATAGTAAAACGCGGCGAGGAAAACGAAAATTATCAATTAACCGTTGATCTTGAAAACTGCAAAATCACGGATTCAAAAGGTTTTGAACTTGATTTTTGTATTGATGATTTTCGCCGTTTTTGTTTGATGCACGGTTTGGACGACATCAGTCTGACGCTTCAGCACGAAGAAAAAATCACGAGTTTTGAAAAAAACCGGCAAATTTGACTTTATTGAAACTCATTTTTTTTTGACGCAATAATCTGTGAATTTGACGCTTCTTTCATCCGATTTAACTGAAACTTTCTCAATTTCGTTAAAACCCTGCCAAAACGAGACTTTATCATAAGTTTTTACTATTCAATCAGTATTCGATATTTGCATTTTTTTTTTCAGCAAGTTACCATAATTCCGCATTAAACAAGTCTTTTATTAGCCATTTAACCTCAAAATAAGTTAAAATTGAAAGACTTTTATTAAACAGGATTGACTTCGCATTTCTATGGGCTTTTCGACAATTGCAATACACGCGGGAAACGAACCCGACAGCGCGACAGGTGCGGTTTCCGTGCCGATTTACCAGACTTCGACGTATGCTCAGGACGCGCTCGGACAGCACAAAGGGTTTGAATATGCGCGGACTCAGAATCCGACGCGCTCGGCTCTGGAGAAAAATATCGCCGCGCTCGAAGGTGCGAAGTTCGGTTATGCGTTCGCTTCGGGAATGTCGGCGACCGATGCCGTCTTAAAGCTCGTAAAGTCAGGCGATCACGTTATTTTGGGTGATAACACTTACGGCGGAACTTTTCGACTGTTTGACAAAGTTCTGAAAAATTACGGTATTGAGTTTGATTTAGTTGATACGACCGATATTTCAAAGGTGGAAGCGGCATTTAAAGCGAATACAAAAATGGTTTTTGTCGAAACGCCGACCAATCCCGTAATGAGCGTTACGGATTTGCAGGCGGTTTCGGATTTGGCGCATCAACACGGCGCAAATGTCGTCTGCGACAATACTTTTATGTCACCATATCTGCAACGTCCGATTGATTTCGGCGTTGATATCGTCGTGCATTCGACGACGAAATATTTAAACGGTCATTCGGATTCGATCGGCGGTTTTGTTGCTCTTAATAACGAAAAAGATGCGGAATGGATCGGGTTTATTCAAAATAGCGTCGGTGCGATTCTTTCGCCGTTTGATTCGTTTTTAGTTCTGCGCGGCACGAAAACTTTGGCAGTCAGAATGGACGCACACGATAAAAACGGCAGACAGGTTGCCACATTTTTAGCCGAACATCCGAAGGTGCAAAAAGTTTATTATCCGGGCTTGGTTTCGCATCCGCAGCACGAATTGGCAAAAAAACAGCAAAAAGGTTTCGGAGGAATGGTTGCATTTGAAACGGGTTCATTCGATAATGCAAAAAAAGTGTTAGAGAGCGTCAAACTTTGCACTTTAGCAGAGAGTTTAGGCGGTGTAGAAAGTTTGATTTCGCATCCGGCAACTATGACACACGCATCAGTTCCGCTTGAAAAACGCGAAAAACTAGGAATTACAGATGGCTTAGTGCGCGTTTCGGTCGGAATTGAAGACGTAGAAGATATTATTTTAGATTTAGATCAAGCACTTAGTTAATCAAAAGGGTAATCCAGAGTCTTCCCAATCTGTTAAAGACTAAAGTTTTTTTAGTTATTGCGGGATTTAACAGACTTCAGACTCAATTTAATTATGTTAATTGTTGAAACACACGCTACATCGCACGTAGGACGCGTTCGGCAGGGCAATGAAGATAATTTTTTAATGCTCAGTATCGCGGATTCCAAAACATGGGTAAGTACGCAAGAACCGGGCGAATTTGTCATCGAATCGCAAACCTTTAAGATTGATCCGAACGGAGTAATTTTAGCCGTTTCCGATGGAATGGGCGGTGCTTTAGCCGGTGAAGTTGCCAGCAAAATGGCGGTTGAATCGGTCAGCCGGAAATTTCTCGATGAAGACCCGGACGAAACGATTTCGCCCGAACATTATAACGATTCGCTCGTCGCCAAACTTTATGATGCGACCGTTCAGGCAAATCATTTGATTCACCAGCAAGGGCGCACCGATCCGCAATACAGCGGAATGGGTGCAACTTTTACGGCGGTCGGCATTACACCTCAGGAAGTAGATTTAGTTCAAGTCGGCGACAGCCGCGTCTATCTAATTCGCAACGAACAAATTTATCAGGTTACGAAAGACCAATCGCTCGTGCAGCAATTAATTGATGCCCAGCAAATTCTGCCCGAAGAAGCCGAAACTCATTCGCTCAAAAATGTGATTTTGCAGGCACTCGGAGCGCAACCGGAAATTTATCCGGTTGCGGCGCGTTTAATTCCCCAGCAAAATGATATTTTACTGCTCTGCAGCGACGGTTTATCCAATGAAATAAACGGTAATGATATGCAAAAAATCATTCTTGAAAATATCAATCAACTGGGAGTTGCCGTTGCTGAAATGGTCAAAGCCGCCAACGAACGCGGCGGAAAAGATAATATAACCTTAATTCTGGCAAGAATCAGCGGCGATGAATTGCCCGAACAAAATGACGATGAAATAAAACTTGAATTGTTGGATTTAGGAAATATCCACGATACTGCCGATCAGGATACATCTGAGATTTTATAATTTTTTTTGAAGTTTTAATTGTCAAATTTCTGTATTTCTATAAATTGAATACCAAGAATAGTGTCCGCAATTTTGGCATTTCAATTTCTTGCTCGGATTCCCTTTTGCTTTCCAGCGGATTCCGCCAAAATCCCGGATGGATTTCTCAAAATTGCAGTTTTCACAAAACATATTTCATTGACGCATTCTGTTTCCATTGATTTCGCACAAGAACCGGGCAAAATTGACTTAAATATTTTTTGTATCCGATTCATTTATGTTGTGAATGTCGTTTTTATTTGTATAGTAAAATCATTAATTGTGAATCAAGGGTTGAAAATTAACGATAAACTAAATAAAAGAATTACGTGAATCAAACTTTCGGCTTTGCTCTTATTCAGTCCGTAACCTGTTGTTTTTCAATATCTGATTTCAACCTTTGATTCGCATCATTAATAATCTTCACGCCAATCGGGTAATTCTTTTTTATCTGAAACAGTACTGACATAAATCGAAGAACCTTCGACGCGCTCGATTTTTACTTTCTCACCTTCGATTAACGGTCTGGAAGTATCTATCGGAAAAGCTGTCCAGGTAGTTCCGTAAGCCTTTACCTCACCTTTATTTAAAGATCCTTTGCTGGGGGCTGTAACCGTTCCGATCTGTCCCGGCAAACTGTCAATTCCGGTTTTTTCAAAGTCGCTATCGCCGTGAGAATAAAAATTAGCAAAAATAGTCCGCGACATCGCTGTTAAAGCAACTGAAACAACTGCAAAAACCAAAAACTGCAACCCGAAGCCAAAACCTATCCACGCGGCAATTGCTGCCGCAACCGCACCGATACCAAACCAAAACAGCACAAAACCAAAGGTAAATACTTCAGCAACAATCAAAGCAACACCCAAAATAAACCATAAAATTCCGGCAAGTTGTTCCATTTTTTCCCTCGAAATCTCTTATATTTTTCACAAATAGTATGACAATTATTTAATGTTTTGTCATTTTATTTATTATGTTAGCCTCAAAATGAAAATAATTTTATACTCGCCTTTGAACTTCAAACTCACTCGTGTTAATCTTTTTTTCTGTGCTGCTTGGGTGGCGGAATAGGTAGACGCACAGGACTTAAAATCCTGTATTCTTCGGAGTGTGCGGGTTCGATTCCCGCCCCAAGCACCATTTTAGAATCTGTTTAGTTAAAAGAGTCTTGTGCAATCAAGGCTCTTTTCTTTCTTTAAATTTACACTTAATAAATTCTAGCGGCACGGTGATTGCACAGCTTATTTACGGAATTATCTTCGGAAGTGAAATAAATTATGAATAAGATCAGGGTTTTAATCCATATCGGTTTAGTTTTCGCGTTTGGAATTCTCCCTTTCCAGATGGTTGAATCGCAAAGCAGAGTTGATCAGATTTTGATTAAAGAAGCTGAAAAAATCACGAAAGACAATTTTACTTTTTCAACCAAAACGCCAAAGGGCGCGAATGTTTATTCGGCAAATAAAACAAATTACAGAATGCTGACAGCAATTGACAAAGGTCTATCCGATCTTTTCGCGGTGGCGCGAAAAAACGGTTATAGAAAGCGTTTGAATTATACGGATTACACGATTTTTATTGGCAAAGCCGACCGCACGCTGGATAGCAGCAGAAATTATTCGCCTGATATTGCCGTAGATGCCAGACAATACGCGGGAAGCGTCTATGATCAGGGCGGTTATATTTACGCAGCCGGAATGGTTCTGGCGTATAATCCGTTAGCTTTTATAATTGCCGAACACGAAAATGATTTTCCGAGAGTTTCCGATGTCGTCAGATTTGAAGGCGAGCATCTTATTTTATATCACAATGATCGCAATCGTTTTCACAAAACCGCCGATCACAGCCAAGGCGGCGGACATCCTATCTTAAAGTAAAAGAAGTGAAAATGTATAAGAAGTGAAAAAGTTTTTTCTCCAAGAAATTAAACTTTTTCACTTTTCCACATTTAAACCTTTTCACTTTACAAAACCTTATCCTATATCGTGCAAAGGCTAAACCATTTTGTTACGAAAAAAGTTAGACAATTACGAGTGTCTGCGTGTAAAATGCCTGAAACCCTTTTGTTTGAGTGTTTTCAGATAATAACAATTAAGTGGCACAACCATTGCAATAACACTTCGCGGATACTTTGTTTGATAAGAAATTCGCGAAGATGGAGGTAAGATATGAACTTCTGTCAACTGACGACCAAAATCTTTGCGATTTTTTATTTGCTCTTTGCATTTTCAAATTCCATTCAGGCACAAACCGAAAACAATTCGAGTATTTACGAATTGCCGTCAGGAACGATTTTTCGCGTTGAGATGGATAACGGCATAAATTCTAAGGTGTCGAGCGTAAAAGACACATTTACGGCAACGATTATCGAACCTGTCAGTGTTCGCGGAACGGTCGTGATTCCAATCGGCGCGGTAATCGAAGGAAAAGTTTTGAAAGTAAAACGCGCCGCCATCGGTAATAAAAACGGCAGTTTGCAGGTTTCATTTGAAACATTGAAGTTCGCCGACGGCGAGAAGCGCGAAATCAGAGGAGTTTTGGTTGAAGAACTGGTTGCCGCAACTTCGCAGGCGACGACGGCTTTGACAATTGTCGGCAGCACGGCACTCGGTGGATTATTCGGTGCGGTTTCAAAGGTTGACAACGGAGTATTGATCGGCGCGGGAATCGGCGCAGGCGCGGGAACGGGAATCGCTTATTTGAGAAAAGGCAAAGATGTCAAAATTGAAACAAAAGAAAAATTCGAGATTCGATTAATAAGAGAAGTTATTCTGCCGGTCAGAGATTTTTGAACAGTTTATAAAAGTTTGATTGCTGTATTTTTCAGCAATCAATATATAAAAAGCCCGGAGTGAAGGGGAGAGCGCGTCGGGCTTTTTATAAAAATTTTGAAAATGTAAAAGTTTGGTCTTCGGTTTTGCGAAGACCAATAAAAAAGCCCAGGGTGAAGGGGAGAGCGCGTTGGGCTTTTTTAATAAAATTGAAATTGATCGGTTTTCCGGTCAAAATAAAAAAGTCCGATATGAAGGGGAGAGCATATCGGGCTTTTTTATTTTTAAACATTTAATTTTCTGACTTTAAATCCTTTTTTAGTAAAGAATTACAAACTTCTTTCTACTTGAATTCTTGACACACCTTGCTTTGCAAAGATAAATTATCATATAGACATTTTAATTCATTTTTCTATTTCGCAAAATTCAAAGTTTTTTGTAGTTTTACGGCAAACGGTATAATTATTTTCGTGCTTTTTGTTCATAAATTTTGCGGCGAAAGCGAGGTTTATCTTTATGACATTTTCCCGACGCGATTTTTTGAAGGCGACCGGTCTTGCACTCGGCACTCTAGCCCTGCCTTCGTGGGTTTATTCGGCTGATTTGACGAACTCGCCGCTGCCCGAAGTTGATAAAAACAGACTTGCCGAAGCCGCTCTGTCGTCGGCGAAAAAGCTCGGCGCGGAATATGCCGATATTCGCATTAATAAATACCGCATCGAATCGGTTTCAACGCGCGAACGGCAAATTCAGAATGTTTCGCGCGGGCAGAATTTCGGTTTCGGCGTACGCGTTCTGGTTAAAGGAACGTGGGGTTTTGCCGCAAGTCCTTTGCTGACGGCGGAAGAAGTTCAGCGCTTAACGCGCGAAGCGATTGATATTGCTAAAGCTAATTCAGTTTTTCAAACCAAACCTATCAAACTCGTGCCCGCACCGAAAGCTTCGGGAAATTGGAAAAGTTCGTTTGAACGCGATCCGTTCGATGTGCCGATTGATGAAAAAATCGAGTTTTTAATGAAGCTCAACGAAGCTGCGCTCTCGACAAAAGGCGTTAGTTTCGTTAATTCTTCGATGGCTTGGGTTAATGAGCAGAAATTCTTGGCGACTTCGGACGGAACAAGCGTCGAACAATATTTAATTCGCGGACTTCCGAATTTTACCGTTACGGCGATTGACCGCGCTTCGGGCGATTTTCAGACGCGCAACGCGCTCGCTCAAGGACAATTGATCGGCTACGAATATACACAAAATTATGATTGGATCGGCGAAGCGAAACAAGCCGGCGAAGAAGCGGTCGAAAAATTAAAGGCAAAACCGGTCGAACCGGGAAAATACGATCTAGTTCTGCATCCGTCGCATCTTTTCCTGACGATTCACGAATCGGTCGGACATTCGACCGAACTCGACCGCGCTCTTTTGTGGGAAGCAAATTTCGCAGGAACTTCTTTTCTCACTCCGGACAAAACCAATAAACTGCAATTCGGCTCAAAGATCGTCAATTTCTATGCCGACCGCACGCAGAAACACGGACTTGCCACGGTCGCCTGGGATGACGAAGGCGTTGCCGGACAGCGTTGGGATATTGTCAAAGACGGAAAATTCGTCGGCTGGCAGACGACGCGCGATCTTGCGCCGCTGATCGGCGAAAAAACTTCGCGCGGCTGTCTGCACGGCGACAGCTGGTCGAGCGTTCCTTTTCCGCGAATGCCGAATCTTTCGCTCGCTCCCGCAAAAGACAAAACGACGGCTGAAGATTTAATCTCTGGCGTTGATAAAGGAATTATGATTCACGGGCGCGGCAGCTATTCGATTGACCAGCAGCGTTATAATTTTCAGTTCGGCGGACAAACCTTCTGGGAAATCAAGGGCGGCAAAGTCGTCGGAATGCTGAAAGATGTTGCGTATCAATCGCGCACGACCGATTTTTGGAACGCCTGCGACGCGCTCGGCGGCGAAAACACATATCTTCTGCCCGGCACATTTAACGACGGCAAAGGCGAACCCGGACAATCGAATGCAGTTTCGCACGGCTGTCCAGTGGCGCGTTTTCGCGATATAAATGTTTTAAATACAGCGGCGCAGAGTTAAATCATAAGATTTTTGCCCGCTAAATACGCGAAAAGGCGCGAAAAGTTTTATAAAATATTGTTTAGCATTTTTCGCGTATTTAGCGGGCAATTAAAACAGAAAAATTAAATTTATATGCTATTAACCGAAAAAGAAGCCAGAGAAATTACCGACAAAATTCTTTCTTTCGTCAAAGCCGACGACGCGCAGGTTTCTGTCAGCAGTGAGAAAAATTCATTTCTGCGTTTTGCCCGCAATACATTTTTGACGAGCGGCAATACGGTCGAACGCGGTGCGAATATAACGGTTTGGATCAAAGGGAAACGCGGCGCGTCTTCGACCAGCGATTTAAGCGATGCGAGTTTGAAAGCGATGGTCGAGCAAGCCGAACAAG
The DNA here is from genome assembly GCA_041745765.1 of Pyrinomonadaceae bacterium. Lineage (GTDB taxonomy): Bacteria > Acidobacteriota > Blastocatellia > Pyrinomonadales > Pyrinomonadaceae > JAHCHG01. The sequence continues at coordinate 24,168 of JBGTIH010000077.1, read as the reverse complement.
TCGCCGAAATTTCGCCTGTTGACCGCGAATATCTGCCGACGCTCGGCAAACAGACTTACAAACCGACAAACGGTTTTGTCGAAGCAACCGCCAATATTTCGCTGACAAACCGCGCCAAAAGTATCAGCGACATCTTAAAGCAAAGCGAAAAAGAAAAAGTGATCAGCGCGGGTTTTCACCAGACACGCGCCGTCGCCGAAGCATTTGCGACGAAAAACAAAAATTTCGGTTTCGAGCAAAGTACAGTCGGCAGTCTTTCAATGACGGCGCGAACGCCCGACGGGATGAGTTCCGGCTATTTTGCGCGAAGTCATTTTGATATAAACCGTTTAGACACCGCGCGAATCGCCCGCGAATCAATCCGCAAAGCTCTCGACGGACGCAATACTAAAACCGTCGAACCCGGCGTTTATACGGTAATTTTAGAACCGCAGGCGGTCGCCGATCTTCTCGGCGGAATCTCCAATCAATTCAACGCCCGAAACGCCGAAGAAGGTCGCAGCCCGTATTCGCTCACGGGCGGAAAAACAAAACTCGGACAGAAGATTTTTGACGAACGAATAAATATTTACAGCGATCCGTGGAATGCGGAGCTTCCCGCTTCGCCGTCGGCGCAGGGCGGAATTCCGGCGCAGAAAATTCATCTGGTAAAAAACGGCGTGCTTGAAAATCTGATCTACAATCGTTTCTGGGCAAACAAAAGCAAGAAAGAGCCGACTCCCGGACCGGTCAATACGATTATGGAATCAAGCGGAAAAACCGCTACGCTTGAAGAAATGATTTCTTCAACTAAGAAAGGTTTAATCATCAGCCGTTTCTGGTATATCCGCTCGACCGACCCGCGCACGGCAAGCGTAACGGGCTTGACCCGCGACGGAATCTGGCTGATCGAAAACGGCAAAATCACCAATCCGGTCAGAAATTTCCGCTTTAATCAATCGGTTATTCAAATGCTCGCCGAGGGAAACGTCGAAATGATCGGCACACCCGAACGCATCGGCGACGGCAACGCTTCTTTGCTTCCGGCTTTGAAATTGAAAGCGTTTAATTTCACATCGGCTTCGGATGCAGTTTAAGACTGGAGCGCGAGCGTCTCGCTTGCCCGCGCGTTCGAGGCTTTGCGAGAACAGGCGCGAACGCTTCGATTAGAATTAATTTCGAGTAACTTATGAGTTAGCTATTTCATTAAAAACAGGTTATGACTAAACCTATAATGCCGGATAATCTTTCAAAACAAGATTTCTTGCGAATTTATCGTGAACATCTTGAACAACACTCATTTTCACTGATTGAAGAAATAAAGGCTATGTTGGCGCAACCTGTACATTCCGATGTGAACGAAATTTATGTTGAAGTTTTTCCAGATGAATATGGAGATGGCTATGTTTCAATCGGCATGTATTTTGAGGGAAAAAATAAAAAGGTTGATCGAAATGATAAAAGTTTTTTTCCGGGCAGATATTTGGGTTTTGCTGAATACGCGAATAATCTACCTATGATTGATGTTGAAGCATATAATGAAGAATTCTACATTGCCGATATTACGGTTGAAGAAGTAAAACAATGGTTTGTTTCATGTTGGAATAAAGCAGGCGGAAAAACTTATCATTTACCTGTAACTATTCACGGACACGAAGATTTTGGAAATGGTAAAATCTTAACTCTTACTGATATTCAATAAAATTATTTATTGAATTTTTCTATTTTGCCTGCCTCGCTTTCGCCACTAACTCTCTCACTTCCTTTGCTAAAGTCGGCGCGTGAAACGGAATTCCGTCTTTGATCGTCCATTCAATTCCGCCGGTTTTGAAGACTTTGCCGTCGCGGATTTCTTCGATTCCGGTCGGATACAGAACTTTGAAATTTTCGAGCGGATTGCCGTTGACGACGATTAAGTCGGCTTTGAAACCGACGCGAATGCGACCGATTTTGTCTTCTTGTCCGAGAATGTTCGCGTTATTCCCGGTTGCGTGTTGAATAACTTTGAGCGGATGAAAACCTGTTTCCTGATGAAGTTCTAATTCTCTAATCAAACCGAAACCATACATTTGATAAATAAATCCGGCATCTTCGCCCGCGCCGATTGTGCCGCCGCGCCGTTCAAACTCTAATAACGCTTTCATCCAAATCCGGTAATTTTCCTTCCAGAAAGTTTCGTCCGTTGAAGTCCAGCCGATAAAATACGAACCGTGATTGGCGGGATTCGGTTTGAAAAATTCTTCGAGCGTCGGATGCAGATATTCGGCAAATGCTGGATTTGTCTGCGCTCTCTGCAGATCGCGCGAGGCTTCGTAAATCACGAGCGTCGGATTCCAGGCGACATTTGCCGCGACCATTGCGTCCAGAATTTTCATCAACTGATCCCAATCCGCCTCGCGCCATAATCTTCCGGCATAGCGAAAGCGATCAACTTCGTCGTTGTAGTTATAATCGGACGGAAAATTTTGCCGTCCGCTCGGAATTGCCGCGTCCGGGATGCCATACCAATGCTCGATACTGGTCGTGCCAAATTTTATATTGTCCAAAGCATTTGTTTCTTCAACGCCGACGTGATGCGCGACGCGCAAATTCTGCTTTTTCGCTTCTTCCATCATTGCCGCCATTATATTGCGGTCAACGCCGAATGATTTGATTCCGTCATAACCCGTTTGCTTTAATTCGCGCACTTTCAATCGCGCTTCTTCCGCATTTTTTGCGCCTGAAAAAACTCCATAAGCGAAAATTCGCGGGCTGGCAATTTCGTTTTTCGCGCTCTGTTCGCGCCACGCGAGAGTTTTTTTCGACGCGCCGACATCGCGAACGGTCGTAATTCCGCAGGCGAGCCACATTTTCATACAGTATTCGACCTGCTGCGGAACGCCGCCGCGCTCGTCCTGCGTGTGTCCGTGAAGATTTATCAAACCGGGCAAAACATATTTCCCGCCCGCATCAATTTCGACTTCGCCTTTTTCCGGTCGCCGGGCATTTCCCTCTTTGACGGCAACCGGATCAATCGAAGAGATCTGCGAAATCAGATCGTTTTCAATGACAATATCAAACGGTCCCGAAGCAGGTTTTCCGCTGCCGTCAACGATCATCGCGTTACGAATTACCAAACGACCGTAACGCTTTCCGCTTGTAATTTGCGAAAAAGCTGTTGATTGAAAAATAAAACTGATTAGAAATAAAACGGAAAAAGCGCGAATGATTTTTTTTGACATAGAATTTTTCGGATATTTTTGTATCGTAAAGCAAGTATCGAAAATTTAACACCGATAAAAATTCAAATCAAGCAGATCGAAAAGGCGGGAAGTTTTTATTTGGTTGAATATTGAAACGTTGATTAACGATCAACCAAAAACAGATTTTGCGGCGGTTCGGGAAATTCTACGTCGAGATAGATTTCCGAAAGCAAAATTTCGACATTAAACATCGGCGAGAAAATTTTGTCTTCCAATCCGGCGGATTCGCGCTGAATCCATTCGTTTTCATTTTGTTTGACAAACTGCGTAACGTGCGCTCGATTTGTTGAAATTAACAGATATTCCGTGAAACTTTCGATTGATTTGTAATAAGTAAATTTATCGCCGCGATCAAAGGCTTCGGTCGAAGGCGACAGAACTTCGATCAGCATTTGCGGATTGGTCAAAACATCCATATTTCCCTGCTTTTCGTAAATTCCCTGCCCGCAATAAACAGATAAATCGGGATAACGGTACGGCGAATAAACCGGAACTTTTACCTTTAGATTCGACCCAAAAACAGAACAATTTCGACCAAGAATCGTCCGCAGATGAAAAATTGCATTTGAAACAATTCTTTCGTGTTCGGGACTTGCGCCAGCCATTGACCAGACATTTCCATCCCAAAATTCAAACTTTTCTTCCGAATTTCTTTCGATCTCAAAATATTCTTCCAGAGTATATTTTTGTTTCGGTAATGCCGTCATAAAAGAATTTTGCGACTTTTGCCGTTTTTCGTCAACTATGACAAAATAACTTTTTCTATTTATTACACAATAATTTAAAACAAGAGAGGAAACATATAAAAAATGGCTGGAAGAAATAAAATTACGGTTGTCGGCGCGGGAAATGTCGGCGCGACCGCCGCTCATTGGATCGCATCGAAGGAATTGGCAGATGTCGTTCTGGTTGATATTGTCGAAGGAACTCCGCAGGGAAAATCGCTTGATCTGGCGCAAGCCGCACCGATTGACGGGTTTGACGTAAAGCTCGTCGGCGCAAATTCTTATGAAGAAACTGCCGATTCCGACGTTGTCATCATCACGGCAGGTTTGCCCAGAAAACCCGGAATGAGCCGCGATGATCTTTTGAAAACAAATTCGGACATCGTCGGCAACGTCACCGAGCAGGTCGCCAAATATTCGCCGAATACTTGTATTATTGTCGTTTCAAATCCTTTGGATGCGATGACGCAAGTCGCATTTAAGCGTTCGGGTTTTCCGAAAAACCGCGTGATGGGAATGGCTGGCGTTCTGGATTCGGCGCGAATGCGCTGTTTTGTTGCCGAAGAATTGAATGTTTCGGTTGAAAACGTCACCTGTTTCGTTCTCGGCGGACATGGCGACACGATGGTTCCGCTGCCGCGTTATTCGACCGTTGCGGGAATCCCGATCACCGAATTGATTCCGCAAGATCGGCTAGACGCGATCATCTCGCGCACCGCAAACGGCGGTGCGGAAATTGTCGGACTTCTTAAAACCGGTTCGGCTTACTACGCGCCGAGTTTAGGCGCGGTCGAAATGGCGGAAGCGATTCTTAAAGACAAGAAAAAAATTCTGCCGTGCGCCGTTTATCTCGAAGGCGAATACGGAATCAATAATTTGTTCGTCGGCGTTCCGGTCAAACTCGGCAAGGACGGCGTTGAGCAAATTATCGAAATCTCTCTGACCAACGAAGAACGCGCCGCACTGCACAAATCCGCCGGAGCGGTTCAGGAATTGATTGATGTATTGGGAATTTAAAGAATAATTCGCAAATTAAACGAAAAAAAACCTTAATAGTTAAACAGACGGTTTCTAACTTCCCGCTTAGCTATCAAGGTTTTTTCATTTATTTGAGCAAATCGCTAAGACCTTTTTTTACGAAGCCACGGGCATAATACGAATAAAAGCGAATTCGGCTGTAATATCACCACTTGTGCTGATACCGATGATGCCGACCTGCACCGTTTCCGGATAATCGGACGCAAATTCGCCGACTTCGCGCCATTCGCTGTCGCTGTTTTCACGCATAAAAGCCGTAAATGTTTTGCCTTTTCTAAGTAGTTTCAGATCAACTTCGCCGCTCGCGGTTTCATTATTCGACGTGCCGGAAACTGCGGAATATTCGCCGTCCACCGATTTATCAAGGCGAACGCCGCTTTCGCCGCCGTCAATTCCGCCGAATCCGCGTTCAAAGCGGAGAAAATTCTTTTCGTTGTTGAAAACAAGAATTCCCGCGCCTTGATAGCCGGTTTTCGGATCGAATTTTACTTTGGTTTCGATCTCGAAATCACCGGAAATCGGTTTCAAAAGGCGCGGCGCGGTTTGGTTTTCGCCGAAAAGATCAGTTCCGCCCGGGATTTTCAGTTTCAAAACTCCGCCCGAAGTATCGAATTGGGCAGGCTTTTCCTTGTTCGTATCAACCTTTAGCCAATCGGCGGGCAAACCGCTCGCGTCGAATTTTACTTCCAGAGGCTTTTCGATCCTTTCGCCCTTTAAAATCGGTTGCGATATATTTTCTTTTGAAATATTTGCCTCGGAGTTCGTTTGTGTTTCTGCGCTTTCGGCTGTATTTATCGCTGTGGTGTTTGTTTCCGCTGTTTTGGTTATTTCACTTGAACAGCCGATAAACGCAACTGAAAATGTTAAAATAAGAATTATTTTTTTCATAGCTAACCGTTAAATTTTGTCCTCCTAAGTTGTAAATCTGGATTCAATTATATTCCCGTTTTGTTTTCCGAATTTCAAAGTCAAATGCGGATAAGTTTCGTGTTCAGTAACGAATTCTTCCGCACCGAGAAACATTTCGGATTCCTTAATCGCCATTATTTCGCCTTCTATTTCCATAAAAAACCCGAACGGCAACTCATCCAAAACGATTTCTGTATTGCGAAATTTCCAGGTTTTGCGGCGTTTTTCATAGACGAGCGATCTTTGAAAACCCAAATTTTCGATAATGTTTTCGAGTTCTTCCGCGTTTTCAACGGCGGTTTCGTGTTCGATCTGATGTTTGATATCTGAATCGTTTTGAATTCTTTGTTTATAAGTCAAAATAGTTTTGCCTTCGATTTTTCGCACACGCAAAACAGCCGCTTTTTCGGTTAAAATACCGCCGTCGTAAAGCGTATTTTCTTCAAAATCTTCGCCGGTAAATTCCGCGTTTAATTCCGCCAGATCAGCCGAAATCCGCTCATATTGTTCGGCGTTCAAACGATATTTTTTTTCTATCTCAATCGCCACTCTCGTATTTTTCCTTATGCTGCTTCATCAATTTTTGATAAATCTCGTCATTTTTCGCTTTGTAATAAACTTCCTGAAAAATTTTAGCACTTTCGGCTTTTTCCGCGTCGAAACCTTTCGGGAGTTCTTTCCGACCGTGCGCGCCGGAAACGCCTTTTTTGTCTTTCGGAACAGGTCCGTCGTATTTTTTCCCTGACGGATGATTCGCATATCGCCGCGCTCTGGTTATTCCCATCTGCAAAAATTTCCGCGCCATATCCATCCCGACAAAATCTTTCTGCTTTTTATATTTGAGAAAAAGCTCGTAAATCTTTGCGCTCGATTCTTTAGCGATTTCCGGCGTTTTGAATCGCCAGCTTGGCAGAATTTCACTCTTATACGGCTCGACCGATAAAACGCCCTGTTCTCCCTTCCCGATTCGATAAAGTTCGGGATTCTTCCGTAAATCTAAATTTTTGTAATCGAGTGAATAATCAAACTTCTTCATAATTGATAATTTCTTCGGTTTTCAATTATCCATTTTCTCATTTTTGACGTATCCATTTCCAGACTTCGGGAATCGTCGCGCGTTTGCCGTACATTAACATTCCGACTCGATAAACTCGCGCCGCAATCCAAATTAATGCGGCGATTGCCAGAACATTTATGCCGATTGAAAGCAAAATCTGCCAGAACGGCGGCGTTTCCGAAATTATTCTCACGGGCATCGTCATCGGCGCAATAAACGGCACCATCGAAGTCCAGAAAGACAGCGAAGAATTCGGATCGCGGACGACCGCCAGACAGAAATAAAACCCGCCGAGCATCAGCATTACCGGGAAAAACGCAAATTGTCCGCCTTCCTGGACGCTCGTAACCATCGAACCGATCAGCGCGAAAATCGAAGCGTAGATGAAAAATCCCAGGAGAAAATAGATCAAGAAATAAATAATTATCGGAATCGTAATAGTCGGCAAAGGCAAATCCATTCCGCTCGACATCAGATACGGAACAGCAAAAGCAATTAAAACCACCGCCGAAATTATCCAGATCGCAAACTGCGTCATTCCCGCCAGTCCGACTCCGACGAGTTTGCCCATCATCAGTTCAAACGGTTTTGCCGACGAAAAAAGAATTTCTGCAACCCGCGTTTCCTTTTCTTCGATAACGGTTGACATAATCATCTGTCCGTAAATCGCCAGATTCAGATAGATCATAAAGGCGATGATAAATCCTGCCCAAAAACCGCCGTCGCCGTTGCTTTCCGCGCCTTTGTCATCTACTTTTTTGACCGATAAACTAACATTTCGGCTCAAAGATGCCAGTTGATCTTCGCTAATGTCAGTATCGGCAAGACGCTGCGAGCGAACCGCGCTGTTTAGAGCGTCGCGCAAGGTTTCATTGACGATAAAATCGCCGGCTTTGCGCGAATAGAATTCAAAATTCGCGTCCTTTTGGTCAAAATTTGCGGGAATTATCAAATACGCATCAAGTTCTTTGGCGGCAATTTTTCCGCTGAGTTCACGCCGGACTTGTTCTAAATCCTTTGTGTCGCCGACGTAATTAACAAAATTAAAGCTGTCCTGAAATCGCGCCATATCGCGTTTCAGCTTTTCATCCTGTTGGACAGTGATTTCTTTCACCGAATCCTTTGCTGCTTGTTCGGCGCGTTCGCGCAGCTTTTCCGCCGATAGATTCGCTTTCAGACGCGGCGCAATTTTTCCCGTCTGATCGTGAATTGCAATCCGCGTCGGTTCGCCTTTAATCGAAAAAATAAACGCCGGAACAACCGCAAAGCCCGCCGCAATCACCGGAAACAACAAAGTCCCAATCAAAAACGACCATTTCAGGACGACTTTTTTATATTCGTGTTTTACCACCGCGAGAAATTTTTTCATCCTTCTTCCTCTTCAACTTGCTTAATAAAATTTAGTATTTTGTGGCAAAGTTTTATTACTGCTTTAGCTTTTTCAACTTGCTCAGGTACATTCTGCTCAAAAAAAGCCTTTCGCTTTTCCCAATTTCTTAAATCATTTGCAATTTCAGTTTTCAATAAATCTCGAAGCTTTTGATATTTTCCCCAACCTTTAGAACTTCTGTTCCTCTCAATTTGATAATTTTTCGCCAACCAGTTAAATTTTAAAAATAATTCTTCAATTGTTAAATCATCTCTGGTCTCAATAACTCGATTACAATTAATTATGATTTCGTCGCTGCTTTCCCACAAGATTTTAAATTTCTGCTCTTTTTCTGAAAACTCATAATTCCAAATCAGTTCACCAATATATCGCTTGATTTCCTCAAATACTGACTGTAGATTTTTGCAATTGACTAATTCTACTTCGATAACTGTTTGTTTATATTCTTCAACCCCGAATTCATCATTCGCATCTAGCCGCAAAATCAAATTATCCTGATTTCGTTTTATACCTAAAATTGTTAAAAATTCTTCGTGAAATTTCATTTAACTTTTTACTTTTTCAATAAAAATATCATTCAAACTCGGCTCAACTTTTTCGAATTTTGTAATCGTCGCGCCTGATTCAATTAATTTTTTCAGTAAATCTTGCGAATCTGCCGTTTCGGTGAGATGAATTTCCATCTCGTCGGCGTGTGAAATAATGTTTGAAACCAGATTTTTGTCTGCCAGAACATTTTCGCCGCCGACGGCGCGCAGGGCGATCATATTTTTATCATAACTTTCCTTGACTTCGCGCAGCGTTCCGCCGATTACTTTGCGCGATTTATTGATTAAAATAATGTCGTCGCACAATCTTTCGGCGGTTTCCATCAGATGCGTTGAGAAAATAATCGTTTTATGCTGCGCTTTGAGTTCGGCAATGACTTCGATCAGAAATTCGACATTCACGGGATCGAGTCCGGAAAATGGTTCGTCCAAAATCAAAAGGTCGGGATCGTGCAGAACTGTTGTAATAAACTGGATTTTCTGCGACATTCCTTTTGAGAGATCGGTCGTTTTCTTTTTTTTCCATTCAGAAAGCCCCATTCTTTCAAGCCAGAAATCAATGCGTTTGTCGGCTTCCGTCTGCGAAACGCCTTTGAGCGCGGCAAAATAGCGCAGCTGTTCCTGAACTTTGATCTTTTTGTAAAGCCCGCGTTCTTCCGGCAGATAGCCGATACGGTTTTGGATTTCGGTCGAAACTTTTTCGCCGAAAAGCTCGATTTTACCTTCGTCCGGGTAAGTAATTCCGACGATCATCCGAATCGTCGTCGTTTTTCCCGCTCCGTTCGGACCGAGGAAACCGAAAACTCTGCCCGATTTGACATTAAAGCTCAAATCTTCGACAGCCGTAAAATCGCCGTAGCGTTTCGTAACATTTTCCACGCGCAATGTGACATTTTGTTCGCTCATATTTTTTGAAGTTTAAGATTAACATACTTATTTACGCAGAAAAAAACTCTTTTGTTTGATAAATTTATGTTAATTTATTATGTCTAATATCTTTACGACTAGAATAAGGGTCAGACATATTGCAGGAATTATAAATATCCAATGGAAATTTTTGTTTATAAAAAAGGCATGGAAGCAGTTGAAGAAGACTTTACATTCAAAGACCTTCCCGAACTTTTGAAAGATAAAGATAAGGTTATTTGGGTTGATTTTCTCGGCGAAACAATCGAGCAATTGGAAGAGGCTAAACACGTTTTGCTTGATACTTTCAGATTTCATCATTTGACGGTCGAAGACTGTATAGAAACGCGGAATCAGCCAAAGGTCGAAGGATTTCCGAATTACATATATTTCATTCTTCACGCCGTAAAAAATGAAACGAATTCGGCGAATTTTATCACCAAGGAACTCGATTGTTATCTTGGAGAAAATTTTGTCATTACCTTTCATATCGAACGCTTTCGCAGCATAAAAAAGGTTAAAGAGCAGATTCGCGCTTCGCCTTATTTGTGCCAGCGCGGTGCGGCGTATCTGCTGCACCAGATTCTCGATCAAGTAATTGATCTCTATATGCCGGTTGTTGAGGATTTCGACGATGCCATAAATGAACTCGAAGACCGGGTTTTTCTGATGAAACGAGGAAATAATGAGATTTTGGAAGAGATAATGGATCTGCGCCGTTCGGTGGCGCGTTTGAAACGAATTTCGGCGCGGCAATTGGACGTACTCTATCGAATCGCACACGGCGAATTCCCCCAAATTCCTGAAAATGTTTTGCCTTTTTATCGCGACGTATACGATCATCTTTTAAGAATCAGCGATTTATCGGAAAACTATCGTGATCTGGTCGCCGGACTTTTTGAAATACATTTTTCCGTCATCGCCAACAAAACTAATGATGTCATCAAATTTCTGACAATTTTTTCTTCAATTATTTTGCCCCTTTCATTAATCGCGGGGATTTACGGAATGAATTTCGAGAATATGCCCGAACTCAAAACGCGCTACGGGTATTTAATCACGCTCGGTGTGATGTTCATTGTAACGATCGGATTACTTTTTTACTTCTGGCGCAAAGGCTGGATTTTTGAAAAAAACGGAAGCGAAAAACCCGAAGAAATTAAAAGTGATAAACTGGATAGACAGGAATAATTGTTTTTTATCCTCAATAGATTTAAATTTGAAAAACAAAAGAAAAATTGTCCACAGATGAACACAGATGATTTTTACTAGAAACAATCTTAAGTAAAGTGTTAAATGGTTTTATGCAATCACCAAAAATCTATAAAAAAATGTGTTCATCTGTGGATAAATAAAATTTTGATCTACTGATCCTCGTAAATCCTGTCATTCCTATTAATTTTCTTTATTAATTGCGCGCCGGAGGCGGTTTCGGCATATTTTCTTTTGATAATCGCGGCAAAAGTTCGTCGCGCATCGCCAGTTCATAAACCGCCGCGGCGATAACCGCCGCCGAAGCCTTCAGATCGTCTTCAATAACTCTTTCATAAGTATCGAGATTCGTGTGCCACGTATGCGTACCATATTCAATCGGGTCTTGCAAAATGCCGATTCCGGGCAAACCCGCCTGATTAAACGATGTGTGATCTGAGCCGCCGAGTCCGCGGCTGTTCGTGTTCGTCGCGCCGATGATGCTCAGATCATAAAACTGCAGCACGGCTTGATTTAAAATTCCGGCGGCTTCCGTCGGACCGAAAACGGTCATTGCGCGGGCGCGTCCCGTTCCCGAATCAATATTAAAGTATCCGCCGAATTTTGAATACGCCGGTTTCGGATTTTCAAATGAACCGAAATGTTTTTCGACATACGCCTGCGAACCCAAAAGACCTTGTTCCTCGCCCGACCAGAGCGCAACACGAATCGTCCGGCGCGGTTTTACGCCGATCGCCTTTAAGATTCTTGCCGCTTCCATCATAACCGCACAGCCCGTCGCATTATCGGTCGCGCCCGTTGCCGCGTGCCACGCGTCGAGATGTCCGCCGAGCATAATCACTTCGTCGGCTTTATCGCTGCCGGCGATTTCGCCGATTGTGTTATAAGCGGTTGTGCCTTTCGGATAAATGCTGTTTTGAATGTCAAATTCCAGTTCGACCGTCATTTTGCTGTTCATCAAACGCCAGATTCGCCCGTAGTCTTCGTTTCTCATCACAACGGTCGGAACAACTTTTGTCGGATCATAAGTGCTGTTGCCGAAGGCGCGAATCTGTCCGTGTTCGCGTCCCGCATCGTTTATGCGGACAAGAACGCCGTTATCTAATAAAAACTTGTCTAATTGTTCACCGAGTTCACGGAAATTCAAGGGTTTTACCGTAACTTGAGGACACGGATTTTGCTGAACAACTGGCAATCCCGGTCTCTGAATCGTTCGGCGGCTGATCGCTTCGGCATCGAGGCGTTTTGCCGGCGGATCGAAATTTACGCCGGGATTGTTCGGCGTTCCGATCAGAACGATTTTCCCTTTGACATCGGTTTTGGCAAAATAAGCGGTTAATTCTTCCTGCGTCGGATTGCGGATGCAGCGCGGATCGTCGTTTAATCTGACTCGCGGAATTTCCATCTGCATCGCCTGTGATTTTACCGCGCCTTTGGTGCTTGGTGTCCAGGCTAAAACTTCAAAAACCAGCGAATCTTTGACCGGAGCGGTAATAAAACCGGAAGCCCGATCAGATTCCCAACCCGGATGTCCCCAATTCCAGGGTTCTTGTTCAGCGCGGTCAAAGCCCCATTCCTTCATTTGTTTAACCGCCCATTCGCCCGCTCTTTCCAGTTTCGGTGAACCTGTCAAACGAGGTCCATAGACATCCGTAAAATAATGGACTGTATTCATCACTTTTGAATTATCCATTGCTTCTTTACGAATTCTTTCATTAATTTCGGCATTTTTGCCGACTTGCGCTGCCGCGAAAGGCGCGGTTTGCATTAAAATACCGAATACAATCAGCATCGCTGAAATTCTTTTGAATTTTGTCATATTTTTCCTTTTTTTGTGATTTTTTGTAGTTTTCTTGAACCAAAAGTTATAAAACTCTGTGATCTCTACGGCTCTGCGTGAAATTAATTGCATAAAGTAAGTATTCAAGCTGAAACGCAAAATTCGCAGAGAAAAACTATGTATAGCTCAATTAAATTCTTACTCTTGACTCAAAATGATTATTTATCTTCAAACATCTTACGCAAACTTTCCGAATAAGGTTTTCGCGCCACGCCTTTTTCCGTGATAATCGCGTCAACCAGTTCATTCGGCGTAACGTCAAACGCATAATTGCTGACCTCAATTCCTTCGGGCGCAAGCTGTATGTCATGAACGTGCGTGATTTCACGAATATCGCGCTCTTCGATCGGAATTTCCTCGCCCGTCGGACAGTTCATATCAACGGTAGAAAGCGGCGCGGCGACATAAAACGGAATGTTATGCTGCCGCGCCAGAACCGCGACCATATAAGTTCCGATCTTATTGGCGACATCGCCGTTTGCCGCGATTCGGTCCGAACCGACGACGACGGCGTGAATCTTGCCTTTTTTCATTACGTGTCCGCTCATATTGTCGGCGATTAGAGTTACTGGAATATTGTCCTTCAGAAGTTCCCAGGCGGTCAGGCGTGCGCCCTGCATATATGGTCGCGTTTCGTCGGCATAAACCGAAATCGTTTTGCCCTGATTGATCGCGCCGCGAATCACGCCGAGCGCCGTTCCCCAAACGCCACCGGTTGCCAAAGCTCCGGCATTGCAATGCGTCAGAACGGTCGAATTATCATTTAGAAGTTCGCCGCCAAACTCAGCGATAAGTCTTTGCGATTCAATGTCTTCTTCGTGAATATCCTTTGCGTCCTGAATCAGAATCTGCTTGATTTCGGTGATTGATTTGCCTTCTGCTTTGGCTTTTCTAAAAACGCGTTTCATCCGGTCAATCGCCCAGAAAAGATTGACGGCGGTCGGACGCGTTTTGCCCATTACGTCGCAGATGTAATCGAGTTCTTCTTCTAAATCGTCAATATTCGTGCCGACGAAATTTTTCGTACCCAATGCGATTCCGTAAGCCGCAGAAACGCCGATTGCCGGTGCGCCGCGCACGACCATATCGCGGATTCCATCCGCAACTTCACCGAAAGTCTTTAGTTCCAGCCATTTTTCCTCTGTCGGCAGAAGTCTCTGATCCAACATCAAAACGTGTGTGTCCGCCCATTTTACGGGTATAATTCCTTTATTCATCTAATAAAATTCCTCTTAAATTTTTAATCTTTTTAACCCCAGTTGCCAGTTACAAAAACTTTTGTTTTTTTTGCCCGCGAAAGTGCGCCAATGAACGCGAAATAATTTTCAGCAATTTCAAATTTATTCATATTTCGCGCCTTTTAGCGCACTTTCGCGGGCAAAATTTCTTATTCATCGTTAACTGGCAATTTGGTTTTTTTATTGATTGATTTTGTTGAAATGATAAAGAATAAAATTCCAGGACGCAAAGACGCATTTTTATTTGAACTTTCAAAAACATTTTTTCAAAAATACTCGTTAAGTCATTTTTGTAATAATTGATTCAAATTTTTAATTTTTTACGCTTTTAAATGTGGCAACATTTTTTTTAGGAATAATTTTATGAAAATAGAAAAAACGCTGGACAACATTCATTCAGCGGTAACGAAAAATCGCTTTTTACAAATATTTACGGCATTTACGAGAATTTTGCTGGCAATCGGTTTCACGCCGCCGAGTATTAAAAAAATTATGGGCGAACCGTTTACGATCCTGCCCGATTCGCATCCGGTCGGACATTATTTTAACGCGCTTTATCAAACCGGATTCTATTATGAATTTATCGGTTGGGCGCAGCTTATCGCGGCAATTTTGCTGATTTTTCCGCGAACGGCGCATCTCGGCGCGCTGATATTTTTTCCGATAATTTTAAATATTGCCGTTCTGACAAATTCCGTCGGATTTAAGGGAACGTGGTTAATCACGAATTTAATGTTTCTCGCCGCAACTTATTTAGTCTGTTGGGATTACGACCGGATAAAGGCGATATTTTTTAGAAGCAGAAAATTAAAAGCCGGATTTTTTAAGTATGAATTCGTCTGGCTTCCCGCTCTTTTCGCCTTCGGCGGAATAGTTTTAAGCGGAATGGTTTATTTGACCGGTCTGGCAAATTTACATAAACAGCTGTTTTATTTAACCATCGGCTTGGTCGCTTCCGGTTTTGTTTTCGGACTGATTTGCGCCCTACATCACAAATTTATGTATGTTGGCGATGTGGAAAAATCACTCGAATAATTGTTAAAATGTTTGAATGAAGAAACAAGAAGAATTCCGTTTGATCGCAACGGGAAGTTTTGCCGATATAAACGAAGCCAAACACGCTCTACAAGACCCTTTTATCGAAGATTTTGTCGAAGAAACCGGAAAATTCAGTTTTAATAATCTCGAAGACATCCGCGTGACAAACCGCATTTCATTAAGCGATCTGGAAATCGCCGAACTCGAAGAAGGTGTTTATGAAATCACCTGTCCGAACGCGCAGGTTTTACTGAATCGCCCGAAAGCCGAAAAGCTCGCCGAAACCTTGCAAAGACAGGCGATGTTTGATGAAATCCGTGTCGAACTTGTGAATTAAATTATGGAAAATAAATTTTTAGATGGAAAAGTGCTGGTCAAAATCGGTGATATTACGCAGAAAAAAGTTGACGCAATTGTTAATGCCGCCAATTCGACTCTGCTCGGCGGCGGCGGCGTTGACGGCGCGATTCACGAAGCGGGCGGCGCGGAAATAATGAAAGCCTGTGAGGAAATCCGAAAAAACGAATATCCGAAAGGCTTGCCGACCGGCAAAGCCGTCATCACGACCGGAGGGAAACTTCCGGCAAAATTCGTCATCCACACGGTCGGACCGATCCGCGGAATTGACAAGGAAAACGAAGCCGCGCAACTTGCCGATTGCTACAAAAATTCCTTACAAATTGCTATTGAAAACAACGTTGAAACCATCGCATTTCCGGCAATCTCGACCGGTGCCTACGGCTATCCGAAAGACGAAGCCGCCAAAACCGTCTCCCGCGCAATCAAAGAATTTCTCGCCGGGAATACACTAATCAAACAGGTCAAGCTGATATTTTTTCTGCAAAATGAAGCAAATATGTTTCTCCGGCATCAGGAATTTTGATTTGATTAATACTTTAACAATTCACGGCGGCGGCTTTGTCCAATCTGCCAAACCACAATATTTATGACACAAAACAAAACGGTTTCAACAGAAGAAATTCGCGCTAATTTTCCGGCTATAAATCGCCTTTATAACGACTTTCCCGTGGCTTATTTCGATGGTCCGGGCGGAACGCAAGTTCCTCGCGTCGTGGTCGAAACGATGACCGATTATCTTTTTAATCACAATGCGAACACTCATTGGTCTTATCCGACGAGCAATGAAACCGACGAGATTCTGGCAAATTCGCGGGCGGCGCTCGCCGATTTTTTAAATGCTTCGGCTGATGAAATCGTGTTCGGTCAAAATATGACTTCGCTGACGTTTCATCTGGCGCGCGCACTTGGCAGAAATTTTTCGGCGGACGACGAAATTATCGTCACCGAGCTCGACCATCACGCGAATATTGATACGTGGCGTTCATTGGAAAAAGAGCTCGGCGTAAAGATTCGCGTTGTGCCGCTGGACATTGAAAGCGGCAGTTTGGATTTTGGAACACTCGAAAATCTTTTGAATGCGAAAACGCGGCTTTTGGCAATCGGCGCGGCTTCAAACGCGATCGGGACGATTTCCGATGTCCGGCGCGCCTGTCATTTAGCTAAAGAAAACGGCACGCTTTCGTTTGTGGATGCGGTTCATTACGCGGCGCACGAACTTATTGACACACAGGATTTCGGCTGTGATTTTCTGTCGTGTTCGGCGTATAAATTTTACGGTCCGCACATCGGAGTGCTTTACGGGCGCAAGGAATTATTGGAAACGATTGATTTTCCGAAACTCAAGCCCGCCTCCGATTTCGCGCCCGAACGTATGGAGACCGGAACGCAAAGCCACGAATCAATCGCCGGCGCGGGCGCTTGCGTAGATTTTCTCGCTTCCCTCTCATCGGGCGAAACGCGCCGCGAAAAATTGCAAAATACTTTTACGGAAATCCATTCGCGCAAGAAAAATTTATTTAAAACTCTGTGGGAAGGCTTATCGGCAATCGAAGGCGTAACGCTTTACGGGCAAAATCCCGAAGCACGCCGCACGCCGACGATCGCTTTTACCGTCAAAGCTTTCCCGGCGCAAAGTGTTTCCGAAAAACTCGCACGGCGCGGTGTTTTCACCTCGCACGGCGATTTTTACGCGATGACGGTCATCGAAAAACTCGGTTTGCAGAATGACGGTTTGGTTCGCGCTGGAATCGCTTGCTATACGACAAGCGAGGAAATCGAAAGATTGGTTGATGGCGTTCAAAGCATCGCCGGAGAAATTTGAACTTTAATTTGTAAAAAATCGGCGAGGTTGATCTAAAAAAGCATCGCTTTTCACGGCGATGCTTTTCAATTCAAAGTAAGACGTTAAATTGATTACAAATTACAGTCGCGCGGTTTGAGATAATTCAAAAACACATAATTTGCCACGTTGCGACCGACCGATTGTCCGGCGGTGTTGTCGAAATTAAAATGAATTCCGCCGTAGACCCGACTGCGCGAAACTTCGTTACTGAGAGCCGAAAAGCTCGAATAACTGCGAATCACATTCGGTGTGCCGCCGAAATTAATCTGAAAAGCGATGTCGTCGCGTCCGAAAAACAGCGTCAGCATTGTTGCCAGCGATATGCTTGCTCCAGCCGCGTTGCCCGCGTAAGCCGGATACGGCGGCGCGGCAATCAGCGATGTCCAATTTACGTCTTGGATGGTGTTCGGGTTGCCGTCTTCGTCGGCGCGGCGAATCGCCGTTACGGGTCGCCACAAACCGTAAATGAATTTGCTCGTGAACGTGGTTTGCAAAGTGTCGTGCGAAGCAAGATAGACGAGCGCGAACAGACGCGCATTTTCCACCGTTGAATTATTGTAGCTCAAGGCAAGATTGCGAACCAGATTCGTGTAGCGCGTGTCAGCCGCAGGACCGCTTGCCCATAACTGTGCGGCTTGCGTCTGGTCGGCGGTGCGCGTCGTGCTGGTCGCCGAACCGAGTTCTTTGGCTTCAATAAAATCCGCCGTATATTCCGCGCTCGACATAGCGGGCGGCGGCGCGGGCAAAAATTGCGTGTTTTGCGTCAGCGCAAACGGGATCACTGCCGGAAAATGCGTAAAGACGGCGGCGGCGTTGGCGGGCGGTGTCGGCTGCCAATTACCCGGCGTCAAAGGCAAAACGTAAGGCGGCGGCGCAGTCGTCCAACCGTCGTTGGCGCGATTTGCCAGAATTCGTTCGGCGCAGATCTTTCCGACCCGAATGCCCTGAAAAGCTCTGTTCGGCGGAATTCCGATCAACGAATTGGATAATTCCATTTCAAAGGTAGTTTGTTGGCTTGGATATAAAGCCGCCAAAACATCGTGCGCGGCTTGCGCGGCGGCAGCTTCCAGCGAAGCGTTACGAGTGCCGCGAACTTCGGTTAAATAAGGCGTGTATCTGCCGTCGATCGAATTCACGGCATCAAACATCGCCAGATGCATCATCGCATAACTCCGCTGCCCCAGAATGGTCGGCGGATGCGCTCCGGGAATGGCGATGGTTTGCGCCAGAACGCGATTCCACTGCAAAACTACGTCCTCACCCGGTATGAGCGGGACGGTCGTTTTTTCATCCTGCGCCTGAACCGTCGTCATCACGGCAAAGAGCAAAATCGAAGCGGCGATGAACCGGCAGACAAGTCGATTCAGGTTGTTTTTGTTTATTTTACACATCAGTTTTTTTCTCCTTTTAATTCTCTAAAATCAAAGCCCGCTATTTTTATAGTGCGCTTCGAGCCGGACTAGGGCTTCTTCTTTCACGACCCGAAGCGTTTGTTCCCAGTCATCTTTGACTGAATCCTTTTTTTAAGGCATATAAGCCGCCGGAACAGGTTTATCGTTTGCCAAACCGAATTGTTGAACCGACATTCCGCCGGTGGTTTGGCGAATCCACCAAACGCCTTCGCGGAAAATCGCAATATCGGCTTTGCCGTCACCGTCGTAATCTGCCGGAACTAATTTGTCCGAATTGATTCCCCAATTAACGATTTGAGTCTTGCCGTCCGCGCTGTTGCGGATATACCAATCACCGGTGGACGGACGGAAAACCGCCGGATCGGTTTTGCCATCGCCGTCATAATCCGCCGGAACGGGTATGTCAAAGTTGATGCCGAAAGAATAATAGGCAGATCCTCCCGAACTATATTGAATTTCCCATTCCGATGTGTTTCCGGCATAAATGCAATACAAGGCATAATCAGCGCGTCCGTCGCCGTTGTAATCGCCGACCATCGGCTTGATAATGTCAGCAACAGGGCAACCGACTTCCCGCACGGAAATGAGTCCGTTTGCCAGATTTTGGACATACCAGCGGTCCCGCACGACGGCGAGTTCGGCGCGTCCGTCGCCGTCAAAATCAGCAGGCTGCGGAATGTCGCCCGCTACACCGAATTGAAATGCGTTGAACTGATTATTTGAGCTGTTAAGCCAATACCAAACGCCGTCCCGATAAACAGCGATGTCTGTTTTGCCGTCGCCGTCGTAATCGGCGGGCGCAAATTTATCGGTTGCCAAACCAAAGCGCACGGCGTTATATTCGCCCGAAGCGCGGTTGATATACCAAGTTTGGTCGGACGGACGGAAAACCGACAAATCGGCGCGTCCGTCGCCGTCGTAATCAAAAGCGGTTGGTCTGGTAACTAAAACGGAATTCATTCCGGCAGGATTCGCGGGGTCGCTATCGGCTTTGATAATGTTTGCTGTCGGTGTGCCGAATAATCGGACGTTGGTGCGGTTGTTTGCACCCGAAGGTCCGATAGTTACCGGCATCGAACTCGCGCCGTATGCGGCAAGGTCGGTGACTTGATTGTTGGCAAACCGGCAGTTTCGCAAAGTTACATTGGCGGTGTTGTTCGAGCCGCCGTTCGGCATCGGAAAGCTCACGCTGCCCGCGACATTCAGACCGCCGCGATAAAAATCGGTAAAACCGTTGTTGTTTTCAAAAACCGCGCCGACTGCCGTGAAATTGACCGTGCTGTTATTCGTCGGACCGAGCGCGCCGCCGATAGTCGCGCCGCCGCCGTTCTCAAAAAAACGGTCGCCGGAAGAATAAACCGAAACGATGGCGCCGTTGGTCGAACCGATGTTTTCAACGATAAGACCTTGCTGATTGGCAAACATTCGATTGCCGCTCAGATAAGCGTTAATAACATTGCCGCTTACGCCCTGCGTGTTGATGATCCGCAGACCCGTCGCCGACGAGATTCGATTGTTGTGAAGGTCGTTGTCAACGATTTCCGCTTCGATGAGATAGCCCGTCGCACCGCCGGCAATATTGCGGATGTCAATTCCGCGATGACCGCCGGTTAAAATGCAGTGGGCGATGCGAACGTAAGCCGTTCCGGGCGCGCTCAGATGAACAATAACTCCCGCGCCGCCGACCCCGGAATTTCTGACCGTCAGCCATTCAACCGCATTCGTTCCCCTGCCCGTTCTGATCGCGCCCGAATTCGGAACATCTCCGTTATATGAACCTGCCGGAAGATTTATCGCATCAATCACCACCGCGCCGCGATTTCCCGCCGCGCCGCGTATAGCCATATTTTCCTGCAATTCCAATCGTCCGCCGTTCGGACGCGCCGCGCCGCTCGAATCGTTGACCGAAAGCGTATAAACTCCAGCCGCCAAAACGATCTGATTACCCGCGTTTGCCGGATTGTTGACGGCTGAGTAAAGTTCTTCCGTGTTAGCGACATTAACTTGCGGCGCGAGGACGAAATCATATTTAACCGACTTTTTATCATCAAAAATCGGTTCATTTAATACGGATTGAGCGTGAGCCGTAATTGAAAAGCACAATAAAATAGCGGTGTAAAAGTAATTTTTTGTACATCTTATCTTGTTCATAAATTTCTCCTTATCTCAAATTGCGGTAAATTTTAATATTTCACTTATTTAGCGTGTCATTTGGACAAAAACCGTTCAGAAATATTTTTGCCTTATATGGCGTCGGTTGCTATAATGCAGTTGATATTTAGCTTATTCAGCCAAAGCATTAAAACAACCAACGTTTTGCACCATGTAGATTCCACAATAAACGTCGGAGGTTTTTATGTCTTTGGAAAATTTTCCTAGTTTTCTCCTAAATTTCTCGGAGTGTGAATTGAACGGCGCGGAGAAACATTTCTATAAATTCAAGTCGTTTCGGCTCGATGTCGGAGAGCGTCAATTATTCAACGAAACGGAAGCGGTTGCGCTTACACCGAAGGCTTTTGACGTGTTGGTTGCGTTGGTCGAGCGGCGCGGGCATTTGGTTGAAAAAGATGAACTGCTGAAATTGATTTGGGCGGATTCATTTGTCGAAGAAGCGAATATTCCGCGCATTGTTCACAAACTTCGCAAAACGCTCGGCGAAGATAGCAACGGCAATAAGTTTATTGAAACCGTGCCGACTAAAGGTTATCGGTTTGTCGCGGAAGTAGATGAAGAAATTGCTCCGTCTGCCGAAACCGACAGCATCAAGCCAAATCTCATACCGCGCACGACTCAAAAAAACTCAAAACCATTTTTACTTGCCGGTTTCGCGGTTTTGCTGGCGGCGGCTCTCGTGTCTTTTTTTCTGTTGGTTTGGAATTCTAGAAGCACATCAGGCTCGGGAAATCAGATGATAATCGCCGTTTTGCCCTTTAATCCGGTTAGCGAAGACAACCGTGATGAAGCAAATGATTTGGGTTTTGCAATGTTACTGATAAATCAGCTAAATCAATCGAAAAACTTAAAAGTCAGAGGCTTCAGCACCATAAAACATTACACTGATTCCAAACAAGATTCGGTCGCCATCGGGAAAAAACTCAAAGCCGATTATGTTCTCGAATCGAATTATCTGGTCAAAGGCGGAAGGCTTCTGATTACTTCGGAACTACACAACGTCAGCAGCGGCACCGTTGAGGAAGCTTTCAGCTACGAAGCGGCTGTGGCGGACAGATTTGCCGCCGGAGATGTGATTGTTTCAAAAATCAGCAAGGATTTGCTGGCGAAATTGAATCTCGCACCCGTTAATTTCACCGCAAGACGCGGCACGGCAAACGAAGAAGCATTTCAGCTTTATATGCACGGCATCAATCTGACTGACAAACGCCGCCGCGAAGATGCCGAAAAAGCGGTTACGGATTTTGAAAATGCGGTCATGCTCGATCCGAATTTTGCCGAAGGTTACGCCGGACTCGCCTACGCGCACACGACCGTCAAAGTCAACGGCGGCGACGCTCAGTTTCATTGCGAAAAAGCCCTCGAAATGTCGCAAAAAGCCTTGAGTTTAGACGCGAATCTGGCAGATGCTTATTCGATTTTGGGAATGAATCAGCATTCGTGCCAATGGACTCAAACCGCCGCCGAAGAATCACTTAGAAAGGCGATTGAATTAGATCCCAATTCAGCACCTGCTCATCGTTTTTACGGTGTATTTTTGACAAATATCGGGCGCGGCGAAGAATCAATCAGAGAGCTTAAAACCGCCTTTGACCTCGATCCGACATCGCTTTTTACGCAGAAACAAATCGGACGCGCTTTGTTCTACGCCAGCCGATACGACGCAGCAATCGCGCAGATAAAACAAACCCGCGAACTCGATGAAACGGACGTGGAACAAGCCGGGTATATTTCCGTAAGTTATGAAATGAAAGGCGATTACGAAAATGCGCTCGAATGGTTTTTGATTATCGAAAAAGCAGAAAAACCGCAAATCGAAGCGTGGAAAAAAATCTTTGCCGAAGCAGGCTGGCAAGGCGTTCTGCGGCGGCGACTCGAACTTGCCGAACAAAAAGCGGACGGCAAAAACTTCGGCGAAATCGCTTCGCTTGCCGCACGACTCGGCGAAAAGGAAAAGGCTTTGGAATATCTGGCAAAAGAAATGCCGCTCGAAAGACTTTTTGCTGCCCAAATCACGGTTGACCCGACTTTCGATTCATTGCGTTCGGATGCGCGATTTGCCGAAGTGATCAAAAGTTGGTGGAAGATTTAACTAATCTTATTGACTCCCTAACAAACGCCGTCGTGTCATTACATAAATATCGGTTCCGCCCAATCCTCCGCTAAAGCTGCGGTTTGACGTAAAATACATCGTTGTCCAAGTTGCCGACAGATACGGACCGACATCGCGATTGTCAGGCGTGTTAGATGTCAAGCGAACAGGCGGCGACCAATTGTCATAAATGCCCGAACGCGTCGAAGTCCATAAATCAAAGGAATCCAAATCATTATTCAAAGCCGTACGGGTTGAACTGAAAAATATCTCCAAACCGTCTTCCCGCACCCAAAAACACGCTTCCGTATAAGAACTGTTCAGTTCGGAAACATTGACAGGCGCACCAAAAGTTCCGTCTGAGAATATTTCGCTTATATAAATATCAGGCGAATTGTTCATCGAACCGGGACGAACACTTGAAAAAAACAACTGAGGATTGAGTCTTTGCCGGGCAAACAAATAATTAGCGGCAATTTCATTCTGCGCTGTGTTGATAACCGAGCCGAGATTGGCCGGCGCACTCCAATCGAAATCATTATTCGGGTCGTTTCGGGTGCTTGCCCAAATATCGGTTCCGCCCTGACTTCCGATCAAGCGGTTACTCTGGAACAAAAGAATTCGTCCATCGGAAGAAATGCTCCGCAATCTGTCCACCGAATCGGAATTGACAATTTTGCCAAGATTGATCGGCTCTTCCCAATTAAATTTAATACTTTTGCGCTTGGCAAACCAGATATCTTCCGAACCGGCGCGGTCAGATGAAAAATACAAAGTTAAACCATCTTTCGACAATACCGCCGAATTTTCATTGGCAGCCGAATTTACCGGTGGTCCGAGATTAACCGGCATTGACCATTTGCCAAAACGTCTGCCGCGTTGTTCGGTTTGAGCATTCACGGCGGAAACGATTGCTAATACCAACAAAATTAAAATTTGTCTTTTCATTTCGCACTCTCCCTGTATCTGGTTTGTTAATCTATTTTAACCGAAAAAAAGATGAATGTCTTAAAAAACATCTTCCGTTTAGGGCGAACGCATTATAAATACTTTTTTTCACAAAGTAGCGTTTTTTATGGAAAACTACGGAAAAATGTCCTACTTTAGACTTGTATTTCCTTTTGAACAAACTTGTTTGACCTTTGCGATTTACAAAATTGTCCAATT